>JAZUAC010000047.1:0-7899 GCA_045637775.1 Acutalibacteraceae bacterium | reverse complement strand
GCTTCGCCTCCCGCGGGACGGGAAACCCGTCCCCTACAAAGACGTTACAGGGAAGGCATTTATGCCTTCCTTTGTTTTTTTAGGGCTATGCAGCGGTATTTATACCGGTACTTTAAAATTCATCTTGAACTTAACTAAAATTTTGGTATAATATCAATGTGATATAATAAAAATGCGGTGGGTGGTAAAGGTGAAGAAATTTTTGATTGTTGTTGATATGCAAAAGGATTTTGTTGATGGCGCTTTGGGTTCAGCCGAAGCGGTGGCTATTGTGCCGAATGTGGTTGACAAGATAAATTCCTTTGACGGTGAGATAATCGTCACTTATGACACGCATTTTGAAAATTACATGGAAACATCCGAGGGTAAAAATCTGCCTGTGCCACACTGCATAAAGGGCACCGACGGTTGGGTGCTTGACAAAGATGTTCAGAAAGCTTTAAATAACAAGAGCTACACCGAGGTTGAAAAGCCGACATTCGGCTCGGTAAAACTGCCCGATATTATAAAGCAAAAGGCAGGGGACGAGCCGTTTTCGATTGAGCTTATTGGTCTTTGTACCGATATTTGCGTTGTTTCAAACGCTTTGCTTTTGAAGGCTAACTTTTTGGAAAGTGAAATTTCGGTCGATTCTTCTTGTTGTGCGGGTGTTACGGTTGATAGCCACAATGCGGCATTGACCACCATGAAAATGTGTCAGATAAATGTGAAGTGAGGTTCTTTTATGTACAGTTTTGATGCTAAAAAAGTAAAGAATGAATGTGTTGAATGGATTAGAGAATTTTTCCGCAACAATGGTCCCGATTGCAATGCGGTTTTAGGTATTTCGGGTGGTAAGGATTCTTCGGTTGCCGCCGCTTTGTGTGTTGAGGCTTTGGGTAAGGACAGGGTTATCGGCGTTTTGATGCCCTGCGGTGTTCAGCATGATATTGATATGGCCGAGTTGCTTGTAAACCACCTTGGTATCAAGCATTATGTGATAAATATAAAAGATGCCGTTGATGGTTTGACGGGTAGTGTGCCTTTTGAACTGTCGCAACAAGGCAAGGTTAATTTGCCACCCAGAATCAGAATGGCCACCGTTTACGCTGTTTCGCAGTGCTTTAACGGTCGTGTGGTCAACACCTGTAATCTGTCGGAGGATTGGGTTGGATATTCCACCCGTTACGGCGATGCGGCAGGTGATTTCAGCCCTATGGCCAACCTCACAGTGCAGGAGGTTAAGGCTATCGGTCGCGAGTTAGGTTTGCCTGATGTTTTGGTCGACAAGGTTCCCATCGACGGACTTTGCGGCAAGACTGACGAGGATAATCTCGGTTTCACATATGCAGAGCTTGACCGTTATATCCGAGAGGGAATTATCGATGACCTTGAAAAGAAAGAACTTATCGACCGCAAGCATAAGGCGAATTTATTTAAATTACAGCTTATGCCGACATTCAAACCGAATATCTGATTTATATAGAGGCTGTTTAACCTTTAAGTATTATTTGAGCCGTAGGGGCGTTCTTTGAACGCCCGCGGGCGAACGCAGTTCGCCCCTACGGGTTTTGAATAGTAATTGGGATTCCCAAAAGGTTAATCAGCCGATTTTTATTGCTTGACTTAAATGGTGGCTTGTGGTATAATCCTAATTTGGAATACAATGAGGTAATCTGTGCATTACCTTATCCAAAAATATTAAAAGGGGTATATTATGGAAAAGCAAAACAATTTTAAGCCGTATATTGCCGCCGACAAGGTCACTCCCGAGTTGACCATTACATCCATTATTATGGGTATATTGTTGGCAGTTGTATTCGGTGCCGCGAATGCCTATTTGGGTCTTCGTGTCGGTATGACCGTTTCGGCATCCATTCCTGCGGCTGTTATCGCAATGGGTGTTATCCGCGTCATCATGAAAAAGAACTCTATTTTGGAGTCTAACATTGTTCAGACTATCGGTTCGGCAGGTGAGTCATTGGCAGCAGGTGCTATTTTCACTTTGCCTGCGTTGTTCGTTTGGGCAGAGGAAGGCGTTATGGGCAAGCCCAGTCTTCTTACTATTACGGTCATCGCACTTATCGGCGGTTTACTTGGCGTATTCTTTATGATTCCTTTGCGTAATGCACTTATCGTTCGTGAGCACGGTGTTCTGCCTTATCCCGAGGGACAGGCTTGTGCCGAAGTTATGCTTGCGGGTGAGGAAGGCGGCTCCAAGGCTTCTACTGTATTTAAGGGTATGGGCTTTGCCGCACTTTTCAAGTTTATCGTTGACGGATTGAAGTTAGTCCCCGGTGAGGTCACCTATCAGGGACCGAGACTTTATCCCGGTGCTATTGGAACCCAGGTTTATCCTGCCGTTATGAGCGTTGGTTATATTTGCGGACCGAGAATTTCTTCTTATATGTTCGCAGGCGGCGTTTTGAACTGGTGTGTTCTTATTCCTATGTTTGTATTGTTCGGCGGAGCTTATGCTTCTTCGGGCTTGGCAGACGGTGCATCTATCTCCGAAATCTTTGCCACAGACGGTGCTTCAGGTGTTTGGGGTAGCTACACTCGTTACATTGGTGCAGGTGCATTGGCGGCGGGCGGTATCATCAGCCTTATCAAGAATCTTCCTTTGATTGTCCGTACTTTCGCAGGTGCCATGAAGGGCTTCTCGGTTGGCGGTTCGGGCACTCTTCGTACCGAAAAAGATATGAACATGAAGATAGTCCTTTTGGCTATCCTTGTTCTTACCTTGGCTGTATGGCTTGTTCCTGCAATTCCTGTTTCCTTGGTTGGAGCTATTATTGTTGTTATTTTCGGTTTCTTCTTTGCAACCGTTTCTTCGCGTATGGTTGGTATTGTCGGTAGCTCTAACAATCCTGTTTCGGGTATGGCTATTGCAACCTTGCTTATCGCAACCCTTATTTTGAAGCTTACAGGTGAATCAGGTGCTACCGGTATGCAGGCTGCTATTGCTATCGGTTCAATTATCTGTATTGTTGCCGCTATCGCAGGTGACACTTCGCAGGATCTCAAGACCGGCTTCTTGCTTGGTGCAACCCCAAAGAAGCAGCAGATCGGTGAGGTTATTGGCGTTGTCGCTTCGGCTTTGGCTATTGGTGCAACTCTTTATCTCCTTGATGAAGCTTGGACTTACGGCTCCAAAGAAATTCCTGCACCTCAGGCAGGTATGATGAAGATGGTTATCGAAGGTATCATGAATGGAAATCTGCCTTGGGGACTTATCTTTACCGGTGTGTTTATTGCTGTTGTTGTTGAGCTTGTTGGTATTCCTGTTTTGCCTTTCGCAATTGGTGTTTATCTGCCTGTTCAGCTCAATGCTTGTATCATGATCGGTGGTCTCATCCGTTTGGTTGTTGACAAGATCAAGAATGAGGACAAGAGAAAGAATGCTGTTAATAACGGTATCCTCTTCAGCTCGGGTATGATTGCAGGTGAAGGTATCGTCGGATTGTTGCTTGCAGTTCTTGCTGTTGTCGGTGTTGGTGATGCTATTGACCTTTCAGGCAAGCTTAATCTTCCCGCTTGGGGCTCCAATGTGGGCGGTCTTTTGATGCTTGGCGTTGTAATCTTAAGCTTTGTTTTCTTCGGTGTTCTTAAGAAGGACAAAAAGAAGAACTGATTATGAAGAAAAAGAAAATCGTAATTGCTGCAAACTATCTTGAAAGAAAACCCAAACGCCATCCCGATATAAATTGGAAAACCGCGGATGACGGCAAGGTTACCTTGGAGATAGAAAATGTGGGTTGGGCAAACCGAATTGCCCAAAAGCTGTTCAAACGCCCTAAAGTGAGCTTCGTTCATCTTGATGAAATGGGAAGCTTTGTTTGGCCTTTGTTGGACGGCGAGCAGGATATTACTGCGCTAGGGGTTAAGGTTAAAGAGCATTTTGGCGAAAAAGCCGAGCCCTTGTACGAGCGTTTGGCAAGATATTTCCAAATTCTTGACAGTTATCATTTCGTTCAGTGGACCTATATTCCTGAACCCCAAAAACCTAAAAAGAAATAATAAATCCAAAAAGCACAGACTTAAAATTTCAAGTTTGTGCTTTTTATTTAAGTTTCGTATTGAAATACTTTGCAATTGGGTGTAAAATCAAAATGTGACAAGTTTGGAGGTAATATTATGGTTTTTGATGTGAGAGATTATGGTGCTGTGGGCGACGGAGTAACCCTTAATACCTTCGCTTTGCAAAAGGCTATCGATACCTGTGCCGAGCAGGGTGGAGGTCGAGTGCTGATTGAAAACGGAACATATATGATAGGCACCGTTGTTCTTCACTCCAACGTGAACCTGCATATTGAGGCTAATGCCGTGCTTTTGGGCTCGCCCGATTGTGCCGATTATCCCGAACACGAGGTAAAACACGTTGAGTCAAAGTTGCTGCCACGTTGGCGCAACGCTTGTTTGATTTACGCTGATGAATGTGAAAACGTAAGCCTTACGGGTATGGGAGCTATCGATTGTAACGGAACACACTTTGTTCGCAAATGCGATCCGGAAGAAAAAAGAAGTTGGAAATACGTAAGATACTTTGACCGACCCACACCTCCAAGAGCCGTTTTCTTTACAGGTTGTAAAAATGTCAAAATCGAGGATGTTACAATGGTAAATCAGCCTGCAGGCTGGTCTTATTGGATACACGATTGCGACTACGTAACCTTTGATAAAATCAAGATAAACGCTTGCGTTGATTACCCCAATAACGATGGCATCCACATCAATTCAAGCCGCAACGTGACCATATCCAACTGCTCGATAACCTGTGGTGATGATTGCCTTGTTATCCGTGCAAACAACGTCACCTTGAAGGAAAACAAGGTTTGCGAGCGTGTGGTTATTACCAACTGTAACCTCACAAGCTATTCGGCGGGTATTCGTATTGGTTGGATGAACGATGGTGTTATCCGCAACTGCACCGTTTCCAACTGTGTTTTCACCGACTGCAGTACCGGTATCAATATGGGTCTGCCGTATCTTAAACCCGACCCCACCTCGCCTAATTCTTCCGACCAAGGTAGAGAAGCAACACTTGTTGAAAATCTAACCTTTAGCAACATTGTTATGGATAAGCAATGCGGTTCACCTATCCGTTTGGTGTTGAGTGATAATTCCGGTACAAAATGCGCCGGTGTGAGAAATATTTATTTCAACAACGTTCATTCCAGAGGCCCGTCTTTACCGAAGCTTATCGCACGTGCCGATTGCCATTTTGAAAATATTTGGTTTAATGATTGCAGCTTTGAATGTACCGACGGAAGCGAAATTCCCAACCGTAAATCCCACGGTGCAGCAGTACACGAGGGAGCCACAGACGGTATAAATCCGTTTACTGTGCGCTTTGTTGACGGCTTAAGGATAAACAATACAACCATTTCAACGTTATAAACTAATAAAAAGATTCCTCACTACACGCGGAATGATACGGTAGTCATTCCAAATATAATATAGAGAGGAATCTTTATTTTTATTACAGTTCCGACAGATCGTACGGAGTGTGGAGGTAAACAATGTGGTTAAGCCAATTGTAATACAACATATTAGCGTGGGAGCGCCATAAGAATTGAGGCTCCTTATCGGGATTGTTGTTAGGGAAGTAGTTACAAGGAATCTCGGGGTTGATGCCCTTTTTAACGTCGCGCTCGTATTCTTTCATCAAGGTATGGCGGCTATATTCCGCGTGACCCGATATAAAGATGTTTCGGCAATCGCGGTCGGCAATAATAAAAGGGCCTGCTTCTTCGGATTCGGCAAGAATCATCAACTCGGGGTTCTTGCGGATGTCCTCAATAACCGATTCGGTGTATCTTGAGTGAGGGGCTAAGAAGAAATCGTCAAAACCGCGGGTGAGAGGATGACGGAAGTCAAGACGCTCGTGCCAATAGATACCGCTTAACTTTTTGGGCAGTTCGCGCTTGCCGATACCGTATTTGTGATAAAGGCCTGCCTGCGAACCCCAACAAATATAAAGTGTTGAGTAAACATTGGTCTTGGCCCAATCCATAATCTCACAAAGCTCGTCCCAATAGGTGACCTCTTCAAAAGGCATCAGCTCAACCGGTGCACCCGTAATGATAAGTCCGTCAAATCGTTCGGTTTTAATGTCCTCAAAGGTTTTGTAGAACTTCAAAAGATGCTCGGCCGAGGTGTTTTTGGATGTGTGGCTTGCCATCTGCACAAGCTCAATCTCAACCTGCAACGGTGAGTTGCCAAGCAAACGCAAAAGCTGTGTTTCGGTCTCAATCTTGGTCGGCATTATATTGACAATAGCAATTCTCAAAGGACGAATGTCCTGATGAATGGCTCTTTCCTCGGTCATCATAAAAACATTCTCGTTTTCGAGTGTTTTAAAGGCCGGAAGCTCGTTGGGTATTTTGATAGGCATATTTTACTCCTAACTAAAGATCAAATAAGTTATACTATATATTAACAAAGTACAACGAAAATTGCAAGCAGTAATTATTACTTTCTTCGGTGCCAATGGACTCCACTTGTCTTTTATTTTAAGTTGACAGCCCATTGCGAACATGGTATGATCAAAACACATAGAATTTTCGGGGAGGAAGTTGCTTTGAAAAAGTTGCTTTCGTTGGCGCTTGTTTTGGCTATTTGTGTTTTAGCATTCACCGGCTGTGGCGATAACGGAGCCAAACTGACAGGAAACAATAATTCACAATTAAGTAATGTTGGTTCGAGTAAGGATAGTGATGTCACTTCGTTTACGGATAAAGAAAATAGTAGTGACACAGGTTCTTCAATATCAAGTACGGAAAGCAGTAATCCGGATAGTTCGTCGAATACCCAATTAACCAAACCTACACAGCTCCGTGCAATGACCTTTAATGTAAGGTGCGCCGAATTTACTGAAGAGCGTATAGGTCTGGTACTGCTGATGATTGATAAGTATTCTCCCGATACATTTGGTGTTCAAGAGGCAACAGGTGAGTGGATGGAGACCCTGAAAGCGTGTTTTGGTGATAAATACGGGTGCGTTGGCACGGGTCGAAATGCCAATGGTACAGGAGAAGCAACTGCTGTATTCTATTTAAAATCAAAGTTTGAACTGATTGAAGGCGGTACAAAGTGGCTTACCGAAACACCCGATGTGGCAGGCTCTAAAATCGAAGGTTCAAATTATACGAGAATTTTCTCGTTTGCAAAATTGAAAATCAAAGCAACGGGTAAGACGTTTATGTATGTAAACACACACCTCGACACCAGTTCGGACGACGTGCGTTCAATTCAAGCGTCGTATTTGTTGAAATTTTTAGAGTCATATAGAGCCGAGCAAATCCAGTGCGTTTTGTCGGGTGATTTTAACTGTTCCAACCAGTCCAATACATATTTATATATAACAAGCAACGGAATGCAGGACACGCTTGCAGTGGCAAAAGAAACCGAACCGGGACCCACGTATCACGCTTACGGCAAAACCAAATCGGTTATCGACCACATATTCGTCACAAACGATATTGAGGTTTTGAAATACAAAGTTTGTACCGAAACCTTCGAAAATGCCGACGGAAGCATAGCTCATCCGTCAGACCACAACCCCGTAATCGCTGATTATTTGATAAAGTAAAAGTCGTCGGCAAGAGCGTGGTTGGCAAAACCTCAAGCAAATTCAACAAAAAATGCATAAATTCCCACATACAAGGCACGGTTTGTCCGTGCCTTAAATACATTTTCCACGACTGCAAAACAAAACAAAAAACTTTAAAAAAATGTCAAAAAATATGAAAAAAAGTGTTGACAAATGGTAAGTGGTGTGGTAATATAATCGAGCGCCTCACGGGAGGGCGGTCAGAAAAGACAGCTAAAGCCCAGTGGAGAGCGCAAAAGCGGACCTTGAAAATTAAACAACGATAACTATTTTAGGACCCTAAAATTTTTTTGAGAAAAACTCAA
>JAZUAC010000046.1:0-3607 GCA_045637775.1 Acutalibacteraceae bacterium | reverse complement strand
CCGCCAAAAAGCAATAGAGGACGGCACGCGCCGTCCTCTATTGCTTTTTTGATGGAGCTCAGGGTACAGAAGAAACCCACCTCCAAGCCGTAGGCTTGGAAATAGGTTCGAATCCCTGAATAATAGGGGACGGAACACCGTCCCCTATTGGTTTTCGTTGAGGCACTGGGCAATGAATAAACCCACCTCCAAGCCGCAGGCTTGGAAATAGGTTCTGAATCCCCCTGCCTCCGTCAAAAAAAGACTCTGGATCGGATACAATCCTGAGTTTTTCCATTATATGCGTTCCACATCACACAGCTTTTCCGTACATTATAAACATTGATTTTTGCCGGTGTTAAAATTGTGTGATATGAAGCATTAATTAATTTATAACCAAAATCATACCGTATCCTATTAAATACCAAAAAATATTGCAAAATGATTCAGGATGTGATATAATAATTCCAACAAACGTCGTTATGTCGATTAAATGCAAGGAGAAAACTGTTATGAAAAGAAAAATCGTTGTAGTTTTGTTTCTAGTGTTCACCTTAATTTGTTCTTTATTTGCATTCACAAGTTGTGAGGATAAGGATAATGGTGGCAACAGCACAGAAAACGGCGAAAAGCAGGTTCCGGTGTATCAAGGAATGACGATCACCAATTCTAATATCGCTACAATGAGTGTGACGAGTTCAAGCTATCGCTCCAGCGGAATTATGTTTTTAAGCGCTGATACGAAAAAAGGCGGTGATAACGGCAATCACAACGGTCATTATAAGGGCGACCATACCGACCGAGACGATGCGGTCGATGAGGAAAACCCATATCCTAATAATGATCCAAATGAAAACATCGAGGAAGAAATCAAGTCCTCACTTAATGTTATCGGCTCTACTGATGCCATTTACTATGCAGAGCAAAATCAGGATATCTATATTAATATACATATCGACAATCCTGACAACTTTGAGATAATGTCCTTTACCCTCAATGGCAAGAAATATTCGAGCTATATGTTTGAGAATGGCTCTGATATGGAAACCATCGTCTTGAAGTACAACGTTGGTGATGCAAGCGGCATTGTGGAATATACCATAGATGCTATAAAGTATATTGACGGTACGGAAATAAAGGACGTTATTATTGACGGCAATAAAACCGTTATGGCAGGTGTAAAAAATCAAGGTCAGCTTGCCGCAAACATTTCAGACGTTGATATTGATACCAATGCACTTTCATTCAATGTGAACATCAAAGATAACGATCAGCTTATCGCCTTTTCTGCAGGAGAACTTAAAGCAGTTATCTACGACGGATTTGAGATAGTCGATACAAAAGACCTTTCGGTCGGTGAAAATTCCGTATGCTTCGAAAACCTTAAAACTAACACCTTGTATCAGTACGCCGTAATCGGATATTACGACGACCTCTCCGGTGACGGATTCGGAATGAATATTCTTTATAAAGATGCATTCTATACCGATTCGGTCGTTTTGTTTGATAATATCGAAGTAGGCAAAGAAGGTATCAGCTTTAGTTTCCTTTGGCACGAAGATTATCAAAACATATCAATTTCCCAGCTCAAGCTTTATAATGGAGAGACCCTTGTTGAAGATATCACTGCGAGTGCAACAAATGTAAACGGGCTTCTATCCGATACCACATACAAGCTCATCGCAGAATATCCCAATGGCGATAATACGGAAAACATTTATCTCGAATTTACCACACTTGCAAAAGCAACTCCCGAAATTTCGATCGTGAATCCTACCAATACACAAACAAGCGTAGGCTTTGAGATAAGTGAAACAGATGCAGACAACGTTGGTGCTATAACAAAGATCGAACTTGCTCACGCTAACGAAACTGTCGTTGCTGATTCTCTTGATCAGAGAACCTTTGCAAATCTTCTTTCAAACAACACTTACACCGTTAAGGTTACCTATGTTTACGATCTTAACGACGGCGAGGGAGAGCACACTGTAACGAAAGAGCTTGGAATAACTACAGATGCAAAAACTGTACCAAGCTTTACTGTTAAAAACGGAGAGATAACAACAGAAAGCATTAGTGCGGAATATGATATTACCGATATTGATAGCATTCTTTCCTACTACAAAATAGAGCTTTACAAAGGCAACACCCTTGTGCTTGAAAACACAGGCAGGGAAATAAGCTTTGCAGGACTTGATTATTACACTGACTACGCTGTAAGATTTACCTTCAAGTACGACCTGAACGACGGCAAGGGCGGTCAAACAGCTACCTATGATTATGCATTTAAGACGGCGCCTTATATCGACGTTACGGAGTGCAATATTGCCAACACCTCTGCAGTATCTGAGGGCGAGACGATATTTATGTCGGTTAAGCTTGACAACCCTCTTGGCATGACCATTGAGTCGGTTGTAATAAATGGTGAAACCTACAGCGTTACGAGTGCTTCCACGAAAAATAAAATATTCGTAGAAATTGTTTATAACGGTCAGTTTGCAGGTGGTGATACATACCTTAAGATTGATAAGATTAATGCAAAAATTGATAATACCACTTTAAACGTAGCGCCTAAATCCGAGCTTTCGGATAACGTATTTATCAACGGTAAGATTGAAGTGCTTAAAATTGAGTTTGTAAACAAGGATTTTGAGCCTATTGACTGGGCGTTCCCGTCCGATACAGTTTACGTTCTCATAACACTTGATAACCCGACAGGATATAATGTTGACAGTGTTGTTATAAGCAATAATTCTTGGACAAGTGGCGATACCACTACCTCTCTTATAAAGCTTGATAATAACAGGTATTATTATTCCATCAATCTTGGGACTAATGGCTGGACTCAACAATATCTGACAAGCCTTTCCTATTCGAACGATTATATAGAGAAAAGCTTGACATATGCCGATATGATAGCGCATTGCTACCGAGTTGCATCTGATGAGGTCAAATATATCTCGTCACCCGATGACCTCAAGAATATGAACGACCGATATTATTATGAATTGACAAGTGATATCGATCTTTCAGGAATCGAGTGGATCGGCGCCGAATTTGACGGCGTGCTTGACGGCAAGGGCTATTCCATAAAGAACATGTCGTTTGTCGGCACGGTCAAAAATGCTGTTGCAAGCCTCGGTCTTTTCACATACGGAACCGGAAAGATCCAGAATCTCAATCTTGAGGAATCGACTGTTATCGCTGAAATTGTCTCTGATGATGGGAAGACATATGATGTAAGCTGCGGTGGATTTGTTGCAATTGGTGAACAAAATATTATTCTTCAAAACTGCGTTGTGGATGAATATTCTATCTTTAGTTTAAAAAACACGACCGGCAGCGGAACACACATCGGAGGCATGGTGGGACAGGGCTGCGGCATTTTTACCACAATCACAATCGTTAACAGCGCCAACAACGGCAGTGTAAGCAGTAGCGCAAGCGGTCAAGACAGTGTTGGCGGCTTGGTTGGATATGGCTATTATGGCACTGTGACAATCACCAACAGCACCAACGGCGGTAGCGTAAGCGGTTATAATGTCGGTGGCTTGGTTGGCTATGGCAATAGCACGGTTACAATCACCAACAGCACCAACAGCGGTAGCGTAAGCGGTTATAATGTCGG
>JAZUAC010000045.1:0-6722 GCA_045637775.1 Acutalibacteraceae bacterium | reverse complement strand
GAAGGCAAGCACTGCTCTGTTTGCGATAAGGTAATCGTAGCACAGGAAGTTGTTCCCGCTCTTGGACACGACTACACCGCAGTATTTACTTGGAATGTTGACCATACCGCTTGCACAGCTGAAATCACCTGCAATAACGGTTGTGGCGTTTCCGAAGTTCTTGACTGCACCGTATCAACCGATACCGCTAAGGCTATGCACATTGCAACTGTAGAGTTTAACGGCGAAGTATTCACTGACGAGCTTGCTTGCGAGCTTTCCGCAGCAGTCGCAGGCGATATCAATGGCGACGGTGGCATTACCGCAGCCGACTCGATTTACCTGTTGTACAACTATCTCTACGGTTCTGAAGAGTATCCCGTATGCGGAAACAATGATGTTGACGGCGACGGTTCTGTAACCTCTGACGATGCAACATATCTCTTGTACCATGTTTTGTTTGGTGATGAGTATCCGTTGTATGTCGTAACTCTCGCAGAGCCCAAGGCTAAAGAAGAATAATGAAATACAACCCATGCCCACAAAAATGTGAGCACGGGAATGAAAAAACAAACAAAGGACGGTTCTCGCGAAAAGAACCGTCCTTTTGTATTCATATAATTTCTCAATCGCGATATTGACATTTTGGCAATTTGCGGTTATAATAACTTTAGAAATATTTTTAGGAAGGTGACTGACTATGAAAATTAAGACCGTTCTTTGGATCGTTGGTATCGCTGTTGCAGTTGCAGCAGTTGTTGCAGGTGTAGCACTTTTCGTTACCCGTTTCCTCGCAGAGGAAGATGAGGAAAACTACATCGAGTGCGAAGTTGGCGCTGACGAGTAATTTACCTTTGAATGAAAGGCTCCGTTTTTCGGAGCCTTTTTTCTTTTTTCTTCACCCGTTCATTTATTTGTTTTTATGTGGTATATTGACTTATCACTCATAAAGTTATATAATAATTCCAACAAATACAACATATGTAGGAGGTATGTCATATTATGAGTATCGATTTAAAAGGCAAACCTTTTTATCTTGACGATGAAGGCATCGCATGGGTTTCAGAAACACTTGGCTCTATGTCGGACGATGATAAAATCCGTCATTTATTCTGTCTTGTGCTTTACAACGACAGTGAGGAGTATTGCAACTACCTTGCAAAAGAAATCCGTCCCGGCGGATTTATGAACCGCATCATGTCGGCAGAAGAGTGCATCAATGCCGTCAACCGTATGCAAAACTGTTCAAAAATCCCAATGTTGGTAGCCGCTAACCTTGAAGCAGGCGGTAACGGTATCATTAAAGAAGGCACAAACATGGGGTGTGAGATGCAGATTGCCGCTACCGATGATGTGACCTTTGCCAAGCGTTTGGGTACTGTTTGCGGTAAAGAAGGCAGTGCAGTCGGTGCCAACTGGTCGTTTGCTCCGATAATCGATATCGATTATAACTGGCGTAACCCCATCACCAATCTTCGCACCTTTGGTTCAGATCCCGAGAGGGTAAAGAACATGGGCGTTGCCTATGTTGAAGCATTGCAATCCGAGGGTGTTGCGGCAGCTATCAAGCACTTTCCCGGTGACGGTTGCGACGAACGCGACCAGCATGTTTCGGTTTCGGTCAATTCTCTTTCCTGCGAGGAATGGGACAACACCTATGGCAAGGCATACTCTGCCTGTATTGAGGCGGGTGCAAAAACCGTTATGGTCGGTCATATAATGCAGCCTGCCTACACCCGTTATTTTTCACCCGAAACCCGCGATGAGGATATGTTACCCGCTTCTATGAGCAAGGAACTTGTAAGCGGATTGCTTAGAGGTAAGCTCGGCTTTAACGGACTTGTAGTTACCGACTCTACCGCCATGGCAGGTCTTGCCACATATATTCCTCGAAAGACATTGGTCCCGCTTACTATTGCCGCAGGCTGTGATATGTTCCTTTTTGCCAAGAATTTGGAAGAGGACATTGAATTTATGCAGCAAGGCTTTAACGAGGGTGTATTCACCCGTGAGCGTTTGGATGAAGCTGTTACAAGAATACTCGCACTGAAAGCCTCGTTAGGATTGCATAAAAAGGCTCTTGCACCCGACCTTGCCACTGCAAAGCAAAGCATCGGGTTGCCCGAATACCGCAGTTGGGCAAAGGAGTGTGCCAAGAAAGCCATAACCCTCGTAAAGGAAGAAAAAGGTGTCTTCCCTATCACTCCCGAGCGTTTTAAGAGGATACTATTCTGTCCTTTGGACCCTAACACCAACACTGCACCCGACAATACCTCACTCGGTAGGTTTAAAAAGGCTCTGGAAAAAGAAGGCTTTGAAGTCACTGTGTTTGAGCCTCAGCAGGTGACCGAGGGTTCTTTAGCTTCGGTTAGCGAAATGGTCGAAAAATATGACTTGATTATTTATGCCGCGGTAATCTATGGCTCGTATCAGCCTGTTTTGCGCCTGCATTGGTCGAATCCGCAGGGTGCAAACATTCCCACCCTTTGCCACACCATTCCGACCGTGTTTATATCGTTGCAAAACCCGTATCACCTTGTCGATGTTCCGCATGTACGTACATACATCAACTGTTACAGTAACACTATGTTTACTATTGAGTCTTTGATTGACAAGCTTATGGGCAGAGATAGTTTTTCGGGCGTTTCACCCGTCGATGCTTTCTGCGGCAAATGGGACGCAAAGGTTTCGTTTGGCGGTCAATGTGAAGGACTTAAAAACAAATGATTTGAGAGGTACTAAAATGGATAATATAAAAGGTATAATCTTTGATTTGGACGGAGTTTTACTCTCGACCGATAGATTTCATTTTCTGGCATGGAAAAAGCTTGCCGACCGTATGGGTATTGATTTCACCGAAAAGGATAATGAGCGTTTGAGAGGTGTCAGCCGTATGGAAAGCCTTGAGATTGTTCTAAGTCTTGCCAAACAGCCCTTGAATCTTTCGGAGGATAAAAAGGTTGAATTAGCCACCGAGAAAAACAACGACTACCGTTTATACTTAAATCAACTCACACCCAACGACATTGCTCCCGAGGTTCGTGATACCCTTAAAGCACTGCGTGAAAAGGGTTACAAGCTGGCAATCGGTTCATCGAGCAAAAATACTAAATTCATCCTCGAAAAAACCGAGCTTACAGATTACTTTGATGCCATTGCCGACGGTAATGACATTGTGAATTCCAAGCCTGACCCTGAGGTATTCCTGAAAGCTGCATCATTTATAGGACTCGACCCCGAGAATTGCGCTGTTATTGAGGATGCCGAAGCCGGTTTGACTGCCGCTAACGACGGAAACTTTTTACCCATTGGCTATGCCAGTGCCTGCTATTCACCGTTAGCAAAGGTAAACCTCACAAGCTTTTCACAGCTCTGCGATTTGTTTTAAATAAAAATCATACAGTAAAAGCCGACCTGATAAAGGTCGGCTTTATTTATTGTTATTGCTTTTTGATATGAGTTCCGGTTATGGTGACGTTGGCTATTTCGGTGCCGAGATCATCGGTTATATTTACCTCATAAAAGCAGACCGAACTGCCGTCTTTCAAAAGCTTGCATTCGGCAAAAAGCGTTGTGCCTTTTGTTGGATTGAGATAACAAATTTGACTAACGGTTGTGACCGTGACTACATCGGGTTTTGGGTTGGTCGCAACCGCAAAGGTAAAATCGGCCAATGTGTAAATAGCACCACCCATGGGATAACCTGCCGCATTCATGTGTTTTTTTGAAAGACTCAAGCTGCATTTGGCGTAGTTTTCGCCTACTGCCTCAATTTCTATACCTGTGGTTTCGGTGGCATAAATATCGTCCTTAAAAAATTCTTTTTTGTTCTGTAATTCGGTCATTTTAGATTCCTCCAAGAAAGATGATTTATTTTAGCACAGATTTACACAGTTTACAACCGTTAAAATCCCTTGGCGTGCAAACTCTCTGTGATTTGTTTAAAAATCGGTGCACAGTCGGTCGAACCTGACTTGACATCCTCCTTTAAAATCACGATAACATAGGTTTCGTTGCCTTCATAGAATCCGCAAAACCATCCGTTTAGAATTTTTCTTTCACCGTCAACCCAACCCGTTTGTGCCGTACCCGTTTTACCGCCTGCCGATACATCTTCCAAAAAAGCGGCGCTTCCCGTACCGTTTTGCAGAGCGTTTTTAAGATGGTCCTTTAATATTTCGGCAGTACTTTGCGAAAAGGCAACAGTAGCTTGCGAGGGCTCATATTCCAATAAATTATTACTTTGTTTTGTTGATTGAACAATATAAGGCATGCTGTATTGACCACCGTTGACGATAGCACAGTACATGACACTTAATTGAATAGGACTTAACATCAGTTTCCCCTGTCCTATTGATAAATTTGTGAGCTCGGCAGGGATATTTTGAAGGTATGACAGTTCGGGTAAAACACCTTTTGAGGAAATAAGGCCGCCCATGCAGTCTTGTGTCTGCCCAAATGAAAGTGCTTTAGCCATTGTGTGCACCTTTTCGGCGCCCAAAATTTCGGCCAAGGTGTAAAAATAGGTATTGCACGAATAAGCCAAAGCGTCCTTCAACCCCAATTTTCCATGCCCCGATGAACGGTTGCACTTAAAGGTAAGATTGCCGACCTTTATACTGCCTGTACAAGTGTAACGGTAATCGCCCATACTGTTTTCCAAGGCTGCTGCGGCAACACACGGTTTAAAAACCGAACCCACATTATAAGAATAAGCAACGCGGTTGATAAGAGGCGAGTTTTCGGCAGTTAGCGCCGAAGCTATATCACAAGGGTCATAATCGGGGCAACTGACAGCCGCACGTATTTTACCGCTTTTAGCCTCGACCACCAATGCCGCACCTGCCTTCACGTCACTCATAGCCTGCTCGGTTATGGACTGTATGCGACTGTCTATTGTGAGTGTTACCGAAGAATCGGCGCCTTCATCTTGAACCGATATAGGTTCACCCTCTAAAACCCGACCCAACGAATTTGCAGTATAGGTCAAGCCGAGGGTATCATTGGTATATAGCAGGTTATCATAAGCTTTTTCCACGCCCGAAATCCCGTGACCGTCGGCACCGATATAACCCAAAACATGGGTAAGGCTGCCAGAATACCTTTGCGGCACAAAAAAGGTGTGACATCCATCGGTTTTTTGTATCCCCTTGCCCCAAACGGTGACGGGTTGACCGTTTCTCAGCCTTTGTAAAGCATTGGTCAGTTCATCACCTTGCAACAGTTTAGGCAACACTACCGTTGCATTTTCAGTTGGCAACACCACCGTAACCTCGTCAAAATATTTACCCGTAAGCAACAATCCGTTACAATCGTAGATATCCCCGCGGAGTTGCGCAACCTCAACCTTGCGGGTTGACTGATTGACCGCCGCTTGAAGAAGACTGTCCTCGGTTGCAACCTTAACAATGCGCAAAACGCATATTAGCATTACACACAGCATCAAGGCAAAGCAGGCAACCGTCCGTTTTTTATAAGAAGACATAAAAAAATCACCCTTTATAGTTTGTAACAATAACGGGTGATTTAATCGTTTTATTCGGTTTTCATTCTCAAAAGTGAACCAACCGCCACAGGACGGTCGCAAGGGATTTTGACCGTCATCATAGGATGAGGTGCAGAATCTATCTCATTGCCGTCACCGTCAAACATTCTATCGGCAGTCAATATAAACGGCTCTTGTTTTGGTTGGAGGCAATCAAGCTCCTGACCCTTTAAGAACTTATTTTTAAGCTCCAACGACACCATACCGTTTTCATATCCCTTGACAACACCTGCAACGGAGTAGCTTCTCACATAGCCAGCCGTCGGGTATGTCTGTTCACGCTCGGGTCGACCAAAGTAAAATCCCGTGGAATAAGGGCGATGGCTTATCTTTTCAAGCTCATCCATAACCCATTTCGGTGTAGGAGCATCGGGATTATTGATGTAATTATCAATAGCACCGCGGTAGGCATTGGCCGTAACCGCCGTGTAATAATGCGATTTGGCTCTGCCTTCAATCTTGAAGCTATAAACACCTGCCTCGCACATAGCCTTGATATGCTCGGCCATGCAAAGGTCATTAGCATTGAGTATATATGTGCCCTTATCGGTCTCGGTTATATCAAAATACTGACCGGGTCGGGTCTGCTCCATGAGTGAATAACTCCAACGGCAGGGTTGAGCACAATCTCCGCGGTTGGCGTCCCTTCCCGTCATATAGGAAGAAAGCAAGCATCTTGCCGAAAATGAAACACACATAGCACCGTGTGCAAAGGCTTCAATATCAAGCTCCTTGGGGGTTTTGGCTCTTATCTCGGCAATTTCTTCAAGCGACAATTCGCGTGCCGCAACAATACGCTTGGCACCCATATCGTAAAAAGCTCTTGCCGTTTCATAATTCACAATGCCCGACTGCACCGAAACATGAAGCTCCTGCTTGGGACAATATTTTTTAACAAGACCTATAGTTCCGATATCAGACGCAATGATACCGTCAACACCAATGTTGGCCAACTGCTCCAAAAAGCTCGGCAAACGCGGAATTTCATCGTTATGCGGCAGGGTGTTGCAGGTAACAAACACCTTGACACCACGGTCATGTGCATAAGACACGCCTTCACGCATATCAGCCTCACCGAAATTGGTTGCGGCGGTACGCATACCAAACTCCTCACCTGCAAGATACACCGCATCTGCGCCGAAATCAACTGCGGCTTTCAATCTTTGAAGGTCGCCTGCTGGGCACAAAAGCTCAGGCT
>JAZUAC010000044.1:0-26276 GCA_045637775.1 Acutalibacteraceae bacterium | reverse complement strand
ATTAAAAACAAACAAAAACAAAATTATTTTATTGGAGGAAATTAAAATGGCATCTGAGAAGATTGCAGCAATGATTGAAGAAATCAAAGCTCTTACCGTTCTTGAGCTTTCTGAGCTCGTACACGCAGTAGAAGAGGAGTTTGGCGTATCTGCAGCAGCAGCTGTTGCAGTAGCAGGCCCCGCAGTAGCAGCAGGCCCCGCAGCTGAGGAGAAGACCGAGTTCGACGTTGTCCTTGCAGAGGCTGGCGCAGAGAAGATTAAGGTTATCAAGGCTGTTCGTGAGATCACCGGTCTTGGCCTTGCAGAGGCTAAGGGTCTCGTAGACGGCGCTCCCAAGACTCTTAAAGAGGCTGTTGCTAAGGAAGAAGCTGAAGACATCAAGAAGAAGCTTGAAGAAGTCGGCGCAAAGGTTGAGCTTAAGTAATTTATTACTTATAAACCTAAACACCCGTTGGGAAACCAACGGGTGTTTTTTTTTGTTGCAATATTATCCTGCTGATGATATAATGAAATAAACCAATGCTTTGGAGGTATTTTCATGAAGCTTTCTGATATAAATATTCGCGACCCGTTTGTACTTGTTGAAGACGGAAAATATTATATGTACGGCTCACGCGGATTTGGCCAAACGGGGTTTGATGTGTATGTAAGCACCGACCTTGAAAATTGGAGTGAGGCAAAGTCCGTTTTTGAGTATTACGACGGTTTTTGGGGCGTTTGCGATTTTTGGGCGCCTGAGGTTCACAAATACAACGGCAAATTCTATATGTTTGCCACATTCAAGCCCGAGATTGGCGAACGCGGTACGGGTATTTTGGTTTCTGATGCCCCTGACGGCACTTTTGTGCCTTGGTCGGACGGAATGGTGACCCCCACCGATTGGTCAAGCCTTGACGGCACATTTTACGTTGAAAACGGCGTGCCTTATATGGTTTTCTGCCACGAATGGACTCAAATTCAGGACGGCACTGTGTGTGCCATGAAATTGACCGACGACCTCAAAAAGGCCGACGGTGAGCCGTTTGTACTTTGGCACGCTTCAAACGCACCTTGGGTCAGAAGTGTGAAGGGCGAAAATAATTTTGTAACCGACGGCCCGTTTGTTGTAAAGCAAGACGGAAAGCTCTGCTGTGTATGGGCAAGCTTTGTTAAAGGTGGCGGCTACTGCGAAGGTATCGCCTATTCGGATAACGGCAAAATCGGTGGTAAATGGGCGATTGCTGATAACCTCGTTTTTGAAAACGATGGCGGTCACGGAATGCACTTTAAGGCCTTGGACGGCAAGGAATATTTCGTTCTGCACAAGCCCAATAACCCAGCTTTGGCCGAACGCCCCGTTCTGTTCCCCTTAACCTCCAAGGAAATAGTTGAAAAATGCTAAAAAAAGCCTCTCAAAGCGTTTGCTTTGAGAGGCTTTAAGTTTTTTTACTGTACGCTTTTGCCGCCGTCGACAAAAATGTTCTGTCCCGTTATATAACGGCCTTCGTCGGAGCAAAGAAGTGCTACCATCGGTGCACAATCCTTGGGCTCACCATAGAAGCCTACGGGTATGGATGCCGTGACCTTGGCGGCATATTCGGGGTCGGACAAAGCCTCAACATTACGGTCGGTATAAATTACACCGGGGGCCATGTTGTTGACGGTAATGCCGTCGGCTGCCAACTGCAACGACAACGACTGCACCATGTTAGTCTGTGCGGCTTTGGTGCCGGAATAAACCAACATATCGGGATGCGGTTTTGCCTCCTGCACACTGCCAACGGTGACGATTCGACCCCACTTTTGCTCACGCATATAGGGTACTGCCTGCTGAATCAACAGCATGGATGCCAGGAAATTGCAATTGACCTGCGTGTTGAAATCCTCAACAGTGATGGTTTCCCATTTCTTTTTTATCTGAACCGAAGCGTTAAGCACAAGAATATCGATATTTCCGATGTCGGAAATGATATTTTTAACCTTTTCGCGGTCGCACAAATCGCAGATATAAGGCACTGCCTTTCCACCGTCTGCGGTGATAATATCAACAGTTTCCTGAGCCTTGTTTATGTTGCCTGCGCCGTGAACCACAACCTCGGCTCCGCATTTTGCAAGCAGAATTGCAATTGCACGACCAATGCCACGGCTTGAGCCGGTAACAAGTGCACGTTTTCCTTTTAAATCAAACATTTTAATTACCTCAAATTTCAATTTCGGTACAGTTATCGTCAAACTTATGGATACCAAAGTTTGCGCCTGCGCCGTCGATTTCGGCGGTGTAATCGCCATAGAAGCCTCTGAACTCAACGTAACCGTTCTCGTCGGTGGTCAGTTCAAGGTCGGTATGCCACTTTTTATTGAACAACTCCCACAAACGGTCGGCAGACTTTTTAGGAGTTACATCGTGGTGGAAAAGACCGCCCTTGCAGGCATTTTCGTTCCATACACGGTTGTCAGGCGAATAGGCATAGCCATCGGGCACGTTCCAATAAACAGCAGTCTCAACCTGCGGATGACCAAAGCAAACGGTATATAAAACCTCCAAAAGGTCGGCCTGAAGCTCCTCGTCCTCCTCTGTTTCGCCAAAGGTGGGAACGGTGATTTCGGTAATTTCCAAAGGCAGACCAAGATCAGCAAAAATGTCAAGACCTTTGAAAAGTTTTTCGGGGTCGAACATCTCTCCGCCCGTTTTTACAGCGGTCTCATATTCTGCCTCATTGGTGGCTCTGGCACCGATGAAATCGTGATGCTGAATACCGATCTTGTCGATCTGAGCACCCTTCAAAAGTGCGGCTTCAAGCATCATATAGCAGGCGTTGCGATAGTCTTGCTTGGCGGCAGAAATAAGCTGATTTGCCTCGTTGAAAACAAGCACATCATTGGGGAAATATTTGGCCGCCAAATCAAACGCCCACTCTAAAATATCCTTTTTATCACTGATAGCGGTCTGTGTAGTCCAACCCGCCTCGCAGAGAATCTCGTTTATGACCTCGACCTCGTAAAGTCGACCTGCAAAGCGCTCTGAAATCTGTCTGAAACGCTCCTCATAAAGCTTTTCCATGGCAGCCATATCTTTTTTAGGCAGCCACTCGGGAGTAAACTTGTCGTAAACCAAGCAATGCAATTTGGCATCTATGCCGCTTTCTTCACAATACTCAACGCAAAGCTCGGGTGCAGGACGGCGATAAATTTTGGGGCTGTCCTTGGCAAAACGAGGCTTGCCCTCCTGGGGCTCTAAACCGTCCCAATAAAACGGCACGGTTGCAAGGTTGAAATACTTTTTGAAGTTCTCACGGTAGGTCTTGTTATCGGCTTCCGACTCAAACTCATCCAACATAAAAATGTTGGCGCCGTATTTAAAATCGTGTGTCTGCTGATTTACTGTAACCTTTTTGCCTTTAATGGGGTTGCCTTGCTCATCAACAAAACGCAATTTGCACCAACCCTTGCGGTGATTTTCAATGGCCTCGGCGGCACGACCTTCAAGCAAATCCTTGTGCTCTGTGACGGCCTTCATCCAAATTTCACGGTTTTCCTTGGGGTTCAACATAATATTTCCTCCTTAAATAGGGAATTTACTCTTAACCAAGTTCAATCTCGGTGCAGTTGTCCTCATACTTATGGATGCCAAAATCGGCCACAAATTCATCTGTTTCGGCGGTGTAATCGCCATAGAATCCGCGGAATTCAACATATCCGTCCTCGTCGGTGGTGAGTTCAAGGTCGGTATGCCACTTTTTATTGAACAATTCCCACAAACGCTCTGCCGACTTTTTGGGAGTCAAATCGTGACGCCACAAACCGCCCTTGCAGTTGTTCTCGTTACGAGAAGCATCGGGCTCAACAAAGGCATAACCATCGGGCACATTCCAATAAATGATGGTTTCAACGCTGGGATGACCAAAGGCAACGGTGTAGAACATTTCAAGCAGGTCGGCCTGCAGTTCCTCGTCCTCCTCGGTAAATCCAAAGGTGGGGATGGTGATTTCGGTAATCTCAAGCGGACGTCCCAGGTTGGACAAAACATCCAAGCCCTTGAAAAGTTTCTCGGGGTTAAAGAGCAAGCTGCCCCTCATAACCATTTCGTTATACTCTTCTTCGGTTTTGGCACGTGAGCCTCTGAAATCGTGGTGCTGAACACCGATTTTATCAACCTCGGCACCCTTTAAGATGGCGTTTTCGACCAACATGTAGTAAGGATGACGATAATCCTCATTGCCCAATGCAGCAAGGTAGTTTCCGTCGTTGAAAAGCAGGGTTTCGTTGGGGAAATAGCGGCGTGCAAGGTCAAAAGCCCACTCGGAAAGGTCAGGCTTGTCACAGATGACCGACTGGGTTGTCCAGCGGCACTCCTGCAACAGTTCGTTTATAACCTCGACCTCGTAAAGTCGACCGGCAAAACGCTCGGAAATCTGACGAGCGTGTTCTTCATAAAGTTTTTCCATGGCAGCCATATCATTTTTGGGCAGCCACTCGGGGGTGAATTTGTCGTAAACCAAGCAATGCAATTTTGCATCTATGCCGTTTTCTTCGCAATATTCAAGGCAAAGTTCGGGCGCAGGACGGCGATAAACCTTGGTGCTGTCCTTGGCGTAACGGGGTTTGCCTTGTTCGGGCTCAAGTCCGTCCCAATAAAACGGTACGGTGGCAAGGTTGAAATACTTTTTAAAGTTTTCACGGTATTTTTGATTATCGGCCTCATTGTCAAACTCGTCCAGCATAAAAATGTTGGCACCGTATTTGAAATCGTGCGACTGCTGGCTTATCTTGACCTTCTGACCCTTGATGGGGTTGCCTTCCCCATCAACAAATTTGAGTTTGCACCAACCCTTGCGGTGCTTTTCAATAGTTTCGGCGGCACGGCCTTTGAGCAAATCCTGATGCTCTAAGGTGTCCTTCATCCAAAGTTCGCGGGCTTTACTTCTATCCAACATAACAATTACTCCTTAAATCTCGATTGCACAAACACACAAAGGGTGTTTCATGGAAAGCGCTTTTTCAAAACTGCTCGGCTTACCGTTGTTCAGTTTTAAAACCGTAACGCTGTCGGTAATTTCGTTAGTGCACAGTAAAAGGTTGTCAATTATCCAAATATCTCTTGGCGAAACACCGCCGATAGGTGAATTTTCAAGCAATTTCAGACCGTTGTCGGGCAAAATTTTGAATCTTGCAACAGTATCGGCACCACGGTGCGAAACATAAAGAAAATCACCGTTTCGACGAATGGCGGCGGCGGTATTCTGACCCTCAAAATCGGGCAGAGCATCCACCGTTTCACGCATGGTCAACACACCGTTTGAATAGTCAAAAACGCTGACGGTGTTACCCATTTCGTTGACACAATAGACCGCATTTTGGTCGGCCGAAAATTCAAGATGACGGCAACCGTGACCACTCGGCACGCGTGCACGGGAAACCTCGTTCAAATCGGCATCATAGGTGAAAATCGTATCAAGACCAAGGTCACAACAAAGGATATAACCATCGGGTGCAACTGTTACAAAATGCGTGTGCGGTGCTTCCTGACGGGTGGGGTTGACCCCATGCCCCTCGTGAGTGACCACCGTGTCGGGCAGCTTTACAATGTTGCCGGACAGGTAGTTTGCGGTATAAACATTGCCGTCTTTGACGCACAAATGGCACGGAACAACGCCAAGGCTTGACTGCGGCTCGCTCAAATTCACAAGGCGACCCTTTTCGTCAATATCGGCGGTCACAACACTGCCAAAGTGGGTTGTTTCGTCAATCTCTCGCAGGGTTATGTAAGCCTTGTTGCCTTCGATTATCATATAGGTCGGACGGTCAAGGTCAACCTTTTCGCAAAAGGTCAATGCACCGTCACTCAAGGTGTAATGATAAATTCCGCCTGCCGTATCGCAAGCACAAAAATACAAATGCTTCATAGTTCACATTAAAGTGCGGTCTGGGTATCGTTGGGGTCGCCGTTGATGGCAAGGTCATATTCCTTTGACCAATCGAGGTCACGGTACTCCTCGCCTCTGGGGTCGGTCTTGATCCAATCGAGAAGCATATCAAGCATCTCGACCGACCAGGTGTTACGGTCGATCTGTGCGGTGGTAAACTTGCCCTGACAGATCATCTCAAAGCCGAAATCGTCCTTAACGTGGGTCTTGGCAGCACCCTCAACAACATCAGCAACAAGGTGAGAAGGAATGAACAAAACACCGCCGCCTGCACCGAATACAACGTCACCGGGGAGACAAACTGCACCACCAAAGTTGGTGATGTCGTTCCAATCCTTCATAACAAACTCACGGATGGGGGTGGGGTCGATTCCACGGTAGTAAACCTGAACATCGGGAACCTTTTTCATCTGCTCAACGTCACGGATACCACCCCAAACAACTGCACCGCCGGTTTTGGTGCGGTTGTGCAAAGCGGTGGTGAGGTTTCCGCCAAGGAAAGTACCTTTGTAAATCTTATCATACATATCACAAACCACAACATCACGCTCAACCAAAGAGTCGATAACCCACTGGTTGTAGTTGCCGGTAAGGCCGTCCTCGGCGCCACGGGCAAACTGAACATCGTGAAGGTCGGGACGAGTGGGAGCATAAGTGCAGGTAACAGCACGGCCAACAAGCTTTCTGCCGTCATCGTGAAGGGTGTGCATGGGGTTTACGCCACCGCCGACAAACTGATGCTCATAGCCAAGCACAAAAATGGGCTTCCAAACCTCTTCAAGGGTCATTCCGTAAAGTGCATCGAGATACTTATCGGGCACCTTGGGGCGTCCGTCCTCGAATCTTTCGCCCTTCCAAAGCGGGGTCAACTGAATAATTTTTTCTCTGTCGTTAAAGTTTTTCATATCTTTTTCTCCTTATCGGTTAAAACTACGTAACCAAACGATTCTAAAATAAATTTATCTCCGTCTCGGGTGACGGCACGGGACATTATCTCGGTCACACCCGCATTCGGTACGGTGACGGTAACAGCCTTGCGGCTCAAGTTTCCGATAACGGTTATTTCTTCACCGTTTAACGTTCGCTTAAAGCAGGCAACCTGCTCGGGGTGTTCTGTGTCACACCACTCGGTCTCACCTCTTGCCAAGGTTTCATTTTCTTGGCGCAAAGTGTTCAATTTCTTGATTATCTCTTGCCGGCGGACCGAATGTTCTGACATTGTGTCCGCACGGTCGGTGACCTCAAAGTCACCTTTATGAAAACGGTTGGCAAACATGCTAAGGCGTTTCTCATCGGCAAGCTCGTTACCGCAGTAGACCATCGGAATGCCGTCGATAGTGTAGTTCAGCACCTCGATAAGCTCCATTCCGTCGTGACCTGCCACAATCTCGGTACGCTTTGGCCAATCGGTTACGGTATCGTGATTGTCAATATCACGCATTATTGCGCCGCCTTCGGGTATTTTTGCGTTTAGTATCTCCCACTTTTCACGAAGCAGGGTCACATCGTTTTTGCCGCTGACGGCACCGTACATTGCCTCGTGCCAACCAAAGGAATACATTGCATCAAAGCAAACGCCCAAGACTTCTGCCTTTGAGCCTTCGTTCAGCAGAATGGCATCGGGCTTTATCGTCCTCATACGGCGGCGTCCCTCAGCCCAAAAGTCAGAGGGTACCGAGTCACCGACATCACAACGGAAGCCGTCAACGCCGATAGCGCCTATGTAATACACCATATTGGCGTACAAATACTCACGAAGTCCCTCGTTTTCGTAGTTGAGATACGGGAAATTCCATTGCGTGCAACGAATGGTACCATCGTCATTGTGCTGAGCAAAATCGGGGTGCTCGGCTATTATCGGAGCGTTGGGGCCGATGTGCAGGTATACAAGGTCGAGCATCACTTTCATCCCAAGCTTATGACACTCGGCTGTAAACTCTCTTAAATCATCCATCGTGCCGTATTCAGAGTCGATCTCAAAATAGTCCGACATACGGTAAGGATTTTTGGGATTGCCCGTCCGGCTTTTAGTTTGCCGCTCGCTCCAATTATCAAGTGATTCGTCCTCACGGAAGATTGGGCAAAGATACATCGTACCAAAGCCTAAAGACGCTAAAAACGGCAGTTCCTTTGTTACGGCTTTGATAGTCCCTTCGCTTGAAAAGGTGCGGGGATTTATCTGATATACAGCGCCGTTTTTGACCAACCAATCGGGTGCTGTGAATGCTTTACTCATCGAATCAGCCTTCTTTTATAACCTTTTTAAGTGCTTCGGTGGTGTCAGACACGGTTTCGGTTGAATTTCTCTTTTGCGCGAACATCCACTCCCAAATTTCGGGATTGGTATAGGTCGGAGTCCATGCATCGTGTTCGGCATTGGCGAAGATGGTTATTTTTGCATTGCCACCTTTTTGGTTTATGGCCTTGACCATGTGAATGGTCTCCTCGGGCAAGACGACGGGATCAAGCGCACCGTGGGTTGCCCAAATTGGCAGGTTTTTCAACCCTGCGGCCGCCCAATACATTCCGCCGCCACAAACGGGTACCGCCGCCGCAAACCAATCGGGATGCGACAAGCATATCTGCCAGGTGGTATAGCCGCCCATACTTCCACCCGTGATATAAACACGGTCGATGTCAATGTCGTCAGAATGGCGCAATTCGTCGATAAACTCGGTCAAAATTTCAAAAAGGTCGAACCAATATTTTTTGTGGCATTGAGGCGCAACAATCATTGCCTTATCACCAACAAAATTTACCGCATTCTTCAAAGCAACGCTGCCTTCCAGCAGTGAAAGGTCATCGCCTCGACCGCCTGCTCCGTGGAGATTGATAACCAACGGCAGTTTGCCCTGAACGTCGGGTTTATGGCAAACATATTTCAAATATTCACCACTATGTAACTTTGATTCAAAAAGTTTTCTTTCCATTTTAGCTGACTCCTAAAAGTAAATGATATATATTTACTTTATCAAGTTTTCACTATGTTGTCAATTAAAAATAGCGTGTTTGTAGGATTCTTCGCATACACTCGAAAGACATACCTGCGCCAAACACCATGAGTCTTTTTATCTGCGATATAATTTCAACTTTTATCATTATATCGTTTTCTGGGGAGGGCCGGGAGGCCCTCCCCTACAATATGTTTTTTATCAGCTCCAGATACGGTCGTTAGAGAACTCTCTATCCCAAGCAGAGGTGTCCTCCCACATACCGGGGATGGATGCGTTGATGTGCTCCTTGATAAGCTCCTCGTTCAGCTCGTCAAAGCCAAGACCGGGCTTGTCGGGAACCTGAATGAATCCGTTTTTGATCAACGGATCGGGCAGACCCTTAACAATATCCTTCCACCAAGGTACATCGACCGAGTGGAACTCAAGTGCCAAAACGTTGTGCATTGCAGCAGCAGTGTGAACTGCAGCCATGCAAGCAACGGGGCTTTCTGCCATGTGAACGGCAACGGCAACACCGTTTTCGTCAGCAATGTCGGCAATCTTCTTCAACTCCAAAGCGCCGCCGCAGGTCAAAATGTCGGGGTGGATAACCGAAACGCCGCCTGCCTTGATGAGGGTCTCGAAGCCCTCTTTAAGGTAAATATCCTCACCTGTGCAAACAGGGATGGTGGTGCTGTTCTTCAAACGGACATACTGATCGGTGTACATCCAGGGAACCATATCCTCAATCCAAGCAAGGTTGTAGGGTTCCATTCTGCGAGCGAACTTGATGCAGTCCTCAACGCAAACGTGACCAAAGTGGTCGATAGCAAGAGGTACTTCGTAACCGATAACCTCACGAACCTCTTTGATGTAATTCTCAAGGTAGTCAAGACCCTTTTCGGTAAGGTGAATACCGGTGAAGGGGTGTGCAGTGGTAACGATGGAATAGCTCTTCTGATGCTTGACCATATCTGCAGTAACCGAACCGCCCTGAACATTGAGGATGTGGCTTGCATATTTCTGCATATCATCGATAAAGCCCAAGGGTGCATTGAGGCAACCGGGCTCGTCAAGCAAAAGACCGATACCAAGGTCCATTTTAAGGAAGGTGAAGCCCATATCCATTCTCTTTTTAAGAGCAAGACCCATATCGTGACCGGTGTGCTTTCCGTCAACGTCGGTATCACAGTAAACGCGAATTTCGTCACGGAACTTACCGCCGAGCATCTGATAAAGCGGTACGCCGTAAGCCTTACCTGCCAAGTCCCAAAGTGCGATTTCGATACCCGAAACACCGCCACCCTGACGGCTGGGGCCACCAAACTGCTTGATTTTGCGGAAGATTTTGTCAACGTTGCAGGGGTTTTCGCCGATGATACGGCTCTTGAGCATCAAAGCATAGGTCTTGGAAGATGCGTCACGCACCTCACCGTAACCGCTGATACCCTGGTTGGTATCAATACGGAGAAGTGTACATCTCTTGGGTGCGCCGTCGATATCGACAAAACGCATGTCGGTAATGCGAAGGTCCGAGGGGTTTGAGTAGGTGTTGATGTTGTTTAACATGTCTTTTCTTACCTTTCTTCTTTTTTACGGTTGATTTTTGCTTTTTATGGGTTTATAATCTAATTAAAGCATACTACCAACGCAATTTATTTTCAATAACTATGTTTGGCAATTTGCAAACTATTTTACGGTGAGGTGATAATACAGCGATGGTTAATGAAGCATTTATTCCCGAAAAAATGAACAGAGGATATACGTTCAAGCTTTGGAACAGTACCGTTTCACCGTTTCATCGTCAAAAAGTTCCGCACTGTCACCTGCAGTTTGAAATCGTACTTTTTAAAAGCGGAAGCGGACTTTATGCCACAATGAGCGGTAATCATGATATCCAAAATGGTGATGTTTTTATCTTTGCCTCCAACGAACAGCACTGTATCACCGACATTTACGACGGTGAGGAATTCAAATTTATGAACATTCACTTTGAGCCGCGATATGTTTGGGGTTCAAGCAACAACGGTCTTTCAAATGATGCAATGAATATGTGTTTTTCGCACTCCGACAGTTTCTGCAACCGCTTGCCGAGAAACAATCCTCACACCGACAAAGTACGTCGTCTTGCCCTTGAAATTGAACAGGAACTTGAAGCCAAAGAACCTGAATATCAACTGATGGTACACAACAAGGTGTATGAAATCTTGGTTATTTTGGTGCGTCACTTGGGATATGGCGCCGGTCAGTCGGTCACAGCCGAGGAATACCGCCACATAAAAACTGCTCGAAAAGCCATCGACTATATCAACCGCCACCTTTCGGAAGAACTTTCTTTGGACGGGCTTGCCAAAATGGTGGATTTAAGCCCCAACTATTTTTCGCATATTTTCAAAAAAACCGCCGGAATTTCACTTTGGGATTACATCACATCCAAGCGCATTGAGCTTGCCATGGCCATGCTGCACGACCAAACCGACCGAAATATGCTTGATATTGCAGCCGATTGCGGATTTAACAACAGCGCAAATTTCAACAAAATGTTCCGCAAGGTGACGGGACTAACACCCAGCGAATTCCGCAGACATGGAGAATATATCGGATAAGCACACCGTAATAAACGGTTTTCCATTCCGAAAGTAATCATCACCCCGCAGGAACCAACATCACCTCCCTCGTGACAGAGGGGACCGCCGCCGTAAGCGGGTGAATTTTTGCGAAGCAAAAAGGCGGAGGGAGAGAATCGGGCGAACACAGTTCGCCCCTACGGTTAGCCGCAACATAAATCGGCAGGGATAAATCCCTGCCCTACATTTACATACTATTAGATTTGTTTGTAGGGACCGACGTCCTCGGCGGTCCGTAAAGGAGAATTATTATGAACGAGATAAAGCTTGGTAAATACCGCCATTTTAAGGGTAAGAATTATGAGGTTATCGGCATTGCTCAACATAGCGAAACGCTTGAACCGATGGTTGTTTACAAGGCGCTTTACGGTGACGGTGGTCTGTGGGTGCGACCTGCCGAAATGTGGAACGAAGAAATCACCCGTGACGGCAAGACCTTTAAACGGTTTGAATATATCGGTGAGAAGTAGTACAACTGCACATCAACAAAAAGCACGAAGGCAAGCCTTCGTGCTTTTTTGTTTAAAATTTAAAATTATTCGGTACGCAATGCCACAACGGGGTCCTTCTTAGCTGCAACACGTGCAGGAATAAGTCCTGCGATAACGGTCAGCACCATGCTGATGGCGACAAGTATTACACCGCCACCAAACGGCAAGGATGCAAGACCCGAAATATCAGCAAAATGTTCGATAATCAGGCTTATCGGGATATTGAGCAATACTGTGACCAGTATACCCAGCATACCCGAAACAAATCCCACTATCAGCGTCTCAGCGTTGAATACGCGTGAAATATCCTTCTTGGAAGCACCGATCGAACGCAAGATTCCAATTTCCTTGGTTCTTTCGAGAACCGAGATATAGGTGATAATGCCTATCATGATAGAGGAAACGATCAACGAAATAGAAACGAATGCAATAAGCACATAAGAAATGATATCAATAATAGTGCTTATAGAGGACATCATGATTCCAAGATAATCTGTATAGGTTATCTGCTCTTCCTCGGGTTTGCCTTTGTTATAATCTGAAATGATCGCGGCAATCTTATCCTTGTTCTCAAAGCTTGAGGCATAGATGTTAACATAAGCGGGATCATCCTTGTCGGCGTAGCCCATTTTCTTAAGTGTCTCTTTCAGGTTGGTTTTTGAATATCTTGCATCAACCGTAACGTCATACAAAGCGGCAAGTGCGGTAACATCACCGTTGCATTTAGCTATTATAGCCTTCAACTCGTCAACCTTTTCACTGTCGGTCTTTTCGGTAAGGCGTTTTTCATTTTCAGCTATGATCTCGTTCTTTGCTTTATCGGATACGGCGGTCATGAACGCTTCGAGCAGTCCTGCATCGTCCTTCTCATCCAGCTTAATCTGCTCACGAATATACTCGTCGGATATTTCTTCCTGCGGCCTACCGCTTTGAACCATCATTTGCAAAAGATGGTTTCTATTATACTCAATAATGAGCTGTTCCTTGGCCGCTCTGTCGGGATAATTGGGCATCAATTGCCCTACCTTCTCTTTGATTTCGGCCTCGGTCGGTGCCCGGAGAATATACTCCAATGCTTTTGCTTTGCTTGCGGCATCAACAGTGTCACCTTTGATCCAATCAACAAAATCATCTGCCTTATCCACAGGCTTATCGAGCACCTTGGTCAAGAAGGGAAGGTTTTTGAAAATATCAATCTGCGGATTAGCAAGCTGTGCCTTGACCATATCGGAGTTCGCAATCTCGTTAAGATACCAATCGGTCAGCTCGCGGGTATAAGCAACTGCCGTATTTTGAAGTGCGGTTGCTACTGCATCCTCCTTAGGACGGATAATACCTACAACCTCAATTTCTTCGGCCTCACGCAAAACATTTTGCATGTGAGCAACGTTAGTGCTCATATCCATATATACCCCGTTTTGGTTGATAAACCTGTCGGTGGGAAGAATAAGCTTAAACGTCATACCAACAAGGTCATCATAAGTCCAATTACTGGTAATATCAATGTTTTCTTCGATCTTTTCACCCGACATTACTCTTCCAATTATATCCAACAATCCGTTGCGGTCCAAAAGTCCCAAAGAATAAAGGAAGGTTTCGGAAATCTCGTTATACTCATTAACAACCAACAAAACCTGGTTCTTGTTAGTGGGCCAATGCATCTTCTTATCGTCAAGCAACTCGTACTGCTCATAAATAAGGTCGTTTATGGTCTCACCGTTCTGACCCGAAATCATTTCGCTGAAAATTTTGATCGAGTTGGTCGATGACATCATAGACATCATTCCGCCGTTTGAAGAACCTTCGTTATTCATGCCGCTCATTTCAGCCGCGCCGGCAAAAAGCGAGGCAAAATCATTGGCATGGAGAATAGTACCCTTCGAGGCTTCGGGAATGATATCTTTGTTCTGCCAGGTGTCTACATAAACCTGCAAGGGAGAGTTATAGCCATACTGAATGGCGCTGGCATGATTTTGAATGCCGCTTTTGCCGCTGTCTATCCAAGCCTTTAACGCTTTAAGGTCATTCTGCTTGGCCTCCGAATTGAACATGGCATTCATCATGTCATACATATCGGTGTTGGGATAAACCTTATCCTTTTCGCGGTTTTCACGCTCCTGCTGGTTATCTGTCATGGTTTCAAACAACGCCGACATATCCATTTCCTCGGCGTTAATTGTGATAGGATATGAGGAAAGTGTATCCTCCTGCACCTTGTCAATATATGCCTGGAAACCTGCCGACAGCGAAAGTATCAGCGCAATGCCGATGATACCGATACTGCCTGCAAACGCTGTCATAAAGGTACGACCTTTTTTGGTCATGAGATTATTAAGACTGAGGCTCAATGCAGTCAAGAACGACATTGAGGTGCCTGCCTTGCGGTGCTTTTTAAGCTTTTCTTTTCTTTCTTTGGCAGTCTCTTCCTTCGTCGACGAAGCACCCTCGGCAGCCGAGTCATAAGGATTACTGTCGCCCACCACTTTACCGTCAAGCAGGCGGATGATACGGGTGGAATACTCCTCGGCAAGGTCGGGGTTATGGGTTACCATGATAACCAGACGGTCGTTGGCAACCTCTTTGAGTAGCTCCATGATCTGAACCGAGGTCTCGGAGTCCAAAGCACCGGTCGGCTCATCGGCAAGCAGTATTTCAGGGTCGTTTATAAGTGCACGCGCAATAGCAACACGCTGCATCTGACCACCCGACATCTGGTTAGGCTTTTTGTTAAGCTGGTCACCTAAGCCAACCTTTTCCAAGGCGGCAATCGCTCTCTTTCTGCGCTCGGATTTGGAAACGCCCGAAAGAGTCAAAGCCAACTCAACATTGGAGAGAACCGTTTGGTGAGGAATAAGGTTATAGCTCTGAAAAACAAAGCCGATAGAGTGGTTGCGGTAGGTGTCCCAATCGTGGTCATTATACTCTTTGGTAGAACGTCCGTCGATAATAAGATCACCGTCAGTGTAGCGGTCGAGACCTCCGACAATATTAAGCAATGTGGTTTTTCCGCATCCCGACTGACCGAGAATTGAGACAAATTCGCTCCTGCGGAATTCGATGTCAACGCCCTGCAACGCCATTACAGCATCGCTGTCGCCAACCTCGTAGGTTTTGGTTATATTAACCAGCTTGAGCATTATAAATACTCCTTTCAATACTGATTTTAATTTAACAGATAGTTATTCTAACACACAAATGTTACCAAATTGTTACAATGCGAAATTTTTGTGAAAAAATTACCAAGAGATCACAAATCCCAAAGCGCCGTAGACACCGCCATAGGCATAACTGCGCAACTGCTGTGAGCTTGAAAGCTCGGCATTTGCCGCCGAAATACAACGTTCAAGATTGAATCTTTTGTTCACATCATCTTCTCCAAAAACAAAGTCAATTTCTTCCGAGACTGAAATCTCTACCGATTTTTTACCGTTTCTCACTGCTTGGCATATTTGGCTGACAATGGTGGACTCGGCATGCGACATAGAGGCGATATATGACGAATTCACAATATGATAATTGTTTTCGGTTTCGGTGCATTTCGGCACAAACAAATTATATCGGTCGACGGTCAACAACTTATCACTGTCGGTCGAAATCTTGGAGTCAATTTCCCTGCCCTTCAACATATACTCGGTAGTAACATTAAAGAAGAAATGATACGTGCCCGAATCGGCATCGTTTGCGGTAAGGTCAACATGATACCACTCTCCATCGATTTTAACAAGGTTCCACATGTGCAGTTCACTTGTCACACCGGTAATCAATGTACACTCTATTCCAACGGCATAGCACATCAACTGCATGGCTCGAGAATATCCCTCGCAGACGGCTTTTCCTTTTTTGAAAGCGCCTACAATAGTCCATGCGTAATTATACTTATCCGAGTCAAGTAATGCGTCGTGGTCGTAAACTGTTTTTTCTGCGAGATAGTCATGTATTGCCAGTTCAAGCTCATACTCCGACATATCCTCATCCAACACTTCAATAAAATCGGACAGCTCTTCACGGATATCGTCTTCAATCTCCCGACGTTGCGACTTGGTATAAAGCCAATCGTTGTCATTCTTCGCAAAGCATATTTCCATGCTGTCGGTGCTTGTGCGTATTGTATATGACGAAGGCACCCAAAAATATTCGGGGCGATCGCATCTTAAAGCATAATACGCCGCTTCAAGATCGTGTTCTTCAATGTTGCCAAGCTTTATGTATCCTGTTGTCATATTGTTAACGGCATTGTCAAGCTTTTTATATACCGTTTTTTGCCCGTCGTTCAGTTGACGGTACTGTGCTCTGCCCATGCTGTCAACTGCTTGGAACTTATCGGAGGCATAAATGTCGAACGTCCCCGATAGTTCTTCTTCTGTAACCTCGACCGAATTATCATCGTCATCATTCACATCGCGATATTTATTTGGTGATGCGCAACCTGTCGTTAAAATTGCAAACAGCAAAAGCAACGCAAATAACTTCTTCAATCTTCCTACCTCATTTTTCAAAATTCAAGTTGTTTCATATAATTATACACCATCGTTACGATTATGTCATCATATTATTTTAAAATTTAGCACAAATTTTCTAAAACCTTTGTCGAAATTCGGTGTATTTCAAGCTCTCACAAAAAGAAAGCCACAAAAACCACCGTCACAACGCCGAAAAGCAACAAACCTGCACCTAACGATAAAGCAAAAAATGCCAACTTTTTCAAATCAATCACCAAACCTATTTTGGTCAGGTTTGTTGAGCGTTATACAGTAAAAGGTAATGGTTGTAATTTGGGATGTTTTGTGTTAGAATTAAGCCGAATATGAAAAAGGGGGTGTCGTGTATGAAAAAGATTTATATCAATCGAACCTTGTCAGCGGTTGCTGTTGCGGTTTGGATGGCTGTGATTTTCATATTTTCGGCACAAAACGGCGACACCTCGGGCTCCACAAGCGGTAATATCATCGAGTTTATCGCCAAAATTTTCAACCCCGATTACGAAAACCTCTCTGTCGACCAAAAGACTGAGATAATCACCTCCTGGCAGTTGGTTGTGCGTAAAACGGCGCATTTTTCCGAGTATGCTGTGTTGGGCGTTCTGTCAGCCAATGCTTTAAGAACATATAACTTGAGCAGAGCCGTAAAGTTCTTGCTTCCGTGTGCGATTTGCTTTGTTTATGCCATAAGTGATGAGATTCATCAGTATTTTGTGCCCGACCGTGCCTGCCGTGCTTTGGATGTCTTGATTGATACTGCGGGCGGTATAACGGGAACGGCAATATTCTGTTTTTTGGCGTGGTTTATATCCCGCAAAAGGGCAAGAAAGAAGGCTAAAAACCAATGATACGCAAGGTTGAATTTTCGGATAAAGACATATTCATAGGGCTTGCCAAGCAGTTTTATTCTACCGACGCGGTGTTGTCACCCATCCCCAATGAAAATTTTGAGGCAACCTTTCAAGAGCTTATGCGTTCCGACCTTTATGCCGAAGGTTTTATGATTGAATCCGACGGCAAAACGGCAGGCTATGCCCTCATTGCCAAAACCTTCTCGCAGGAGGCGGGTGGTCTTGCGGTTTGGATAGAGGAATTGTTTATTTTACCCGAATTTCAAGGCAAGGGATTGGGAAAAGAGTTTTTCGATTGGCTTTTCAAAAACCGGCCTGCCAAGCGATACCGTCTTGAAATTGAACCCGAGAATGAAAAAGCGATAGGTCTTTACCTAAAAAAAGGCTTCAAAGACCTACCATACGGACAAATGGTTCGGGATGTATAAAATGTAAGAACAGAGGTTAGTTATGACAAACAGTATTACAAAAAGATGGATATATCTTATGGCGGGCGTTTTCACCATGTTGTTTTCGGGTGTTTTGTACGCTTGGTCAATTTTGAAAATACCTTTTAAAGAAGAATTCAGTTGGAGCGATTCGGCACTTGCACTCAACTTCACGCTTACCATGTGCTTTTTCTGTCTGGGTGCGTTTTTCGGCAGTCTTATCTGCAAAAAAACAGGTCCGAAAATCGCACTTATTATAGCAGGTGTGTTCACGGGTGCGGGCTTTGTTTCAACGGGATTCCTTAATGCCAACGGTCTGTATCTTTTGTTTGTGACCTATGCGGTTTTGGCAGGTATGGGTATCGGCATTTGTTATAATGTTGTGGTTTCCACCGTGACCTTATGGTTCCCCGACCGAAAAGGTCTCTGTTCGGGATGCCTTATGATGGGCTTTGGATTGAGCACCTTGTTGCTTGGTAATATTATCGATTCGTTGTTCAACAACGCAAGCTTTGGTTGGAGCAAAACCTACATAGTTATAGGCGTTGTTATTGCGCTGGTTCAGATAGTTGCGGGACTTATACTCCGCCGACCTGACGAAACCACCGTTTTGCCCCGGGCAAAGGTTAAGAAGTCGGCCAACAAAGAAGATTTTGAGGTGCGCGATTTCACCACTCTTGAAATGATAAAAACCTTCACATTCTGGCGTGCGTTTGTTTGCGTTGCGTTTATCACGGCGGTCGGTAACTCGGTCATAAGCTTTGCGCGTGACCTTGCCGTTTCGGTCGAAGCAGGTCCCGACCTTGCCACCACCTTGGTAGGTGTCCTGGCGGTTTGCAACGGTTTTGGCCGTGTACTCACAGGCATTGTGTACGACGCTTTGGGACGCAAGACAACCATGCTTTCGGCAAGCGTTTTGACCATTGTTGCGGCAGGCGTAACCCTGATTGCAGTTGGTATAAACTCACTGCCCTTGTGTATTGCAGGTCTTTGCCTTGTCGGTGTTAGCTATGGCTCGTGTCCCACCGTTACCTCGGCATTTGCCTCAAGCTTCTACGGTCAAAAGCACTTTGCGGTCAATTACAGTATTATCAATTTCAACCTCATTTTCGCATCGTTCATCGCAACGGCAAGCAACAGCCTGCTTATTTCAAGCGGCAGCTACACCGCACCGTTTATCATGCTGTTGTCCATCGCCGTGGTTGCCATGGGTCTCACCTTCACCATCCGCAAGCCGTGATAAAAGCTTGCAATCAATTTAACGCTTGCGCTTCTTGCTCATTTATACTAAAATAAACACAATCGGTAAAATTGAGGGGGATTAAAATGCAAAAATCAAACGAATCAAAAGTCTTAAACGCTCTCGGTATCATTGGCAGTGTGCTACTCAGTATTTTATTTGTGTTGATGGCATTTGCGGTGCCTATATGTTATTCTGCGGCCGACCTGCTTTCGCCCAAAACCTTAACAACAGCAATACAAAATGTTGACTATGTTGAAGTTTTGCGCGAGTCGGACAAAGTCGATCAAATTGTCGAAGACATGGGTATAGACAAAAAAACTGCCGACGAGATCATGAAAAGTGAAGAAGTCGGCGAACTGCTTGAAGATGTTTCGGACGATCTGACCGAGATTCTTGTGGACCCGGACAGCGACCTTGATAAGGTTGACGGCGATTTTTTACAAAAGTACGTTGATAAGCATTTTGACGATATTTTCCCGATCATCGAAGAAAAAAGCGACGACCGTCTTGACCGCGATGAGGTAAAGCGCGGAATTGATCAGATTGTTAAGGATAATGACGGCGAGATTAAGGAAACGGTTTCATCGTTCAAATCTACAAAAGAATCCACTTCAACCTTCAGCACATTAGCCAAAACAGCACATGAAGCAACCCAGTGGTATTATGTTTTGGCAGTATGCCTGATAGAGCTTATATTCCTCGGAGTTATCTATATTTTAAGAAAGAAAAACTTTAACGGATTTATTTGGATTGCCATTAACACAGGAATCGTCGGCTCGCTTGTGTCGTGCATTACATTAGTGCTTGCAAGCGGATTTACAAAAGCAATAACCGAAGAGATGCCTACATTCCTCAGCGGAATTGTAGACTCGGCAGTAGGTTCCGTGTTGACAAACTTGACGATAGCCCTCGGCACCTGCTTTATAATAATGATTGGCTCGATTGCGGCATACATAATTCTCAGATCAAGAAAGAGAAAGCTTGACGAAAAAGCAGTTCTTGCCCAGAAAGCCGACTTTGCCCGGCCAACTGATTTCGCCCCGCAAGCTGCTCAGGAGCTTACCCGGGAGACCGAACATACAACCACCGAAGAAACACTTTAATTCAAGACATAAAGCGGAGTGAACTAACTGTTCACTCCGCTTTAAATTTCAATCAGTATTTTGTGGCACATTCCTCACACAAATCTGCCCAACCAACAGTATCGTTTATTTTACATCTGCGAAGATTTTCGCTTTTCTTACCGCAAAGTTCACATTTGCCTTTTTCAAGTGTTGGTGCGAATTGCTGTTCGGATGCTTTTGTATCTTCTATAAACATAGATGTGTGATCATGTTGTTCTGTCGGAATTTTTTGGTTTCGTAGAGCATGTACATCTTCAACAAGTTCACCGAAAGCATAAAGAACCCACGAGGAAACCCAAGCAACAAGCGGACCCCAAATCAGCATAAGCAATCCATGTAAAATAAAATCATCATCAATAGTGAGTATTGCGATTCCTGCAACAATAGTTCCTATAGCCTCAATAACAAATAAGCCCTTTGCTAAACCTTTAATTTTTCTTCCAATATTGTCATACATAATTCAAAGCCCCCAAAATTTTTATCATTATACCATACTGACATCGAAATGTAAATTCTTGCAGTATAAATTCCCTTTAATCACAAATACTAACATCACAATTTGAAAATTTATGTAGGGGAGGCTATCAGCCTCCCGCGGGCGGCAAATTGCCGTCCCTACGATGACGTAAAGGAGTTTTTATATATGAAAGCCACCGGAATTGTTAGAAGAATTGAGGAATGCGTTATAATAGGGCAAACTGCCTGAAACCCGCATAAACACTAGGGTTTTCGCTGGTTTGCCCCATTGAACGCATTGGTGTCAAAATTGGTTTTTCATGTTTTTAGGAGCGGAGAAATCTGCTCCTTTTTTGTATTTGTGTGGAAATATTGATTTTTAAAGTTAAGTATGGTAAAATATTTATGCCAAACTAATTGAATAACATTAGACACGGGATAGAATTATGAAAAAAGTTAAATTTAGCAAATCAGAATATGTAATAACAATAAATCTTGCCGCCTCGCTTTTTTCGTTTTTGGTATTTCTTGCAGGTGATTACTATTATACAGACGGAAATAATTCTTTTCTGTATTCATACATGATTTTATTTTACACATGCATTGCTACGATATGGTTTTCTATTTTCGTCCCACTTAACGGAGAAGTGTTCGAAAAAAGATGGTTGACTAAAAAGGAAAAGAATATCTCATATTTGGTTTATGCGGCGGTGAATGTACTTTCATTTGTTGTGAAAATCACAACGGTGCAGGAGGAATATAAGCAATATATCTGGCTCTCTCTAATTCCGTTTGCAATTATCTCGGTGCTCTGGCTTATCCTAAAAGCCGGAGGTCCTTATGCAGAAGAGCATGAACTGAATGATGTGTCGAATTCCGTTTGTCCTAATCCGTTCATCTTTGAAAGTGAGGAAACAACTCTTTCGACTTTCGGGGTTGGTTCATCTTGGTATAGTGATCGTAAGTATAAGCGTTTATGTGAGTTATATATAAAAACTGCTAAGGAGTTTTCCGGGAAAGCTTCTATAAGGGAAATTGAGCTTAGAGTTCGTAACAGAGTTATGTTGGATGGTTCAAGACTATCGTCTTTCTCTACGATCACAGCATTAGTTTTGATTGGCGTGTTCTTTTTATTGTTACCTTTTTACGACACATCCTTTATTTTGGGTATAGCGAGTGTTTTTCAGTTGATCGGAATATTCACTGTTGCAAGGAATCTTCATGATCCCTATACACCAAATGAGTCTGAAGAACTTGCAAGAAATGACACTGTCGAAAAAGGACAGTAGGTCTCCGGTAACAATACACAATGAACATACAGAAATGAACCAATAAAGAAATATCAAGTATAAATCTCCTTGTTTTACAGATACTAACAGTTGGGCTTTGTAAAGCAAGGGGTTTTTGTATTATATTTCATTTTAAAAGTAAATTCGCACAGTATAAATTCCCTTTAATCACAAATACTAACATCACAATTTGAAAATTTATGTAGGGGAGGCTATCAGCCTCCCGCGGGCGGCAAATTGCCGCCCCTACGATGACGTAAAGGAGTTTTTATATATGAAAGCAACTGGAATAGTTAGAAGAATCGACGACCTAGGTCGTGTGGTTATACCGAAAGAGATTAGAAGGACTATGAGAATCCGTGAGGGAGATCCGCTTGAGATTTACACTGCTGGGGACGGTGAGGTCATTTTCAAAAAATACTCGCCCATTGGGGAGTTGGCTCCCATTGCGGTGCAGTATGCCGAGGCTATGATCAAGCACACCTCCTGCCCTGTCATAATCTGTGACCGTGACCATTGCGTTGCCGCCGCAGGCATCACCCGTCGCGAGGTACTTGAACGCCGTGTGTCGCATGAGTTGGAGGAGATGGTCGAGTCAAGAGCATCATTTTTCAAGGGCGTTACATCGGGTGCAAGCCCCAAGGTGTTGGAGGGTTTTGACCGCAACGCATCGGTAGTGGTGCCAATTTTGAGCGCAGGTGACCTTGTTGGGTCTGTAATTATGTTGACGCCCGAGGACGATTCCGACCCCACCGACACCGACACATCGTTGGCAAAGGTTGCCGCCGCCTTTTTGGGCAAGCAGATGGAGGAATAACTCCATACGGTCGATTCACGAATCGACCGCAGAATCCCTCCGTCACGGCGTTGCCGTGCCACCTCCCTTTGTGAATCCCCTCGCCACGCTACGCGCGGCCCTCTCCCCTTTGACAAGGGGCGCTAATCGGGAGGCGAATCGGTGGCCAAATGGGAAGGCGAAACCACGTGGGCGCATCGTGATACGCCCCTACAAAAACACCTTGAAAGAAGATGTGAAATTTGAACAGTCCTAAAGAATATTCTAAAATGGTTGAGGCGGCGTCAAAACCGTCGCCCATAATAAAAGACACCGCCCGAGCCTTTTGGGTCGGCGGTGGGATATGTGTGCTGGGTCAACTATTGCTGACGGTTTATGGGAAGGTCATAGCCGATGAGCAAAGCGCAAAAACACTCGTATCATGCACACTTATATTCCTTGCCGCCGTTTTGACAGGGTTTGGCGTGTTTGATAAGATTGCAAAGTTTGCGGGAGCAGGCACTATTGTCCCCATCACAGGCTTTGCCAACTCGATGGTCTCCCCTGCCATTGAATACAAAACCGAGGGCTTTGTCTTGGGTGTGGGCGCCAAGATGTTTACAATAGCAGGCCCTGTTATCGTCTACGGCACGGTTGCGAGCGTAATCTACGGCATTATTTATTGGATAACTACAATGTTCTAATCGTAGGGGAGGCGTTTCGCCTCCCGCGGGACGGGAAACCCGTCCCCTACATACAAAAAGGCTTGACCGGTTGGGCCAATCCTTTTTTGCTTTAACATTATTCCTCGGAGAACATATCCTTGCCTACACCGCAAAGAGGACACTCAAAATCTTCGGGAAGATCCGAGAACAAGGTTCCGGGTGCGATGCCGCCTTCGGGATAGCCGACTGCCTCGTCATAAACCCAGCCGCAAGCGTCACAAACATACTTTTTCATAAAAAATACCTCCTAAAAGTTAATAAATTTAGTATTTACCAATTTTTTATTTTATTTTCTCAAAATCCGATGCAGGGTGCTTGCACAAAGGACAAATATAGTCCTCGGGCAGCTCCTCACCTTCATAGACATATCCGCATATCTTACATACCCAACCCTTTTTGCCATCGGTTTCGGGCTTGGGCTTAACATTCTCAAAATAGTAGCTATATGTCATGGTCTCGCGGTCGGAAATGACCCTTGCTTCAGAGACCGAGCAGATGAACATACCGTGGGTGTCAAGGTCGACATACTGCTCAACCTTCAACGACATAAATGCGTTGATGTATCTCGGCAAAACAATAAGTCCGTTATCCGAGCGCAAAGGCTCACAATCGGCAAACTTATCAACATTTCGTCCACTCTTAAAGCCAAACTGCTCAAACACCTTGAACGGAGCATCAACCGTGAGGCAGTTGATGTTCAGCTTACCGGTCTGCTTGATAACATGGTGCGAATAGTTATCCTTATTTATAGTGACAGCAATTCGGTTGGGAGTGCTGGTGACCTGGCTCACGGTGTTGACAATAAGTCCGTTATCCTTTTTACCGTCGTTAGAGGTCACAACATACAAGCCGTAGCCAATCTTAAAGAGTGCCGTAGCATCGTTTTTGTTGGTGTTTTCCTCCGAAAGTGCGATATAATCACGGCAAAGCTCATCGGCCAAGGCGTTAAGCTTTTCGGTGCTATCGGCATTCAATGCCGACATGATTGTAACGGTATTCTCGGCAAACTGAAGGTTCTTGGACTTTTCAAACATTGCCTTCATGACCTTGGCAGCGGTGGGTGCCCAGCTTCCGTTTTCGATAAAACCGATAGTACGGTTTTGGAAATTACGCTCGGTCAAGTGGGTAATAAACTCGTGCATAAAGGGGAAAATCTCGGCATTATAGGTTGTGGTGGCCAACACAAGCTTGGAATATCTGAACGCATCCTCAACACACTCTGCCATATCGCAACGTGCAAGGTCGTTTACCACAACCTTGGGGCAACCGTTGGCAATAAGGCGGTCACGAAGGGCCAAAACAGCCTTCTTTGTGTTGCCGTAAACCGAGGTGTAAGCGATAACAATGCCTTCCTCTTCAACCGCATAGCTCGACCAAGTGTTGTAAAGGTTCAGATAGTAACCCAAATTCTCACTCAAAACGGGACCATGCAAGGGGCAGATTGTTTGAATATCAAGACCAGCTGCCTTTTTAAGCAGATTTTGAACCTGTACACCGTACTTTCCAACAATGCCGATGTAGTAACGTCTTGCTTCGCAAGCCCAATCCTCTTCAACATCCAAAGCACCAAACTTGCCAAAACCGTCGGCCGAGAAAAGCACCTTGTCAAAGCTATCATAGGTCACAATAACCTCGGGCCAATGCACCATAGGTGCGGTAACAAAGGACAAAACGTGCTTACCCAAGGGCAACTCGTCACCCTCACCAACCACTATTCTACGGTCACTAAAATCGGTGCCGAAGAAGTTTTTCATCATGTTGAATGCCTTTTGCGACGACACGATCTGTGCCTCGGGATAGATCTTCATGAAGTTCATAATATTAGCCGAATGGTCGGGCTCCATATGTTGAACAATAAGGTAGTCAGGCTTTCTGTCACCCAATGTGTTCTGAATGTTATCCAACCATTCGTGGGTAAAGTTGGCATCAACAGTGTCCATAATGGCGATTTTATAGTCGATGACGGCATAAGAGTTGTAGGCCATGCCGTTGGGCACATCATACTGACCCTCAAAAAGGTCAATCTTATGGTCGTTGACGCCAATATATTTTATATCGTTTGAAATAAACATTTTATGCACCTCTGATTAACAGTTATTTTTTGTTATTATACTACGGTTTGTCGCCCAAATCAATAATCAATCCACAATTTTTCCATCGGTAGTAACAGTTATGACCTGCCACGGAATGAACTTTCCGCTGATTTTCAAAGCATTTTTAACCGCTGCTTCAAGTTTGCCGCAACAAGGCACCTCCATTCTGAGCACCTTGACGCTTTTTATGTTGTTTTCTGAAATTATTACCGCTAATTTTTCGGTATAATCACCTTCGTCAAGTTTAGGGCAACCGATAAGGGTAACGTGGTTGCGGATAAAATCGTTATGGAAATTACCGTAAGCAAATGCAGTACAATCTGCCGCCACAAGGAGATTTGCATTGTCAAAATATGGTGCGTTTACTGGCACAAGTTTAATCTGACACGGCCACTGTGTAAGCTGACTTTCTGTTGCAACAGGATTTACAACAGTCACAGTTTTTCTCTCTATTCTTTTTGAGTTGGAACCGGGACAACCGCAAGGCAATTTATTCTGTTTAGCCTGTTTTGCTTTAAGCACTGCTTCTTCGTTGTATGCAGGAGCTTCTCTTTCTTCAAATGAGATTGCATTTGTAGGGCATGACGGCAGACAATCACCAAGGCCATCGCAATAATCCTCACGAGTAAGCTTTGCTTTTCCGTCAATCATCTCAATAGCACCTTCGTGACAAGCCGTTGCACAAACACCACATCCGTTACACTTTTCTTCGTCTATTTTGATTATTTTTCTGATCATTATCTTTACCTCACTAATTTTTTAGTAAACTCTTTCTTGAATTTACAAGTATATTTTAGTACAATAAGGGTAGAATGTATGTTGAAATTTCAACAAAAGGTTGATTTTTATGAAGAAATATT
>JAZUAC010000043.1:0-21020 GCA_045637775.1 Acutalibacteraceae bacterium | reverse complement strand
AACCGATACCCACTCGAATTTAGCACCTATTAACTCGGTGAAAATTTCAGCAACTTCACCCCAAGTTAAGTTTTGAGCAGAGGACACAGTATAAGCCTCGCCAAAAGTTCCTTCTTTAAACAGGAGATTTGCTATCAGCTTGCCTGCGTTACCCGCCCAATCAAAACCTGCAACAATATTCTTTGCCCTGCTCGGAAGCGGTATGATTTCGCCATTTTTAGCCTTCTTTAACACAAGAAGGCCATAATAAGTAACCAAATCAATTCGCAATTTTGAGAAAGATATTACAGGACGAACAACCGTCCAATTTTGACCTTGGCACTCATTGTTCAAATATTTTTCTAAACGAGCTTTAGATATTGCATACTTTTCGGTTTCTACAAACTCTTTGTCGGTTGAAACGTCCAAAAGCATGGGTGCTTGTTCGGTGACAGGGTGTTGCTCATCTGCATAAACGCGATAGGATGATAACACTACCAAATGCTTCGTGTTTTCTATAAGCAGTTTATGTATCGGCGGATATTCCTCCACGTCTTCATAGTGGATATAGTTCACTATTCCGTCGTACTGATTACCGCTTAAAAAGGCAGTCAAATAATCTAAACTTGCCTTTCCTTTATAAAATTTAAGGTTTTCATCATCTGAAGTTTTATCCTCAAGACAAAGTATATCAACCTTATGGCCCAATCTCAACAATTCTTCGGCGGTATATGTTCCAAGTGTTCCGCCACCGCCTATTAAAAGAACTTTACTCATATTCAAATCAACCTCTCAGTTTTAAGAAGACTGTCATGGCAAGTGTGAACAATATACTTTTCATCACTGTATTTTTGGACAAACCCATTTGATTTTTCTCGGTTTAAGCTTGCGCCCGTGCCGATTTTGTTTTGGATATTCCAACTTGTGTAACACTCATCACCTGCAAGCACAACAATCACACCGTCGCCTTTGATTTCAACCACGCACGAGCCTTTGGCGTGACCGCCGATTTCGACAATTCTGATACCGTCGGCAATTTCATACACACCCTCAAACACATTGACCGAACCACTGTCAGATAAGTACTTTTTGCCGCTTTCATATTCATTCTTCTGTATATGAACGGTGGCATTTTTAAAGTGCTTTAAGCCTTCGATATGGTCGTGGTGCGAATGGGTTATAATCACGTCGGTAATCTCGTCGGCGGTAACATCAGCCTGCCTTACAACGAACGAGGGTGAATAATGCTTTTTCATCACAAACCCCGGCATTGTGTCACACCCTGCATCGACAAGTATATTTCGGTCTTTAAGTTTTATCAAATACACCGCAAACGTAATAGGCAACTTTTTACCCTTATCTCCGCCACTAAAAATCATATTCTCAGGCAGAGTTGTTTCGGCATATTTCAGACAATATAAATTCATATTGTTCAAAGTATCACTCATCATTTAATATCGCAGCACTTGAGGATGAGCTTGTAAAGTTCAAGTTCATAATCAAGAGTGTAAACCTTTTCTTCGTATTCGCCGTTAATACGCTTGGCAAAGGTGGCCATCATGGTGTCATAGCGGTCATATCTTTCGCTTTCTGATTTCTCGCCTCTGTTATGCCAACTTGTGCTTGAATATTCGACAGCTTCGGTAAATTGGAGTAAACTTTTCTCAATAAACATCTCAAGCGGTCTTACAACAACCGTCTTTTTGCTACCATTTACAATCAACTGACGCTCTGAAAAACCGCCGTGCTGAACATCGGTAGTCTTAACGATCGAAGCGCCTTTTTTGTATTCCAAAACAACCATACCAAAGTCATCACCGGTAGCACCTTCAAGACCTGTTGAACGGGTCAAAGGAATAACCTTTTCGGGCTTACCCTGAATACGATAAGTAAGGTCAATAAGATGGCAGCCAAGGAAGTACAACATACCACCCTTTAAACAAGACAACCAATTTCTGACCCAGGTTTCGTGAGTACAGCTCATCTGTGCATCGATTGAAATGATTTCACCAAACTCGCCAGCGTCAACCTGTGCCAAAATTTCTTTAACCTTGGGGTTGTGGCGGTACATATATCCCGTGCTGAAAACCTTACCGCTTTGACGCATGGTTTCAATAAGCTGTTCAAACTCTTCAAGGTTTTGTCCACCCGGTTTTTCCATGTGCAGATTTTTGCCTGCCTTGGCCACCATCAAAGCATATTTGGTGAGGTATATTTCCTCGGTTTCAACAACAACACCGTCAATAGTGGGGTCGGAAAGTATCTCCTCCACCGTCATTTCGCGATAGCCCTCAAAGGCTTGCATTTGTTGGGGGAACTTTTCACGCTCGTTTTCAGGCAAAGCGTAGCCAACAACCTCAAAAATATCGGTCTGTTTTTTCAAACTGCACCATATCTGATTCCCGTGGCTCATCAAGCTTGTGCCAATTTGGGCAACTCTTACTTTACTCATTTAAAAGCCTCCAATCAAACTGAACCATCGGGAAAGAGGGTTCGTTTGCAAGACGTGTATAAACTTCAAATGCTTCTTCGGGAGAGTGGGTTTCCTCAATCAACTCTGTAAGATGGAGTCTGCCCATTTCGGTCAATTTAATAACCGCCTTCATATCGTCGGCTTGAGTCCACCAACCATCGTGCGATTCTTGTTTGGGACGAGCATGTGTATGAGCACCGATAAGGGTGATTCCGGGGAAATGCACCTTGCGGTAGTAGTCGATAGAAAAGTCCTTATTACGGGTGCATCCAAGCAACGCAACGCGGCCAAAGTGTGCCATGCAATCCAAAATTCCGTCAAGACCTGCACCGATACCTGTAACCTCGATACCAACCTTTGCACCGCCGTTGGTCAAATTCTTGGCGGTTTCGGCAAAGTTGGGGTCGTAAGGGTCAAGAGCATAGTCTGCACCGTTTTTCAAAGCAACCTCGCGCTTTACAGGGTTGGGGTCAACTGCGATAATAGGAGCAGCACCGGCCAATCGCAAAAGTTTTACCGCCATAAGGCCTAAAACACCCATTCCCATAACAATGGCTGATTCGCCCATTTCAAGACGGCACTTGCGGATAGCGGCAAGCGGGAAAATGCTGATATGGAATAAGGCTGCATCCTCAAAAGAAACCGAATCAGGAATCTTAAATACATATTCTTGCTTAATGTTCTGATAGCTTGCGTGAACGGTCCAAATCATGGCCACGCGGTCGCCGACTTTGAAATCTTCAACACCCTCACCAACGGCTGTTACAATACCTGCGGTGCTGTAACCCAATGTTCTGGGGAATACCACGCTTGCACCCTCTTTAGGTGCAATGTTGGGATCACCGATAAGGTTAGCGCGTTCGGTTCCGCTGCTGACAGAAGAAACGGCCACCTTAACCTGAACTTCACCTGCTTTCGGTGCGTCAATTTCGCCTTCCAAAAGCTTTGCCACTTTAGGCTCTACAAAAGTTATAACTTTGCGTTGCATGATAATACCTCCATCATTTGTTTTTTACAGTATAACCCATTGAATTTTTTAAAACAATATGCTATTCTATAAAAAATGAGGTAAAATTCTACAATTATTTGAGGTTTTTTGATATGAACGAGGCGTTATTTTCCAAATCTTTCGGTTTTAACTTTTTTAAATGGAAAAATTACCATGCCACCGACCAAACCAAAACTCCCACCACACGGCATTTTTTTGGTTGTCTTGTACACGGCACAGCCGAGATTATAGCCAAAAATGAAAAGATAGAAGTTAAGCCGGGGGAGGTATTTTACATCCCAAAGGGGTTGAAATATGTATCCCATTGGTACGTTGACCAAGACAGCAAAAATGAGTTTTACTCGTTCGGTTTTGATTTTGCGCCAACCACAAAAATCTTTGCATTGCAGAAAATCAACTGTTCCGAAAAAGCGAAACAGTTGTTTCAGGAATTGTGTCAAGAGGTGCCCATGACCGATAAAGGAATTGGGAAACTTTATAACTTTTTCGGTGAGGTTATGGATGGTATGAAACTATCCGAAACATCCTCTGCCAACAAAATCATTGAGCAAGCAACCGAGTATATGACCGAGCATCCCAATTTTAAAATTTCTGAAGTGGCAACTCATTGCAACATCAGTACCTCGGGCATTTATTATCTGTTCAAAAAACATTTGAACAAAACCCCAAACGATATACGAAACAAGATTTTGTGCAAAAAAGCAGTTCTTTTGCTGACAACAACCGATAAATCGGTGCAGGAAATCAGCGACAGCCTGGGGTTTAGTTCAACCTCGTATTTCAGAAAGATTTTAAAGGCTTATACCAACCAAACCCCAAGAGAAGTTCGCAACAATTCAAAGATTATGTAAACCTGTGTTCACCTCAAAAGCCCATCTCGTCGCGAACATTTTTCATAATGCTCAATAGCGGCTGTGCAGGGGTTGAAAGTTCATCGTGCTCATAAACACAAAGCGCCATGCAGCATCCCAATTTGATACCAAGTCTGCGATGCAGAGTGTTCACACCGCCCGAAAGGAACAAAAACGGTGCGCCAAGCTCACGCTTCAGAAGGTCGGTTATTCTCAGGTTTTCGATCTGTTGCTCCATAGTATCGGCACCGGTTACTATCTTGACAATATCGGCACCACGGCTCTTGTGTGCAAAAGCAATCTCCATAACACGCTCTGCAGGGGTGTACTTTTGAATGTGAGTGGACATGAGTACCTCTGCACCAAGTTCGTGCAGTTTTTCGATGTGTTCCATCTGCTTTTTAATGGCATCGGGATCATCAGTCAGCTCACCCGGTGTCTTTTTGAAAAGATCTCCCATAATATCCACAAGCGTTGCACCGCTTTTTGCAAGCAACAGATGTCCCTCGGCCAACTCCTCGTCCGAAAGTCCCACATTATTGAACGAACGATAATTTGTAACGTAGCTTGGTCTGCCGTTCATTTCAGCAAACAAGCGCTTATAGGTTTCCTCGTTGTGGTATTCAGATTTTAAAGACTCAATCTGCAAACCATAAGCCTCTGCGCCGTGGCAATTAGCGTTTCTTATACGTCCAATTGCAACCTCGGGGGTTTCACATTGAAGCATTACGGTCAACATCGGCTTTTCTTGATTCAAAAATTTTCCCATAAGTTTAACCTCTTATCATGGCGATTCTTCCGCCGTCAATAAAATGATTGGTTCCTGTGATGAAAGCTGCCTTATCTGAAATCATATACAAAATAAAGTCAACGATCTCCTGAGGCTCAGCCGCTCTTCCCATCAAGGTCTTAAGGTTAGCCATATTGGGTCTGGTCAAAACGGGACCCGGTGACACGCATACTGCACGGACACCATGAGGCGCACCGAAAAGTGCCATAGATTTAACAAGGCCGTGCATCAATGCCGCCTTGGAAGCCGAGTAAGCCATTGCATCACGGCTGGCTTCCTCTCCGCAAATTGAACCGAGGTAGATAATTACACCCGATTTTTGCTTGACCATATGACGCATGGCTGCCTGTGAGAAATAAAGAGGGCCTTTAAGGTTTACATCGATACCCCAATCAAAAATCTCGTGCGGTGTATCAAGCCAACTACCCTCATATTTGTTACAGCGACGCTCGCAGCCACCTGCACAGTTGATAAGATAATCAACACTTGAGAACTGCTCAGCCGCACCGTCAACTGCCTTTACAACCTGCTCGTAGCAACGCACATCAACAACAGCATAAGCCGCTTTTCCGCAATTTTCAGAGTTTATCTCTGCACATTTTTCTTTTAGTGCTTCCTCGTTGATGTCAACCAACAGAACGTTGGCGCCTTTTTTTGCCAAATTCTGTCCGCAAAGCAAACCTATACCGGAAGCTCCACCTGTGATAATAGCTGTTTTATTCTTGAATTCCATTTCCATATCTTTACTCCTTTACACTTGTTTTATATGCGAGGCATGGCATTTCGGCCGCCATCGATCATTATATTTTCACCGTTTATAAACTGTCCCTTTTCAGAGGCGATAAACAAACACAGGTCAATAATTTCCTGCGGCTCGGCAGCACGGCCAAGCATTGTTTTCATACTTGCCATTGCGGCTCTTGTCAGCACCGGTCCCGGCGACACACAAACACAACGAATCCCGTATTTAGAACCAAATTGTGCGATAGATTTTGTGAGTCCGAACATAAGACCTGCTTTTGAGGTAGGATAATCCATTCCGTAACCATCACCCTCGGCGCCGGTAATGGAACCAATGTTTATGATAAGACCGCTTTTTTGCTCACGCATTTGCTTCAACACAGCGTGTGCAAAATAGAAAGGACCTTTTAAATTAACATCAATTCCCCAATCGTAAACATCAATCGGCACATCGGGAAATTCAGGATATTTTTGACGGTCTACATTTTGCATACGCACTGCCGTTCCGCCTGCGAAATTTACCAGAATATCAATACTGCCAAACGTTTCGACCGCTTTATCCCTGGCAGAGCAAACTTGAACATAATCGCGGACATCGCACACAACACCGATTGCCTTGCCGTTGCCTTTAAGATTGATTTCTGCAACCTTTTCATTAAGTACATCTTCGTTGACATCGCACATAACAACATTACCGCCAAGGTCTGCCCAGTTTTGCGCAAAAAGAAGACCCATACCGGATGCCGCTCCCGTTGATATTGCTACCTTACCTTCAAAATCTATAAAGCATCCCTCCTTAATTTTATTATACATTATTATGCAATAGCAAAAATGTCATATTTTTAACCTTTTTGATACTTTTTATGCTATATACTTGATTTTTTTGATTAAACTATTATAATTATAATTAGTTGAGTTGGTGATTATAATGAATTTATTTGAAGATACAGTAATAACTAAAATCTATCAGCCTGTAACAGTTTTTTCAAAAAAAGGTCGAAAAGCCTCTACCGAAAGCCGTCATTGTTTTGGCTTGTCCTTTTGCATCAACGGACAAATCACATACAAACAAAATAAAAATATTTATGTTTCTAATTCGGGTAATGCAGTCATTTTACCTAAAAATGCCACATATACACTGTACGGTGACAAGGAAGGTCTATTCCCCGTTATAAATTTTGAATGCACTAATCTAAATATTGAAGAAATCACGGTGCTACCTATTAAAGATTTCACACAATATATCAAAGACGTTAATTCACTATCAAATTGTTTTCTTCACGATAATAAAAAATTAAGTCAATTCCGGTTGTTTTACGGTATTTTAGAAAAGTTAGATTCCGAGCAATCAAATAACCCTTTATCCTCAATAATCGGATATATAGAAGCACATATTTACGACTCTAATATTACAAATGAATTTTTAGCGCAAAAAATGGGTATAAGTGAAGTTTATCTGCGAAAACTTTTTGTTTCTCATTTAGCTGTAACACCCAAACAATATATACTTGACCTTCGCATTAAAATGGCACAACAATTACTTATAAGTACATCTAAAAGCATAACCGAAATTTCCGAAAAATGCGGTTTCACAAGTGTATATCATTTTTGCAGAATTTTTAAACAAAAAACCGCTTTGACCCCCACTCAGTATATATCTAAAAACAGGTCATACAAAATTTAAGATGTGGTAGACGAAAATTTAAGTAAAAATTTCTGGAACTGATAAAAATCACAAATCGCACAAAATGGGAAGGTACTGATTCTATGAAGTTTGAGATATCTAAAAATGAGTTTTTGAAGGACGGAAAACCAACAAAAATCATTTCGGGTGCGGTACACTATTTCCGCAATATGCCTGATACTTGGGAAGATATTTTCAAAAAACTAAAAGCACTGGGCTGCAACTGTGTTGAAACCTATTGTGCATGGAATATGCACGAAAAGCAAAAAGGGAAATATGACTTTTCGGGAATCCTTGATATTGCAAAATTCATAAAAACCGCACAACAGTTTGATTTAATGGTAATTGTCAGACCGGGTCCTTACATATGTGCAGAATGGGAATTTGGCGGTCTTCCCTGGTGGATACAGGCAGACGAAAATATGGAAATACGATGTATGAACAAAGAATATATCGCTTGTTTCGATAAATATCTTGATAGATTATTTGATGAAATAAGACCGTTGCTTTGTACTAACGGCGGACCGCTTATAATGCTTCAATGTGAAAATGAATACGGCTACTACGGTGACGATAAAGAATATCTCAAATATTTAGCACACAGTTACAGAAGTAAAGGTATTGACGTGCCTTTATTCACCTCTGACGGCACAGGAACCGAAAATTTGCTTGATGGCACAATCGATGGGTTGCTGCCAACACTAAATTTTGGTAGTCGAGTTGAAGAAAATTTTTCAAATTTTAACAGACTGTATCCCGATAAGCCTAAAATGTGCATGGAAATGTGGAACGGTTGGTTTGATGCTTGGGGCGACGGAAAGCACCATACCACCTCTGCAGAGGATTACACAAAAGTTGTTGACGATATGCTAAAGATTGGCAGCCTGAATATGTATATGTTTATAGGCGGTACAAACTTTGGCTTCACTTCAGGAGCTAACCATTACGAAACTTTTGCGCCCGATGTTACAAGCTATGATTATGATGCACTTCTTACAGAAGCGGGCGACACAACACCCAAATATTTTGCAGTACGCAAGGTTATCGAAAATTATATTGATTATGATCTGCCCGAAGTTCCCGAAAACAGACCGAAAAAAGCATATGGAAAATTTACGCTTGCCGAAAGAACGGGTATTTTCGAAAATCTTAATAATTTATCAACGCCCATACATAGCGAAGTTCCAAAATGTATGGAAAAATACGGCACAGGCTATGGCTATATCGCTTACCAGACAGTTTTAAACCGAGATTATGTTGAGGCAGTACTTAGTTTAGAATCTTTGGGGGACAGAGCACAGGTTTATATAAATGAACAACTTATTGGTATTCTTTATATAAACGACAGTTTGAGTATTAAGATAAATGCCAAAAGCGGAGATAAACTGACAATTCTTTGCGAAAACATGGGCAGAGCAAACTTTGGTTCTAAAATGATGCGCAAAAAAGGTATTGCGGGCAGATGCCTAATAAATAAGAAGATACATTTCAACTGGGAAGTGTATCCGTTACCAATGGACAACTTAGAAAAGCTTGATTTTTCTAAAAACACTTTCAGCGAAAACTCCGCTTTTTATAAAGGTTATATTACTATTGACAAAGCATATGATACATTTTTAAAATTAGATAACTTTACAAAAGGCTTTGTTACCATTAACAGCTTTAATCTTGGCAGATACTGGGATATCGGGCCGCAAAAAACATTGTATGTTCCCGCATCGGTTCTAAAGCAAGGACTAAACGAAATCATTGTTTTTGAGTCGGACGGTATCAAAGGCGCAGCAGAAGTGGAATTTTGCGACATCCCCATGCTTGGATAAGGAAAACGGCACCAAACTTGGTGCCGTTTTCGCTTTCATATCATCTGCATTATCCAATAAATAGCCCCATAAACAACACTCGCAACCGTGCCGCAAAAAGGCTCCCTTGTGTAAAGGGAGCTGGCGCGAAGCGACTGAGGGATTGTGGGCTACGCCGTCTTCGACGGCTACAATCCTCCCGTCAGCCTTTCGGCTGCCACCCTCCTTTGCACAAGGAGGGCTTTTTCATATCATCTGCATTATCCAATAAATAACCCCATACACCACACTCGCAACCGTGCCGTAGACGATGACGGACCCTGCGATGGTGAATATCTTCGCACCGACACCAAGGACGAATCCCTATGCTTGTGTCAGATTAGGACCCATTATACATTATATCTTCTTTAAATCTATAATAAACAGTCCCGCATCCCTTCGCGACCATTCATAGTTTATAGTGGCAATAATATATAATTTACCGTCACTCTCATAAGTGCAAGAATAATGGCAAGCGGTGGCACCCTTTATATTGGCGGTCTTCTTATAAAAAAAAGAAAATTTTTTTGTTAAAGTTTTTGCTGTTTTTATCGGTAAAATATATAGCTGATTTTGAACGGTCAGGTTCATCGATGTTAGCAATCAAATAATTCCTGCCATCTAAAAGATTCCCTACATATATTGTGGTTGAAACATATGGTATATCGTGACTCAAAGCTTCACTCCAAGTTTCGCCAAAGCTATTCGATATATAAACCGGTGGAACCTTTCTTTGATCATTTCGATTGAACATATAAAGAGTATCATTGACGCTCATTGCCGAAATTTTCGGAATAAGCCAGGTGTATCTGCGAAAGCTATTCACCCACACATTTCAAATTTCACCTAAACAATGAATGTCCAAAGCCAAGCAATTATTAAAAAACACGACGACCCCCATCACAAAAATTGCCGAAGACTGCAGTTATATGAGCATTTACCATTTCAGCCGTACGTTCAAAAACGCCAGAGGTTATGCTCCTTCAAATTACCGCGAACAGCAAGCACAACTTATGTTATGACATTGTCGCAGCTTAAAAACAAACAAAAACACACGGTCGATTTTCGTTTAAAGTCGACCGTGTGTTTTATTATTTATTATAATTTTTAAGATAGCGTTGGTTCTGCACACCGTAAAGCACAAACGACATGAGCATAACGACGGCACACACCGAACAAAGAATATACGAAACAATAGGTGTGACATTGCTCCACATAAGATGCACAAACATAACAATAAAAATCATTACAGTGGTAAGCTTGCCGTGCCACACAGCACCGTGTACAACGCCTGTCTTCTTAACAACATGGAGATTGACCGCACCCGTGACAACCTCTTTTATTAAGAGAATACCGGCTAATATCAAAAGATGCGGAAAACTGCTTGCAATACACAAAAGAACAATGCCTTGAGTAAGCTTATCAGCGATGGGGTCAAGCGCCTTACCAAAATCGCTTACCATATTAAAGGTTCGGGCAATAAATCCGTCAACAATATCAGTCAAGGCCGAGATTCCCACAATAACACCAGTAAGTACCCCGTCATCCAAAAGGAAATAAACGAGACAGATAACCGGAATCAACGCAAGTCTGAAAAACGAAAGAATATTTGGTATTGTCAAAACCTTGTTCTGATAACGGTTGCCGTTCATAGCGGTAGCCGTTTCGGTTCTTGTCTGCATTTTCTCATCTCCTTCAGTGCATCCTTATATTCTAAATTTCCAATTTTTAGAGTATTGTATCACACATTCTTGCATGATTCAAGTAGGTTACAAAAAATTAACTTTCTATACAATATACTCTGTCAACAACTCATTGGTCAATGAAAAACTTACATCATCGGTTTTTCCTCTATCGGTACAGACCGTCACAACATATCCGTCCACGGTAAAAGTCTCGAATCGTTCGGCATTTTCAACTGTACAAACACTTATATCAGCCGAAAGACCAATTCCTTGTTTCTTCGCAAAGGCCTCTTTACGCGTCCAAACCTCAAAAAAGCGTTCGGTCGCACCGTCATCAACTCCAAACAGATATCCCTGCTCAACTTGTGTAAAAAATCGTTTTGCAATATTCAAGTCAATATTTCTCACGCGTTCGACATCAACACCGACCTCGCAATCCGACACCGCCACTGCCACAAGACCGTCACAATGTGAAAGACTTATAAAAAGACCTCTGTCACCCTTTAAAAACGGCTTACCTTCGGGTGTTTTTTCAATCACAACATCCTTTTCGTTCATGTTGAATTGCGAAACCAACACCGCACGTAGCAATAACTCCACCGCAAGCGACTGATGTTTTTTATTACAAACTTTAAGCCGCTGTATCTTATCCTGCCGTTCAACAGACACCCTTTGCAAAAGTCTCTCAAATGTTTCTTGTGATATTTCGGGGATTTTTGCCGCAATAATTCGGGTCATATCCTCACCGTCCTTTAAAGGTTTTCACATCACAGAACCTTATATCCCTCGTTTTCAACCGTCTGCTTCAAAAGTTCATCCGAAACTTCAGCAGAAAGCGTTACGACTGCGGTTCCCTTTTCGTGACTTGCAACTGCCGACTCAACACCGTCTAAAGCCTCCAAAGCCTTTTTAACATGAGCCTCACAGTGCATACACATCATGCCTTCAATCTTCAATACCTTTTCCATTTTTAAATTCTCCTTTTCATTAGGTTCGGTTATAATTTGTTTTCCGTTATTAGATTTACAAAATTTTAAGAAGTTCAATCTCAACGCATTGGTGACAACGCAAAACGATGAAAGACTCATGGCCGCCGCACCAAACATAGGATTCATCTCCCAACCGAACAGTTTTATAAACACACCCGCCGCCAAGGGAATTCCAATGCAGTTGTAAACAAACGCCCAGAATAAGTTTTCGCGGATATTTTTCAAGGTTTTACGACCGAGTCTAATTGCAGCGGCAACATCAAGCAAGCTGCTTTTCATCAGCACAACATCGGCCGACTCGACCGCAATGTCGGTACCTGTACCGATAGCCATACCGACACTCGCAGCAGTCAAAGCAGGTGCATCGTTGATTCCATCGCCAACCATAGCCACCTTGCCGTTTTTTGAAAGCTCACGTACAACCTTTTCCTTGCCGCTTGGCAAAACACCTGCAACAATATCAGTAATTCCAACCTTTTCACCAACAGCTTTGGCTGTCTTTTCGTTATCACCAGTAAGCATCACAACGTGAATGCCCATTTTTTGCAAGCTCAACACTGCATCCTTACTGTCGGGCTTTACAGCATCGGCAACCGAGATGATTCCGATAAACTGACCGTCTTTAGCAAATACCAACGGCGTTTCGCCCTTTTCGGCCAAGGTTTCATGAAGCTTTTTAGCGTTATCGGGCAAATTTACTACCGAAGATATATATTTAAAGCTTCCGCCCACAAGTTGCTCACCGCTCACCTTGCCCTCAACACCGCTACCCGACAGTGCTTTAAAATCATCAGCCTCAAGCGGTTCGATATTCAGCGATTCTGCCTTTGAGACCACTGCCTTTGCCAACGGATGCTCGGATTTTGCCTCAAGCGACACCGCATATTGCAAAAGCTCATCTTCGCTAAATCCATTTTCAGGATATACACCCAAAACAATAGGTTGACCCGTGGTAACGGTGCCCGTTTTGTCCATCACAACCGTTTTTATGCGTCCTGTTTCCTCCAATGCCGCCGCGTTTTTGAACAAAATACCGTTCTTGGCACCCACACCGCTTGCAACCATTATAGCAACGGGCGTAGCAAGTCCCAACGCACAAGGGCATGATATTACCAACACCGAAACCGCCCTGGCAAGTGCAAAGCCGGATGTATGACCCACCAAAAGCCACACAATGGCGGTGATTATAGCAATTACTAAAACCACGGGCACAAAGATTCCCGAAACCTTGTCGGCAACCTTGGCGATTGGTGCCTTACTCGAGGCGACATCGCTCACCATTTTGATGATGCCCGACAAAGCGGTGTCCTCACCCACTCGGGTAGCCTCGCATCTTAAAAAACCCGAGGTGTTAACTGTAGCTGCCGAAACTGTATCACCCTTCTGCTTTTCTACGGGGATGCTTTCACCCGTAAGAGCCGACTCATCAACTGCACTATCGCCCGAAAGCACAACTCCATCGGCAGGAATACTGTCACCCGGTCGGACAATGAATGTATCGCCAACCTTAACCTCTGCCGCAGGTATTACAACCTCTTTTTCACCCTTTATCACGGTTGCTGTTTTAGGTTTTAGTTCCAAGAGGCTTTTGAGTGCATTGGTGGTCTTGCCCTTCGACCTTGCTTCAAGCATTTTGCCAACCGTGATAAGTGTCAGTATCATGGCCGCTGATTCAAAGTATAGCTCGTGCAGATAGTGACTTGCATGTGAAATATCATCCACAATATAGCAATCCGACATTTTGAACAACACGACCACACTGTACACAAACGATGCCGCCGACCCCAAGGCCACAAGCGTGTCCATATTGGGTGACCGTTTTAAAAGCGACTTGAATCCATTAACAAAAAATGCACCGTTTATAATCATCACCGCAACGGTCAACAAAAGCTGTACAACTGCAATGCTCAAAGGATTGCGTGCCAAAAAGTTCGGCAACGGCCAGCCCCACATGGTATGACCCATTGAAACATACATTAGTATTATGAGAAAACCTAACGACCAAACTAAACGGTGTTTGAGTTTTTGTGCCATATTATCTTGAAATGATTTTTGATAATTTTGCTTGGCAGTGGTATCTGCAATTTGCATTCTTATACCGTAACCTGCCGATTCAACCGCTTTGATTATATCGGCATCGCTTCCGCCTTCAACATTCATTGAGTTGGTCAAAAGATTAACCGCACACGCTGTAACACCTTCCACCTTGGTTACAGCTTTTTCAACTCGGGCGCTGCAGGCGGCACAGGTCATACCCGTAACATCAAACTTTTTCAATCTTCAAACCTCACTTCATCAACTTCTGCAAGGTTGCAACCAACTCGTCCACCGTGTCATCTTTTCCTTGCTTTATATCTTCGGTCACGCAGCTTTTTATATGTTGAGCCAAAAGTTCCTTGTTAAAGCCATTCAAGGCGGCATTGACCGCCGCAACCTGGGTAAGAATATCAGTACAGTAGGCGTCCTTTTCCACCATACCTCTGATACCTCTTATCTGCCCCTCAATACGGTTGAGTCGGTTGATAAGTGCCTTGTATTCCTCACTTGACCGATGCTTTTGTCTTTGACATTGGCAGTTGTTTCCCATTAAAATCACCTATTATACAATATACCCCCGTGGGGTATATTTATTCTATAACATCTATTGAAAAATGTCAACGTATTTTTATGCTTACTTTACATTTGACACCACATAAAATTTGTTGTATACTGAAATTGGAAATAAAATAAAGGGGTGTTTTTATGAAGCAGTTTAAAAGAGCGCTATGCATTATCTGCGGTGTTGCATTACTAATCTCCATGCTTTCCGCCTGCGGTTCTGATGATTCAAACAAATCAAGCCGAAGGAAAGAAAAGCATCGTGACACCGATACCGTTGGCAGTTACGACCTCAGTTCGTTGGAAGGTATAAGTCTTCCCTACGACACTAACAGTGCGAGCAAAACACAACAATCAACTAATTCGGCAACACTGAGTCATAGCGATGATGTAAACATAAACGTTCCTTCTAACGAATGTGGAGGATTTCCGCCTTTTGATCCATATGAAAACATTCAATACGCAGCGGGCACAACCGTCCGTTTCGCAACATGGATCGACCACACCACCACCGAGGGTGCCGTTCCCTTGGCAAACCTTGAAGCTGATACCGGTCTTAAAGTCGAGCTTTACATGGTAAAGCAGGGCGGTTATGTTTCGACTCTTATGACCAAAATGGCTTCGGGCGATATTCCCGATGTTTTCGTTTCCAATGAAGGAGACGGCTGTTTCCCTATGACATTGCAGATTGCAGCGCCTATCAACAAGGTTTCTACTGTTGACTTAAAAGATCCTATCTGGGATCAAACTCTTTTGAAAACCGCCACCATCGATGGCAACGTTTACCTTGTAAACACCATCGGGACACCTTGGTCGGGGCCTAATTTGGTTTTCTATAACAAGGCCATTTTTGAAGAAAACGGCATTAAGACTCCTGAGGAGTACTATGAAGAAGGTAAATGGACTTGGAACAACCTTCTAAAATGTGCAAAGGACATCAAGGCTCTAGGTGCTGACTACAAGGGCATCATGCTTGAATCCAACACTTTGACCGATTCTTTGGGCACCTCTTTCATTAAGTACGATTATAAAACCGGCGTATTCTCCAACGGTATTAAGGATAAAGCTCTTGTTGAAGGCTATAAATGGTATGCCGATGCAAGAACACAGGGTTTGCTTGACGGTAGCTTTGAAGCTTTTAATGCTAACAAGTGTGGTCTTATTATCCGTGGTCCCTACGGTCTTAAGGCAACCGGTTACTTCATGAATATGAATACTATGGATGTTGGTTTCACATATCTTCCAAGTATGTACGAAGGTCAAAAATCCCGTACTTCTTCCATCTACCGTATGTACGGAATCTGCGACAAGGCTCCTAACGGTGATGCTGCCGGTTACTTCATCCGTTACTGGCTTGACCCTGCCAACTATGACATTAACCACACCTTCCTTACCAAGGCTGCAGGCAACTTCTACTATGAGCTTCTTAACCAAAGCGCCGACAACAAGTATTTCTGCTTTGATAAGCCCTGTGCAAACCTCATTGGTGAAGAGGTCGGCATTTTCTGGTCTCCTGTAAGAAATGCTGCCGTTTCAGGTGTGGAAAATGCTATAAACTCGGTTTCCGGCAAGGTCGATCAAGCTGTCAATAAAGCAAATAAACTTATTGCCGACAAGATTGAAGCCGACAGAAGATATTACAATTAACACGTCGTAAAGCAAAGTAAAACCCTCGGTCAAACCGAGGGTTTTGTTTTTATTATTTATTTTTTCACATACCAAATACCGTCACGGTATTGAAAGCTTTTTTCCGAAAGCTCGAAAAACTTTTTGTTGTATGCCATATAAGGTACCCACATTCCCTTTCGATTGCGTGATTTTCGTGCCACGATGTAAAACTCGTCACCAATATCGGTCATGCTGTATAATTCACGGTCAAATACTTTTGAAAGCTCACTCCACTTATAGTTTATAGGACTAATCATGTATGGCGTGCATCTGCCGAACTCAATGTAATAATGTGTACCTGTTCGGTATCTGTGCTCTTCATATGTCCTAATAACCTTGTCTTCTATTATACAAAAGCGGAATTTCTTATGATTTATATAATCACAAATTATATCAATAACTATAATAACACATATCACAGCAAAAATTCCTGACAACAACAGGTAGAAATACCGTGTAATAATGCCGTCTTGTTCGGTTTTATATATTCCCCAAAAAAGCAATACAAAAACCACACTGAAAATAAAGAGTATAATCGCACCTGCAACCTTGCTCTGTGTCAGGTCATATTGGCAACGGCTTTTGGTTATGCGTTCTTTTTTATCGAGTTCTCTCATATTATGACCTTTTAAGCTTCACCTGAACTGCGAGACGATACTGTTATAGTCTTGCGGTGAAAGGCGGGCATAATAGCCGTTTCCGCAATAGGCAACATCATCAATGGCTATCACCTTCGACCTTTGTCCGTATGTGAAATTCACAACACAGTTGCACTGATACTGCAAAGCAGTCTGCGCCATCTGAGCTTTAAGGTCATTAAGGTTACGAAGCTGTGCACCGAAGCCGCCAACACGGGTCTCGGCACTATACACCTTCTGTGCTCGTGGGTGGTCACCCTCAATAAAAACAACTCCGTTAAATACTGTTACAAACGCCATAATCAGCACTCTCTTTCAAGAACAGTAATGAATTCCTGTCTTGCTGCACCAAATCCCGAAGCAATATCGGCAGTAGCACAGCCAATAACTCTCCATCCCTGCTGTGCATAAGCATTCATGGCCTGCTCAAGCAACATTGGATCAAACTTACCCGAAAACCATTTATCCTTTTGGGTAAGAACCTTGTACTCATATCGCTTGCTTACCGAAGCAGGCGCAGCGGTATTGGTAGAAAAATCAAAATTCATACCCTGATCGCTGTTAGCCGTAACAACCGGCTGTTGAATCACAGGCTCGGGTTGGAACTGAACAGCAGGCTGCGGTTGGGCAACAGGTTCAGGTTGAAACTGTGCTTCTGCAGTAGGTTGGGATTCGGGTTGAATGGGTGCTACCTCAACAACCGCACCGCAAAATGTGCAAAACTTTGATCCATCGGGTATATTATTTCCACAATTAGTACAGAACATAAAAAATCCTCCAAAACAACTATATTTCGACAAAAAATTGACACATTTATTATACAATTTAAGAAACACCGTGTCAACAATTCATTCACAAATATACTAAAAATATGAAATGAAGCCATAAGACTTGACTGGATTTTTCAAACAATATATAATGTTAAAAGAATTCACAAAGAGGTAATGCAATGCAACTCAAAAAAATTATTTTAACAAGCGTGTGTTTTTTACTGCTTTTAACCGTTATAACCGCCTGTGGCACTTATAAAAGTGACGAAAAATCAAAGTCTCCCACTTCAAACAATTCTTCGCTTTTATCCTCATTTGACACCACCTCATCTAAGCCAACCGTAGAAAGTGACACACAAAACACCTCAACCGGCGAAATGACTGTTTCCACCGAAATCGATTCAAGCGACGATACCTATTCAGACAGTTCAAGCTTATACAGCAGTTCCGTGGAAGAAAACTCAACAGAATCAAGTTCATCGTCAACCTCGGACAACACAACTTCAAGCAATACATCTTCAAATAACACACCGCCCGAAAAACCTGTTGTACATATGCACAGTTGGTCAGTGTCAAAGGTTGTTTCACCCACCTGCACCGAACAGGGTTACACTTTAAAATCTTGTTCATGCGGCGATACCAAGCGTGATAGCTACACCTCGGCATCGGGTCACTCTTTCGGCAGCTGGATCACTACCAAAGAGCCCTCAAAAGCCCAAAAAGGCACCGCTGAACGCAGTTGTTCAAAATGCTCGCACCGTGAAACCAAATCACTCGACAAGTTGCCGCAAACGGCAACCGACATTCAGCTTGAGGTGTTGCGTCTTGTTAACGCAGAGCGCGAAAAGGAAGGTCTTTCACCACTTAAATATTATAGCCAAGGTCAATCGGCAGGTGATATCCGCGCCACTGAAATCGAGACCCTTTTCGACCACACACGACCCGATGGCACATCATGTTTCACCGCATTAGACCAATTACACATCCACTATTGGGCAGCAGGCGAAAACATTGCCATGGGACATCGAACCCCCGAAGATGTAGTCACCGCATGGATGAACTCACCGGGACACCGCGCCAATATTTTAAACAATGATTTCACCCACATCATAATCGGATACCAAAACTATTGCTGGGTGCAATTGTTCCTTACACCGTTAGAGTAAACAAACAACCCTCGATTTAACAAAACGAGGGTTGTTTGTTTTTATGCTATTATCATTTTTAAAATGGCAAACATCAACGGTATCGTGAAGATACACAAAGTGTGCGAAATCATAGCCATAGATGCACCTGTCGAGGTGTCTCCGCCGTAAGCAGCAGGAAAAACGACCGTGTTAAGTCCCAAAGGAGTGCCGAAAGCAAAGAATGCCATAATAACCGCATTATCGTCTGCACCGAGCAAAATAAGTATTGCCACAAAAAGTGCGGGCAAAAAGATAAGTCTTAACAGGCTTGCAAAATAGACCTTGATATTCTTCAAAAGCTTTCCGAAATCATAATCCGCCACAACAAAGCCCGTAAGCACCATTGCCAAAGGACCCATGCAGGAAGCAAGACTTCCGATTGTATTTGTTACGAACAAAGGAATATGCGGTTTTGCACCAACAAAACCCAACGCAGCACCTAAAATAATAGAAACAAATATCGGGTTCAAAAGGCTTTTCAAAATATTCTTACCCTCACCACGGGGAATCAAAACAATAACACCGCCCGTATATACCGCGATATTCAAAGGCAGGATAAACAGCATATATTTATAAAGCATTTCCTGACCCAAAATCGCAGGAACAATAGCATTACCCATAAACGAAAAATTGGCAAAGGTTAAGGCGTATTTATAAACCTCTCGTGTATAACCGCCACGGCTGAACAAACCCGACAAGGGCCACGAGATAACCACCGCTATGACAAGTACAAGCAAACACCAAAGCATAAGGCTGTATTCTTTCTTGACCGACTCAACCGAACAATAGGTCATAAAGGTATTAAGAATCAATGCCGGGACAAGAAAATAGTTTTCAAGTTTTGATAATACAGTTGCGGTATTTTCGGGTGCAAGCTTGAGCTTGTTTGCAAAATAGCCCAAAGCCATACACAAAAACATAACCAACATAGGTGAAAGAGTCACCGTAAAGGTTTTAAGCAAAACAAAAAACAATCCTTTCAAACAACTTTGTTTCATTTTAACATTAATTGTTAAGCAAAGCAAGTTGTTTGAAAGGAATTCTATAGTTTATAAGAATTTTTTACATTATTTACCGAAAAATTCATTCTCGAGTGCAAGACAAACAGTGTGGTACATGGGCAAATGGCGTTCTTGGATTTTATAGGTCTCGGTTTCGGGTGCTTTGAGGCAAATATCGCAAACATCGGCCATTTTGCCGCCTGTCATACCCGTCATTCCGATGACGGTCATGCCCTTTGCCTTAGCAACCTCGGCGGCATAAAGCACATTTTTAGAGTTACCCGAGGTCGAAATGCCGATAAGCACATCGTTAATCTGACCCAACCCAAATACTTGTTGTGCAAAGCAAAGGTCGGGTGCACGGTCGTTAGCATAAGCCGACTCTAATGCGGCAGAACCAACCAAAGCAACACAAGGTAATGCTCTTTGAAGGTTTTGGGTTATGTATTCACCGTTATCCCCTGCCGCCATAATGGCATTCTTTTCTTCATCGGTCAAAGGTCTCGGGAAATAGAAATCCTTCATAAGCTCGCCAACGATATGCAAAGCATCCGATGCACTGCCACCGTTACCACAGACAAGCACCTTGCCGCCGTTTTCATAGCAGTTTATGAGTGCCTCGATAGCATCGGTCATATCACCTTCGGTGCTCGCCAAATCAGGGTATCTTTTAATTAAATCCTTAATAAGTTCAACTGTACTAGCTTTCAAAATCAAAACCCCTTAAACACTATATAATTCTAAATAATACCCCTACCGAAATGGTAGGGGTATTGAAATTGATTAAAATTACATCAAAGAAAGGTAGAGAGCCTTGATTTCTTCAACACTTGTATCTCTGGGGTTACCGGGACGGCAAGCATCAGCAAATGCACTCTCAGAAAGGAAGTCAACGTCCTCTGCCTTAACGATTTCCTTAAGATCAGCAGGAATACCAACATCAATGCTCAACTGCTTAACAGCATCGATAGCTGCCTTTCTGGCATCCTCGAGGCTCATTGCGTCAACACCTTCTACGCCCATAGCCTTAGCGATTTCGCGGTACTTCTCGCCGGTAGCGGGAGCATTGTACTCCATAACGGTAGGAAGAATGATAGCGTTAGCAACACCGTGAGGAGT
>JAZUAC010000042.1:0-155903 GCA_045637775.1 Acutalibacteraceae bacterium | reverse complement strand
TAGGGCGGTTTTGTTATTTTAGTTGAAACAAAAGAGAGGGATTCGAACAAGGAAGGAGAAAGCCTTCAGGCTTTCGGAAGAAAACAGTCCGGTGGACTGTTTTCGCTGACGCGGCAACGAGCGTAAGCGAGGCGATAGAGTGCGATAGCGCTCGGAAAAATCCCTCTCGCTCCGCCAATAATAGAAACCGTCCTTTTAGGGCGGTTTTGTTATTTTAGTTGAAACAAAAGAGAGGGATTCGAACAAGGAAGGAGAAAGCCTTCAGGTTTCGGATGAAAACAGTCCGGTGGACTGTTTCCGCTAACGCGGCAACGAGCGTAAGTGAGGCGATAGAGTGCGATAGCGCTCGGAAAAATCCCTCTCGCTCCGCCAAAACGAAAATCCTGTCGATTCTTGTCGGCAGGATTTTTGTTTTGTATTTTTCACTATTCATTTTTCATTATTCATCCTTCATTAAAACGGATTTTCGTAATGAATATTTAATTATGAATCCGCTTCGCTGATGTAAAATGAATAATTGTGGTCAGGCAAATATATTCACACTTTTTAGTTGCTCATACAACTCTCGGTTGATTTTAGTAAATTAAGCCTCCATTGAAATCAACCACGCATTGATATATAATACAGATAGTGAAAGCTTTCATTATTAAGAAATGGAGGAACGACATAATGAATGTTAAAAATATAGGCACTGTAATTTATGAACTTCGCAAAACAAAAGCTATTACACAAGATGAACTTGCTAAATATGTAGGTGTGTCAGCTCAAGCGGTTTCCAAATGGGAAAATGGAGGAGTTCCTGACACCGAATTATTACCCAAAATCGCCGACTTTTTTGAGGTTTCGATAGACAAACTTTTCGGCAGATGTGATTCGAATATAAATATAACATCTACTATATTTAAACACATAAGAAAAACAAAGCCCGATTCTGAAGAACGATTCAAAGCAATTTTTGAGCTTTGTTGGGATATTGAACGCTCTATTTTTAATTTTGGCGGTAATGTTGACGCCGAAATAATAAATGGTGGAAAAATAAAAGATTATGAGTTAATGAACAAACCTGATGACCAGCAATATTCAAGTATTTTGTCTGACCACGGTTTCACCAGAATGGGCATTGCCAACAGATTACAGTACTTTTTATATGTTCCGGAGATAAAGGATAAGGAAAAAGGATTGTTTGAGAATATTAATTATACGGATTTTTTTGGGGAGTTATCTGACAAAGATATATTTAATTCCTTTTTGTTGCTTTTCAAGCGTGATTTTAAAAAAGCCTTTACGGAAAACTTGTTTGTAAAGGAATTGAATGTAGATTTAGAAAAAACAAAAGAAATTATAAAGGTATTAACAAAATATCATCTTATCAAGAAAACGCAAATAGAACTTGATGACGAAATAAAGGATGTATACACCTTTTTCCCGACTCCGTCATTTGTAAGCCTTTTGATTTTTGCAAAAGAAATAATAGATCCGCCTCACAGTTTTGCTTTTTATTCAGAAGGTCGAACAAAACCTTATTTGGTATAATAGTTTTTTTGTAATAATGATGTATGCGGACTTTGCCGTGATTTGATGTGTAGGGATTCGAACATATAGGTCGAAAAATCAAGAGGCGCAGAGTATCCCTCTCGCTTATATATTTTATTAGTAATTTTCATTTTAAATACATCTAATTTCATATTGAATTACCACCACTCTTATAGTATAATCAAATCAATAATTATTTCGTTTTGCAGGTGGTATTATGAAACTTGAAAACATTTCAACCCCGGCTTTGATTATCGACCAACCAACCTTTGATAATAACGCTCTTAAAATGCAGGCACTTTTGCAGAATAGCAATCTCAGACTTCGTCCGCATTTCAAGTCGCACAAATGCTCAAGCATCGCCAAAAAGCAGATGGAAAACGGCGCTGTGGGTATCACCTGTGCCAAGCTTGATGAGGCTATTGACCTTGCCGACAGCGGTATTGAAAATATACTCATAGCCAATCAGATTGTTGATTTTGAAAAATTAACAAGGTTGGCATTTCTTGCAAAATCCTGCAAACTTACTGTTTGCGTTGACAATGCCGAGAATATTTTAAACCTTGAAAAAGCAGTTGCTTTGGCTGAATCAAAGGTATATTGCCTTATTGAGTATGAAATTGGCATGGAACGTTGCGGTGTGTCTTCTGAAGAAGATGTTGTAAAACTCTATAAACTCATTGATTCATGTCCACATTTGGAATTTGAGGGTATTCAAGCCTATGCAGGTCATGTTTCGCACGAAATAAGTCTTGAAGAACGTGAAAAATACACCTTAGTCAACACCGACAAATTGAAATCTTTAATAAACACACTTTCTCAAAACGGGATTTTGGTAAAAACTGTTTCGGGTGGTAGCACAGGCACTTCGGTCATCAAGGCAAAAAGTGATGTATACACCGAACTTCAGGCAGGCAGTTACCTTTTCATGGATGCCACCTATTCCCTTTTGAATCTCCCCTTTGAACAATCGCTTTATATTCTCACCACCGTTGTTAGTGTCAGCGAGAATATTGCTGTTGTTGATGCAGGCGTTAAGTCATGCGGAGTTGACCAAGGTATGCCGGTTGTAAAAGGTTTTGATGTCTCAAAGGTTGTTGCAAGCGAAGAGCATTTTCAGTTGCATAACCCTTCTAAAAAGTTAAATGTTGGAGACAAGGTTTTGCTTATTCCTGCACATTGTTGCTCAACCGTTAATCTTCATAACAAGCTTTATATGATAAATGACGGTAAGGTTGTTGACCGTATTACGGTAACTGCAAGAGGTTGTTTTCATTAACTTTAAAGGAGTAACTTTTAATGCTCGCAAATTTTCACACGCATTCAACCTTTTGCGACGGCAAAAACACACCTGAAGAAATGGTGCTTTATGCCATTGAGCATAATTTTTCTGTTTTGGGTTTTTCAAGCCACGGATATACCGATTTTGACTTGAGATATTGCATGAAAGACACCGACGGGTATATTGAATGTATTTTAAAATTTAAAGAAAAATATAAAGATAAAATCGAAATTTTGCTTGGTATTGAGGAAGATGCTTTTTCTTTGGTTGACCGCAGTAAATTTGATTATATCATCGGTTCATCGCATTATTATCACATTGGAGACAAGTATTATCCTATTGATTCAAATGCCGACTATTTTGAAAAATGCCTGATTGCCTTTGATTATGATGTTTTAAAAATGGCTGAGGTTTATTATGGTGAATTTGAGAAATATATTCTCACAAGAAAGCCTGACATAATTGGACATTATGATGTTATAACCAAGTTTGATGAATTGGGTGAATCGAGATTTTTGAACAATAATGAATACAAAGCCATTGCCGAAAGGTATATAACCAAAGCCAACCAAAGCGGTTGCTTGATTGAGATTAACACAGGTGCTGTGGCAAGAGGTGTTAGAAAAACCGTTTGCCCCTCTGAGCATTTGCTCTACACTTTAAAGAACAACAACGCGAAAATTATACTTTCATCCGACTCGCATCAATGTGATACACTTGACTTCTATTTTGAAGAAACAAAGCAGTATCTTTATGACATTGGTTTCAGGTGTCTGTACACTTTATCAAAAAACGGAATTGAAAAATACAGTATAAAATAACTACACAGGAGCATAACATGACCGAAAAAGAATTAAGAGAAATCAAACGCCGCTTCAGGCAGGATAAAACCAATATTTTGAGCATCAAGGGTTGTCTTGTAAACTCACAAAAGGCTATTGTTACACGCATTGACCAGCCTATGTCAACCTGCAGTGTTGATGAGACCGACAAGATTTTGAGTATCATGAAAAAGACTCTTTCGGGTAGTCTTGGTACCAATCTTTTAGACCTTGAATTTACTGCACAGCAGGTTATGGACGGTGCCGAAAACAAGCTTTTGCGTGACCTTCGCGACTCAAGACTTAAAGATGAAGGTGCTTTGGAGGCTTTATATCAAAAAATTATCGACAGTGTGCATTTTGAGGATAGCTTTGCTATTCTGTTGGCATTTGATACATATGATGTTTTTGAATACTCAAAGGACGGTGAAAAGGGCGATTCCTCTACCCAATTCAACTATTTTGTTTGTTGCGTATGCCCTGTAAAGCCGTTGAAATCGGGATTATATTTCCGTGAGATGGACAGCTCCTTCCGTAATATTGATGCACACGCAATTCTCGGTGCTCCTGAATTAGGATTCATGTTCCCTTCGTTTGACGGTCGTGCTGCCAATATCTACAACTCGCTTTACTACACCCGCGATATTTCGGATATACATTCGGAATTTATCCAAAATGTTTTTAATGTCCAGCTTCCTATGGCACCTGCCGAGCAAAAAGGTCGATTTAAGACCTGCCTTGCCGAAACCTTGGTTGAGGAATGTGATTTTGAAACTGTGAAATCGGTTCATAGACAGGTTTCCGAGATGGTTCAGGAACATAAAGAAGCCAAAGAAGAAGAGCCTTTGCGTCTCACCAAAACAAAACTTAAGAGCGTTTTGCAGTATTGCGGTGTTGACGAAGAAAAGGTTGAGGATTTTGGCAGTAAGTTTGACTCGCACTTTGGTAACGATGCCGAACTTGCACCTAAATCGGTCATTGCTTTGAACAAGTTTGAGCTGAACACCCCGAATGTAACCATAAAGGTTGACCCCGAGCATACTGACCTTGTTTCAACACAAATAATAAATGGTGTGAAATACATCCTCATCCGTGCCAATGACGGTGTTGAAGTTAACGGTATGAACATTGAGATAAAATAAGGTGAACTAATAATGTTTTTAAAAGAATCACCTTTTATATGTCCCGTTTGCCGTGGGAAGATGTTTTGTCTTCCCTCTTTACACAAATGCTTGAAGGGTCACAGTTTTGACATTTCAAAGCAAGGCTATGTCAATCTTCTGCTTGACAATTCTCAAAACAAGCGTCACGGTGACGATAAGCTGATGGTCAAAGCACGAACCGATTTTCTTGGGGAAGGCTATTACGAGACTTTAAGAACTGCTTTGTGCGAGGTTGTGGGATCGGGTCACAAAATACTCGATTCGGGTTGCGGTGAGGGTTACTATACCGAGGCACTCGCTAACAAAAACACGGTTTGCGGAATCGATATTTCCAAAGATGCGTTAAAAGTAGCGGCAAAACGCTGTCAGACCGTTTCTTTTGCCGTGGCAAGCATCGGTGACATTCCTCTTGAAAACGGCTCACAAGATGTTATAGTGAATATTTTTGCACCCGATAGTCCCGATGAGTTTTCGCGAGTTTTGAGTAAAAACGGCAGGCTGATAACGGTTGTTCCGATGGAGCGCCATTTGTTAGGTTTAAAATCGGCTATATACAACGAGCCTTACCTTAATCCTGCGGTTGAATCTGACCGTGAAGGCTACAAATTGTTGTCTAAACATGAATTGAAATACACTATAACACTTGACTGTAACGAGGATATTATTTCACTTTTCAAAATGACACCATATTACTACAAAACGGGCAAAACAGACCAAGAAAAACTGTCAAAGATTGATTCACTTACAACAGAAATTGAGTTTTGCATATTGGAATTCAGAAAAGATTAACGGAGGTTTTTTATGCTTGAACTTAAAAACGGTCGACCTGATGATTTGTCGGGCCGAATGGATAAAGAAATAAGATGTTATGATTTTCTTGATAATTTGAATATAGAATACCAACGAGTTGACCATGATGCGGCTGACACTATGGAGATTTGCGAGGAAATTGATAAAACGCTTGGTGCTACCATTTGCAAAAACCTTTTTCTTTGCAATCGTCAAGAAACCGTGTTTTATCTGCTTATGATTCCTGCCGACAAGGTTTTTAAAACCAAGGATATTTCGGCACAGATCGGGGCTTCCCGTCTGTCATTCGCCAATGCTGACCACATGATGAAATACCTTGAAATTACACCAGGTTCGGTCAGCGTATTGGGACTCATGAACGACCATGAAAACGATGTCACCCTGCTTATTGACGAGGATGTTTTAAAGGATGAATATTTTGGATGTCACCCTTGCATCAACACGTCAAGTTTAAAAATCAAAACCGATGATTTAATTGAAAAAATCATCCCCGCATTAAAACATGACCATATTTTAGTAACTCTTTAAAATCAGAATTAATCAAAAAAAGATTCTTCGGCTGAAAATACCGAAGAATCTTTTTTGATTTTTAATATTGTCTTATTTTTTACGAAACTCGTTAGGTGTCATATTGGTATATTTTTTGAAAAATTCATTGAAGCTTCTGACACTCTGAAAACCGCTCTCAAAGGCTATTTCTGCTACTTCCATATCGGTCTCCGACAATAGTCCGATGGCGTAGTCGGCGCGGTAAGCGTTTAAAAATGACGGAAACGACATTTCAAACATTTTTTTAAACGCTTTTGAAAGATAATGATAGTTATAGCCGATTCGGTCAGCCATACTTTTAAGGCTGATGTTTTCTTTGAAATTATTAGTAATATACTCGGTCACAGAGCGCATAAGCATATCGCTTTTTTGAACACGGTCGACCAAAGTGATCGATTTCAGATACTCGGAGCAAAGCGCATAAAAGCAAGCCTTCATAATGTATTTATCTGACTTTTCACGCTTATATACAAGGTTTTCGCACAAAAGCTTTTCGGTAATTTCCGAACATTTAAATACAAAGGTGTCCCCTGTTTTGCCACTGACTGCTTTTGCAAAGGAATTAACGTGATCCTCCGAAAAAACACCAACCCAATAGGTTGACTCACCAATTGGCGTCATTGAATGTATTTCGTTGGATAAAAATAAAGCAAAACTGTGCTTTTCAAGCGTTTTAGTCTTTCCGTTTACCGTGCATTCCACCCTACCGTCAATGCAGTAAACCACCTCTAAATTTTTATGAAAGTGCGGTTGCCAATTTTCGTGTTTATAAATAACACCGTTATAGTTATAGTTCCCGCGTGAGTTATTTGGTTGATGAAATACCATAATACACCTCAAAAGCCAATTTTCTGCTATAATAATACAATAATTCGCAAGTAAATGTCAAGTATCTGCATTATAATCAATTACGGTGATGATATATGGCTGGTGCACTTGTATTTTCAATTGAAGAATTTTCAACCTTTGACGGTCCCGGGATCAGAACGACGGTTTTCTTGAAAGGATGCCCGTTAAGGTGCGAATGGTGCCACAACCCCGAGGGGCAAAGCTTTAAAAACGAGGTCTTAAAGTCACAATACGGGTGTACCAATTGCGGTGAATGCTTGAAATTTGCAGAAAAGACCGATTGGGGTTACATTTACTCCGAAAAAAGCATCGTCGCTTGCCCTAACCGTTTATTAAGAACTGCCGGTAAGCTTTACACACCGCAAACACTTGTTGAAGTGCTTTCAAAAAACTTTCAAATACTTAATAACAGCTGCGGTGGTGTCACCTTTTCGGGCGGTGAACCGTTGAGCCATCCCGAGTTTTTGATTGAAACTCTGAAGCTGCTTGAAAATAAAACTAACAGAGCTGTTCAGACAAGCGGATTTTGCAATAATAATGTTTTTAATGAGGTTTTACAAAACATAGATTATATGCTGTTCGATATAAAACTTGTTGATGAACAGCAGCACATAAAATACACCGGTGTCAGCAACAAGTTGATTTTAAAAAATCTTGAAGCATTGGTTAAAAGCGGCAAGGATTTTATTATACGCACACCGCTGATCCCCACTGTTACCGATACCATACAAAATCTTACCGAAATTGCCTTACTGCTTGACAGTTACGGTATTCGTAAAATCGACCTTCTCCCCTACAACAAGGTCGCAGGAGGCAAATACGAAAGCGTTGGACGGAAATATGAGCCATCATTCGATGAAAAGATAACGTGCAAACCAAGGGTCGATATTTTTAAGCAGTACAAAATAAACGCTAACATACTATAGGAGTGATATTATGACCGAAAGAATAAAGCATCTGTTGAAAACTATGAATAGCGGTGATTACCGTAACAAAAGAAATTACGACAAGATCGATATTACTGCCGAGCTTGAAGGGATGTCGGACTTTCAAAAGGAGGCAAATTATTTAAAGCTTGCCTTAAGTTTTGAGCATCTTAATATTTTTGATAAATTAGACAGAATAGGCTTTCACCGAACGGTTGCCAAAAGCTTGAAATTCAAAAATATCAAAGGCGTTGATGCCTGGATAACAAACGGCGGCAATATTACTCCAAATTTTCCATTGATATTGAACTCTGGATTTGATGCAGTTCGTGACACCGTGCTTTCAAAGCTTTCGGCTTGCTCTGAAGAAAAGGCGGAATTTTATAATTCTGTCCTTATGAGCATTGATGCTGTTCTGAATTTCGCCGACCGTTGCCGTAAAGAAGCCGAAATTGCAGGCGCAACTGAGCTTTGTAATGCATTAAGCCGTGTTCCGCACAAAGGCGCAACCTCTTATTATGAAGCACTTGTTGCAATTAAATTTTGCATATTCACATTACGTCTTGCACGCAACGATCATATTACACTCGGCCGTTTTGACCAATATATGAAGCCGTACTATGATATGGATATAAAGCGCGGTGTTTCAGAGGATGAGTTGTTAGAGCTGACCGAGGAATTTTTCATTTCACTTAACATTGATACAGATATTTATACGGGTGTACAAAAGGGTGACAACGGTCAGAGTATGGTCTTGGGAGGATACGACCTTGACGGCAATGATATGTATAATGACCTCTCGGAAATATGCATGAAGGCTTCTATGGAGCTTTGTCTTATCGATCCTAAGATCAATCTTCGTGTCAGCAGTAAAACGCCGATAAGCCGTCTTGAGTTTGCAACTGAAATGACCAAGTTGGGACTGGGATTTCCGCAGTACAGTAATGATGATGTTGTGGTACCGGGGCTAATATCTTTAGGTTATGACCCAGAGGATGCGGTCGACTACTCGGTTGCGGCCTGCTGGGAGTTTATTATCCCCGGAAAAGGCTATGAGATCGTTAATTTCCAAACGATGAACTTCCCTGCCTGCGTTGAAAAAGTAACGAACGAAACTCTTTTGAGTTCACAGACCTTTGAAGAATTTATGGATAACCTCAAGTCCGAGATCATTCAAAGCTGTGACTTGCTTATAGAAAACTCCAAATTCCGCTCGCATTGGTTCGGCCCGTATTTTTCGATCTTTGCCGAAGGCTGTATAGAAAACGGTGTTAACATTCACCATGGTGGTGCAAAATACAAAAACTATGGTTTTCACGGTGCCGGTATTTCTACAGCAGCCGATTCTCTTGCAGCAATAAAAAAGGTAATTTATGATGAAAAGAGTATTTCTAAAGATGAATTACTCGATGCCTTGAAAAATGATTTTGAAGGCTTCGGTGAGCTTCGTAACAAGCTGTTATCCTGCCCCAAAATGGGTAATAATGACGATTATGTCGATGAAATTGCTTGTGATCTGATGGATACTTATTCCTCGTATCTCAACGGCAGACCTAATGATGTCGGCGGTATATTCCGTGCCGGCACGGGAAGTGCAATGGAGTATATTCTCAGCGCTAAAAATGTAGGTGCCACGGCAGACGGTCGCAAGAGCGGTCAGCCTTATGGTTCAAGTTTCTCACCATCCCCTAATGCACAGCTTAACGGGCCGCTTTCGGTCATTCAATCATTTACAAAATTTGATTTAAAGAACATCATAAACGGTGGACCGCTTACAATGGAGGTTCACGATACCGTTTTCAGAAACCGTGACGGCATAAAAAAGACGGCACAGCTTGTCAAGGCTTTTATCGACCTTGGAGGTCATCAGCTGCAGTTGAATGCCATCAACCGTGATATTTTGCTTGATGCCGAAGCTCATCCCGAAAACCATAAAAACTTAATAGTACGTGTATGGGGCTGGAGCGGATATTTCATTGAGCTTGATGAACCCTACCGCAAGCATATCATCAGTCGCACAGAACACAAGTATTAATGAAAATTAAAAGATTCTTCAGCCAAAACAGCTGAAGAATCTTTTTGTTTTAATAATTTATGACTTTTATCCCAACAAAACATCCGACACGAGCATCACGCAAAATCCGACGAGTAAAGCGTAGGTGGCTCCCCTTTCTGAGCCGTGAGCATGGGTCTCGGGTATCATTTCATCACTGATAACATACAGCATTGTTCCACCTGCAAAAGCCAAAGCAAACGGAAGTATGGTGTTTGCAACGGTAACTGCAAAATAGCCAAGCAAGCATCCCAAAACCTCAACAAGACCCGTAGCAAGAGCACAAACAAAGGTTCGCTTGGGACTTACGCCAGCAGCCAACATAGGCCCAATGATGATCATACCTTCAGGGATATTTTGAAGAGCAATACCGCCTGCAATCATCAAAGCATCGGCAGTATTTCCCGAACCGAAGCCGACACCTGCCGCAATGCCTTCCGGCAGATTATGAATGGCAATAGCAGTCACAAACAACAATACCTTGTTTATATCAGCATTTGACCTATGTTCCTCAATATCAACACCGACTATCTTATGCAGGTGTGGAACAAGCTTATCAATAATATTCAAGCACAAAGCGCCAATGAATATTCCTGCGACGGTGATTATAATACCGTATTTTCCACCGTATTCGACCGACGGGATAATCAGCCCAAGCACAGCCGCAGAAAGCATAACACCTGCCGCAAAAGACAAAACAATGTCGCTCAATTTATGTGATATTCTTTTAAAAATAAAACCGATTATTGAACCGATAAAGGTTGCACCGCCAACACCAAGTGCTGTCAACAAAACCATGGTCATACAATCACCTCTCCTGATTATTTTACTCTGAATAACGAAAATTTGCAAGAAAAAAGCACCGATTTTTTAATCGGTGCTTAAAACTTTAAATATGACGATAAATTTCAGAAGGATTAACCTTTCCCGCGTCGGTCGAAGCTATGAGAGCTTCTGCCTTCTCGGGGTCGTCAACGCTGATAATCATGAGCGCCTTACCCTCAGCGTGGCTGATACAAGCATACATATACTTGATTTCAATGCCGTTAGCGGTCAAGGTTTCAAGACCCTTTGCAAAACCGCCCGGAGTATCATCAATGGCAATAGCCAAAGTTTCGGTTATCTTACAAACAACACCCGACTCACGAAGAGCCAAAACTGCCTTTTCAGGGTCGCAAACAATCATTCTGACAATGCCGTAATCAGTGGTATCGGCCAACGACAAAGCACTAATGTCAATGTTGCTTGCGGCAAGAGTGTTGGCAATTTCATTAAGTCTGCCTGCTTTATTTTCAATAAATGCTGAAACCTGCTTAACTAACATAATGAACCCTCCCTATTAAATCTTACGGTTATCAATTACACGCTTGGCTTTACCTTCGCTGCGTGTAATTGATTTGGGATTGACAAGATGAACGTTTACACCAAGACCAAGAATTGAACGAAGCTTTTCTTTAATAGCGTTCTCAACCTTTGCAATAGATTTAACATCGTCAGAGAACATATCTTCACTCATCTCAACATCCAAATCAAAGGTATCGGTATTATTGATACGGTCAATTTTAATGAGATAGTTGGGGGTAATATCACCGCCGCCAACCTCAATAAGTACCTCCTCAATCTGTGAGGGGAAAACATTTACGCCGCGGATGATAAGCATATCATCACTTCGACCCATGGGCTTTGCCATCTTAATGAGGGTACGACCGCAGGAACACTTTTCACGCGATAAAACGCAAATATCTTTGGTTCTGTAACGAAGCAACGGGAATGCCTCTTTGGAAATTGAAGTGAAAACAAGCTCACCTTTTTCGCCAATCGGCAATACTTCGTGTGTTTCGGGGTCGATAATTTCGGGAATGAAATGGTCTTCATTAACATGCATACCGGTCTGTTCTTCACATTCAAAGCTGACACCGGGACCCGAGATTTCGGTCAATCCATAAATATCATAAGCCTTGATACCGAGTTTATTCTCGATATCCTTACGCATGCTTTCACTCCAAGCCTCGGCGCCGAAGATACCTGCTTTGAGCTTAATCTGGTCTCTTATTCCCTGTTCTTCGATTGATTCTGCAAGATATGCAGCATAAGAAGGAGTACAGCAAATAATGGTTGCTCCAAGGTCAACCATAAACTGCAACTGACGGTCGGTATTGCCCGAAGACATAGGCAAAGTAAGACATCCTGCCTTGTGCGAACCGCCGTGCATACCCGAACCGCCTGTGAACAAGCCGTAGCCGTAGGCAACCTGACAAACATCCTCGTCGGTACCGCCAGCAGCAGTGATAGCACGTGCACAGCAGTCCTCCCAAAGGTCGATATCCTTCTGGGTATAGAAAGCAACAACACGCTTACCCGTAGTACCCGATGTTGAATGAATTCTCACACACTCCTTCAAAGGCTTAGCCAAAAGACCGTAAGGATAACACTCGCGAAGATCGTCCTTGGTTACAAAAGGAAGCTTGTGAAGGTCATCAATCGACTTTATATCATCGGGCGTTACACCCTTTTCTTCCATTTTTTTGCGATAGTATGGAACATTATCCCAAACATGCTTAACCTGTGCTACAAGGCGCTCACTCTGCAATTTACGCATTTCGTCGAGCGGCATTGTCTCAATTTCAGGCTGATAGTATTTGCTCATAATAACTGATTCCTCTTTTCAATTACAAGGTATAACCTAATTCAAATGCTTTAAGGTTGATCTCGAGGAATTTCTCGGGAACGGTATTTTTAATGGTTTCGATCCAAGATTCATAAGGAATATCGGTCGATTTTGCCAAAACACCAATCAAAACAACATTTACCGCCTTGATACTACCTGCTTCTTCGGCAAGTTTAAGTGCGTCAAGACTTACAACATCGGCGTTCTGCTTCAAGGTTTCAATAATGTTTTCGGGATACTCGGCAGCACCTGTGATAACCGGCATAGGATTGATACAACGGTCGTTCACAATCATTTTTCCACCTTTTTTGAGGAACGGCAAAGCACGAAGTGCCTCCAAACGCTCAAAAGCAAGGATAATATCGGCTTCACCCTTATCGATGATAGGAGAAGCAACCTTTTCGGAATACTTAACATAGGTAACAACGCTACCGCCTCTTTGGCTCATACCGTGAACCTCGGAAACCTTAACAACAAAGCCCTCTGCAATGATAACATTGCCCAAAATTCGGCTGGCAAGCAGGGTTCCCTGACCGCCTACACCGACTATCATAATATTGTTATTAGCGGTCATTTTCAGTCCTCCTTAACTATTGCATCAAACGGACAAACGCCAACGCAAAGTCCGCATCCGTTACACTGTGAGTTATCGATAACTGCTTTTCCGTCCTTAAACGAAATTGCAGGACAACCAAGCTTCATACACATCTTGCAGGATTTACACTTATCGGAATCAACCTTGCAATGACCTGTGTACTTAACCGATTTAAGCAATGCACAAGGACGCTGTGCGATAATGACCGAAGGCTCATCTGCATTAAGTTCTTCCTTAACAACGGCCTCAAAGCCCTTCAAATCAAACGGGTCGGCAATTCTTACTCTCTCTACACCAACAGCTTTACACAAAAGCTCAAGGTCAACCTGCTTGGTAGCCTCACCACGAATGGTTCTGCCTGTTGTGGGGTTTTCCTGATGGCCGGTCATACCGGTGATAGAGTTATCAAGAATAATAACGGTGTTAGCACCCTTATTATAAACAATATCGATAAGACCTGTTATACCCGAGTGGATAAAGGTTGAATCGCCGATTACGGAAACTAACTTTTTGTTAAACTCGGAACCGCGAACCTTGGCCATACCGTGTGCGGCGCTGACCGAAGCACCCATACAAATGGTTGTGTCAACACTCTGCAACGGAGCCACGGCACCCAAAGTGTAACATCCAATATCACCCGAAACGGTTACACCAAGCTTTTTGAGGACATAGAAAGTACCTCTGTGAGGGCATCCAACACACAATACAGGAGGACGGTTGGGGATTACAGGGTCAGCCAAAGACTCGGTTTCAACACCCAAAACAGCGCTCTTTATCATATTCTGCGAATACTCACCAAGCAGTGTGAAATGCTCCTTACCCTTGCACTGGATTCCAATTGATTTAACAAAGGTCTCGATAAAGGGATCGAGCTCTTCGATTACCCACAACTCATCGTAAGAAGCGGCGAAGTCCTTAATAAGCTTTTCGGACAACGGGAAAACCATACCGAGTTTGAGGTAGTCAACCTTATCGCCCAAAGCCTCTTTAGCATAAACATATGTAGTACCTGCAGCGATAACACCAATCTTCGAACCATTCTTTTCAACGGTGTTAAACTGACAGTTTTCGGCCAACTCTTTAAGTTTTTCGGTACGCTGTTCAACAATAACATGTCTGCCCTTGGCCATTGCAGGCATCATAACATGCTTGGGAATGTTCTTCTCATAATCCTTCAAGGGTGCTTCCTCGGGGTCGCAAAGCTCAACAAGACTCTGTGAATGGGAAACACGGGTAGAAAGACGGATAAACACAGGAGTGTCATACTCTTCACTCAAACTGAATGCGGCTTTGGTAAATTCCTTGCATTCCGAAGAATCCGAAGGCTCAAGCATAACAATCTTAGCAGCCTCGGCGTAATGACGGGAATCCTGCTCATTCTGCGAGGAGTGCATACCCGGGTCATCAGCCACGCAGAAAACAAGACCACCGTTAGCACCGATATAGCTTACGGTAAACACAGGGTCGGCCATAACATTAAGACCAACATGCTTCATGCAGGACATAGCTCTGCCACCTGCAATAGATGCACCGATAGCAACCTCGGCGGCAACCTTCTCATTAGGTGCCCATTCAACATAAATATTGTCGTATTCAACGACCGATTCGGTAATTTCGGTACTGGGTGTGCCGGGATATGAGGAAACAAGCTTACAGCCTGCTTCGAAAGCACCGCGAGCAACAGCGGCATTACCAAGAAGTAACTTCTTCATAACAATTTTCCTTTCAAATCAATTGGTAGTTGTATCGGCTACAAGATTCATTGAGCCGTAGCGTTTTCTTAAAGTGGGTTTTTCAATCTTTCCCGTGGGGTTTCGCGGAATATCGGCAAAGATTATCTTACGTGGTCTTTGGTATCTCGGCAGACCCATAGAAGCGGTTTGTACCTCTTCCTCGGTCAATGTAAAGCCTTCCTTAACCTCGATAACAGCGGCAGCAATCTCACCAAGACGCTGGTCAGCAAGACCGATAACGGCAACATCCTTTATAGCAGGAAGATTCTGCCTTAAAAAGTTTTCAATCTGAACGGGATAAAGGTTTTCACCACCTGTGATAATAACATCCTTTTTGCGGTCGACAAGCCAGATAAAGCCTTCCTCGTCTTCTCTTGCCATATCGCCGGTAAAGAGCCAACCATCGCCCAAAACCTCATCAGTGGCCTTTTGGTCTTTATAATAGCATTTCATAACACCGGGGCCCTTAACTGCAAGTTCACCGACACCGCCTTTGGCTACCTCGTTACGCTTTTCATCAACGATTTTTGTCTGCCAACCAAAGCCAGCTTTACCAATTGCACCAACATGGTCAATATTTTCAACGCCCAAGTGAACACATCCGGGACCGATAGACTCACTAAGACCGTAGTTAGTGTCATATTCATGGTTGGGGAAAACTTCCTTCCAACGCTTTATAAGCGAAGGCGGAACAGGCTGTGCACCAATGTGCATCAATCTCCATTGGTCAAGCTTATATTCCGAAAGGTTGATTTCACCACGTTCTATTGAATCAAGAACATCCTGCGCCCAAGGAACAAGCAACCAAACAATTGAACACTTTTCCTCGGAAGCGGTACGAATGATAAGCTCGGGTGTTGTACCCTTCAACAAAACTGCCTTACCGCCAACCAAAAAGCTACCAAACCAGTGCATTTTAGCACCCGTGTGGTACAAAGGCGGAATACAAAGGAACACATCGTCATGGGTTTGACCGTGGTGATTCTGCTCAACCTTGCAGGAATGCATAAGACTCTCATGTGCGTGCAAAATCGCTTTCGGGAAGCCTGTCGTACCACTTGAAAAATAAATAGCACCGTCATCCTCATCTGTTATCTCGATATTAGGATTTTCTGCACTAAAGTTATTGATAATGCTATGATAATCTTCAGCAAAAGCGGGACAACCGTCACCAACATAGAGCCAAAGCTTGACAGAAGGTGTACGGTCAACAATTTCCTCAACACGACCGATAAACTCAGGACCGAACACGAGATACTCGGCATCTGCCTTTTCGATACAATATTTTATTTCATCAGCCGCATAACGATAATTAAGCGGAACGGCGATAGCACCTGCACGAAGCACACCAAAATAGATAGGCAACCATTCGATGCAATTCATCAAAAGAATGGCAACCTTCGTGCCCTTTTTGACACCGTTGGAAATAAGAAGGTTAGAGAATCGGCTTGCAGTGTCGTCAAACTCTTTCCATGTTATCTCTCTGCGATAGTTAGAGCCAACCGACTGTGTCAGCGCAAACTCTTTCCAAGTCATTTTTTTGTCAGCACCGGGGTTGATTTCAACCAAAGCTGTTTCGGTGCTGTAAAGTTCTGCATTTTTTTGCAGAATCTCGGTAATAGGCATTATTCTGTACCCTCTTTACATGTATTTTACGATAGTAAACATTTTAGCACGTTAAACCGAAAAAGTCAACAGGAAATTTCGCGAAATCAGACAATTTTTAAAATTAACTATTTATCAATAAAGGTATTGACATATTAAACATTATGTGTTATTGTGGTAATGTAGTAACTCGATAAAGTTACACAAATAAAATGTTTTGGAGGAATTATTTATGAAAAAATTGTTAGCCTTAATCCTTGCATTACTTATGGTTGCTTGTTTTGCCGCTTGCGGCGATGCACAAAGCGATGCCGACGATTACATTGAGGAACTTCAACAGATTCTCGATGACTACAAAGAGGCAATTAAGGATAAGGATGCCGATGAAATCGCTGATCTTTCAGAGGATTTTGCTGATTTGCAGAAGGATTACGATGACATCTACAACGCATTGAAAGAAGAAAACGAAGTGGCCGCAGCTGCTTTTGAGCTCGAATATGCTGAAATCTGCTTAGAATTCGCAAGTGATGCTGCCGGCGATTTCGGCGTCTCACTTGATGATTTTAAGTAATACTTTAAAACAGCTGTAACTAAACAGCAAAAAAGAGCAGCCTTTTACTAATTTAAGGCTGATTGTAACTCGAAAATTTAATATTAAGTTCGCAATATCATGAGCTACATAAAAGAACAAAAAGACATAGCCGACGGCATGGATTTTTGTTCTTTCTCTTTTTAGCCTCAAAAGTTTTCTGATTGACTCATATATATCTACATTAGGTTCATCTTTAGAATATACCGACTGTTTTCAACAAAAACGACGCCATAAATACAGTGAATGCTGAAAAAAGTGTTGTCCAAATGACTAACTGACCCGCAAGAATTACATCACTGTCCATTTCCTGAGCCATGGGAACACTTGAAACAGCAACTGGTGTGGCAAAAACCGCAACAAATGTGGCAAAATGTGCGCCGGTAAACACATCCTTAAACAACAGATACGCAACACCAAGGCCTAAGACAGGCACGCACACTGTTCGAATAAGAACTCCGAATATAATTTCTTTTTTCAGTTCCGACACAGCCGAAAACTCAAACTGAATACCCAAAACAAGCAAGGCCAACGGAGTTGTTACCGACGAGAGATACTTCAACACCTTGAATACAGGCTCTGTATCGGCCAAGCGGTACGAAATATCGTACTTTATAAACAATGCCCTGATGCACAGTGCAACTACACCCAAGAAAATGCTGATTATCAAAGGATTATACAAAACATCCTTGACGATCTTGATGGCGCTTACCTTTTGTGAGTTTTTGTTAAAAACCGACAAGCTTATAACCGCTAAAATATTAAACACGGGTATGATCGCCGCCGAAAGCAAGGTTGCGACCATTGCACCCTCTACACCGAAAAGCGATTCTGCAAGCGGTATACCGATAAGGGCATAATTTGAACGAAAGGTTGATTGCAAAATCACTCCCCTACGCTCTTTTTTCTTGGTTATTGAAATAACGACGGGAATGCACACAAGAAATATAACCACAGCCGATACCAGCGTGTAGCTTATATATCCATAACTAAAGCCTGAGACCGACTCGATATTATACACATTCAAAAACAGCATAACAGGCAAAAACACTCTGAACACTAGTTTGTTCAGAATTTTTGCGTGTTCCTGTTTTACAATACCTATGCATTTAACAAAATACCCGAGTGCCACCATCAGAATGATGGGCAAAACAGCCTCTAAAGCAAAAACAAACGACTCCATTTGAACACCCCACATTTTCTTACAACAATTATAATACTTATGTAACCCGTTCGCAATAATTATATCAAGATTTTGCAAATATTTTTCATGTTGACTGAAATATTTTAAGTGTGATATAATGTGTAAAAACGAAAAAGGGGTTACACTATGAAGCTTGCAACAACAACGAGTGATTTTTCACGCGAAGTATCAACCGTTAACGAAAGAATCAAGCTTATAAGCCAATGTGGTTTTAAATATATCGATTACAGCTTTGGTCGAGATTTTGCCGACAAAATCGGTGTTTTTGGCGACTACGATGCACACATTAAGACAATAAAAGAGTTGTGTAATGAGCTTGGTGTAAAGCTTGTTCAATCCCACGCGCCTATGGGCGACCCTATTATAAAGAACGATAAATATGAAGAATTCATTGAAGGTAACAAGGTTTGTATCAAAGCCTGCCACGACCTTGGTATTCCAAATATAGTTATTCATTCGGGTTACGAAAAAGGCATTTCAAAGGAAGAGTGTTTCCAACGCAACAAGGAGTTTTATGAGTTACTCCTCCCTACCGCTGAAAAGTATAATGTTGAGATTTTGACCGAGAATTTCAACAAAAGATGGCACCCCGAAATATATTGGGTTGATAACGCACCCGATTTGAAGGAATTGGTTGATTACATTGACCATCCTTTGCTCAAGGTTTGTTGGGATATTGGCCACGGAAATCTGCAGGATATGCCGCAACATGAGGCAATGGCAATTTTGGGTGATAGGATTCACGCCCTTCATGTTCAGGATAACTACAACCGAACCGACACCCACAAAGCTCCCTTCTTTGGCACAACAAACTGGGACTCGGTAATGCACGGCTTGAAGGAAATCGGTTTCAACGGCTATTTCACCTTTGAGGCTGATAATCTTTTGACCGGTGCTTATGCCAAGCGTAAGTTTGATAAAGACACCCGCTTACTCAATCCTCCGTTGGAGTTCAAAATGCGACTTGAAGCATTTTTGTATGACATAGGCAAATACATCCTCACCTCATACGATTGTTTTGAAGAATGACAAAAGAACCCTTTTACAGATCAAACTGCAAAAGGGTTCTTTTATTATTTCATAGCCTTCTCAATATCGTTTCCGATTTCTATTCTGATTTTGCAAAATTCTTTACTGTCAACCGACACCTTGGTAACATCGGGTGATACCGAATTGAGTTTTTCAAGAATATAGTTTCGACCTAAAACCTTTTCAGCCAAAGAAAAAAGCTCGTAATCCTCCATGCCGTCACGAACGGCTTTAAGTCTCAATGATACAACAGCGCCATCTACATTCACCTCATCACCGGGATAAAGCAGTATTCCGTCGCCGTAAACAGGATAACTCAAGGTTTTGGTATCAACATCAGTCCAAGGATTATCGGCAGTCTTCCAATAATTTGCCGACCAATATAAGAATCCGCTGACACCGTAACGGTACTGTTGCCAGAACAACACGCGGTGATTCAAGCCTTTTTCATCAACAAACAAGTTAAGATAAGGTTCACCCGGCATATTGCAAACATACCACCAAAGCTCGTTGCCGTTGGCCAAATATTCGTTCATTCGGGTTTTAAACGGTGCATACTTTTCCAACTGCTCGGCACTGTAAAATTCTTCGTGGTTCCACATACACGGTTTAGGACAAAGAATGCTGACATACTGCGATAAAAACTCGGTTTGATCGGAATATTCGCTTACATCTATGTTTGTATAATAAGGACAAACTATCTTTATCTCGGGACACAAGGTCAGCAAATGCAGGCACCGTGCCTGATGCCGTTTGAGTTCATCAAGATTTTTCGGTTCATCCAAAGGATAGAAATACGCTTTTTTGAACCATTCGGGATTGGTTTTGAGCTTATTGTAATATTCAACTATTTTACTGTCGGCAACGTCGGTACTGCTTGGTACATAAAACGAGGTGACTCTCGGGTCAGACATATAAGCATCGGCACGCGCATCTAAAATATCATAAGGCAAATGTTGAGGGCTTAAACCGTGTTCAAGCAGTGTTTCATAATATTCAACATATGCCGTTTCAGTGTCCATTTTTGTATATTGAGACAGATACTGCTTGTTAAGTCCAATGTAGCTACGGCAAGTAAATCCCTCGGGGAAAGCAAAATCCCACACCCTTACCTTTACTGACACAGTGTTACTTAAATTGCCGATATCACCTAACAAATAAAACTTGAACTCAGACTCACCTGCTTTGGCTGTTTGGTCGGCTTCAAACTCGATGAAAAAGGTTAAAAGATCACCTTTTTTGACCGAAACATCCTCACCCTTATACTCAACGAGCGGGTCAGGATAGCTTTCATCACCACAAGGAACATAATGTTCTAAATATTTGGTTACGGTAATGCCTTCGGACTCACCCTCACCAATAAAGCCGACCTTTTCAAAATCTTTTTCGGCAACAAAGGATATCTGCACCGACTCATGCTCATTTTTAGCCATTGAAATATTGTATACCGTATCAGTAACATCAAAAGACGATAATGTTGAATATTTATCAAAGCCGTTGTATACAAAACCCTTAACCAAATACTTTGACAAGTCCTCGGTAACGGTTGTGCTTGATTCTGTGCTGCTTTGGGTGTCAGATAAAACACTACTATTTGCTGTATCGGAAACTTTAGTATTTACGGAATCGTTACCGCAGCCACATATAGTGAAAATATATATCAACACAAAAACAATACAAAAAAACCTACGTTTCATTCACATCACCTATTAACAAAAAAAGATATGATACCATTTACATGATAGCATATCTTTAGAAAATTTACAATATGTTTTGTTTAATCGTTTCTTTCGCGCTCGCTCTTTATCACCGAACCATCATATGCTTTGATATCAACAGTACAATATTCTGCTATCCGGTCGATGCCAACGGTTTTTTAGACAATTGTTAATTATTTGGCACTTCGCAAGCACGCAGTCTATTGACAAAATACAATTAACAATCAATCAAAATCTTCACGGTCTTTTTCAGATTTTAAAATCTTGCCCGAATAAGCTTCGATATCATAATCATACTCAAATCTGTCTTTTTCAAATTCAATTTCATACTTATAAACACCGTCGTCAAAATCGAGCTCAGCGCGAAGGAACTCAACCTGGTTAGCATTAAATCCTGCGTGCTCTAGCGCAATGTTCTTGGCGTTTTCAACCGAAATCTTTTGCTTATCGGTCGAATTCAAGGCAAATGAAGCATTGTTTGGAACAAAACTCTCGGCGATTTTCGATATCACATCTCCATTATCCGAAGAAATGCGATCATTTGAACTAACTGTACTTTTCACAGAGGAGATATTTCTATTAGCTCCTCCGCAAGCCGAGAACACCGATACCAATAATATAGCAAACACAAGAACTAATAATTTTTTCATAAATCTCCTCCTTTTAAATTATTGAAAATAAGCGGACGGATATATTATCCGCCCGCTTATTTTGGTTTATTCTTTATGGGCGGCTAAATTTGTCGCCAATCGTTTTTTATTGTGAAATTACTTGAAATATCTATCAAGCAAGCCCTTGAGTGCCTTACCGTGACGAGCCTCGTCGCGAGCCATCTCGTGAACGGTATCGTGGATAGCATCAAGGCCATTCTTCTTTGCAACAGCAGCAAGATCGAATTTACCCTGGGTTGCACCAAACTCACAGTCAACACGCCATGCAAGGTTATCCTTGGTGGTAGCCTTCATGTTGGGCTCCAAAGTGGTTCCGAGAAGCTCGGCAAACTTGGCTGCGTGCTCTGCCTCTTCGTAAGCTGCCTTTTCCCAGTAAAGACCGATTTCGGGATAGCCTTCGCGGTGAGCAATACGAGCCATGCAGAGATACATACCAACCTCGGCACACTCGCCGTTGAAGTTAGCCATTAACTGCTCAAGGATGAATGCCTTATCTTCATCCGAAATATCGGGGTTGTTCTTAACAGTCTTCTCATAGATGCCGTACTCGTGCTCTGCAGCAAGCTTACCCTCTTCCATTACCTTGAACTTGGTGCCGGGAACCTTACATACGGGGCAAGCAAAACCTTCGGGCATAACCTCTGCCTCATGAACATAACCACAAACAGGACATACAAACTTTTTCATTATAATTTCCTCCAAAAATTTTAATTTTTATTATTTACATTGACTGCATAGACCTGTGAAGGTCAAACTGCAGTTATTAACAACCAATCCGTTATCGCTTGCCACTGAATTTGCAAGACTTTCCGGAATCTCGACCGACTCGAGATCTAAAACACTGCCACATTCGTTACAGATAAAGTGAACATGCGGATCAGTGTTACCGTCAAACCTTTCTATTCCCTTAACCGTTCCAAGGCTTATTATCAAACCTTGCTCTTTAAACAGAGCCAAATTTCTGTAAACAGTTCCCAAGGAAAGATTTTGAATATCGGGTTTTAATTGAGCAAAGACCCAATCGGCTGACGGATGAACTTTTGTGCATTTAACACAGTTTAGAATAGCGTCACGTTTTTTAAAATGCTTGGCTCTTTGTTCCATACGCTCCCTCCGTTTTTTGTTCAGCTCTCTTGCTGTGACTATACTATAACACATTCTTTTCTATTTGTCAATAGGAATTATTCGCATTTAGAGGAAAAATTTCAAAAATTTTCTAAAAATTATATTAATCAGTGTTTTATATTGCAAAAACTGAAGGATTCAAAGCCGCACAATGGTGCCAATCCCACTAAAAGCCGAACCAAGCAGAGCCTATCGCCCTGCTTGGTTCATTATTATTGAAATTAAAAACTAAAGAATGATGCAAATGAGTCCCGAACAACCTTCGTTTATAACACGCTCTAATGTTTCTTGTAAGCGCATTCGAGCGTCCGAAGGCATTCTTGCCAGCTTTGTATGCAAGCCTTCGTTTACAAGCTCATGCAACGATTTTCCGAATATATTGGAGTCCCAAATCTTTGTTGGTTCTTCCTCAAACTCATTAAGCAGATACATCACAAGGTCTTCGGACTGTTTTTCGGAACCGACAATTGGGCTTACTTCGGTGGTGATATTGGCCTTCATCATGTGGATAGACGGTGCCGATGCGCGCAAACGCACACCATATCGTCCTCCCTGCTTTACTATTTCAGGCTCTTCCAATGAAAGCTCATCTATCTCGGGCATAACAATACCGTAACCCGTTGCCTCAACCTCATCCAAGGCGTTTTTAAAGCGGTAGTATTCCTTCTTGATATTTGAAAACTCTATAATCTCTTTCATCAACTGTTGTTCATTATTTATATCAACACCTGTTGATTCTTTCAAAACCTTATAGAATAGGTCGTGGTCAATATCAGCCATTACTGTGACACTGCCTGTTCCAAGTTCAACCTCGTCAACAGCGCAGTATGTCACATTTTCGCATCCAGATAAACGTTTGCCAAAGGTGTTTATATCGGAAACCTTACTTAAATCAACTGCCGATTTCAAAATGCTTGAGTACATCTGCTTTTGTAACCAATGGTCACTCTCTAAAGCGGTAATCCACATTGGTAATTTGATCTTTATTTCCTTTATCGGGAACTCATAAAGCATTTCGGTCAAAATTTCGGTTATATCCTGCTCATCCAGCTCAAGACAGTTGATAGGTTTCACCGCAACATCATATTTTTCAGCTATCTCCTCTGCCGTGCTTTGAGCTGATTCGGAGTTGGGGTACATACTGTTCATGAGCACCACAAACGGCTTATTTATGGCTTTTAGTTCATTTATGACCCTTTCTTCGGCTTCGGCATATTCCTCACGCGGAATATCACTGATACTACCGTCGGTAGTAATGACAAGACCAATAGTCGAATGCTCAGTTATAACCTTTTTTGTACCGTATTCAGCAGCCATATTAAAGGGTACGGGATCTTGGAACCACGGTGTCATTACCATTCTTGGATTATCATCCTCAATATATCCGTAGGAGCTTGGGACTATGTAGCCAACGCAATCGATAAGTCGGACATTCATGGAAACATTGTTATCAAGGTCGATTTTCACACCCTTTTCGGGCACAAATTTCGGTTCGGTAGTCATAATAGTCCTACCGCCTGCCGATTGCGGAAGCTCATCGTTAGCACGTTCCTTCTGATACTCACCGTCGATATTTGGTATCACAAGGGTGTCCATAAACTTCTTTATAAAGGTCGATTTGCCTGTTCTTACGGGACCAACAACACCAATATAAATGTCGCCACCCGTACGTGCCGCTATATCACCGTAGATACTTGTACTTGTCATAAACATTCCTCCGAATTTTTGCTTTGCTTAATTTTATGTGTTAGAGCTTTGATTTATGACAAAATAAAAGTCATTCCGAATGAAACAAAAAATCTCAATAGATTCTTCACTTCATTCAGAATGACAGACATTTATACACCACTCAAATCAAACGGTGGGATATATTTTTCATCACCGCTTGAGGTGTCCTGCATGTAGATATTCTCAATCTTACACTCTGCGGCAAAATCCAAAACCTTGTTATACTCACGTTTGGTTATTTTTCGGTCGATTTCCTTAAACTCCGAAAGGTCACCGTGCGGTGTGTACTGGCTCATAAGGCTTAAAACCGCCCAAGGCACATTCTGCTCAACCCATTTTATAACCTCAATAGCATCGTTTGTACCCTGAGGCATTATCAAATGGCGAATTATAAGTCCCTTTTGCATAATACCATCTACATTGAAGATGTTTTCTTTAATGGTCTCAGCACATTTCAAAACAGCATCTGCCGAAACTTGCGGATAATCTTTAGCCTTTGAATACTTTAAAGCTCGGTCGTTTGAACGATACTTCATATCCATCAAAAAGATATCAACAAACTGAGATGCTTCTTTAATGGTTTCAACCGTGTCATATCCACCTGAATTATACACAATAGGTATACCCGGTTTATATTTTCCCAAAGCTTTTTTAATTGAGTGAACATAATGTGTCGGATTAACAAGGTTGATGTTATGTACCCCTGTTTCCTCAAGCTCTTTGAATATCTCAGCAAGGCGCTCAACAGTAATGGGCTTGCCATAATTTTTGTGCGATATTTCCTCGTTCTGACAAAATACACAGCCTAAACTGCAACCGCTGAAAAACACTGTTCCCGAGCCGTTTTTACCGCTTATGCAAGGTTCCTCCCAAAAGTGCATACCTGCCCTTGCAACAATTGGTGCTTCGGGCATTTTGCAATAACCCTTTCCTATTGTTTCATTTCGTTCTGCACCGCATTTTCGCGGACATTCAAAGCACTTCAAATAATCACCTTCTTTGAAGGCTATTATACAGTTTCTTCTACCCTATTTCAAGCACCTTTTTAATTTTTGATAACGGTCTAACTGCCTCTCCTCCCATAAGCGTCAGCATGATAGAGTTAGGAATGAGCATCATTGAATTAAAAATATCTGTCAATACCCATGCAAAAGAGTCACTTACAACACAAGACAGCGGTACTGCCACAAGAAACATGACAATATACATTTTTTTGGCACTTGACCGTTTTGTAAAAAATTCCAAAGCCTTTACTCCGTAGTAAGACCAACCGACTATTGACGCAAAAGCAAAAAGAATAGCCGAAAGACTTAAAGCCTTGATACCTAATCCACCGAAAACGCTTTCAAATATTTCACAGATAAGCTGAAAAGGGTCATTGATAGAATAATTCTGATAAATCGGTGACGACAAAACCGCAAGTGCTGTCAACATACAGACAACAACCGTGTCTATAAAAACCTCAACTATTCCCCAACATCCTTGACTGAACGGGTCGGTTTTTTCGGCGCAAGAATGAGCTATCGGTGCACTGCCCATACCGGCCTCGTGGGTAAACAACCCTTTCATGACACCCGTTCTCAAAGCTGCAGAAATCACGGCGCCGCTAAAGCCACCCACAGCTTGTTTGAACCCAAAAGCAGACGTCAAAACCGAAATAATAACATTCGGCACGTTTTTAAAATTCATAAAAATAATCACCGATACCGCCGATATATAAAAAACAGCCATTATGGGCACAAAAATCGCCGAAAAATTTTGATATAATCGGTCTTTTCCGATGAGTATTACAAACAATATCGGTAACAAAACTAAAGTAACTGGTAAAACACCAATATCAAAACCTATGTGTGCAAAGCGATAAACCGCCTTTGATTGCATTAGGTTACCTGCAAAAAATGAGGCGAGCACTGTAACGCCAGCAAAAAAGCATCCAATGACTTTAAATTTTCCCGAAGCCATTTTGCTTAAAACATACATCGGCCCTCCGCAATTTCGGTGACTGTTTTTTGCTTCTTTCACGCAGATATAAACCTCGGCGAACTTTATTATCATCCCAAGAAATCCCGTGACAAGCATCCAAAAAACAGCACCTGCACCGCCAACCGTTATAGCCGCGGCAACACCTATGATATTCCCTATTCCGATAGTGCTTCCCAAGGCTATCGACATTGCCTTAAATCCACCCGAGTCGCGGCTTTTTATAAGTTTTTTGATAGTGACATTGAACACTAACCCCAAACGGGAAAACTGAAAGAATTTTGAGCTTACGGTAAGATATAAACCGTTGACCATTAGTAAAGCGGCGCAGAAAAATGAAACAAACCCCATAAAAATCACCCATACATTTTATGTGAATGTATGGGTGAATATTTATTATGATTTAGTTTCTTCAGCAACAGTTTCTGATTTTTCCACAACCTTTAAAGCCGTGGGAATAGGAACGGCACTTCTCTTAACGACAACCTTATCGTAATACTTCTTAAAGGTTACTCTTCCGATAAACTTGTAACCGCAGCTACAAGCAAAATCAGCTCTGAAAGAATGTCCCTTAAATGCCCACGCTGTTGTCCTTCGTGCTTCCTGACCGCATTTATCACAGTTGAACTCCATCTTCTTTTTATTGATAAGCGGACTGTTGATATCGCGTATTATGTAAGCCTTAAATGTCAGCCTTGCATAATAATCCGGCACTGATGTGTCGATAACACACGACAGCAAGCGTTCTTTGTTATAAACCTTACGTAACATTTCAGCACAAAGCAAACTATCGTCCAATGCACGGTGAAGACCAATTCCGTCAATCGGAATGCCAAGCATAATAGCCATGTTGCTGACCGAAACCTGCGAAGTAATATTACTGCCACGCCTGATCATCTCGTTCTGGACATACTTTTGCAGATCAAGATACTTTGCGATAATCGGTACCGTGTTTATCCTGCGCCTTAATCTGAAGTTTTCCAACAAAACATAAAGGTCGGAATTGCTCCATGTCATAGTAACAGCTTCGGTTCCTGCCCATTCACAGTAAAGGTCAACCGCTTGGTCGAATGTCATGCCGTTTTGGAGCATTTCTTCGGTTGTGATGTTGGTCAACCGCTGAAAACGGGTGCTTAATTTTTTAGTGAAGGTAGACTTGATGAGCACACTGAAGCGAGAGATCTCGTTCAGGTTTTCATCCAACTTGACCGCACCAATCTCTATCAGTTCGTTTATACATTTTCCGTTGATTTTACAATATGGCGTATGCCACTCGTTATCAAGAATAATATATTCCATTACTGCTTTCTCAATCTGCTTTCGTACTTCATTCGGGTTTCTTTGTCAAGAATTCGCTTTCTCAAGCGGATGGATTCGGGAGTTATCTCAACCAACTCATCAGACTTGATAAATTCCAACGACTGTTCAAGACTCATTATAGACGGAGGTGTAAGCTTCAATGCATCGTCAGAGCCTGCGGCACGCATATTGGTAGCCGCCTTTTTCTTGCAGACGTTACATACAATATCCTCATTCTTGGGGTTTTCACCGATGATCATACCCTCGTAAACGGGAACACCGGGACCGATAAACAGCTTACCACGAGACTGGGTATTAAAAAGTCCGTAGCCTGTTGATTCACCCGATTCATGAACAATCAAAGAACCGGTAAGACGGTTTTCGATATCACCCTTATATTCCTCATATCCGTGGAAAATGTGGTTCATAATACCGTTACCGTTGGTATCGGTCATAAACTGTGAACGATAGCCGATAAGTCCGCGTGCAGGAATCAAGAACTCAAGATGTGTAAGTCCTGTATCACGTGTACCCATATTTTGCAGCTCGGCATGACGGGTGCCAAGACGTTCCATGACCGAACCGACATATTCCTCGGGAACCTCTATCATCAAAAGCTCAATAGGTTCCAACTTTTTGCCGTTGGCATCGGTTTTATAAATAACCTCGGGCGGAGAAACCTGGAACTCATAACCTTGGCGACGCATCTGCTCAATAAGGATGGACAAATGCAACTCACCGCGACCCGAAACCTTAAAGGTGTCGGCCGAATCGGTTTCCTCTACACGCATACTTACATTAGTCTCAACCTCTTTGAAAAGGCGGTCACGAAGGTTACGCGAGGTAACAAACTTACCCTCTTTACCTGCAAAAGGTGAGTTATTGAGCATGAAGTTCATCGACAAAGTAGGTTCATCAATCTTGATAGAAGGCAACGGTTCAATGTGCTCGGGGTCGCAAACCGTTTCACCAATGTTAAGGTCGGCAATACCTGCAACCGAAACCAACTCACCAAACGGAGCCTCTTGAACTTCAACTCTGCGAAGTCCCTCAAAGAGGAACAGTTTTGTTATTTTAACATTCTTATGAGTTCCGTCTTCATGGCAGAGGGCTACATTCTGACCAACCTTAAGGCTACCTCTTTCAACACGACCAACGCCGATACGGCCAATATAATCGTCATAATCGATATTGGAGAAAAGAACCTGAGTAGGTCCTTCAATATCACCCTCGGGAGCATCGATTTCATTAATGATAGCATCGTACAAAGGCTTCAAATCGGTTCCCATATTATCGGGATCAAGTGAAGCATAACCGTCACGACCCGAAGCATAAACTACCGGGAACTCGATCTGCTCATCATCGGCACCAAGCTCAATAAAGAGGTCAAGAACCTCATCAACAACCTCTTTGGGGCGAGCCATGGGACGGTCGATCTTATTAACAACGACAATAGCCTTTTTGCCAAGACCCAAAGCCTTTTTCAAAACAAATCTTGTCTGGGGCATGCAACCCTCAAAAGCGTCGACCAACAAAACAACACCGTCAACCATCATGAGGATTCGTTCAACCTCACCGCCGAAATCAGCATGTCCCGGAGTATCGACAATGTTTATCTTAATATCGCCGTACATAACACTTGTGTTCTTGGAAAGGATGGTGATTCCTCTTTCTCTTTCAAGGTCACCCGAGTCCATAACTCTCTCCGCCACCTGCTCATTCTGACGAAAAGTACCGCTTTGACGCAACAACTGGTCAACCAAGGTAGTCTTACCGTGGTCAACGTGAGCAATGATGGCAACGTTTCTCAAATTTTCTGCTTTTGGCATAATTTCAACTTCCCTTTGAAAAAAATAGACATAATATAACCTATACAGTATAACAGATTACTTTCAATTTAACAAGTATTTACGACACGAAATTGCAATTATTTATTTGAAGAATTTTATACTATTTCAACATAAAAATGCAAAAGGTTAAGATTTCGATTTTCATATTGACTAGTTGAAAACATAGTGCTATTATTTATTAAAATGTTATTTTGATAAATAAGGTGATTTGGTGCGTGTATTAAAAGTAGTTATCCGCATAGCTTCATACATATTGGCGACCGTACTCGGTATCGGTCTAATTGTAGGTCTTTACAAAATTGTAAAATGGTGGATTCTTCTATGTATCCCCGCAGGAATGATTGCGGTTGTCTTCCCTCTTATGATGCGCCACGGTGTCAAAATACTCAATAAAGAGCGAGACGCCGTTTATGCGCAACTTGCACACAATATGCCTGTGAGATACAACACAGGACGTATAATGCGCGGATTTACCGAGCTTTTGCTTTTGCTGTGGTTATTACCTCCTGTTCCGTTTATCATCGCAGGTGATTTATGGGTCGCAATTCTGCCTGTACTCACAGTTCTTATCCTTGTTGTAGAAAGCATTGCCTCCAACATTTGGGCAGATATCGGTTGGTCAAAGGGAAAATTTTGGCTTATGAATATCGGCATATACATTCTTGGAATAGTGATCGGTGTTGTATTAAGCAACTTCATTATGTAAACAACAAAGCCCTAAAGAATTTCGGTTCTTTAGGGCTTTGTTAATTAACTATATAAGCTTATATTACCACTCAAACTGTGCATCTGATACGATTCCGGAAACACCGTCATTAAGCTGATAAATGTGAACATAATCAACAATAAACTGATTGGTGTTAGCCCATTCCTCTTCGGTTGCGGTCATAGGCAACGGACAGTTACTAAATCCTGCAGTTCCTGCAAGGCGTAGGTTAACAAAATTCTCGGTATAGGCATATTTGTAATCCTCAAAACCGGGATCGTTAAGGTTAAGATCACAATATATCTTTCCGTCTGCAGTAAATGCAATGTAATCCTGGGTCCACAGGAATCCGAAGGTGTGGAAATCTTCGCTTAAAAGCTTACCGTCGGTCTTTTGAACGCTGTACTTCTTTTCGTTTGAACGAATCTGGTCAAAAGAACGATGCACAAAACCAAGAGTGGGTCCTACACCTTTTGGCCATACGTGAGCATTAGCATTGGTAACAGCTGAGTTACCGAAGTTCTCAGCAATGTCAACCTCCATCGAACAACCATGCTCAAACATATTCTCTCTAACGTTAGCCGATGACATCCACAAAGTGCTCCAGAATCCGCTTCCCTGCGGAGTGATTGAGCTCATTTCAACATATCCATATTTAAATATCAATGTGTTATAGGTACGCAAAGTACCGCTGTAATAGTTACCCTCATCCTGTGTGAATACCGAATGGAAGTATCCGTCACGTATTACAACATTATCGGGGTTACGCCATGCGCGTTTTCCGTTCTGTCCCGATAATCCGTCGGTACCTTTCTTATTATATTCCTCTGATATAATATCCCACTTCGAGGTATCAACCGAATCACCGTCAAATTCATCGGTCCAAACAGGACGGTAGGTAACAGAACTGTCATAGTTTGCCGTGTAGGTGGCCTTATAACTACCGTTTTTAACAGAACTTGCATCGGTAACTGCACCGCTTGCACAAAGCTTTGCAAATTCAGAAACAGCAACCGCTGTGGAATATGTAGAACCACCGTTAAGATAGACCTTTTTGCCAGAAACTGTAACATTATAAAGGTCGTAATTGCTTATTTTCTCAATACCTTGACGGTTAGTGTTACCAACAACAATCTCATATTCAGCATTAGCACAATATGCATCCTCTTTAAGTTTGAGTTCATATCCTGTTGCATCGAAAACCGATTTTATAAGGTTATCGATTTCAATTTGTGTAATATAAGAACTGTTATAATGCGGTCTTACAATAACAAATCTGCCGATATTAACACCGTTTACGGTAATATCTTTGAAATCGCCTGTCATATGACTGATATACTCAATACCGCCAACAATCTTTTCGGCAGACAAAAAGTTATCTACAAAATATTGGCAGGCATTGGTAAGCGCTTCGGTATTATTAGCATTGATGATGATCTTTTTACCCATTGAGCAAATGATGAAATCATCACGACGGCCATAGCCCTTATCAAACATATAACTCATTGCCTTAGCCGATTCAGCACGGTTGGTCTCGCCAACAAGTATCTCAAACGCATCGGTTCCGTCAGTCGAATCTGTGGCCTTTTTGGGATTAATACCAAGCTTATCCTTCATCTGCTTGTACAGATAGCCTGCTCTTAAATCTTCCCCATTCTCGCCCTTCTCCGGATAAATAATGTTATACTTCGATTCACCGGAATCACTCTTAAATACAACATCTATCTTTTCAATTGCGTTACCTTCTGATGATTGCGTTGCAGTTGATACATTTGAAGTATTGCTATCAGTCGACTCAGAACCGCAGGCAATCAAAGAAAAGAACATACAAAAAACAAATAATACAGAAATAATGCGTTTCATATAAACCTCCAAATCTTTTTAAAAAATTATATCATACTTAAATATTGTTGTAAATATTTTTTTTGCAAACAATCTTTCGTTGTTTGCAAACTATTTAACGAAAATTTTTTAACACGAATTATTTTATAAAGTATGTGAAACAAATTGTTTTGTAAAATGTGTGACACACTGTTGACTTTGTACGGCAGTTGTGATAATATAACATGTGTTATATATCTTAAACTATATTTTGGAGGAAAGTATGCCGCCTAAAGTAAAAACCACTAAAGAAGACATAATAAATGCCGCAATAGAGGTTGTTCGCAAGGAAGGTTCCGATGCCCTCAACGCTCGAACAGTAGCAACATATCTCAACTGCTCAACTCAGCCTGTTTTTTCCAACTTTGCAACAATGGATGAGCTTCGTCTGGCTGTAGCGAAAAACGCCTATGAGTTGTATCAGACATATATGCAACGCGAGGTTGAAGACGGTCTTTATCCCGCCTATAAAGCAAGCGGCATTGCATATATCCGTTTTGCCAAGGATGAAAAGGAGCTTTTCAAGCTTTTATATATGCGTGACCGTTCAAATGAAGACACCTCGATTGAATCGGGTGTCGACAGCAACATGGAATCCCTCGTACAGAATAACACAGGGTTAAACGAAACCGATGCAAGGATATTCCACCTTGAGATGTGGGCATACGTTCACGGAATTGCAACTATGTTTGCCACAGGCTTTCTCGATTTGGATTGGGAACTTGTCAGCAAAATGCTTACCGACTCGTATTTGGGACTTCGCAAGCAATACGGAATTGAGGATAAATAATGGATGTTATTAAAATAAACGGATTGACCAAACGATTTAAGAATGTTGTCGCTGTTGATAATTTAAACCTTTCGGTTCGCAAAGGTGAGCTTTTCGCATTTTTAGGCATCAATGGTGCGGGAAAAAGCACCACAATTTCCATAATCTGCGGTCAACTCGAAAAGGATTCAGGCACCGTTAGAGTTAACGGATGTGACCTTGACCAAAGTCTAGATACAATTAAGCGTGATTTGGGCGTCGTTTTTCAAAACTCAGTGCTTGACAAGGCACTGACAGTGTATGACAACCTCGAGATAAAAGCCGCTCTTTACGGAATGGACAAGGAGGTCTTTAAAGCACGCTTAAATGAGCTTTGTGAGATGCTGGACTTTAAGGATATTCTAAAAAGACCCGTCGGCAAGCTTTCGGGAGGTCAGCGCAGGAAAATCGACATAGCACGAGCCCTGCTTCACTCCCCAAAAATTCTTATTCTCGACCAGCCTACAACGGGACTTGACCCGCAGACCCGTCGCATGATATGGAACGTTTTGGGCAGACTTCGCCGCGACACCGATATGACGGTTTTCCTTACAACACATTATATGGAAGAGGCTTCTGACGCCGACTATGTTGTGATACTTGATAGCGGTAAAATAGCCGCTGAAGGCACTCCCCTTCAACTCAAAAACACATACACGGAAGACTATATCACGCTTTACAATGTGACCGAAGCCGATATAAAAAATTTAAATGTGAAATATGAAGTTTTGAGGGATGCTGTGCGTATTTTTGTACCCGACACAAGTGTCGCAACCCAGCTTATAATCCAATATCCCGAACTATTCTGCGATTATGAAATAATCAAGGGTAAAATGGATGATGTTTTTCTAGCCGCAACAGGCAAAGCTCTCACCGGAGGTGATAACGCATGACCGAGCTCAAAGCACTTATAAAGCGCAATACAAAACTCTTTTTCAAGGATAAAGGATTGTTTTTCACATCGCTTATCACACCAATGATACTGCTCGTGCTGTATATCACATTTTTGGGCAATGTCTATCGCGACTCGTTTTTAATGGCATTTGAGCAAATTGGACTTGAAATTAAAATCCCCGACAAACTGATCGATGCCTTAGTCGGCGGTCAGCTCATGTCTTCCCTGCTTGGTGTTTGTTGCGTAACCGTTGCATTCTGCTCTAATATGCTTATGGTAAACGATAAGGTAAACGGTGCAGCAAACGACCTTAACATCACACCTGTAAAATCTTCAACCAAGGCTTTAGCATACTATATTTCCACCGCATTTTCAACGCTTATTATATGCTTCACCGCAACAGCAGTCTGCATGATTTATCTCGCATTTATTGGTTGGTATTTATCGTTTACAGATATTGCACTGCTACTGCTTGATGTTTTCCTGCTTATAATGTCAGGCACTGCACTTTCAAGTATTATTAATATATTTTTGACATCGCAAGGACAAATTTCGGCGGTTGGCTCCATTGTCAGCTCAAGCTACGGATTCATCTGCGGCGCATATATGCCGATATCACAGTTCCCGGAAATCTTGCAAAAGATAATCGTATTTTTGCCCGGCACTCACGGAACATCCTTGCTTCGAACCCATGCAATGGGCGGTGCGTTCCGAGAGTTGTTGTCAATCGGTGTTCCTGAAGATGTCATTGATGGTATAAAAGCTACAGTGGATTTCAATGTGAACTTTTTCGGCCATAAGGTAGATGCTCCCGTTATGTACGCAGTGCTTGGCGGTTCGTGTGTGTTGCTTTTGGGCGTTTATGTACTGATTCACTTATCACGTTCCAAAAAGAAAATTATAAAATAAAAAAATTATTTGACGATTTTGAAAAATTACTGTTGACAAACCAAAACTTATGTGGTAATATATTCAGGTCGACGCGAGTGTGCTGGAACTGGCAGACAGGCACGTTTGAGGGGCGTGTGTCCACGACGTACGGGTTCAAGTCCCGTCACTCGCACCAATAAAACAGACATATCTTTATGGTGTGTCTGTTTTATTTTTTTGTTTTAGAGACAAAGAACTTGAACCCTAAGAAAACAGACAATGAACGCAACATAAAAGAGAGTTTACGGTAAAACCGCGAACTCTCTTTTTTATTCAATATGAAGCTTTAGAATGTATTTTCCTTCTGCCTTTAGTTCATATTTTGACTAATCCTCACTTCTTATTATTTTAACCGGCTCAAGTTTGCATATTTTTATCATAGGAACAATGTATGATATTGCAGCGAGAACCAATACCAAAACACAATTTTGGACAACAATATCGACCCTGAAAGTAAGAAATGTAAGGTCGGGTATCATTTTTTCCGTAGCAAAAGTTTGAAGTGAATTTAACAACAAATCATTTGTTTGGTTTACAAAAAGGAAATATCCTGCAATCGACAGTATGCAAGTAAGCAGTGAAATTAAAAGTATCTGCACACCAAAAATTGAACCTATTGTGCGATTTTTGGCTCCGATTGCTTTCAGAATACCTATTTCCTTAATTTTATCGTTTATCATTTTCGAGGAGAAATTTATAAGAATAAGCACAATCGCACTGCACAGTATAACAGCTATCATTCGGAAAATCGGAACAAAGATTTCCACAACCTTTGTCATTGTGCGCAAGCTCTCGCCCACAATCAGATTATTATTAAATCCCTTTTCAGCCGCAGTATCGATAACACTTATTTTGTTATCACTCTCACCAAAATAAAGACCTGTTGTGTATATATGATTTTCGGCAAACAAATTATATATACTCTCGCCTGCTATGAATGTTCCCGACTTATTGTTTTGACCAACAACAAACAGACCTACGATGCTTACATCTTGGGTAAACAACGCATCATCTTCACCTAACTCAGAATACAAATAATGGCTTAAAGTTTCGGTATGCGGTGTAAAACTTTCAATTGTCGCCTCAGTATATTGAGTCCCAAAGGTATTGTTATACGCCGTCATTTCCATAAGCACTTCATTTTTGCCTAATTCTATTCCGTAATTTTTGGCTTTTCGCACCTGTGGAATATCAGTTGTAAACAAACTGCCGTTACCAAACTTCAATGCATAATGCCATACCATATCCCAAGAAGGATTATTCACGGCATCCTGTTCAAAGTTAGGGTTTAACGAATAGCAAAAGCCGTATTTTGTATGGATATCATCCACAAGGTTCACAAAATCATTATCTTTTAATGCCTTTTCAATGTAGTCAGAACCGTATTTTTCAACCTTATCTAATATACTCTTGTACTTATCTTTGTATCCCGTGTTAATAACTGCGTTGATATACCCGCGTAAAACACATCGGGAAGCTTCGTCATTTCCCCAACGGTATTCACCAATAAGGCTATTATAATCGTTTATATTTTGGAGCTGTTCGCTTTTTAGCATAATGTCGGCAAGGTAATCGGTTATGATAACACCTGTAGGATGAAATTCATCGGCCTTTGCAAGATATTCCAACCCACCATATTTCTCGGTCAAAAACTTTTCGTCAACCACCATTATACCAAGTGGCTCTAAAACATACAGTGATTCATCAAAAACATTTGTTGCCATTCCCGTTGAAACGCGGCTTTGACCAATATTCAGATTGCATTTAAGAACATTGTAGATACTTCCCTTATAACCTGCTTTTCGAAATGCCTCAATATCCGACTCATCGATTTTTGGGAAGCTGTTTACAACCTTATTCAGTTTGCCAAGGCTTGTTTTTTGTGTATAATCAAGCGTCTTGGTCAAAAAAATGGAATCAGACCTTGAACCTTTAAACTCATTCTTCATAACTTCGGCTGAGTCAAATCGAGTTATGGTTTGTGCAAGAACCATAACGGTCATAATAATTGCAACCATAAAAGAATATAATGCTATTTTAGGGAATTTGCGCTTGAGAAACAGCCATCCAATCTTATTTACAAAAAGACGATTGAACTTTTCACTGACTTTTCCGTTATTCTTTTTATCACTAACCAAGATCACTTTATCATCCGCACTGTTGTTCTCATCGGCAACTATCTCACCGTTTTCAAGCATAATTATGCGGTCGGCATATTTATGAGCCGAATCCTTATCGTGCGAAACAATAAAAACCAAACTGTCTTTTGAAAGAGACTTAAGCAGGTTAAATACATCCTCGGTAGCATCGGCATCAAGATTCCCTGTTGGTTCATCGGCCAAAATGATACGTGGTTTTTTTATAATTGCTCTGGCAATTGCGACACGTTGACGCTCACCACCCGAAAGTTCTGACGGGTATTTGTTGGCATATCCGTCAAGCCCAACGGTTTTTAATGCTTCATTAACATCGTTACTGTCAATCACGCCTTTAAATTCCAAGGCAATCGAAACATTATCATAAACCGTAAGTTCATCGATCAAACAATAATCCTGAAAGATAAAACCGACATAAGTATTTCTGTAATCCGACAATTGTGATTTATTAAATTGAGACAAATCATGACCGTCAACAACTATCTTACCCGAGGTTGCACTGTCCAACCCACCCAAAAGATTAAGAAATGTTGATTTACCACTACCGTTTTTGCCCAAAAGGAAAATCAATCCGTTATCAGGCAAAGTTAAATCAACATTGTTCAAAGCCCGATCAGATTTATTATTTCTTGATCTATATGTCTTACATAACGAATTTATTTTTAACATATTCCCCTCAAAGCAAAGAAATTACAGAATATATAAACAACCATGCTTGAAATCGATATAATCTATATAACAAATTTATTGTACCATGCCCGCAATTGATTTGCAATGTTTTTAACACAAAACATAACTGAGCACAGCTCAAAAATTACTAACCCGACACATAAATCAAGCCCCCGGCAGAACCGGAGGTTTATTTCCACACTTGAAAGCCACAACAAAAGTGGCGACGTTTAAAACGCCGCCACTTTTTGCAATATTATTGAGATAACCGGTTTCACACAGTTGGAACACCCAACATTTCCAGCTTTTTGACCGCATACTGTTGAATCATAGCAGCATCGATATTATTGATTTTAACAGTACCGTCCACATTATAATCACCGTTAACGTTTGCATAAATCTTCTGAATATCGGTAAGTCCGATTTTTCCGACTGTATACATTTGAACCATCGCGGCGTCAATTGTGTTAACAAAACCGTCCATGTTAACATCGCCCATTTGGCAAATAGTCAACGCACTGAAATTATTGGTGATATTCTCTTCAGAAACCGCCTTAAGGAAGTTCCAACTACCAAACGGCGCATCCTTTTTTGTTACAAAGGTAAGATTTGCAACATTGGCATTTACACCGTCTTTAAGACCGTCAATATGGAATGTGACAGCTCCGTCACCCATTTGTACGAAAGTAACATTGCTGTGCATAGAGAATGCACTTAATTCCACAAGTTCTCTGTCATAATAAATAGTAATGGTTGTATCGGTCATATGGCGGACATTTTCAAGCGAAATGGTTGTAAAGAATTCACATCCCCAAGCAGTTTTGAACTCGCTATTGGTAACAGTAGCGCGACCCAACAAAACACCCTCAAACTGTGCAGTATAGGTTACATTCTCGGTCACTGCAGAAATTTCTTTATCCCAACCATTAAAACGATAACTATACTTGTCATCGGCAGGCTTTTCAACGCTGCCGGTATATTCAGGAATAGTACCGTAATCATATTCTGCAGAATAGACCGTTCCATCAACTATAAACGATACAGTATAGCGGTTGGTAAACATCACAAACCATGCAGTGTATGTTACATCGCTATATACGGGTGTAAAATCTTTATCCCAATGATCGAATTTATAGGAATACCGTGCATCACCCTGCTTTACAGGTTCGCCATTGAAAGAAGGAACTGCACCTGCCTCAAGAATTTGAGATTCAATCACAACACCATCAACAACAAAGGAAACTGTAAAGGTTTGAGTTAGCTTCAAGGTAAGCTTAGCATATCTGTAAACGGTATTTCCCTGAGAATCGCAAGAACCGTCTGTAAACATAAATTCAACAGTGTAGATTCCGTTGCCGTACTTGTTGGCGATAGCCTCTGCCTTCAGTGTGACGGCGTTTCCACTGATTGAATACAACTCATTGCCAACATTTGCGCCGTTAACGGTAACCGATTCGAGTGAATATTTTTCCTCAAACAGCACCGTCTTATCACTAAGCTTTGAACGGTCAATAGTTGCAGCAGTATCGGACAGCCATACATCAGCCGAATCGGCAGATACATTAAGAAGCTCATCGGTCGCAATATTGATTTTTGCATCATTATTACTCTTCAAATACTCATTATCAACCATATCTGCAACAACACTGATTATAACCAAATCACTTCCATCACCGACAAGAGTGTTTTCAAGCGGAATGGTAAAGTATTGTGACTCGCCGAATTTCAGTTCATCGGTAACAAGATCAATATCTAACTCAACATTGTTGAGTGTAGCTTTAATTACACCCTTAGCAGGAACATATCCGTCATTTGTAACACGCACAACAACGTGATAGGTATTGCCAATCACAATCTGCTTTCCATAAACAGCAAGGTCACTGTACCAAAGCTGCACATCTTTTGCTTGACCGTTGAAATTAACGGTATAAGAAAGTTCATTTTTAGATGTACCCTCTTTACCGACATTGAACTTGACCTTAACATAGCCGGTTTCGCCCGAAAGCAAACCGTTTTCAAGTATGTTTCCGTCACCGTCAAAGAAATCTGTTATTACAGTATCGTAAACGGTCTTGCCATTTCTTGAAACCGCAACAGGAGCACTCTTCAAGGTAAGATAACTGTTATTGGTAACAGAAACCATAAGTGTTGTTTCACTGTCAGGTACAACAGACTTGTAATCAAACTCGATCTCACCCAATACACAATCTGTCGGATATTCAACCCACATTGTATCAAATCGGTTGACCGACGAATAATTATTAAGTTCATAGCTTGCTTCATCGGTAAACTCAACCTCCGACAGCAAAACCGACAACAACATCTCATTACCGAAATCAACTGCATCAAATGCCGATACATAATAGCCCTCGCCAAATTCGGTCAACTGAATAGGTTTACCCCATTTATTACCGTCACAGAAAATAGCAAAAACATTAGAACCGTTTGCCTTGTTTTCTTCACCATAGGTTACCGAATCAACAAACAGTATTGCCTTAATGTTGCCATAGGAATCGCAAAGAACGGTATAATCCTCAGGCAACTCAGCTATCGCCTCTTCAAAATAAGCACTGACGGTATCATAATCGGTATCAATCGAGTACAGATTATTGCCAATATAATACACTATTTCATCGGCAAAATACGAAACATCATGGTAAGCAGCCTCTTCAACAGTGGCAAAAGTGACATTACCGTTCAAATCAAGAACCGTGATCAAACGGTCATCATAGCCTTCTGTTATTTTATCAGTTCCAACCGTTGTCAAATCGTTATTGGTATCGGTGATGTACACAACACCGTCGGAACCAATCTCAATATCGGTAATAGTGTTAATTCCCGAGTTTAAGCATTGGGGCTTACTCCAAATACCGTTGTCATAAGCACTGTACCAAACAGACATACCGTTGGTATCGGTGGTACCAAACATGGTATTTTCGGTATTTTGTACCCAAATAGCAGTGATTTTGCCGTTTATCTTGCCCACACGAAGGTTCATATCATAATACTTATCCGATGTGAGACAGTTCTTGGCAGGTACAAATGCACCCTTTTTCAAAACTGCAGTTTTGACCTCCATAGAGCCGACATACCCTGCCATATCCTCAATATTATCAGATGTCAGCTTTTTGTTAACCTGAGTATAAACAACAACTGCATCCTTGCCGTCATAATAAACCTCGTAAGCACCGTCGGCATAACCGTTATCATCAAGCACGTAAACCTCTGAGAACGAACAGTCCTTAGTGTTATAGATTTGATAAACGATCTTCTGGTAGTTATACTCATCGTATTTATCGCTATATCCATTCAAATCATCCTGGTATACGATATAAACAAGGTCGCCAACCCGAATCATTTTGGGATCAATGCCCGAATAGGCATTTTCCTCTTCTTCCTCAATGCCTCTCAAGGAGAATGTCATAACCTCCGGGTCAAATGCACTTGGAGCAATTTCATAAGCTGATTCATCGAACATTGCAGATGCCAACGACACCTCGGAAACGGCAGCAACCTGTCCGTTTGACTCAAACCACCAATCGCCGTTCTCGTAAATGACCCAGGTAGCATCAATTCCGAGACCCTTTAACAACGACCATGTTGCTTTATACTTAATGAACAGTCCGTTGTATTTGAAATAGGCTCCAACATCTCCCGTCAAAGTCCATTTTTCAATATTGAACTCCGGCAAGATATTCAATGCAAATACCATTTCGGCACTGCCGTAAACGCCAATCGAAACAAGTTTGCAGCCAACACCTGCACTGACATTCAGTTCACCCTTGAGTTCAAAAGCCCAATTATCCGAAATAAACTGTTCAGCCTCGCGATCAAAGGTAAGGGTGTAAGACAACTCACCGCCTGCCGCAGCCTTGCATTCAATTCGAACAGGTACGACAACAAAGGTTACGGTTGTTCCAAAGTTGTATTCAAAGCTGATAGAGCCCGAAATACCTGCATCAACCTGATAATCCTTGATTCCGTTTTCATCCAAGCCCTTATACTTGAAATCAACAAATCCTTCTATGCTGAATTGAGGTTTACCCTCGTTCAGCTTTTCGGAAGCTCTAACCGGGTTCTTTTTATTATATTTGAACGCATCGCGGAACTCTGCCCATTGGTCAGAAAGAGTCTTTTTCTTTTCTTCCTCGTCCTTTTTGCCTATTTCATCACCGTAGCTAAGAGCCACTTTAAATGAATCGGGTTCAACTTTAACACCAATTTCAATCGGTCCGTCAGGCTTAGGAACAATGGTAAGCTCCTGTCCAAAACCTTTGAGAACATTTCTCAACTCATCAGAAATCTCAAGGTTCAATCCGTTTTTGAACCACAACAAATCAACATTATAGAAATTGAGTTCAAAAATATGGATATTAAGCTTAGTCTTTACAGTACTTTCATCCGAGAAATCAACAACAATATATACATCCTGTTCCAATTCAAGGTTCTTGGTCTCGAGATTAAAGTAAACCTCAGCAAAACGCTTGCCGCCGTCCGATTTATATGTAACCATTGATGCAAGAATATTTGCGTCCTCAACAGCCTTAACTGTCTTGCCGTTCTGAATAACATGGAAACCTTTGATTGTAACACCCAAATCCATACCGCAGTTAACACGAACATTAAAGCTATTTGTAAAGCAGGTGTTTATTTTTGCGGTTTCACTGTTGATATCGACAACCTTATGTCCGTCACCGACTATCAGTGCTTCAGCCTCATCGGTCAAAATCTCTTTGATCTTATCTGCTGCGTCAACATTATAATCAACATTAACACCCGAAACGGTCGGCACTTTGCTCAACGTGATGTATGTGATGCAGGTTTCCTTATCAAGGTAAAACTCTGCATTTTCAAACGGGAAATATTCGCCCTGGTTATCAAACACCTTTAAGAAGTACGACTGATCGAACGGTAAATTATAGAACATCGAAATACCGTTAATGGTATTGATTCTTTGTTCCTCACCAATAGCGACATTGATATTGTTCAGACGGTCGCCGTTTTTATCAAGCACCACAACTGCATAATATCCGTTATTACCAACATTGGTTGGGCGTGCGGTATATTCCGAAACCCTGAACATTCTAGGATGTTTACCGTCAGTAGTAGCAATCTCTGAATAATAGGTTTCGTTAGCTTCATCAGTGCTTAATAGCTTCCACTTTTCATTTTCAACAGAATCACCAAAGGCAACAACAACTCTTGAGTTTGTGGTATAGAATGCATTGCTTGATTTAATCTCTTTAGCAGTATCAAACGGAGCATCGCCTTTTTCAAAATAGATAAATGAAAGGTTTGGACAATTATAGAAAGCATAATCGCCGACACTCTCAATTTTATTTGATATAGTAATCTGACTGAGCAAATTGTTTCCCATAAAAGCTTTATCGTTTATTACAGTTACCGAATACGGAGTTGTATATTCCCTACCCGGTTTAGCTTCGGGATATTTGATAAGCATTTCCTGAGTCTTATCGAACAATACACCGTCAACATCGGAAAATTTAGTGTTTTCTGCGTCAACACATATTTTCTGTAAAGCGCCGCAACCATCAAAAAGGTTTTCTACGGTATTATCACCGCCAAGAACAATTACATCTTTTCCGATGTTCAATGTGTGCAACGATGTTAGGTTGGTAAATGCCTCGCGTCCAATCTGAGTAACACCGTTACCGACCGTGAGAGTCTTCAAATTCACTGCACCGCTGAACGCCTCGGGCGAAACATATATAACAACATATTTGTTATCAGTCTCGTTTATCAATGAATAATTTTCGGCTACAGCGTTTCTCGGATAAGCCGCAAGCCAAAGCACCTTTTTGTCACTACCCTCTACTTTTTCATCCGAACGGTAGAACAAAACACCGTTTATCGACTTGAAAGTTGCATTATTTTCATGAACAACAAACTCACGAACCTTTGCTTCTTTAAACGCACTCGCAAAGCTCCTTGACAACAGTTCCTCGGTTGTATACTGAACATTGTTTTTCAGTTCATCTTCGGTAGCACTCAGCATGCTGATGTATTTGCCCAATGAAATAGACATAGGTTGAGCATTTTCAGCCGTAGCACAGTTATAAAATGCTTTTGATCCTATCTTGGTAAGTGCACTTGAATCGAGGTTAACCTTTTGCAAGTTACTACAGTTTTCAAAAGCACTTGTACCGACAAAGGTTGAGTATTTTTCGGTTGCTTTCGGATATTCAACATCAAGTATCGTTATAGTTTCGTCGGTTTCGGTAAGCTCACCGAATACAACCTCTTTGAGTGCGCTGCAGTATGAGAACGCTCCGGTTCCAACCTCTCTTATATAATCCAAATGAACCTTTTCGAGATTTGTGTTAAACGAGAACGCATAAGGATAAATTCTGACGATATAGCTTGAGGGTGAATATGTAGAATTGGTGAATTCAGCACGCCTGGGCACATCAATAACGGCAACCTTTAAGTTATCGTCCAAAACCTTAAAATTCTCATAAAGAATACCGTTTTCCGAACTGAATTTTGCATTACCGTCAGAAACAATATACTCTCTTAAATTAGAGTTAGACTTATCTATACCAAAGAGAGTTTCTCCATTTTCAAGTTCAGGAATCTTGGTCAACGATGCACCGATTGTAATACTTTCAAGATCGTTACAATTATAGAACAATTTGCAGCCTATTAAAGAAACCTTATCACCTAAAACAACAGTTTCGAGGTCTTTACATTCGGCAAAAGCATAGTCGCCTATCTTCTCAACATTTGCACCAACCGTAATTTTTTCGGCATATTCACTACCTTCAAATGCACCGTAATGCTTTAATTTGGGGTCTTTTTCGGAAGTATATTCACGACCTCTGATAGCGGTGACTGAGTTGATAAATCTACCGCCGAAAACATAATTCGGAATAACTACATCTTCGGTTTCGCCGATATAATCGATAACAGCACAGCTTTGCATATATGTGTTCTCGGTCGAAATACCGTCATTATTATATACCAAGCCTATTTCATCGGTAGAGTCGTTTAATAATCCTATCGGATATTTTGAGAAATCGTAACCGTGGTTTTCATGCGAGAACCATGTTGAGTTATCGTATCTCTTTAAAACTCCGTTATCGTAATATGTAACAATACTGTTGATAACTTCGCCGCTATTACTTTGGGCAAACTGACCCAAACGAACAGTATTATAGTTGTATTTAAGGTTAATAGCACCGTCCGCAGACAAATCGTTTACAACGGAAGCACTGTTTTTGACGTATGAAGCAACTTCGTCTTCCCAATAACCGTTCTGAATAGCACAAACAAGACCGCCAACCTTAAGTGAAGCTCTTGTAAGGTTTGCATCTACAATTTTTGACAAATCTTGAGTGTATGTAATACTTCTTAAGGGAACGGTAGGAACAGTACCATAAACACCAACATTACCGGGACCGCCGGGCGATGCATCATCGGCACTGTGTTCATTCGCAGGTCCGGTGGTTTTACCGCCTAAACCGCCCTTTCCGGGAGTACCTGCATCACCGGGTGCACCACCGCTACCGTTTTTACCACCGACTACTGTAATGTTATCATAATCAATGATATACTGCGCAGTTACCGAAACGCCGCCGTATCCGCCGACACCACCATCACCAGCATCACCGCCTTGACCCGGATCGTAACATTTAAGAAAAGAAAAGCCTGTTTTTTCTCCGGAGTAATTTGCACCTGCGCCGCCTGTACCGCCTGTACCGCCCTTACCGCCATTACCGCCGTCACCAAAAACTAATTTTATTGTACCATTTTTAGCTGACATATCCGTACAACTGATGGGCAAACCGCCGATTCCGCCGTTACCACCGATTTCACCGATACCACCTTTAAATGCTTGATTATATCGGTGGATAGTTTGAATGTGTCCAAAAAAACTATGGACATCTTCAACCCAATAAAAAGTATAGTTAGTCCTACCGGTCTCACCCTGAAGACCCTGTGCACCGTTACCGCCATTACCACCTTGGGCAGTAAAGGATCCATCTATGTCAATATTCATCTGCTGACATATAATTGCTGAATTACCACTTTTACCACTTTGTCCAAGCGCAGTGCCATCCAATCCTCGACCGCCTATAATTTCCAAATCAGCCGTGCCCAATATAGTCACATCAGAATTCTTTACATTAACAGCCGAAGCTCCGTCGGCCGCAATAATTTTGCTTGTACCGCCTATTGACGAAATAAATATATCGCGTCCATTATCGCAATAAATAGTTCCGTTTGCCGAATTTCCTTTAATTATAGCATTATCAAGCTCAATCAAAAGTGAAAAATACTCATGACTTGAAACAACAATATTGAATCCTGTGTATGTAATACCGGGTCTGCCAATGATTCTGACTGCACTGACATCACCGCCGATTGTCATGGTCTTATTGACAACCGAGGATGCGTTTGTAAGGTCGATTATAACACCCTCACCGCGGACAGGAGGATTATCGCTAGGAGCATTGTTCTTGTTGCTCAAAGTGTCCGGCACTGATGTATATTTATGAGTTGTACCACTACCGCGAGTCACAGGGTTCGAGTCTTTAAAGGTTGCGCCGATTTCACCGACAGCATAGCAGTTTTCAACAAATGCCTCACCGCCGATTCTTGCCGCAATAGCACCTATTTCGGTATCACGGTCATAATTTTGATCGATCTTATAATTCCTTATACCAAGATTTTTAACACTGCCGCCATAAATAAATCCAAAGAAACCAATATACGCAGTATAACTGCCCTTATACTCACCATTAAACTGAATATTAAGATTGATTATTTCGTGACCGTTACCGTCAAAATGACCTTTGAACATATGGAATACACCGATAGGGATCCAAGTTTTATCACTGTTTGAGCCAAACATATCCATATCGATGTTGTTTGCCAATTCGAAGTATTTATCTTCAAAATCCCGATATCCGTTCTCACTGTTTACCGAGTACGCAATATACATGAGCTCGGCACCGTTGGATATCAAGTACGGATCATCCTCATTACCTTTACCCACCAAACCGGTTGCAACGGTACCGTCCCAAACATCATATTCCAAGGTTTCTTTTTCAGACTCACCCAAATCACCGATAACGGTAGGTTCAGGTGTTAAATCGGTATTACCGTTAGGCACTGCAATACTGCCGTTGTCAAGTGCAATAGCATTCAGCGGCAACATTGTGAACAACATCATTATTGATAAACAGGAAGAAATGATTCTTAAAATAGCTTTCTTTTTCATAGTTTATCCCCTCTCACCTATAACCATTATATTTATAAAACTGAAATCATCTGTTATACACTGTTCCGACAACATTGGCTTCGGTTATATCGGTAAATGTTGAATTTGAAACAACGCTATCAATCACATCAAAAACAACACTTACATTTTCCGATATGTTGTCAAAGGTGATACTAAATAGTTCACAAGGTTCTGTAATATCATCAATCGACATAAGAGAGAAATAGAACACATTGTCGACACAGTTGGCGTCAGCTAAACCGTTGGAAAGAATGCAATAATTCGAATATGTAGCATTGTTAAGCTCGAATTCCAGTTGTAGCTCAAGTACGGCAATATCAACATTTCCGTTGATTGAAAATACCGCCGTTACGGTTCCGTTGCCGTTATCAACATAGTCAATATAAACCTGATTATTTGCGGTTTCGTACAGTGCGGTTGAGGTAGTATCACCTAAAACCTCATTGAAGGCACAGTCCCAACCAATAAAGTTGTATCCTTTTCGGCAAGGGGAACTCGGTGCAGTTGCCGACTTGCCATACTCAACCGATTCGGTTTTTAATATACGACCGTTATAATCCGCAAATGTGACGGTATAACCGTCCGATTCGCCTACTTTATAAAGCGGATATTCTTCATCGCCGTACAACGCATTATACAAAAGGTATGACGCATCATCAGAATCAATATATCCGTCACCATTCACATCGGCAAAAGAGTTCAGAGAGTACTCCACACCACCAAAAAGTGTATAGTAAAGCAAGTAAACCGCATCACTTGCGGTAACACTTCCCGATTCGTTAAAATCACCCTGAATAACTGTAGGGCCTTCAACCGATTCACCCACAGCCGTCGCAGACACCCCAAAAGACATAGTAAATATAAATATGAGTGCAAGAATAATTGAAACAAAAAACTTAAATCTCAACCAAAACACTACCTTTCCTAAATACTATACACCTATTCTATTTTATAATACAACAGTTAAACGATTAAAACAAGTATTTTTTTCAGAAGCATTATAATAAAACAACTTTAACATCTATATCCATATTTTTGGGGCGTTCGAGAAACAATACGTATAGATTGTGTTGTTTCATAGCAATTCCGCCCTTTTGAGACTGATAATTTGTCTATATAATATCATAAAAAAAGAAATTTTTAATGATATATTCACTCCAAAAATATTATATAATATCCGTTTCATTCATACGCAAAGCGTATATCATAAAAAAAATAAAACAGACACACCATAAAGGTATGTCTGTTTTATTGGTGCGAGTGACGGGACTTGAACCCGTACGTCGTGGACACACGCCCCTCAAACGTGCCTGTCTGCCAATTCCAGCACACTCGCATATATCGGACGCTTTTCAGCGCCCGATTATGATAACACTAAAAATTCGTTTTGTCAACCAAAAACTTGCTATTTTTGAAAATTTATTCAAATCTTTCCATCTTTTCGTTAAACAGCATATCACGATTGATTATAACAACCTCAGGGTTACGATTGCCTGCCGATGTAAACGACTGCAAAAACAGTTGAGGATTGACAGTTTCGGTATTACCTGCGGGCAATATAACCTTAACGGTCAGCACTCCGTCTTCCCTACTTGTCTCAATCGATTTTATTTTTTCGGCAAGGTTAAGCAAGGTTATCTTATTCTTCTTACCCTTCTTTTCAGCAGGGATACAGTTGCCGTTAAGCAATTTTTCAAGCGACATCAAAAGTTCATCATCGCTATCCTTGTAAACCAAGGTATATGAAGCATAGGTCAGCTCGCTTGTCTTCATCCAAGGCTCGGCAACATTCAGTATCTCAATACCCTCGCAAGCCTTTTCCTGCAGTGATTTAAGCACCATAGCGTTGGTAAACGCATCGTCGATAATTTTCAAATCGATAACATCATAGTCGGTTGTGATACCAAGTGACAACGGCTGTGCAAATGTGAGATAAAGGTGCTGATTAAAGCCTTCGGTGTACCATGCAGGCACATTAGCTACCTTGAAAAGACGAACCATATAACGGTTCATATCAAGGTGAGAAACAAACTTCATGCGACCGCGTTTGGCGTAAAAAACTCTAACGTTTCTCAATGCAGACACCCTCCTTAAAGCAGTTTGCACCGCAATTTTGACACTTTTCACGGCAGTTTGGAGTAGTAGCCGCCTCATGTGCCAAGCGGTTTTCCTTTTGCAAAAACTCCTCACTCACGCAATAGTCAAGATGGCTCCAAGGCAAAATCTCCTCAAAGCTTCTTTGACGGTGGTTGTAGAAGTTGGGGTCAACACCACAGTTTTCAAATGCCTGCATCCACTTATCGTAGTCAAACATCTCTCCCCAACCGTCAAACTTACAGCCCAATTTTACAGCCTCGGCAATAACAGAGCAAAGGCGACGGTCGCCACGGGCAAAAACGCCCTCCAAAATGCTTGTTTTAGAGTCATGCCAGCTCAAGGTAATCTTCTTGGTTGTAACACTTGAAACAAGCAGCTTTTGCTTGCGTTCAACCTCATCCAAATCATCCTGCGGTTCGTATTGGAACGGAGTAAAGGGTTTAGGAACAAAGGTTGAAACACTGATAGACACATTGACCGACTTGCCCTTTGGTCGGTCGGGCATTTCGTAGAACATATTGACTATTTTTTGACCCAAAGCGGTAATGCCAACCAAATCCTCATCGGTTTCGGTGGGAAGTCCAAGCATAAAATACAGCTTGACCGAGGTATAACCGCCCTTGAATGCGGTATAGCAGGTTCGCATTATCTCATCCTCGGTGACATTTTTATTGATGACATCACGAAGTCTTTGAGTACCTGCCTCGGGTGCAAAAGTAAGACCCGATTTCTTTATCTTTTTAACCTTTTCAAGCAGTTCAGGTGAGAAATTATCGATGCGAAGCGAAGGCAGTGAAATGCTGACCTTATTTTCATCACTCCAATCGAGCATCTTACCAAGCAAATCCTCAAGTTGAGTATAGTCGCTTGTGCTCAACGAAGAAAGCGAAATTTCCTCATATCCTGTATTTTCACAAAGGCATTTTGCCTGCTTGTTTACGGTTTCAGCGCTTTTTTCGCGAACGGGACGGTAGATAAATCCTGCCTGACAGAAACGGCAACCGCGAATACATCCGCGGAATACCTCCTGTACGGCACGGTCATGAATAATCTCGATAAACGGAGTTACAAAGGTCTCCGGATAAAAGCTTTCATCAAGATTCTTGATAATACGCTTTCTTATTGTCTTAGGTGCACTGTTTTTGGGTGTAATTGCCTTAACGGTCTTGTCCTCATTATACTCAACATCATACAACGACGGGACATAAACACCCTCGATCTGTGCGGCTTTTTGCAAAAACTCCGCCTTTGAAACATTCTTTTCACGGCACTCGCGGTAAAGCTCAATAACCTCAAGGTCAACCTCTTCGCCCTCACCGAGGAAGAAAATGTCTACAAAATCGGCCAAAGGCTCGGGATTGCAGACACAAGGTCCACCCGCAACAACAAGGTTTTTCAAATCATGTCGGTCTTTGGAAAGCATAGGCACACGACCAAGCTGTAACATATTGAGGACATTGGTGTAGCTCAACTCATACTGCAAAGTAAAGCCGATAATATCAAAATCATACAACGGGTCGTGACTTTCAAGTGCAAACAAAGGCATATCATTTTCACGCATGACCTCTTCAAAGTCAACCCATGGTGCAAACACTCGCTCACACCAAATATAATCTTTTGAATTGAATTGGGAATAAAGAATCTTCATTCCCAAATGGGACATACCGACCTCATAGGTATCGGGAAAGCAGAATGCAAAACGCACATCTACCTTTGACTTGTCCTTGATAACACTTCCCTGTTCATTGCCTGCATATCTGCCGGGCTTTTGAACAGAAAGCAACAACTGTTCCAATTTTTCTTCTGTCATTTTTTCACATCCGTTAAATGGCGTTTTTAGTTTTCACGCCAACCAAGTATAATTATGTTTTCTATTATAAGGTATATTCCCAATAAAAGCAATGATGGATTTGAAACATTTTTTACTGCAACAGCTAATCCTAGCACAAAAACAATGCAAGCCGCGACTATCGACACCAAAGAACACCAAAAGCCCACATTGCGAATATTAGTTGAGAACAGAATATTCTTCAGTATATCCCCACCGTCAAGACCTCTTATCGGTAAAAGATTTACAGACCCCACCAAAAACTGTACAGCCGAAAAAACGCACAATGTTGCATTATTTAAAATCCAACCTAAGCCTAACATAACCGCGGTCAAAATTAAATTCATCAAAGGTCCTGAAGCAGATATTAAAAGGCTTTGCTTTTTGGTGCAATACGAATTACCCGATATAAGAATACCGCCAAGACCGCATTTTATCGAGGTTGGCAAGCATTTTGTCAATCGCATAGCAACAAGATGTCCTATTTCATGCATTGTCACCGCCAAAAGTGACGCCGACATCAACCCTGTTGAATCGGTAACAAGCAAAAAGGCAAGCATCACGGCAAAGGGTACCGAAAACTCAAAATGTATACCAAATATTCTAAAAATCATACTTCTGCCACATCGCTCAAAAGCCATTCGGGGTCAATACGGTAGCCTGCGACTCGCACCTCAAAATGAAGATGCGGTCCCGTCGACCTGCCTGTACTGCCGACAGTTGCAATTTTATCACCTTTTTTCAGGGTTTCCCCTTCTTCAACTAAAAGCTTACTACAGTGGGCGTACAAGGTTCTGATTGTCTCATTATGGGAAATAATAATATAATACCCGTAAGAATTGCTATACCCTGCCGAGGTCACAACTCCGTCATAAGCCGCATAAATATCACTGCCCTTATCAGCAGAAATGTCAAGTCCGTTGTGCATGGAATATTCACCGCTTATTGGATGAACGCGGTAACCGTAATGCGAACTCACAACACCCGAAACAGGCCACAAAAATGAATTAACGTTCCAAGCCGTTTTATCGGAATTAACCGCAGTAACAGAATCAACATCATAAATATTACCCGAAAGCTCACTGTCAATCTCGGCATCGTACTCCTCTAACGAATTATCAGTATTTTCCAAAGGCGAGGTTTGGGATTCTTCGTCTATGGCCTTATTTTCAGATGCGTTTTCCAAAACGGGATTTTTAGGCTCTGTCACCTCTTGTACAGTGGTAATATCATCAAACCGTTCATGGTACATTTTACTCAAAGTTTTGTAAATATCACCACCAAAAACCCTGATACCTGCCGCAAAAAGCATAATTATACCAACCGTAACGGTTTGTAAAATCAATATTTGAAATAGCCTGTCACTCTTATGCTTAACCTTATAGGAATAGATTTCCTGCATAGTATCACCTCACACAACTTATTTAATACTATGCAGACAAGTTTCAAAAAATACATAGAGCACTTCTTTTGAAGAAGTGCTCATTTAAAAGAATTATTTTTGTTTTTTGAATGCCTTGACTATTGCCACAATATTAAAAATAACAAGCGGTATGAAGATGATGAAGAACAAACCGTTTATTGTCCATATAGTGCCGTAAACCGGTATTAAAGCGAAAACAAGGAAATATTCAATTATATCCATGACGGTTTGGCTCGCTTCTCCGCTTACTAACAGTGAAGTAAAAGCAGCAAGCAAAACAAACGCTAAAATAAATATAAACTCATAGACAGCTGGAATTAGCGAAAGCACTTTACTTTTCATAAAAAAGCCAAGAACTGTTATGCCAATCATCACCGCCAAAAAGGCAAAACACACAGCAGTATATGTAGGGGGCATTTTGAATACTTCGCCAATATTTTCACCGGTTGGGCTGAAAAGATAGTTCAAAACATCACGCCGGCCGAAATAAGCGCAGACCAAAAAACTAACAGCGAATGTTATAATTGATACGACTGTCAGAGCAGTTTTATTTTTATTGAAGAACTCTTTCATCATTATCTCCTGATTTTATCTTTTGCCTGTTGATCCAAAACCGCCCGTGCTACGCTCGGTCTCATCCAATTCATCAACCTCTTGAATTTCGGGGACAATTACGGGCGCTATGACCATTTGGGCAATTCGGTCACCGTTAGCAACGGTATACTCACAGTCGGAAAGGTTGATAAGACCAACCTTTACCTCACCTCTATAATCGCTGTCAACAACACCGACACAGTTGGAAAGTGTTATACCGCTTTTGATAGCCAAACCGCTTCTTGCGTAAATATAGGCAACATAAGCATTCGACTCAAGTGCAATTGCAATACCGGTGGGTATCAAGACTCTCTCACCGGGTTTTATCACAACATCCGAGTCGAGGCAGGCATACAGGTCCATACCTGCACTGCCACCGGTTGCCGCCTTGGGAACAACAGCGTTTTCGTTAAGCTTTTTAATTTTCAACAACATACTATCACCTATTATTTAAATGCAAAATTGTTGCTCTTGGAGTCAAGAGTTTTAAAAGTATATCCTGCTTCTTTAAGTTCTTTGATAATATCAGGCAAGGTCTCTACAGTAACATTCTTAATGTCATGCATCAAAATACAAACCTCATCCTTATACTTACCGCCCGATTTAAGACCATTTCTTATCTCTTTCATAACATAATCTTTGGAAGGCGATTTTGAATGAGTATCACCGCTATCAATATTCCAATCGAAATAAGTGTAACCTTGCTCTTTCAATGTTTCCTTAACAGTTTCGAAAGCGTCCTTTCCAAGTCGACTGTATGCAGTTGCACTACCACCCGGGAATCGGGTGAGATTAGAACGGATACCTGTTTTTTCATACACAACGTCACTTATGCCTTTAAGGTCGTTCAAAAAAGAGTCAACATTTTTATAAACATATTTGGAATTTGATTTGCTCAACTCATGGGTGTTGGTATGCAAACCTATAGCATGACCTGCATTGTAAATATCTTTTATCTTACCGGTAGCCATTGTGCCGACAACAAAGAAAGTTGCCTTGACATCATTCTCTTTAAGAATCTTTAAGATTTTATCGGTATTTGCACATGGACCATCATCAAAGGTCAAATAGCAGACTCTTTCTCCTGAGGGTGTATTATCTTTAAACGGATCATCATCGGGTGTGGGAACGCTGCCCGTGACCGAGCTTGACTCGGACGAGGTTTGAGTCTTACTGCTCGATTGAGACTTACTGCTTGATTCATTTTTACTGCTCGATTGAGTATCATTCGAACCTGTCACCTCAGAACCGTCTCCACTGCTCGTCGGCTGTGATGATGTATCAGCCGTATCGACCGTACTTGAATTTTTATTTCCGTTCGATGCGGCGTCTTTATTACCCGAACCGCTGTAATTCTTTGAACCGTAAATCGCCACACCGACAATGGCAATTATCGCCACAAGTCCAACTGCTATGCAGGTTATAAGTGCCGATGAAACCTTACCTTTTCCCATAATTTAACCATCCTTACCATAGAAAAAACTGAAAATTGCGAGTTTCACAATATTAACAATAGTATTATAACAGTATTCCTCACAAAATAAAAGCATAATTTATAAACAACGCTAAAAAATTTCTGTTGAGATTTTTCTAAAAATATGATATAATGCAGAATAAAGGTTATTTATTTTTTATACAGCCGTACGGAGGAAATGAAATGAGTGAAAGAAAAACCGTTATTTTGAGCGACAGCACCTGCGACCTCACTGCAGAAATTGTCAAAGAGCGTGACATTCGCATCAGCCCCCTTACCGTAGTTTTCGGTGATGAGCGCCATCTTGACGGCGTTGATGTCAAACCCCAGGATGTTTACGAATATTACAAAAAGAGTGGTAATCTTGCCAAGACTACCGCTACCAATATGGCAGAGCATGAGGATTTCATTGCTGAAAATGTTAAAGATGGCGAAGAAGCAGTTTATTTCAACATAAGTTCCGAGATGTCGACCACCTTTAACAACGCGCGTCTTGCTGCCGAGGATATGGATAACGTATATGTTATCGACAGTCGTAACCTCTCGACCGGTATTGGTCTTTTAGTGCTCCACGCCTGCGACCTTGCCGATGAGGGTAAATCCGCAAAGGAAATCTATGACGAAATAACCGAGCTTACCGCCTACGTTGATGCTTCATTTGTTGTTGACACCTTGGAATATCTCCATAAGGGTGGTCGTTGCTCCTCTATTGCCGCTTTAGGCGCCAATCTTTTGAAGCTCCGTCCCATGATTCAGGTTAAGAACGGTAAAATGTCGGTTGTAAAGAAATATCGCGGTAAGATGCCTGAGGTTTTGAAGCAGTACACTAACGAACGTCTTAACGATGAAAACAAGTATATCGGCAAACGTGTATTTGTGACACATTCGGGTGGTTGTGATGAAATCGCCCTTGAACTCAAGGCAATGGTCGAAGCCAAATACCCTGACAAAGAGGTTATCATCACTCAGGCTGGCTGTACAGTTAGCTGCCACTGCGGTCCCGGAACATTGGGTGTACTCGGCATCAGAGAGAACAAAATCTAAAATATCACTTTAAACAAAAAATCGGTCACACCTTTTTGGTGCGACCGATTTTTATGTATTTACTTTTTATCAACAACATGAACATCAAGCTGGTTGTAAGGAATGGTAATTCCGTTTTTGTCAAACTCTTTTTTGACCTGCTCAAGCAAGTCAAAGTTAAGTTCCCAATAATTTGCCGAATCACACCATACCCTTGCAGTTATAACAACTGCGCTTGCACCGTACTCGGTAATTCTGATAAACGGTTTGGGATCTTTAAGAGTAGATTTATGAGCATTAACAACATCTGTAATAATCTTTATTGCAAGCTCTGTATCATTATCATAACTAATACCGAATTTAACATCCATACGGCGTGTAGTTTCTTTGGAATAGTCGATAATGGTCTTGTTCATCAATTGACCATTAGGAATAACGACCTGTTTATTATCGGGAGTCAGCAAAGTGGTATGTACCATGTCAATTTTCAAAACACTACCGGCGGCCCCATCAACATCGATAAAATCTCCCGTTGAAAAAGGTTGGGATATAAGCATCATAATACCGCCTGCAATATTACCCAAACTATCCTTTAAAGCAAGGGAAATAGCAACAGCACACGCCGAGAAAGCGGCAATGATACCGGTCGTGGAAATACCAATGGTTGCAAGTGCACTCAACACCAAAACCACCTTAAGACAAATACCTACAGCACGAACAACAAAGTTGATAAGCGAAATATCAAGCGGCGCTTTTGAACCCAACAAAGCTTTTTTGATGAGTCTTTTGATGATTTTTATTACGATAAGACCAACAATAATAATAACAAGAGCTGCAATAATTTTAGGTAAAACAGAAGTACCGAAATTTATCATTACACCCTTGAATTTACTAAGAACGGATGACGACAACAAATTATACACTTTATACACTCCAAAAAAACTCTTATAAGCAACATCAACGGCAGCTCAATATGAGCTGCCGTTAAGCGATATTTAATCATTCTCTTCCAAAACAAGATCTTCGACATGAACATTAACACTTGAAACGTTATTGCTTGTCATACTCTGAATCTTATCCTTAACATTATTCTGTACAGACTCGGCAACTTCCTTAACAACTACACCATCTTTAACAGTGATAAAAATATCAAGCGAAACTGCACCTTTTTCAACATTAAGTATGACCGATTTAGTATGATCGTTTCTGGCACCGCTTAAAAGGCTCTTAAAGTTACGAAGCTGCTTGGGTCGCTTGCCAAGACCTGCAACGCCGTCAACCTCCAAAGCTGCAATACCTGCAATTTTAACAATAGCCTCGTTATTGATAGCAAGGCCGCTGGTTTTTGTATTATTCATAATTTTTGACCTCCAATAGTTAAAAATCAAACTAAATATAAATTCACATATATATTATAGCATAAATTTTCAATCATGCAACTATTTTACAGCGATTATTTTAATTTTTTCTAAATCTATTTCAATTTGAGCGGTCACAGCGTCCTGAATTTGCAGTGTTTCACTGGTCAGAAGTCCATCAGACGGCACAATTACAGTAACCGACTCATCGGATATTACAACCAAAGCCTCCGAAAAGCCCTTGGCCTTTATAACAGTTTCAATGGATGATTCATCAACAATATTCTCGGCAATTTCGCCCAAAGCATCCAACGCCTGCTTTTTTGCCTCTTCTTCGGCACTCGAATCGTTAACGATTTCAGTATACTGTTGAACGGTTGAATTTCGTTTTGAATCGCGTTCAGTTCTTGAGGTTGCAATTTTATCCACCGCACCCGAGGTCTGCACCGCCTGCCCCAAAACACTGTTGGTATCATAATACTGCTTATCGGAAAGCGATTCCCCTCCCGTCACGGTTTCAAAAGTCGAAAACTTCATATTCAGCCACACAGCCGCCGCAAGACAAACCACCAGAGTTGCCGTAACTATATGTTTTTTGGAAAGCACCTTACCTTTTTTCATTGTTATGTTTCTCCTTTCATCAATGCCTGCCGATAACACAAATTTTATCTTCATCGACATTCAATGCCGATTTAACAGCCAATCTTACTGCCGATGCCACCGAAGGCGATTCACCGCTGTCGCATACTACCACAACACCTCTGATAACCGGCATTTTTTCGGTTATTATCAGCGGTTTTTCATTGCCGTCAGCATCTTTTATCACAATATATGACTTATGGTTTTTATCGCTTTGTTGCGTTTTTAAAGCCGATTGATCACGCGTTATATCAGCATCAGTCTTTATCTCATCGGCGTAAACATATTCCGTGCCGCTTTCAAGCGTCACCATAACCGAAACCGCAGTTTTGCCCAGCATATCCGAGATAAGTGTTTCCAGTTTTTTCTCTATGTTTTCGGTATATTGCAGTGATGCGTCGCTGTTTGCCGCTACTGTCTTTTGCGGTTTTTCAGGGTTTTGACCGCTTGTAAAATCAAAACTAGAAATCAAAATAAGCAATAATCCGACAATCCCTACCGCAATAAGAAATCCGCTTTTGGATTTTGGCAATTTTTCTTTTATAGATGCTATTTTTTCTTTAAGTTCCATACTATTTCCTTTCGGTTATCTGAGCCTTTATATTCAACGGATTTATAATATTTTGACATATTTCCGATTGACCTTTTTCACAAACAATGTTCACTTCGGTAATATATATGTCACCTTTGTCCGAAATATCCGCACAAACCGAAATTTCAGCATCGGTTATGCCGTTTTTATTAAATTTATCAAAAATGTACTGTTCCAGAGCCTTTTCGGTGACACCTATCTCTTGCATCATCACGGTTTCCTTCAGTTTTTCTGCTTTATCCGATGCAGTTTGATTGACCGCGGCATCAAGTGATTGAAAGTCTATCTTAAAGTCCGAAACACCACCCATAATAACCGCTATCAACGCCACCGACAAAAGACTTCGCAAAGTTTTATTTAGCGAGCCTTCGGGGACGAGCAAGGATATTACCCCAAATACGATTAAGGCGGCGCAAACACCCACCGCAAGAGATTTTATTCCTTCCATAAGCACCTAAAACACAGCCACCATTGTGACCGAAATTATAAACAACATACCAACGAGTATCACAACACCTAAAACAAACGAGATAGCCGAATCAACTGCACGCAAAAGCGAGGCACATTTATCTTGCGACAAGGTTTCGGCAAACGAGGCACAAAACAGCATTGAAACACGCCATAACAAAAGCTCAATAATTATTGGCAATACCAGACAACACAAAGCCACAATAGCATAGACCGCCACCGATGAGCCAAGCAGCTTTACACAACCTTTAACCGTTGCCAACGCCTCACTCACGGTTGAACCAACAACGGGGACTGCAGTACCCAGTAAAAACTTTGCCATTTTGGAAGAAACGCTGTCAGCCGAACCTGACACCACAGTCTGAATCCCTAAAATGCCAAGCAAAACTGTGGTTGACAGTGACATAATCCAAAGTGAGGCCCTTTTTATACCCTTTGATAAGGATTCGGTTTTAATATCGGGCGATACCGACGATGAGACCGACAAAGCTAACTGAATACCGGTCAAAGGTACAATTACAAACGAGCATAACGAAGATACTGCATTTGAAACTGACAACATAACTGCAGAAAATCCCGATGCAGTAAGCGGTTTACCACCTGACACCAAGACTGAAGCATAAACCGGAATCAGAGCGAGCATAAACACACAAGCCGTTTCAATCACCGAAACACAAGCCTTGATTGATGAAACAGCGGGCAAGACCACCGCAACGGTGACACCTATTGACAAAACATAATCCACTGTTTTATTTTTGTCGTTTAAAGCCTTTACGGCGGTTGAAAAAAGCATAACAGCCAAAACCGAAAGTCCTGCCGTAAGAGGTCTTTTCCCGCCTGATTTAAAAAAATCAAATATGTGTGAAAATATGTTTTTTGGCGTGAAATACTCGGTCCATGAAATATCTGTACCCGAAATATCAAGTTTATCCAAGCTATCGGCGACATTATCGGGCAACGCATCAGACAACGAATCGGCACCGCTTGCATTGTATTGCTCTGAATAAATATCATCCGGATTTATTTCGGATGCGTTTGCCGACGTAAAAACGCAAAGCGACATCAGCACCAACACTAAAACAAGCAATTTTTTCATCCTATTAACTCCACCGCCGTTTTGATTATCATTTTTATCAACGGCAAGGTCAGCAGTACAACGGTCACCTTCCCTGCCAACTCAACCTTTGAGCCTAAGGAGGTTTGTCCGAAATCACGGCATACATCGGTTGCAAAGTTAGTGAGATAACATACGCCTAAACCTTTAAGCACAGTTTTTAGTATTCCGTCATCTAGTTTTGCTTGTGCAAATATGCTTTCAATATCATCTATAACACCCGAAAATGAGACAAGAAGCAAAATCAATATCACACTACCTGAAACTACTGCGGTAAGCATTGCATATTCGGGTGCATATTTTTTAATAAAAAGGGTTGCAACAGCACCTATCAACCCAACTCCGATAACCGATATAAGCATATCAGAGCCCAAACACCGATTTTACGGTTTCAAACAGATTGCCTATTTCGTTAACAACCATAATAAGCACAACAATAAGTCCTGCAAGGGTGGTTAACATAGCTTGTTCCTCACGTCCCGAGCGTTGCAGAAGCTGATGCAACACTGCAACTATTATTCCGATACCCGCAACCTGAAAAATAAAATCAACATCCATTTTATGTTCCTCAAATCAAAATAATAAACAATGCCGCCGCTGACAATAGACACAAAGAACGTACAAGCTTGCCTTTTTCTTCAAGTTCTCTTGCGGCACCCGATGTCACCACCAAAAATCTATCCGAAAAATAGTCACAAAGTGTCTTTTGGCTTATAATATCACTGACGCCAAGCCGTTGCAAAAATTCAATTATCAAGTCGCGGTCATCGGTATGTATTTTTGCTTTTTCCATAATCGCACTTAAAGTCTTTTTATCGTTTATAGAATCCATATTTATCTCTTTTAAGAATTTAAGCTCCTTAACCGAATAAGAATTGATTATATTAAAGATATTATCGTGCTGTGAGCGCATTTCATTAGCACAGTTTTTAGAAAACATGGTCATGCGCTCGAGATACCGTTTTCTGAAAAGAAGATGCTCGTAGTATATAAAACCTATCGAAGCAACGCTTGTACAGACCAGAAAAATCCCGATAATCCTAAACATTCAAAACACCTCGTTTTACTTTAGTTTGCTTTGAATTGTTTATGATTTCATCCACACTTAAAACAATAGGTTCAGCACCTACAGAAGATAAAAAGGCTATATTTTCCACAGCACCCGATTCAATCAGCACTCTTGCCGAATCACGTTGCAAAATTTCTTTAACAGAGCCTGCATGAACAGTACACACGGTGTAAGCACCCGAAAACAGCCCGGAACACACCGCCTTTGCCTCTTTTATGTTGCCTATTTCATCAAATGCTATTACCTCAGGGTTGAGTGTTCTTAAAGCAATCTCTATTCCCTCTCTTTTATCTACGCCCGAAATAACATCCGTCAATAATCCTACATCGTTTTGAGGAATACCGCTTGAAACGGCGGCTATCTCGCCTCTCGAGTCAATCACCGCTACCCTCTTGCGATTTGTTCCGATTCCGTCAGATATAAGCCTTACCGCATCGCGCAAAATTGTCGTTTTGCCCGACGACGGAGGTCCTGATATCAACAATCCACCTGATAAATATTTGGTCAACGGCATGGCACAGCCCTTATATTCTGAAGCAATGCGAATATTTATAGAAGATATTTTAGAAAAACCGCTTAAAACTCCGTTTTCATAGACCGCCGATGCCGCAAGACCTGCTCGGCAACCGTTTTTTAAGGTGATAAATCCTTGCTTTATCTGTTCAGAAAAAGCATATACCGAACGGTCACACATAAGGTTAAAGGCTTCGGTCACTTCCTGCTCGGTAACCTCATATAATCCTTGTTGCCACAGATGACAGACCTGTCCGCTTTTTGAAAGAAACACGTTCTCACCCTTTAATGTCAAACCAAGCGGTCTTTTTACCCTTAAACGTATTTCAGTTATTTCGTTTAACACCTTTAAAGGTAACACTTTGATAATATTCTTAATATCCCGCGGTAAATAATCGCAAACTGTCATTATCGTTTCAATTCTGTCCTTTTGCATAGCACGTCCATCCTTTCTAAGGACAGTTTATGATTGAAATAATAGGTTTAGAACAAAAAGAAAAAGCACATCCGAAGATGTGCTTAAATTTATGTTTATATATACTTATAAATTTCACAGTAAAGGTTTTTGAAATAGCAGTCAAAACCTTCATTCGACGGGTGGACAAAAAGGTCACCGAAATATTTTTCATCGTGCGGGACAAGGTTGTCACCACGGATTATTGTAACGTTTGAAAGGTCGGCCGTCAAATTCTCGATTTCCTCGGCAATCTCCAAAAAGGTCATCGGTTGTGAGGGGTTATCGAAATTTTTATTCCACGGTGGTGTTATACCAAAAATTTTGGCGTTGGGGTAAAGCTCGCTCACCGTTTTGTAAAACTCACGGCAATCACGGGCAAACACATCGGGTATGCCTTTTGACCAGTCATTTGTGCCGTAGGCAATCGTGACGATTTTGGGGTCAAATTCCTCACGGCAACGGGCAAGTTCGGGCTTAAACACCTCACCGCCAATGCCTTTGTTGTACAACTCAAGGTCGAGCGCATCGGCAAGCTGAGCCGTGTAGTGGCGGCAATTTCGGGTCGAATCGTGACCGTGGGTTATCGAGTCACCGAAGCAGAGCAGTTTTTCACGTTTCGGCAAAGCTTCAACCACCGCACCGTCCGACAGGTTGACCTCTTTTAAATCGACCTTTACGGTATAAGGAAAATACACCTCGACCGTCTTTAAACCGTCGCCCAAATCAACGGTTTTGTCAACCTCGCCCAAAGGGAATTCGTATTTGGTATAGTTGCCCTCAAAAACAGCGTCACCGTAGTTGTCAACAGCTCCGATAAATTCGCCGTTTACCTTGACATCAAAGGAATAATACCCTCTCGTTGCGGCAAAGACTGTTGTCACAAAGGCCTTGATGTTCAAAAATTTACTGTCAGTCTTAAAACGGAATCGCACACCTGCAGGTGCGAAGGTTTTTGTGTAAAAGCCTTCGTTGTAGGTTTTGTAAAACTCTTCCTGTGCTTTGGTAAAGCGGAAAAAGTTTATCACATCGCCATGCTGTTCAACCCGCACAGCACCTGTGGTTATTTCCTGAATTTTGTCAAAAGACAGTTTCATATTATCACAACCTAAAATATGTTAAGACCATTATATAGCTTGTTTTGGATAAAATCAATATCTTTTATTCAAGTAGCTGCGTGTGATAATCACAGTTATTTGTCTTTGTTATGCTCAAAAATCTTGACAGCGCCCAATGAAGATGAGCAGTCAACGATTGCCTCATCAACCGAGATTATTTCGGCATCGCAAAGTTCACGAAGCAGCATAACGGTGGCTTGCTTGATCTGTTTTTTGCCGCCGACCGTAATTCTTTGTGGTTTCATTTTCAATACCGTGTTTATTTCGGCACAAAGTATTACACCAATAAAAAAGCTGTAGGCTTGCACCTTGTCTGCATTAAAAAGATTACCCAATACACGCGTCTTAAAAAGTGCTTCGTTTATACCAAATTCATTGCAGTAGCGATAGCCTTTTAACAGATATTCATCCGACAGTTCATCAACCGATAAGTCAACAGTGCTTTTTAGGATGGTGTCATTAGACAATGCAAATATCATCTCTCCTGTGAGTTCGGTCTTAAAATATACTATCTTGCCGTTTTCATCGACATTTATAATTTTTGAATGTGACCCTGGGAGAATGTAAACTCCCGAAAAAGAATCTGAAAGACCAAAAAGCTCGGTTTCTTCGCCGCGCATCATATCGGCATTTTCCAAAATTTCTCCCAAAAGCTTTACTCCGCGTATAAATACAAACGGAATAGTTGAAATGTCGGCAAGGGTAACTTCATGCTTTGCGCTGTGCAGTTCGCTTATACCGACAGGTGCCACTAGGTGGTCTAATTTACAAAGTCCAAACTCCGAGGTTATCATACCGCTGGCAATTATTCTTTTTATGTCGGTTTCTTTAAGGCTGTTACGGTCAAGAAGTGTATCTATCCCCTCTTTGACCGCGTTTTCCAAAGCAGTTTTATCCTCGATACCTGCTCTTGCACCGATATTATATTTCACGGTATCAACGCATTTGCCGTCGGTCACCAAAGTCAGTCGGGTATTGGTTGTTCCACCGTCAATAGTTATATAATTTGCCATTTAAACATCCTTCCATAGTTTTCTTTAAATGTTGGGTGTAAGCTGTGCAAGCACACCGCCATCAACTGCGTTGCGATGCCCTTCCAAAACGGGTTCGTCGAGACCGTAAATATCGCAGTCGGTATGCATTTTCAAAAACATCCAACGGGGCTTTACCTTTATAGCTTCAAGTTTTGTAATTTTCATAATTATCTTGCTTGTATTTTTTATTGTTTTGATGCAGAAACAAATTTTTGTGCAAGACGGGTAATTCCGTCCCAATCCTCATCATCTATCAGCTTTTTGTCGGTAAGATTTGAACCGATACCAAAGCCGACTGCCCCTGCTTTGAGGTATTCTGCCATATTGTTTTCGTTAATTCCGCCAACGGCAAGCAATTTCACGTTGGAAAGCGGTGCTTTGACCGCCTTGACATAGTCTGCACCGAGGTTGGTTATGGGGAACAATTTAACAAAATCAGCACCGAAGGAATGCGCCTGACTTATCTCGGTCGGAGTCAGCGTACCCGGCATTGATACCATACCGAGCCTATATGTCTCGCGGATAACCTGCTCATTGGTATCGGGTGAGATTATAAAGCAACCTCCTGCAGCCCTGGTTTTTCTCACCTGTTCAACATTTAAAACAGTTCCTGCACCGATGAACATTCTGCCTTTGAAATGCTCTGCCAACGCTTTTATATTAGCGGCAGTTTCCTCATCGGGTATTGAGCCGTTTGCCGAATAGGTTATTTCAAGCAGTCGGATACCGCCCTTGTACAAAGCCTCGGCCATAGGTATCAACTTTTCCGAATCCACACCTCGAACAATGGCAACCAGCTTGTTGTCCTCAACCGATTGAATAACGGCTTTTTTATCGGGGTTAGGCAACGGTTTGCTTATCACCTTCAGTTCAATTTCGTTGGCGTTGATGATGTCATCCTCGGTGAAAGAGGCAAAAATCATCTCTTTATGAGAGGTTCTGCCACGGTCGTAGACAAGATAAATTTTACCGTCACGATAGTCGGCGTCAGGATATGATACAGCATCACGCTCATCAATACACTTTTTATATTTCCACGTTTTGCCGTCATCCTCGGAAAGTTGCACAGTCATTTTGCTGCGGGCTGTCGGGTCATCGTTGTTGACAAGCAACACTCTGCCTGAGGGCAATTTTTGCACATAAAATCTTGTGTCGGATGCAACAATACCGCTGTCCTGCCCGTCGGTCCAAGTAAGTCCGTTGTCGTGTGAATAGCACTCGGCAAGGCAACCGCCGCCGCAACGGGCAAACATCCTCAACGTGCCGTCATCCATTTTGTAGGCCATTGTTTCGTCAAAGTCGGTCTTTAACTTTTTGCCGCCGTAGTGGCGTGTGTAGGTTTTGCCGCCGTCGTTGGTGATGTTGTAGCCATAGGTGTCGGTCATCTGGTCGTAGGCAAAGCAGACCCAATTATCGTTGTCAATAAAGGTTGGCTTGCAACGCAAAAATCCGGGATAAATATATTGAGGTTCGGTGAACTCCAACTCGTCCAATTTGGCATCGGGGTTTGAGCAGGTTATCTGCCATCCTGCATGGACAAAATCACCAAAAATGTATCCGTCACTCCTTGCGGGACCCATAAATTTACTCATGTTGTTATAGTCCATACCCGGTTTTACAGTGTTGTTCTGCACCCATTGAACGTGCAAAACGCCCTTGGGGTCAATAAACAACTGAATATCCAACGAATGGATGCTATGCTCATAACTTCCGGGGATGACGATAATAGGCTTTGACCAGGTGTTTCCGCCGTCGTCACTAGCCACCAAAAGGTTGTAGTTGCTCATGTGCGGTTCTCTTGTTCCGCCTGCATACCAGCCGGCAAAAATCCGTCCACCTTTGGTCACGGCAATGGTGGGACATCCCTGAAAAACACGGATGCTCTCCCAATATTTCGAACTCCAAGGATTTTTCAAAACTTGACACGGAATAGTCTTTGCGTTATTCATAAATAACCCCCATGAAAATGTAATATATTTCTATTTTAATAGATATTTTATCAATGTGTATAGATAATTCTGTACTAAACATTGACATTTCTGCAAAACTTTATATAATTAGTTTTAAGGGTGGTGGTTTGATGCAAAACAAGTTTCTGATTGAACTTACAGAGGACGATTTTTATTTTAAATATGCCAAGGGTGACAGCAGTCGAAACGGTAAAGAGTTTCATTTGTTTTATGAAATAATACTGTTTTTGGGCGGGGAGGCCGAGTTTATTTCGGAAACGGTTAACCTTAAACTGACCGAGAATACGCTCATTTTTATCCCGAAAGAAACCTATCATCAGGTTAAGATTTTGGGCAATCCCGACCGATATTTGAGGTGTATTATTAACTTTTCAAAGGCAAACATTCCAACCGACGTCGAGCCGTTTAGCAAAATAGGTATTTATGACGTTGGAGAGAATATAAAACACCTTTTTGACAATTTGATTTCGGTGGCCAACGGTTCAAACAACCAAGTCGGCCTTGAAGTTTCCAAATCGCTGTTGGATGTTATTTTGTACGAGTTGTCCTCGCAAAAGGAGCGGTTTGCCGAGCGTGTAACCCTTACCGAAACCGCCCAAACGGCCATAAAGTTTATTGAAGAAAATCTTTCACAAGATATTTCGGTTGAGCAGATAGCAAGCCATTGCCACGTTTCTCCGTCAACGCTTTCGCACCTGTTTAAAAATGAAATGCAGACATCTGTGTGGAGGTATTGCCTGCAGAAAAAACTGCTTTCGGCACACGGGAAAATAAAAAACGGCACACCTGCCACCACAGCTGCAATCGAGTGCGGATTTAACGATTATTCCGGCTTTTACAAGCAATACAAAAAGATGTTTGGCTTTCCGCCAAGCGCAAAATCATAACCATCAGTTAAACTGGTGGTTATGATTGAAGAGACAATACAAAAAGACAAGCATCAATTTTTGTTTCGATGCTTGTCTTTTGAACTTAAGATTATATTTCCCAAACCTTCACTTCGTAGCGGTTGGCAGTGGTTTTTACTGAACAATCGTCACCGTTTAAGGCAAATCCTTCGGGAAGTTCGTTTTCGCAAACGCCATATTCTTTAGAATTAAAAGTCAATTCAAATTCGGCGGTTTCTTCGCTCAAATTTACGGCAAAAATCACTGTTTTTGAGCCGTCAGCCGTTCTCCACGACCCTGTGATAATTTGGTCGGAAACAATTTCACCCTCAAACCACAAGCCTGCCGTTGTTTTAAGCTTTGGAAGGTCACACTTAACCTTTGCAGGACGAAGCATTTTACCGCCGTTAAAAAGCTTTGTGTATTTCACACGGACATCGACACAATTTTTCAAAAACTCCATATGTCGGTCGGAATACACGATGTCGGCTTTACTCCAGCCCAACTGCTGTCCGTAGGTCAAACTGCTTGCGGTGCAGTATTTAAAGAAGTCAAAATCATCCTTCTTAACACCGTGAGTACAACGTCCAAGCATTTGGATATGACCTGCATAAACCGCAGGGAAAGCAGGCACAGCACCGGCATCAACCCACATCCAAGTGAGGAAGCCGTCAAAACTTTTCATAAAGGCTTCGGCATTGCATTCCGAAAAATAGAAGCTATCCTCTGGCTTTTCGGCATTGATTTTACGCATCATAGCATTGTAGCCCGTTACACGGTAGTTACCGCCACCGGGTAAATGGTTGTGCTCTTTATTAAAGCACGGCACACCCGGATTAGCCGAAACCTCGTCATAATAAATACCGTCAATCGGCAATGTCGACTCCATTTCACGGGTCAGTTTTTCAAAATAGTTGTGCCACAAAGCCGACATACCGCAAATAGGCACAAGCTGGCTTTCCTTACCCGTTTTGGTGTATTGCGGATACTTTCCAACAAAGAAACTGCCGTCCTCCAGCACAACACCGTGTTTGTGTCCTTCGTTTTGGAAATTGAGGTCATACCCTGCATCACCGTCATTCATTTCCCAGCTCACGGCATTGATATAAGGCAAAACATATACTCCGTTTTCACGAAGCTCGTTTGCATGGTCCAAAAACTCCTGTCGAGCAGGCAAAAAGTGAGGATATTCAATATTAAACGGTATCTCATGCCAATTATAAACATGGTAAGCCACATTCACACCCAATTTATTCTTAAGCTCAATAGGTGCTTTGTACCAATAATCTTTTGGATAAATCTCGGTTCCTGCGCTTATGTTTTTAGGCTTGTTATCCCCTTGCGACTCTGAATTAGGTATATAATCACATATCCAGAAAGGTACATCCTTGAACCGTTGTGCAGTATCGGGTCGGCCGTTTTCATCAATTTCAGGTAGCCATTCGGCCTCACGGCATACAAAATCAGCATAAATTTGAGCAGCATCGTACCAATCACCCTCAAAAAACTGCCAATTACATTCGCCCCAAAGTTTAAACGAATTTGCAGGAAGACTTGCACCTATGCCAAAAAACTGGGCTTTAAGCGAGCACGTTCCGTTACCCGTTTCATAGGTAAAACGCTTTGAAGCAGCCCTACCGTCCTCAATGCCGATATAAATACCGTTTTTTCTTCCATACACAGCAAAATACTGCATACAGTATCCCCAGTGCGGATAAACACGCTCAAAGCTTGAAACTTTTTCGGTAGCGTTTTCAATTACAACACCCGATTTAAGCGGAACAAAATAATCGAGATACTCACCTGTCATTTTCGGCGTTGGGTAGTTTGCCTCCATACACGAATATTCGGTATTATCATTTGCAACCTCAACCGACCAACGGATGCCGTTTTCGGTCACCTTGGCAGTAACAAAAACTGAAATATCAGAAATACCTTCGGGGTTTTTAAAGCAAAGCTCGTAGCTTGTGACTCGTTTTATAACCGTCACCTTTTCCCAAGTATTTTGAGAGTTAAAATGTATGCTTTCACCGTCTGTCAAATGCTTTAAACGCATAGAAAATATGGGTGTTGGCAACAATGTAACATCACCAAAGCATCCATTTTCAATAAATGCGGAATGTTCAGATGTATTTATATTAACTTTAAAACTATTGCCATCAATATTCAGCATAAACCCACCTCGAAGAAAATTTTTACAATTACATATTATCACATTGCTGATAGGTAATCAAGATTCCAAAGTCGATAGTTTGAAGCAACACAACAAAAACACTCCACAAAATGTAGAGTGTTGGACAAGTAAAAAAGCAGTAAGAAGTCTCCTTCCTACTGCTTTCAAGTTATTCAATCAAATTACTCTGCAAAGCCGGATTCTACCAAGGCAACAAGACCTTCAACAGCCTGCTGCTCATCGCTACCGTCAGCAATGATGCGGATAGAGGTGCCGCCTACGATACCAAGAGACAGAACACCGAGAAGGCTCATTGCATTAACACGACGCTCTTCCTTCTCAACCCAGATGGAAGACTTAAACTCGTTAGCCTTCTGGATGAAGAAAGTAGCAGGACGAGCGTGGAGACCAACCTGATTCTGTACTACAACATCTTTTACGAACATAATAACTACTCCTTAATGTCATTTAATACCGCGGATAGTAAAATCCCGACGGTGAACACACTTATTTTATTTGATTTCAACCAAAAAAAACAATACTTTGTTTTTGATTTATTAACATTATACCACAAAGTTTGCAATAGTCAACAATTACTTTTTTTATCTCTGAAAACTTTTCGTATTGCGACAAATAAAGTCTTGTTAGTAAAAGTTTGTTTGTGTAATTTTTACATAACAATAGAAAAACTTTTATGATATATCAATAAAAATTTCAAGCTTTTCGCCCTTTTAGCATATCGGGACGGCGTTTTTCGGTAATTTCCAACGATTGTTCCTTTCGCCATTTTTCGATGTTAAGATGATGCCCCGACATCAGCACCTCGGGCACCGAAACACCGTGCCAAACCTCAGGTCTAGTATACTGCGGATATTCAAGCAAACCGTCGAAATGGCTCTCTTCTTGAAAGCAAACCTCCTCAGGTAGCACACCGGGAATCATACGGCAAACAGCATCGGCAACCGTCAAAGCAGGCAACTCACCGCCGGTCAGCACGTAATCACCAACCGAAATTTCCTCATCTACAATCTCGTCCAACACACGCTGATCAACGCCCTCATAATGACCGCAAAGCAGGACTATTCTATCATATTCAGAAAGCCTTACAGCGTCACTTTGCGTGAAGGTTTTACCTTTTGGTGACATATAAATTAGATGCGGTTTGGGTTCATCTTCATTATAAAGACTCTTAAAACATTGATAAATAGGCTCGGCCTGCATGACCATTCCCTTACCTCCACCGTAAGGAGCATCATCAACACGGTTGTGCTTATTTCCTGCAAAATCGCGTATATTATGAGTATTTATCTCAACATGACCCGCTTTAACGGCTCTGCCGATAATACTTTCGCCCAAAACGGCATTACACATCTCAGGGAATAAAGTCAAAATATCAATCTTCATTATCAAAAGTTCCTTTTAACGGTGTTATGTAAACCTTGCCTTCTTCAATATCTACTTTCTTTACAAAATCAGGCACATTGGGGATAAGGTATTCTCCACCATTATATTCAATATGCCAAACATCATTCGCACCGGTCTGGGATACATCAGTTACCTTGCCGTATTCTTGCGATGTTTCAAAGTCAACCGCGACACAACCTATAATATCGGTTATAAAGTAGCTGCCTTTTGGCAACTTACAATCGGCACGGTCAATAAAAACAACCTTGCCGCGCATCTTTTCAGCATCCTCGATAGTATCGATTCCGTCAGCTTTAATAAGACAGATATTTTTATGAGCACGGGACTTAACATTCAGAACACTATTGCCATTTTCATCGGTGTACAGTTTCTTGAATTTTGCTAAAAATTCAGGGCTGTCACACCAAACCTCAACACGCATTTCACCGCGCACTCCATGTGTTCCGACAATTTTACCTGCTTGTAAAAATTTTTGAGGCATAAATACCCTCCATATATCAGAATACCCCTCAAAACTTGAGGGGTATAATTCTTCTGAAGATGCCGCTAAGATCAATCGATCTCAACGGCAATCTTTTCGTTGTTACGGTTCGCAGCGGCACGCATTACAACGCGTATTGCCTTTGCGATTCTTCCCTGCTTACCAATAACACGGCCCATGTCACCTTCGGCAACATGAAGATGGTATACAATTACACCCTCTTCGTTAGGCTCGTCCACGGTAACGGTTACGCTATCCGGCTGGGAAACCAAACCGGAAACAATGGTAACAAGCAATTCTGTCATAATAATTTCTCCTGCTACTGATTAAAGAACATTGTTCTTCTTGAGAAGATCCTTAACGGTATCGGTAAGCTGTGCACCGTTAGCGATCCACTTCTTTGCTGCGTCAGCATCGATCTGAACGGTAGCGGGCTCGGTCATGGGGTTGTAGTAACCGATAGACTCGATAAAGCGACCGTCACGGGGGAATCTGGAATCAGCAACAACTACACGGTAGAAAGGAGCCTTCTTAGCACCCATACGGCAAAGTCTGATTTTAACCATTTTTCTGCACCTCCTGCAATAAATTTATATTCTATGGATCAACCATTAAATATCAGAAATTAAGATCATCGGGAAGGTTCATGCCACCGGGCATTCCCTTCATAAAGCGACGCTTGCCGCCTTTACTATTCATCTGCTTGAACATCTTTTTCATCTGTTCATACTGTTTCATAAGGCGGTTGACATCCTCAACCTTTTGACCGCAGCCTGCCGCGATTCTCTTACGTCTTGAAGCGTTCAAAATCTCGGGCTTAGCACGCTCTTTTTTGGTCATCGAAGTGATAATAGCCTCAATACGCTGAATCTGCCTATCATCAATATCCATATCTTTAACCTTATTGCCCACACCCGGCATCATGGACAAAATCTGCTTTAGACTGCCCATTTTCTTGATCTGCTTAAACTGATCAAGAAGGTCGTTAAGGTCAAACTTGTTTTCTTCAAGCTTCTTAGCGGCTTCCAATGCTGCTTTTTCATCAATCTGTGTTTCAACACGCTCAATGAATGAAAGCACATCGCCCATACCGAGGATTCTCGATGCCATACGGTCGGGATGGAATTCCTCAAGGTCATCTATCTTTTCACCCGTACCGATGAACTTGATGGGTTTACCTGTTACAGCCTTAACCGACAAGGCAGCACCGCCACGGGTATCACCGTCAAGCTTGGTAAGGATAACACCCGAAATCTCAAGTGTTTCGTTAAAGGTTTTAGCAATGTTTACGGCATCCTGACCGACCATCGAGTCGACAACCAAGAGAATCTCGTTGACCTCAACGGCTTTGCAGATGCGTTTGAGCTCTTCCATAAGCTCTGTGTCTATATGCAAACGACCTGCGGTATCCAAAATAACGAAATCGTTACCGTAGTCTCTTGCGTGCTTAATTGCCTCAACGGCAGTTTTCTCGGGCTTTTGTGTGCCCTTTTCAAATACGGGAACACCAATTTTTTCGCCCAAAACCTTCAACTGCTCGATAGCAGCAGGACGGTAGATATCACATCCTACAAGCATAGGTCTGTGACCCTGGGATTTAAGACGCTTGGCAAGCTTTGCACTATGAGTGGTTTTACCCGAGCCCTGCAAACCGCACATCAAAATAACAGTGGGAATCTTAGAAGCAAAATTGAGCTTGGCACCCTCGCCACCCATAAGCTCGGTCAACTCATCACGGACGATTTTAATGACCATCTGTGCGGGAGTAAGGCTTTCCATAACCTTTTCACCAATACTCTTTTCAACAACCGAGTTGGTGAAATCCTTGGCAACCTTATAGTTTACATCGGCCTCAAGAAGTGCTAAACGAACCTCTCGCATTGCCTCTTTAAGGTCGCTTTCTGAAAGCTTACCTCTTGAACGGAGCTTTTTAAATGCCGCCGAAAGCTTATCGGACAAACCTTCAAATGCCAATTTTCACACCTGCCTTACATTTCTTCAATAGCCTGCTTTAAAGATGCTTTATTTTCATCGTTTGGATCGGTTTCAAATTTTTGGAATTTGCGTTTGACCGTATCAATCTTCTTGGCGAACCCTACCGCGCTTTCAAAATCGTTAAGCTTTTTAACGGCGCGCACGATAGCATCCCGAGCACCTTGACGGGTTATGTCTTCAGACTCTGAAATCTCAGCCAAGGACAGGTCATCGCAGTAATAATACTCTACAAGTCGGCGTTGCTTTTCAGGCAAAAGACCGCCGTAATAATCAAGCAGCAAAACCACCGACAGATCCTTCGGCAAAACGCTCACCTCTGTAAAGTATTTTTCATTACAGCGACCATTATACACACTTCTTAGTCATCTGTCAAGTGTTTTTCTTTACATTATCAAAAAAATTATTATATATTCCACTTGACGATAATATAATTAGATATTATACTATGATTTTGAAGGAATGTTGCAACATGATTAAAAAGCTCAAGAACTTTACATACGTTTCTAAAAAGCTCACTGCCTTGGCACTTGGGCTTGTTTTGTTGTGTTCAACGCTGTTTTTATCCGGTTGCACTGAAGACAATTTCAACATATATTTCGGCATTGATGCCATGCCCAAAAACGTTGACCCGCAGATGGCTCAAAGCTACTCGGAAAAACTTGTTGTAAGAAACTGTTTCAGAGGACTATATAAGCAGGATTCTACAGGAAATGCTGTTCCCGACCTCGTTGAGTCAACCTCAATCAGCGATGACGGATTAACCTACACTTTTAAACTTAAATCTTCCTCTTGGCATAACGAAACCGCTATAACCGCCGATGATTTTGTCTTTGCCATTGAGCGTGTTGCAGATCCTGTTACAGCATCACCGTCAGCATCGGTTGCTAAGATTATTTCAGGTGTATCTGAACGCCTAAACGGTGACGCTCAATCGCCTTTGGGGATAAAGGCTATTGATGCCAAAACATTGTCAATAACCTTGACACAACCTAACAACAATTTACCCTATTTGCTCACACAAACTGTTTTCATGCCCTGCAACCGTCAGTTTTTTGAAGATTGCAAAGGAAAATACGGTCTTGACAGTAAACATATTTTGACAAACAGTGCTTATTATATATCTAAATGGATTGAAAACCGCCATGTCAAGCTCTCTTTGAAAAATGTTCCTAAATCCGATAACCTTATCGCCGAACACGTTTTTTTGACCGTAAGTACAACAGGTAAAAACAACATACAGCGAATCAAAGATAAAGAAATCGGCATGACGGTCGATAACATGAACAATTATTCGGAAATCACTTCTAAGTCACGAAGTGTCAGTGTGTTTTATCAAAAAAATTACGCTATTATATTCAACAAAAACACCGAAATAGGAAGTAACACAAAGCTTACCGAGGCTTTTGCACAGTCGTTACACAAAGAAATAATCGGTTTAAAAACACATGACCGTTTTAAACTGGCAGATACAGTAATCCCTCAAGACAGTGTGTTGTTCTCATCAAGTTTAAATATTCTTGGACAATATAAACATTCATATGATTACAATCTGCAAAATGCACGTGCTGATTTCTTGGAAAGTTTGAAAGAGTTTAAAAACAACCAGTTACCTGATATAAAAATCGTAACGACCGAATCTAAGGAAATCAAGCCGATTGTTGCTGAAATCGCAACTCAATGGCAAAGCAACTTGGGCGCTTATGTGAATATCACAACCGTTTCTTCCGAACAAACTCTTTTAGAGGTTGTTGAACAAGGCAATTTCAATATCGCTTTTGTACCGTTATCGGGTACTGTAACGGAAATTCTTTCATCCTTTGCGAAAAAAGACTCGGGATTGTATATTAAAAATGAGCAGTATAACACGCTTGTTGATGAATTAAACAAAACCGACAACACCGAAAAAGCAAAAGAGATTATAGGAAAGTGTCTTGAAATACTTTCTAAAGAATCTACAGTTCTACCGTTTATTTCGGTTCCGACCGCATATATATATGACTCGGCTTATCAAAATGTTGTTTTTTCAAAGCATGACAGTACCGTTGATTTTTCAATTATTTACAAAAAGAAATAAAGTATAAATAAACGCTTCTCTCAAACAATAGGTTTGAAAGGAGCGTTTTTCATGCCTGATAAAAAGAAAAAGTTTGACCCAATACGTCACGAGCCCGACGACACTGTGGATACCGTTTACTGTTCGGAAAACAGCCTTGAATATGACAACATAATGAGTAGAGAAGATGTTTTCCCCTATCAGAATCCGTTGCCCAAATACCGCAGAACACCCGAACCACCGATAATTTAAACAAAAAAGCAGGCAAACGCCTGCTTTTGCATTTACTTAGAGCTGTTGTAAATCCAATCCCAAACGGTCGATCAATTTTACAAGCAATCTCACAGGAAGACCGACTACATTAAAGTAGCATCCGTCAATCTTATCGATATACAAGCTTGTCTTACCTTGAATAGCGTAGCTGCCTGCTTTATCCATAGGATCACCGCTTGCAACATAACTTTCAATAAAGCTTTCGGGCATTTCGGCAAAATACACTTCTGTTTTGTCAACGCCCGAAATGGTCTTTCCGTTATAAAAGAGCGCCAATCCGCTTAAAACGGTGTGACCTCTGCCCGATAATGAGCGAAGCATGGCTTTAGCCTCCTCGGGTGAATGAGGCTTGCCCAAAATCTTGCCGTCACAAGCAACAACGGTATCACAGGATATTATAAGTGTGTCTTTTTCATTATGGCTTTCCTGCACCGCTTTACCTTTTCTGACCGCCAAAATCTGCACCAAGCTCTCAGGGTCGGTAACATCGGACGATTCATCGGTATCGGCGGTAATTATCTCAAATTGAAATCCCAGATTTTCTAAAATCTCTTTTCTTCTCGGGGATTTGCTTGCAAGAATAATTTTCATAAAACAACTTCCTTGACATTGTGTTTATCTTAAATTAAAATAACTGTATAATGATTTTTTTTATAAGCGGTGAAATTATGATAAAAGCTGTTATTTTCGATCTTGACCATACACTATTCGATAGGTATGCAACATTGACCGAAGTCGCAAAAACCATCCGCACAAAGCTTCCCGTTGATCCAAATCTTTCGGACGAGGAAATTGCCGAAATAATGATAAGAGCCGACAAACTTTGCGTTTATTACGGTTGGGATAGAATTCGTGAGTACATAGTCAACGAAACACCGTTATTCACTCAAAAAATAGACGGTAACGCATACTCCGACTTTGTATTTTCGGAGTTTAATAATATTGCTATACCCTTCCCATTCACAATCCCCATGCTTCAAGCCCTTAAAGCCGACGGGTTCAAGTTAGGTCTTATAACCAACGGAAAACCCGGTTTGCAGGAAAGAAAGCTTGAGATGTTAGGGTTGGACAATATTTTTGACCGCGTTATCGTTTCGGGTCAATACAACTGTCCAAAACCACAACTGACCGCATTTAAAATGATGGCTGAACGGTTGGAATTAGACCCCGCTGATATGATGTATGTCGGTGACAATCCGTTGAATGATGTTGACGCATCAAGAAAAGCGGGTTATGTTCCCGTTTATGTCAATACTGTTGGCGCTTGGCCCAGACCCGATATACCTCAATGCGAATTGCAGGTTGAAACGGTAGCCGAGATACCTGAACTTGTGAAACGGTATAACGAGAATATGAATCGGTAAACCCCTCCGCCTCACATTCGTTCGGCACCACCCTTTAACAATGAAGGCTGATTTGGTGTTTTATTTCTTCGGTTTAAGTTTCTGCTTGCTTCCATCAGGGTTCTGGATATAGGTATTATCCAGTATTCCTGTTAAAGAAGCCTTATATGAATCAATATATTCGCGTCGCAATGCGGCGCGTTCTTTTTGTTCGGCTTCGGTCAATTCCCTTTCACGGGAAATGCGTGTAAGTTCTGAAATTCTGTCAATTTTCTTTTGTTCCATTTTAATCACCGCAACTATATTACCACATTGAAACAAAAATGTGAAGATAAATTTTGCTTTTGCTTGATTTTAATGTATTTTTTGCTATAATTAATTTATTATAAACAATATTTTCTGATTTGGGTGAAGTCATGAAAAATCTTTTAAAATATATGAAGCAATACCGCATCCAAGCGGTTTTGGGTCCGTTTTTTAAGCTGACTGAAGCTTTGTTTGAATTGTTTGTTCCGCTTGTGGTTGCCGACATAATAGACAAAGGTATTGGAAACGGTGATAAATCGTTTATTGTTTCCCGTGGAATTTTAATGATGGCTTTGGGTATTATCGGCTTTATCTGTGCTTTGGTAGCGCAGTATTTTGCCGCTAATGCATCGGTTGGTTTTGCTGCAAACTTGCGTTCAGCTTTATTCAAAAAAATAAACACATTAAGCTATACCGACCTCGACAATGTGGGCACCTCTACCCTTATCACCCGTATGACAGGTGACGTCAACACTGTACAGACCGGTGTGAATCTCGCACTGCGTTTGCTTTTGCGTTCGCCGTTTATTGTTTTCGGTGCAATGATAATGGCATTTACGGTAGACACAAAATCGGCTCTCATTTTCTTGGCATCTATCCCCGTTTTGACCATTATCGTCGTTGCTATAATGGCAGTAACCGTTCCACTTTATAAAAAAATCCAACAGAAATTAGACCGCGTAACACTTAACACACGTGAATCGTTAAAGGGCGTTAGAGTTATACGTGCATACCGTCAAGAGCAGCAGTCGGTTGACGCTTTTGAGCAGACAAATAACGAGCTTAACGCTCTGCAACGCTTGGCAGGCAGGCTTTCAGCTTTGATGAACCCTCTCACTTATGTTGTGGTCAACGCCGCAGTTATTCTTATCATTTGGATCGGCGGAAAGCGCGTATATAACGGAGACCTTACACAAGGTCAGATTGTCGCACTTTACAACTATATGTCACAGATTCTTATTGAACTTGTCAAGCTTGCCAATATGATTATGACGGTCAACAAGGCTTTGGCATCAGGTTCAAGAATCGACAGTGTTTTATCAATGCAAACCCATACCGACACACCAACCGCAAGCGAACTTTCGGCATCAGTCGGTCATGCAGTTGAGTTTAAAAATGTAGGCTTCACATACAACGGTGCGGGTGAAGCATCACTGAACAACGTAAGCTTCACTGCAAACGGCGGTGAAATGATTGGTGTTATCGGAGCCACAGGCAGCGGTAAATCTACACTTGTCAATCTTATACCTTGTCTTTACGGTGCAACGGCGGGTCTTGTTGCCGTAAACGGAAAAGATGTTAAGGACTATGACCAAAAGTCATTGCGAAAAATGATCGGTATTGTTCCGCAAAAGTCGGTTTTGTTTAAGGGCACTGTCAGAGAGAATCTTTTGATTGGTGGGAAGTTGGCTACCGACGACGAGCTTTGGCAGGCTTTAACCTTGGCCCAAGGTAAGGAAACGGTTGAGAAAAAGGGCGGTTTGGATGCCCTGATCGAGCAAAACGGACGCAATCTTTCGGGCGGACAAAAGCAAAGGCTTTGTATAGCCCGTGCTTTGGTCGGTAATCCCCAAATACTGATACTTGATGACAGTGCTTCGGCACTTGATTTTAAGACCGAAGCCGACCTTCGTCACGCTATAAAAAATCTGCCTAAAAAGCCAACAGTTTTCACAGTTTCACAACGTGTTTCATCGGTTATGAACTGTGACAGAATAATTGTTCTTGATGACGGTGAGGCTGTAGGCATCGGCACACACGAGGAGCTTTTGAACACCTGCGAAACCTACCGCGGAATTTGCCAAAGCCAATTGGAAAAGGAGGAGCTTTGATTATGAACACTAAAAAAGGCACCTTCAAGAAGATTGCTTTGATGCTGGGCAAGCAGAAAATAATCTTTATATTATCTTTGTTGCTTGCCGTTATAAACGTTGCTTTAACCCTTTTTATCCCCGTGCTCATTGGTAATGCCATAGACTGTATCGTAAGCAAAGGCAATGTTGATTTTGACAAAATCACAGACATTATAATAAAAATTATAATTTCAATCGGTCTTGCTGCAGTTGTGCAATGGCTTATGAGTATTTGCAACAACAAAATGACCTTCTCGCTCGTTCATAATATGAGAAGTCTTGCTTTTAAAAAGGTTCAAAGATTACCTCTTTCGTATATCGACACTCATCCCTACGGTGATGTTGTCAGCCGTGTAATTTCGGATGTTGACACTCTTTCAGACGGCTTACTTATGGGCTTTACACAGCTATTCACCGGTGTTGCCACAGTTTTGGGCACCGTCGTGCTGATGTTCTCGATAAATTGGAAAATAGCACTGATAGTTGTTGTTTTGACCCCTGCTTCCCTGCTTGTTGCAAAGTTTATATCTGACAGAACATACTCCATGTTCAAAAAGCAATCCGAAACACGCGGTATTCAAACGGCTTTCATTGATGAAACGGTTGGAAACCAAAAGGTTATAAGTGCTTTTTGCCATGGCGATAAGGCAACCGAAAAATTTGAGCAGATAAACGAGGATTTGAGAAAATACTCACTTCGAGCCACATTCTTCTCCTCAATGGTCAACCCCTCAACCCGTCTTATCAACTCGGTTATTTACGCCCTTGTCTGCCTTATCGGTGCTTTGACCGTTATTTCAAATCCTGCATTCACGGTTGGTGCTTTGTCGATTCTTTTAAGCTATGCAAGTCAGTATGCCAAGCCGTTTAATGAAATTTCGGGTGTTATAACCGAGCTTGCCGCCGCAAAAGCCTCTGCCGACCGTGTTTTCGACTTTTTGGAACAGACCGAAGAAGTTTCGGACGAAAACAACAAGGAAATGCCCAAAGCCGACGGCAATGTTGCAATGAACGATATTTCGTTCTCCTACACACCTGAAAAACCGCTTATTGACGGTATTACCTTGAATTTTGAAAGCGGCCAGCAGATTGCTATTGTAGGCCCAACGGGATGCGGTAAAACCACACTCATTAACCTACTTATGAGGTTTTATGATGTAACAAAAGGCAGTATTTCGGTTGACGGAAATGATATTCGCGAGGTCACACGACACAGCCTTCGTGAAAATTACGGTATGGTTTTGCAGGAAACCTGGCTTAAATCGGGCACTATTCGTGAGAATATAACCATGGGTAACCCCAATGCCACCGAAGAAGAGATTATAGCCGCCGCAAAGTCGACCCACGCACACAGCTTTATCAAGCGTTTGCCTTTGGGTTATGATACTGTTATCGGTGAGGATGGCGGTAACCTTTCAGAGGGTCAGAAGCAGTTGCTGTGCATCACCCGTGTCATGCTTTGCCTGCCTCCTATGCTCATTCTTGATGAAGCAACCTCGTCTATCGACGTTAAGACCGAGATGCACATTCAGCACGCCTTTGCAAGACTTATGAAGGGTCGCACAAGCTTTGTTGTTGCTCACCGACTTTCCACAATCAAACATTCTGATGTGATACTTGTTATGAAGGACGGTAACATCATCGAACACGGCAACCATAAAGAACTGTTGAAGCAAAAAGGCTTCTACTATGACCTTTACAACAGCCAGTTTGCATAAAAAGAAAAAAATAACAGCCCTCGAGGGCTGTTATTTTTTTATACATTATTCGGCATACTTCCAATCAAGGGTATGCTTACCGTCATCCTTTTGATAAAGGTTGATCCAATCAAGAATAAGCTTGTTTGAATTCTCCCACTCGTCAGGATTTTTGGTTATGGGATTTCCGGGAGCATTGTCAAATCCAACTGCCATACTATAGATAAAATACATACTATGGTTAAATGCTTCCAAATCCTCAACGGTGTTGTACTTGTAAGTGAAGAAAAGATTGCCGTCGCAGGTAAACGACATTTGTGTGTCATCCCACAAGAAGCCGTATGTGTGGAAACCGTCACCGAGAACCACACCTTCATCAGGACAGGAATATTTTCTATCATTACCGTACTTATCGTCAAGTGCGGTGTGCTCGTATTCCGCTGAACCGCCACCGGTAGGCCATCTATGGCAATTTGCGGCATAGTATTTAGAATTTCCAAAGCACTCAACAATATCTATTTCGCAGTGCAGGTATGCAGGCTGTTTATCATCGATGGATGACATCAGATCATCCGTACCTGTCCACCAGGCAGTCCAAAAGCTGTCGCCGTGAGGCATAACCTGACTAATCTCAGCATAACCGTACTTATATTCCATTATTTCAGTTGTTCTGATCATACCGCCGTAGTAATAATTTTCATCCTGACGGGCACAGATATGGAATTTACCGTCTTTGACAAATACATCATTGGGATTGGAAGATCGAACCGAGATTTTGCCGTTTTGTCCCGCGTTTGTAGATTTCTCATCAAGCTGTTTCCACTTGGTGGTGTCAAGCTTGTCACCGTCAAAGTCATCACCCCAAGTCTTATGGAAGGTGGTAGACTTGTCATAAGACTTCATGGCGGTCTCATAAGAACCCGTGTAAGAAACAGAATCCTTAATATCACCCTTTAAAAGCTTGGCAAATTCACTAACAGCCATAGCAGTTGCATGAGCACTACCACCGTTCAGATAGATCTTTTTACCTTTAACGCTGATTTTAAATTCATCATAATTGGCGATCTTCTCAACACCGTCGCGTGATGTGTTGCCTACTACGATCTCATACTCCTCGGGAGCAATGTATGTATCGTGATTTATGTTGAGCATATAACCGGTCTTTTGGTACACTGTTTCAACAATTTTTTCCATCTCAACCTCGGTCAGCCAGGAAGAGTTATAATGAGGACGGACAAAGTTGAATTTTCCGATGTTTACACCGTTGACGGTGATGGTTTCAAAATCGCCTTCTGTAGCTTTGATGTAATCAATACCGCCATTCACACCCTCTGCCTTTAAAAAGTTCTCAACAAAATACTCTGCAGCAACCCTCAAAGCATCAGGATTTTCTGAGTAGATGCAGATCTTCTTTCCGATAGAGCATATAACATAGTCGTCATAACGGCCACCTGTTTTTTCTTCAAGGTAAGCGGCAGCGGTCTTGGACTCCTCGCGGTTAGTCATACCGATAAGAATTTCGTACTGGTCGGTACCGTCCTCGGTATCAGCACAACTACGACTATTAACTTTTAACTTATCCTTCAACTGTTTGAAAACAAATTGTGCGACAGCGGCACTGTCTTCATCACCATCAGCACGAACAACACGATATACTGCTTCACCGTCATTGATAAATTTTACATCGGCAGTGCTGCTAACAATTTCAGAAGTTGAATCGCTTTGAGTGACGTCGTTATTACCTGAACCGCATCCGACCATAGCCGTCACAAGTAAACCAACGCATAAGATAATGCTAAATATTCTCTTAAATGTATTCATGACAGAATAACCTCCAAAATAATTATACATAAGGACACATAAACTAAATATTTTTCAAAATCTCAACGAGATATTCAAAGCAACGAATGGCGCTTTCGGCATCAAGTCGCTCATTTACGGTGTGGACATCCAAAATATCGGGACCCATTGACACGGCATCCATTCCGGGGATTTTGTCCGAAATAATACCGCATTCAAGACCTGCGTGAATGGTGCTGACAATCGGCTTTTTGCCATACATCTTCTCATAAACTGCAACCATTTTATCACGCAAGGGGGACACCTCGTTATACTCCCAAGCCGAATAACGGTCGGAGAAATCAACGCTAAATTTCACCGAATTAGCAACATCAATAACCCTTTGTGCGATAACATCAAGGTCACCGTTAACCATACTGCGGATAAGTGCTTCGGAATACCATTTGCCATTTTCAAGTGTGCTGACACCCGTATTGAGCGAGGTTATGACACCTGTGTCACCCTCTGAAATAACACCGTCAGGCACAGAGCAAAGATAATCAATCACACGCTTGGAATCATCCAATGACAAGGATTTCTCTTCCCTTGTGTCTATCAAAATATCAAGCGTAGGTTCATCCTCGGCGCACACCTTGGACGATTTAACCACCTCAAGATTTTGCTTTAAATTTTCAATAAATTTGTCGGTATCATCCACAAGAACCTCGGCAGTGCACACACAAGGAATAGCGTTGAACTTTGTGCCGCTGACATAGGAAACAAGTCTGAAATCGCAACCGCTGTTTCGAATCATTTTTGCCAAAACCAAAGCAGCATTAAGACGGCGGCGGTGAATCTCGCAACCCGAATGACCGCCTTTAAGTCCACCCAATGTAACCTTGACAATGCCACCTTGAATGTTGTTAAAATCAAAATCAGCCTTAACGGTAGCGGTAAGTCCACCTGCACAACCGCAAAGCAGTATTCCCTCTTCCTCGGAATCGAGATTTATGAGTTTTTTACCGCAAAGCTTACTACCGTCAAGCCCTGCAGCACCGAAAAGACCCGTTTCCTCATCCATTGTGAGAACAATCTCAAGCGGCGGCAACTGCAACTCATTATCTTTAACCAAAGCCAAAGCGTAAGCCACAGCAATACCGTCATCACCACCCAAAGTAGTGTTTTCGGCAGTAATATACTTACCGTCAAAGGATAATTTTAACGGGTCACGGGTGAAATCGTGGTTAGAGTCGGGTGTTTTTTCACAAACCATATCAAGATGACCCTGCAATATCACAGGCTCGGTATTTTCAAAGCCTTTGCCTGCCTTTTTCTTGATTATTACGTTTCCAACCTCATCAATTTCGGCTTCGCAACCGTTTTCGATAGCGAAATTATAGCAAAACTTTGCAATTTCAGCAGTGTTGCCTGAGCCGTGAGGTATTTTGGTGAGTTCTTCAAAAATTTTAAAAAACTCATTATTGTACGGAAAATTTTCTGAAATTATCATCATCTACATCCTTATTGGCTTCATTTAGAATATTTTACTCTAAAGCTCAAGCAAATGCAACAACTAATTATAAAAAAGTTTATATAAATATAGGGACGACCTGCGTTCGCTTTAAAGCAACCACAGGTCGCCCCCACGAGTTGCGTCCTGAATGAAAATTATTCTAAAATCAAATAAATTAAGCGAGTGCCTTAATCAAAGCATCGACCTTATCGGTATTTTCCCACTTAACGCCAAGCTCCTCACGACCCAAGTGACCCAAAGCCGACAACTGCGAATAAATAGGTGTACGCATTTGGAAAGCGTCGATAATAGCGGCAGGACGAAGGTCAAATACCTCATTTACTACATCGGCAATTTTGTCGTCAGAATATTTTCCTGTGCCGAATGTGTCAACCATAACCGAAACAGGCTTTGCAACACCGATAGCATAGGCAAGCTCTACCTCGCACTTACTTGCAAGACCTGCTTTTACAATATTCTTGGCAACATAGCGTGCTGCATAGGCTGCAGAACGGTCAACCTTTGTGGGGTCTTTGCCGCTGAATGCACCACCGCCGTGACGGGCATATCCGCCATAGATATCAACAATGATCTTACGGCCGGTAAGACCGGTATCGCCCTGAGGACCACCGACAACAAATCGGCCTGTGGGGTTTATGTAAACCTTGGTTTCATCATCCATCATTCCCTCGGGGATAATGGGTTTGATAACCTTTTCCAAAATATCAGCACGAAGAGTCTCAAGGGTTACATCGGCACTATGCTGACTGGACACAACAACAGCCTCAACTCGGGCAGGCTTTCCATCAACATATTCAACAGTAACCTGAGTCTTTCCGTCGGGACAAAGATAACCCAATGTACCGTCCTTACGAACCTCGGTCAACTTCTTGGCAAGCTTATGAGCCAACGAAATAGGCATGGGCATCAACTCAGGAGTCTCGTCACAAGCGTAACCAAACATCATGCCCTGGTCGCCGGCACCGTGGAGATTATATTCATCATCCTGACCGTTTTTAAGCTCCAAAGACTTATCAACACCCATTGCAATATCGGGTGACTGCTTGTCCAACGATACCATAACAGCACAGGTGTTACCGTCAAAGCCTTGTGAAGGTGAATTATATCCAATATCACAAACAGTTTTACGCACGATGGTAGGAATATCAACCTTGGCAGTGGTAGTTATCTCGCCCATGACGGTGACAACACCCGTTGTGCAGAAGGTTTCACAAGCAACACGGGCGGTAGGGTCTTGTGCTATGATAGCATCAAGAATTGCATCCGACACACTGTCCGAAACCTTGTCGGGATGACCTGCAGTAACCGATTCAGAAGTAAACAAAAACTTTCCCATAATTCTTCTCCTTTTATATTCATTCAAATTTAAACAAAACAAAAACCTGCCCGAAAGAGCAGGTTTAAAAAAACTCATCTTTCGGTAAAAACCGACGGACTTGGCACCTTGTAAAAAACAGGTTGCCGGGCTTCATAGGGCCGTTCCCCTCCACCACTCTTGATAAGGATGTATTCAATTTCGTTAAGTATTATATCATCAATTTTCAATTTGTCAATAGTAATTTTTTCAAATTTCGACGGTACCGCCGAGGTGAAGCACAAACACAACAATAGCAACCGCCGCAACACCCAAAGAGCAAAGCATAAGTATTATAGAACGCAAGCCTTGAGATTTATTATAAGTCTTTCTTTCGATCAATCGCATTCTGCCGAAAGTTGCGGTCATAGGCTTATAGATAAGTAAAGTCAGTGCGGCATTCACAGTTGCTTTGATAAGGTTAAACGGCAAAAGCAGTGACGGAATAAGATCAACCACCATACTTCTTTCAACACCCATATAATAAGGTGTAATAAAAAGATTAGCAAGCAGCATCACAGCAACGACGGCAAATACAGCCGATACCATTGCAAAAATAGCACCCGAAAAAGATCTTCTGTATTTATACACAAAGCCTGCCGTCACCGAAAGCGATGCACTTGACAAAAAGTTCATTATAAGTCCGTATACACCTGTTTCGGAGGTCGTAATAAACTCGATAAACGGCACTATTATTGAGCAAACCAACCCTGCCAAAGGACCGTACATCAATGCCGAAATAGCTATTATTGCATCCTTTAAATCAAAGGTAAGAAAGCTGACCTTAAACGGGAATACAAGCGAAACAAGAAAAGCAATAGCACACAGCATTGCCACGACCGTCATTTTTTTTATGTTATTGTTTACTTTTGTAGCCATAAGAATCACTCCGAAAGTTCATTGTAAGATTTTGAAACTGAGGAATAACCCACACCTCATCCGTCTGCTTCGCAGACACCTTCCCCTTTGAGGGGAAGGCAAATAAAAACCGCCTTGAAAAAAATCAAGGCGGAACAATATAACACAATATAAGTGCTTTATGTATCTTCTTTCATCCGGACTCTGACCGTCGGCTTTGGAATCTCACCAAATCAGCATTTTCACGCTCGCGGGCTTGAAGGCTTAGCCTTTTACCGCCGGTGGGGAATCTCACCCCGCCCCGAAGACAGTATTTAATTTACCCGTATATTATATTCCCAAACATAACCGATGTCAATAGAAAATGAATAATTAATAATAATTCATTAACACATGAGGATAATATCCTCCCCTACTATTTCGCATAAACAGCATACACGCAAACACACTGTAACAAGAAAATCAACGGTATTCCCAGAAGGAAATGCAGTTTTTTTGTTTTGTGATGCACAACAAACATGGTTATGTACATAGCAATGCTTCCACCCAAAGCAGCAAACAAAAACAAGGTTGCTTCAGGTATGCGATAACGGTGATTTTTTGCCTTAGATTTATCCAAGGCAGTCAAAAATATGGATGCCAAGGAAATGACTCCCAAATATACCAAAAAAATCACTTCAAAATGCGTCATTTTATCCCCAACTTTACATAAATAATTGTTGTTATTTCCACTATATTATAGTATAATATAATAAATAATTCAACTACATATTGTGAGGTGACCGATATAAACGAAAAGTTAAGCTTAAAAAAATCAACGGTTATACTAATAGCTCTTACAGTCGCTGTTGTATATTCCTTTTCACTGATTTTTTGTGTTATTCTTTTAAAGGACGGAAAAACCTCGTTCACTGCTTACAAAGATTCAGCATCGGACACCGCTAATGTTTCTGACAGCAGTATTTTTTCAGAAATAACTTCATCTGACTCAACTACTTCTGCACCTTCTTTTTCGTCCGACATAACCTCTTCGCTAACAAACTCAGACATTACCGCTTCCGGAAACGGTTCTCTTGAAAGCGGAACTTCGAGTAATGAAAACTCCTCACAAAACGGTTCGTCAAATGATACCAAACCCATAGTCAAAAGCTTTAAGAACGCTATGTGGTATTCATTTGAAGATTTGAATTTTGTCGGTAAAGATGCAGCCGCTTTTAAACAAAGCATAAACAAAATGTTTGACGATGCAACAACACTTGGTTGCGACGCGGTAATTGTTCAGGTTCGTCCCTTTGCCGATGCACTTTATTACTCAAAATATTTCCCGCACAGTTCGGTTTTAAGCGGCACTCAAGGTGTCGACCCCGGATACGATGCTTTGGACTATATGGTCAAAGCGGCTCACGAGAGAGGGCTGCAGATTCACGCATGGTTAAACCCATACCGCGTAACGCTTGGAACTGCTGATCATTTAACCCTTTCGGATGATCATATAGCCAAAAAATGGCTAACCGACGACAATTCTGAAAACGATAGATACGTTCTTACATGGGAAAATAGGCTCTATTTTAACCCATCAATTCCCGAAGTTCAGGCTTTGATACTCAACGGTGTCCGAGAGATAGTTGAAAACTATGATGTTGACGGAATACATATTGACGATTATTTTTACCCCTCGACTACACCTGTGGGCGATGAGTTTGACAAACCTGAATATGATAAGTATGTTGCAAACGGCGGTAAGCTTTCGTTGGGTGATTGGCGTCGGAACAACGTAAACACTCTTGTTTCGGGCATATACCGTACCGTCAAAGAAATCGATGCAGCAGTTAGCTTTGGTGTCAGCCCTGCGTATAACATTTCCACTGACAATAGCGATACAAACTACCAAAACAAATACGCCGACCTAAAAAAGTGGATGAGCACTTCGGGGTACATTGATTATATTGCACCGCAGCTATACTTTGGATATAATTACCCCAACGACAGCATTAAGTATGATTATCTGTTGGATCTTTGGATGTCTATGCCCAGACACGAAAATGTGAAAATATACATTGGTCTTGCGGCATACAAAATCGGTGACCCGTCTGCCGACATGGAAAGCGGTGAATGGACAACGGTTGACGATATTTTGGCACGCCAAGCTGTTGATGCGGACAAAATCGGATGTAATGGTGTGATAATATTTAATTATTCGACCATAATGGCTGAAGATGAATTGACCACCGCACAAAGAGAAAATTTAAAAGATGTATTAAAACCCTAACCTACTAGGAGTAATAAATGGAAAAACAAAATTTAAGGACTAGAAAATATCTGAAAGTAATAATTCCAATACTGTTGGTTGTCACTATTGTGATTTCCTCGGCGGCGGTTGGTCTTTTTGCTGTTTTGAACAGTGACACCCCAAACGAAACACCGACACAAACTACATCGACGCCTTCAGAAAACAAAGACGACACTGCGGAAATTGTTGAAAAACTGATTTTCAATAATTTTAAAAGTATTTCACTTTGCCCGGGTGAAGATTTCCTGCTCGATGAAGTATCGCCGGAGGATGCAGTCGAACGCTCCAAGACTGCTATTGATACAATTAAGAACGACGGGTTTAACGCTATTGAATTGACTGTTAATTTCAAAGGCGGTCTATTGTTCCCTGTTGACGGTTTTGAAGCTCCTTACGGCGACCTTTTGAAGGAATTTTACAAATATGCAAAACGCCAAGGCATTAAGGTTATAACCGCGGTTGATGTGAGGGCGATTAGCCAAAACGGATTGACCACACAAAATGATATTGACCGAGTTTGCTCTGTTTTGTCAAGTGAAGCTATTGGCAATTACTCTGATTCGGTGCTGATAAAGAATTGCTACATCATTCCCGACGAGGTTTCTGCTGAAGTTGAAAGCATCAACAATTTATTTGATGAAACCGCAAAGAGACTTTATTTAGCAGTCGCCAAGGCAGATGCAACTCTGTTCACCGGCTTTGAAATCAACGAATCAACCCTGCCGACCGATGCGGTGTTTAATATATCATCTCTTATTGAACAAAACATTGCTGATTTTATAACGGTTTTTAATCCGTTTTCAACCGAATCTGATGATGTCAGCTTTATGACATATTTTGAGGGTTGGCGCACTAAAATAGGTGAAAGTGCCTCTATTTTCTGCAAACTCGATTACTCGAAAATAGGCAGCGGTGAAAAAGGTTGGGAGCAAACCGACCAGATCCTGCATCAGTTAAAAGCTCTTGATACACTCAATGTTACAGGTTTTACCATTGACGGTTGGCGTGAGTTTAAGAATGACAAGACCGAAAGCCGCGATGCTGTAAAAAAATATCTCGCTCATTTGCTGACCGACAGTTACATACTTCGTGAGCTTGCCATAACTAAGCCTGAAAATAAAACCTTTACAACAAGTAACAAAACGGTACTCTTGTCGGGTGCTTCAGACCCCGAGTTTAAACTGACATTAAACGGTGTGGATGTGGAAAGGTCAGAACTTGGATTTTTCTCGGTTGACCTTGAGCTTAAAGACGGTTTGAACACCTTTGAGGTACAGCATAAGGGTGTCAGCGAAACCTTTAAGATAACCTATCAACGTACAATAATCAAAGAAATTTCGCCCACAAAAAAACAGACACTACCCAGTCAGTCGATACTTTTGGTTAAGTGTGTTGCTTTGTCAAACAGTAAGGTTTTGGCAACCTTGGGCGAGTATGAGGTTAAGTTATCTGAGGAACCGATACTTGACGAAAGCGGCAAGCCCACCGAATACAGCAACTACTCAGGTAGAATCAATCTTCCCGATGCACCAGACAGTGACCTTACAATGGGTAAAATAAGCTTTATTGCATATTCTGAGTTTGGCGAAGAGACAAAGCACGGCGGGAACATTGTTATCCTTAAATCCGAACAACCCGAAGTTTCGTCTTCCGAGACTTCTACCTCAAGCACGCCGTCTTCAAGTGTAGTTACACCTTCAAGCACGCCGTCGAGCGGTGCAACTTCATCTGAAAGTTCTTCAAACAATTCTGTTGATTCATCATCACAAGAATCTTCATCACAAAATTCATCATCCGAGAGTTCTTCGGAAAGTTCAAACGGTTCTTCCTCCGATGGAAGCTCATCTGAAAACAACTCGTCTGCTACCGTTTCGGGTCATCCTGCACCCACAGGCGGTACACCTTGGGTAAAGCCTGCTAACGGCAAATACACCTGGGTACCAAGCACCGATATCGCAGAAATTATAAATTGGCAGGCAGAAACATTCAGCTCGACCGATGACAGCGACTATTCAAGACCTACAAACAGTTATCTGCCCAAAGGCACTGTGGACTACTGTTCCTATGGTGATGTTGTTTCAAGCGGCGGAAATATGAAGATATTGCGTTACGGCAACATGGTTTATAAAACCACCTCCAAAGGAATACCCACTCTTAACATCTACAAAGGCACCTTGCCTGACCATAACACAATCGGTGTCGACGGCGTAACCAACACAGGAAGACACACCTTGCTAACACTCAACACCTTGTGGAAAGCGCCGTTCCGCTTTGAACTCAAAGAGCAAAAATACAAGAACGAAAGTTCTGCCAACCGCGATTACACCATTGAATCTGCAAACTACTCTTATATTGATATAAACTTCTGTTATACCACACTTGTTGCAGGTGATGTGGTTATCCCCGAAAGCGACCCCGTTTTCAAGAGTGCCGAGTGGATTAAGAACGAATCGGACTACACCTTGCGTTTGCACCTCAAAAACACCGGTAAATTCTACGGTTGGAGTGCGGAATATAATGAACAGGGTCAGCTTGTGTTCTCGTTCCTTAACCCTGCCAAGATAACCGAAACCGATACTAACATCTACGGTCACCGACTTGACGGTATTGTGGTTGCTATTGATGTCGGTCACGGAGGCAATGATGTCGGCGCTGTCGGAAGCCATGGCAGCTACAACGAATCACAGCTCAACCTTATTTTGGCTCAAAAACTCAAAGCCGAACTCGAGGCTATCGGTGCTACCGTATATATGACGAGGTATGACAATGACTCTAATCCCTCGTCCGATGAGCGAATGAAGCTTTTGCGCGATGTTAAGGCTGACTATTGCATTGCAATCCACCGAAATGCATCCGATTCTTCTGCACCGCGTGCCTTTAACTCTTATCATTTTAATGCCTTCTCATCCGATGCGGCTAAAATGATATACAATGCAACCGAAAAAGCCGAGCTTTATGAGGTCAGTAAATGGAGCGGTGTAAAATGGCATTATTTCTACACCTGCCGCCAGACCGACTGTCCCGTTGTGCTCACCGAAAACGGTTTTATAACCAATGCCGACGAGTATTCCGATATGATTCGTGACGACTTTAACAATGAATGCGCCAAGGCACTGACTCAAGGTATTGTAGACTACTTTAAATCGGTTCAATAATTTTCAAAGCCACCGAGTTTTCGGTGGCTTTTATTTATATGTAGGTCTTTTCCATTTCCTTTTTCAGCCTTGCAATAATGCGTTTTTCAAGGCGTGATATGTAGGACTGCGATATACCTAATAAATCGGCAACCTGCTTTTGTGTGTGCTCGGTTTCACCGCCCAAGCCGAATCTCATATTCATTATTTCGCGTTCGCGGTCGTCAAGCTTTTGTATCTGCAAATTAAGTAACCGTTTTTCATCCTCTTGCTCTACCCTGCCGCCAACCTCGTTACCGTCGCTGCCCAAAACATCCGATAGCAAAAGCTCGTTACCGTCCCAATCGACATTCAGCGGTTCATCAATTGATATTTCGGTCTTCAACACAGTGGACTTTCGCATATACATCAAAATTTCGTTCTCTATGCACCTTGATGCATAGGTTGCAAGCTTGATATTACGCTCGGGACAAAAGGTGTTGACCGCCTTTATAAGCCCTATTGTCCCTATTGAAATAAGGTCCTCTACCGAAGCTCCCGCAGCGTCGAATTTCCGTGCTATATACACCACAAGTCGAAGGTTATGTACTATAAGCCTTTCTCTCGCATAGCACATCTTTTCGGTTGACAAAAGCGAAAGCATTTCTGCCTCTTCTTGGGGTGTCAAAGGTTCGGGTAAAGTCTCGGGTCCATTTATGTAATAGCTTGAATTTATAAGACCCAGTTTTTTCAAAAGATTTCGTATTATCACACTCAACTTGGTACTGATTATCTTCATAAAAATGCTCCTTTAAAGATTTATTGCTTCGGGTGGGATTATGACCGAGTATTCATTTGACAACTTACCCTCACTGATAACGGCTATGGGTTTATGTAGATTAAAATTTCTAAGTCCTATTTCGATAACAGCCTTATCAAGCCGTACGGCAGGCATTATCTTTTCGGCCGATACGGTTTTTAATGGTATCATACGAAACTTTACGGCAATTTCACTATCGGCAGGCGGTATAAGCTTTAACATATTTACGGTTTGAACTTCACCGAATAATTCCTTTGACGTATCTCTGTCAATTATCAACACAATGCTATCTGAAAACATATCGCTCAAAGAATGTCCCGAATCGACCATAGCCCGCCGTTTGATAGTTTTATCCCCGTATATCAATGTTATCTCACACCGTTTTGCAAACTCATCCGATTTTTGGGTTAGTTTTTTCACCAACACAATCACAACATAAAACACAAACGACAGTGTTATCAACATCAACGGTGAAACATTAAAATATACTACTCCGTTGTTTAATGACATTTGTGTGGGTTCAAACAGCATCCAAAGACCTGCCATTAGTCCGAAATATATGAATGTCGCGGTGTAAAACGCTGCCAAAGCCCTAAAAAAGCTCTTTACAGGCTTTATCTTGTAACAAACGGCAACCGTGACCGACGATGATAATGCGCGCATTAGCAGTCCAATAACAAAACCTTGCGACGGCAGAAAAATATAAAGCGAAAACAAAGCCGACACAAAAGCTGCTATTAGCTTTCGGACAAACGGCACTTTATACTTTAACAAACACGATGTTGCTGACAGCAACAGATAATCCACCACCGTATTTATAAAAACTAGAACATCCACATATATTTCCAACCTCAACACCCCTTTAGTAATTATTATACTTTTTAGGGTAGGTCGAAAAATGTCACAATAGGTCCGAAAATTTTAAATATTTTAGTTATAAATTTAAATCATTTTCAAAACAAATAAATACATGCCGATACTGCCGACAATACAAACAAAACGGCAGTAATTGTGATGATCGCTGCTATTCTGCGCTGTTTTTTTAGGTTCTGATAGCGCAGATAACCCATATGAGGCTGCTGTGACTCACGGTTAAAATAGGTCAGCATTATTCGGTTAGCTTCATTTTCAAGTGTTGCTTCGCTTAAATTTTGATCGTTTTTAACAATGAAGAATGCTTTTTCAAAAAGCTCACTTCCCGTGTCGTTGATTTCGATTATTCTTTTATTAACACCTCTGAGCATAATAACCTCCGAACGCATTATTTTAACAATAGCGTTGACAGATAAATTGTCTTTCATACCTTGTCAAGAGAATTTTTAGGAATTATTTAAAATAATACGTTTTGTAACTTGGGGTTTACATAAAACTTGGGGATAACTCTGTGGATAAGTCGAAAAACTATTCATTTCATCATGGTTTTTGACACAGTATTACATAATTTGATGGTTTATGTAACCCTACAAATTGTAAATATTGAAAAAATTGCTTGACAACTTGTTATTGATTTGTTATGCGAAATACGATATAATTTAAACAGATTTAAGTGAGGTGAATGGATATGTATTCTCCGAAAGCGGTTGAAAAAAACGGTAATATTTACATCTCGGGTGTTGAACACTTTGGGTTGCAAGAAACCTTTGACTGCGGTCAAGCTTTTCGTTGGAAGGCTTTGGAGGACGGTTCTTGGGAAGGCATTGCTCTGGGGCGAAAACTACGTGTAAACAAAACCGAAACCGAGATTGTGATTTTTGATTGTACACTCAACGAATACGAAGAAAAATGGAAAGCTTATCTCGACATTGACCGCGACTACGGAAACATTATAGATACCATTTCACAAAATGAGATATTAAAAAAAGCCGCTGAAATCAACTGCGGTATAAGAATATTAAAGCAGGATAAATGGGAAGCTCTTTGTTCGTTTATCATTTCGCAGAACAACAATATCCCGAGAATCAAGGGTATAATCGAACGGTTGTGTGAAAATTTCGGTAAACCTTTGGAAAACGGCGGTTATTCTTTCCCGGATGCACAAACAATAGCAAAACTCTCACCCGAAGACCTTTCCCCTATCCGTTGCGGCTTTAGAGCAAGATATATCATAGACGGCGCGAAAAAGTATATAAACAAAGAAATCGACCTTGATTTGATAGCTACCGCAGATATTAACACTGCACGAAATGAATTGATGAAAATAACAGGTGTCGGTGTCAAGGTTGCTGATTGCACTCTGCTTTTCGGATTTCAGCGCATTGAGGCTCTACCAAAGGATGTCTGGATAAAGCGCGCTTTGGAGGAATACTTCGATGGTGTTTTCCCCGAATGTGCCGTACCTTATGCAGGAATTGCTCAGCAGTACCTGTTTAATTACATTAGGCTTTCGCAAGGACAATAAGTATAAAAAAAGATTCTTCACGCATAATGCAATGAAGAATCTTTTTTCTATATTACAAAATCCTTAAGCCTTTAGGATAATGGTTTTTTAATGTACCGTTTGAGGCTTTACCAAAGCCCAGAGGAACACCAATGATATTAACTTGTGTATAACCTTTAAGCGAACCGTCGCACGGTATTTCCTCACCGTGTAGGAACTTTAGCACACTCTCATCGTCTAACGAAAGGTCGATAATATTTTTTGCGATATGTTGATTGTTGTTGAACAAAGCATGTTCGGGAATGAATCGATTATTTCGCACAGTTCCCGCAAAAATGCCTGAACGAACAGTCTGAACACCGTTCAGTTTCAAATTCATCGGTGAAATATACACCCTGTCGTTTACCACGGTAGTGTTCTCGGGAACTGTTCCGTGGAAGTTTTCCTTGTAAAATTCCGAAAAAACTTTATAGATAGGTTCAGACTTTTTATCTCTGGTACCACGGCACTCAACTTCACTCGGTGTCGACTCACCATCGCGTTGCATAACGGCAACAAAGTGACCCTCACCACCGTTGAAATTGAAAATTCGGCGTGCATACTCAATATTTTGGACATTTGGTGCAAATTCTTTAACGGCATCCTCACCGAAATCAATTTGAGGTTTAACAAGGTGAAAATCAGGGTGATTCAGGAGAAAATACTCAATAACACCCTCATTTTCCTCAAAAGCATAGGTACAGGTGCTGTAAACCAACTTTCCGCCATTTTTTACACATTCGGCGGCACAATCGATTATCTTTTTCTGTCGCTCGGCACAAGCCAAAACATTTTCAACACTCCAGTTTTCCAACGCTGCCGCCTCTTTACGGAACATTCCCTCTCCCGAGCAAGGTGCATCAACAATAACCTTATCAAAAAATTCAGGTAACTGCGGACACAAAGCATCGGGTCTTGCCGAGGTGACAATCGCGTTCACAATACCCATTCTTTCAATATTGGAAACCAAAGGTTGAACACGTGAGGAAACAAACTCATTCGATACAATCAAGCCTTTTCCGTTCAAATACGCGGCGGCTTGGGTGGATTTTCCACCGGGTGAAGCACAAAGATCAAGCACAAAATCGCCTTCCTCAATGCCGATAGCCTCAACAACCGAGGTTGCCGACGGCTCCTGCATATAAAAAGCACCGGCGTGGTGAAGCGGATGATTGCCGGGTTTTGTCACCGATTCGGGCAGATAATATGATTTTTGGCAAAATGCCGTAGGCTCATCAAGACAGAAAACACTCTTTAAAGCTTCGGCATCGCATTTAAGAGTGTTGACCCTTAAAGCGCGAAAAGCATCATTTTCGAAAGCTTTTTCAAATAAGGAAAATTTTTCCTTTAAAATAAGCTTCATTCTATCAGTAAATTTTAGAGGTAAAGACATATTTTTCACCTTGTATAAATTTCTAATCCCCGTCAAAAATAATATTGCGAAAGCGGGGTGACAATAATGAACGATCAGTATAACAACCAGAACAACCAGAACAGAAACGACCAGAACAACAACCAGAACAAGCAGAATAATAACAACAACAGCAACAACAATCAGAACAGACAGCAGAACGACAACCAGAACAAGAAGGACAACAACCAGAGATAAATTCTTGTTCCAACCAAAACGCCATGGCAAAAAATTGCTATGGCGTTCTGCTTTTACATATTTTTGTTAGAAATTCCGTTCCAAATAACCTCAAAAAGCTCGTTTATACGGGCAGATTCTCCCGACAAATGAAGATACCCAAACAAAGCCTCAACACCTGTTGCGGCATGATAATTGCCTATGGTAGTGCTTTTGGGAACACCGCCCACATGATTATTGCGACCTCTTTTGAAGACCGACATTTCGCGTTCGGTCAAAAGGTCTTTAATCATTTCAAAGCCTTCGGCCTGCGCATTAGCATTAACGTAATCAACCGACATTTTGTGAAGTTGTCCGATAGGACGCTCAACCTCTGCCAATTTGGTACGAACAAGCAGACCAAACACAGCATCGCCGACAAAAGCCAATGTGCCGGGACTTGCCATCATTGCTTTATCCATTAAAACCACCCTTTTATGAACCTATTACGGTACATAATTGAACTCAATATCGTAAACACAAACAAGGTCGTCTTCCTGAACTCCTGCTTTTTCCAAAGCGTTGATAATACCGCTTGCATGCAGAGTTCTCTGGAAATACTGCAACGACTCATAGTCATCGGGGTCAACGGTTTCAAGGATTTTAAGCAACCAAGGTGCTTCGTCGATGATAAACACACCATCCTCGACCGTGAGTCGGAAATCACGCTTTTTGACAACTGTGAAGTCCTCAACCGGTGCAGGTTCGGCCTCATATTTCATGATAGGAGGCAGCTTGTCCAGCTCGGCGGCAACATAGTTTATAACATCCTTTGTTCCCTCGGCAATAGCTGCCATACATTCAAAATACTTATAACCGTTGCTTTCAAAATACTCACGAACGGTCTTTAAGGTTTCTTCATCAGTAAGATCACACTTATTTGCAACAACAATCTGCTGACGGTCGGCCAACTCGGGACTGAAAGATTTAAGCTCGTTATTTATAGTGTTGAAATCCTCAATAGGATCTCTTCCCTCGCTGCCTGCAACATCGATAACATGAACAAGCAAACGGCAACGCTCAACATGGCGCAAAAACTCATGACCAAGACCCAAACCGTCGCTCGCACCCTCGATAATACCAGGAATATCTGCCATAACAAACGACTTACCGTCACCAACACGGACAACACCCAAGGTGGGTACAAGGGTGGTAAAATGATAATTGGCGATCTTGGGTTTTGCTTCACTCACAACCGAAATAAAGGTCGATTTTCCAACATTGGGGAAACCGATAAGACCAACATCGGCCAAAAGTTTCAATTCCAAAGTAACATCAAGCTTTTCACCGGGTATACCGGGCTTGGAAAACTTAGGAATCTGTCTTGTTGATGTGGCAAAATGGCTGTTACCCCAGCCACCGTTACCGCCTTTTGCGATGATAACAGGTTCATCATCCGAAATATCGGCTATAATACGACCTGTTTCGGCATCCTTAACAAGTGTACCTTTAGGAACATGAAGCACAAGGTCGGGTGCAGACTTTCCGTTACAACGGTTGGTTCCGCCATTCTGACCGTTTTCGGCCAAGTATTTTCTTCTGTATCTGAAATCGGCAAGTGTGGAAAGGTTAGAATCGGCAACGAAAACAACATTGCCGCCTCTACCACCGTCACCGCCATCAGGACCACCTGCGGCAACAAACTTTTCACGGTGGAACGAAACCTTGCCGTTACCGCCATCTCCTGCTTTTATATGAATATTTGCAATATCTACAAACATAATTTTCTCCGTTTTTTCATGTCTCTCCCTCCGTCATTTTCTACGAAAATGCCACCTCCCTCATCAGAGGGAGGTACTAAAGGGAACAATAGTTATATCTTTAACAAAATGTTATATAATTATATACTTTTCCAATTATATATTTTCTTAAAGAAAAAACCCGAGGATAACCCCCGGGTTTTAATTAGCATTTTACTGCTCGACAGCGTAGATGCTGACCTTCTTGCGGTCACGTCCCAAACGCTCAAACTTGACCTTACCGTCAATCAAAGCGAAGAGAGTGTCGTCAGAACCCTTGCCAACGTTTTCACCGGCATGGATATGAGTGCCTCTCTGGCGAACAATGATGTTGCCTGCAAGAACAAACTGACCGTCTGCTCTCTTAACTCCGAGGCGCTTGGACTCACTGTCACGGCCGTTCTTGGTAGAACCAACACCCTTTTTGTGAGCAAAAAGCTGAATGTTTAACTTTAACATAGTTACACCTCCGAATAAACTTTTACGTAGTTACGATAATCCTTCGCAAGTTCCCTTGCGTGGAGCAGAAAACCTTTTAAAGTAATCTGCGATTCCGAGACCTTTGATTTTACATCAATTTTCATATATCCATCGTCGACCTCAGCTTCAACTTGAGCCTTGACGATTTCGGACAATGTGTTAGCGGTTAAATACGCCGCCGATGATATAAAGGAGCAAACAAGTTTGCCGTCAATATCATCATAGAACGAAGTGCTGTGACCCGAAATTTCATATCCCGTGATCATTTCACCTTCACTGAAAAATCTTATCTCGGTCATGATGCACCTTAGCCGATCGAGTTGATCTGAACCTTGGTGTACGGCTGTCTGTGTCCCATCTTGCGAGCGGAACCCTTCTTGGGCTTGTAGGTGAAGACAGTAATCTTCTTAGCCTTTCCGTTCTTGAGAACGACACCTTCAACCTTTGCGTCAACATAAGGAGCTCCAACTTTGAGCTCACCGTTGTCGTCGCAAACTGCAATAACCTTATCGAATACTACAGTTTCTTCTGCGGTTACATTGAGCTTTTCGACGAAAATAACGTCGCCGTTGCTTACACGGTACTGCTTACCGCCGGTTTCGATGATTGCGTACATTTTTCTGGCACCTGCCTTAATTCAAGACTCGCTACGGTGGGTGGGAAAATCCACTTCAACCCACAATATGCGGCTCATATACTTTACCACAAGTCTTTCCAAAAGTCAAGCATTATTTTTCGTTTTCTTAAATTTAACAAAATGACGGAACCAAACACAAACCAGCCCCGTCATTTCAACCAAATTCAGATAAATTTAATTAGCATGCAAAACTCAATTCAAAGGATACTCGTCACCGAAAAGGATATGGTATAAGAGGAAAATTGCATCATCCTCGGTAACAGAGCCGTCATTGTTGAAATCGCAATCCTTGTTTATAGGATAAACAGTGTTGCCAAATACCGCATGATTCATCAAATACACTGCATCAGCGGCACTTAAAACACCGTCACTGTTGGTGTCGGGGACGAACGCAAAATTGCTTGTTGTGATGGTAAGACCCTCACTGACTGCACTGTATGTAGTTTCCGTTTCGGGAATGCGGCAATAGAAAGTGTAGGTTTTGTTGGGTCTCAAGCCCTCAAAGATATTGCCGGTCTGCCAATTCACACCGTCACGGCTGTATTCACAACCCGAAGCAGTGTTCAGAATAACCATTCCGTTACCCTCAAAAGCAAGTTTGGGCTTGGCGGGTGCTGAAATTATCAATTTAGGTGTAGTGACAACGGTAGCCGCACTCTTTTCACTTGCATAAGAAGTATTGGTTTCGGCAACACGGCAATAGAATGTGTACTTTGTTACAGGTGAAAGTCCCTCAAAAACATTGCTTGATTGCCAAGTCACACCGTCCATGCTGTATTCGTGACCGTCAACCGCAACAAGCGTGACCGTGGTAGCGGTAACGCTTTGAACGGTCGGTGCTGAAGGTGTTGCAGGCTTGGTGTAGAAGTAGCTTGTTGTAACCTTCAAACCATCACTCGGGTCACTTGCAAGCACACCGTCCGACGCAGCAACACGGCAATAGAATGTATACTCTGTGTTTTCTTTTAGATTTGTAAAAATATTGCTCGACTGCCAGTTAACACCGTCCATGCTGTATTCACAACCGTCAACACTGTCAAGAACAACCATTCCGCTGCCTTCAAAAGCAAGTGTGGGTGCTGAAGGCTTGGGATGCTGCTTTGCATAAGTAATAGTTGCATTTAACAGACACTCGTTTCCTGTTTCAAAACTTATTTCAGCCCAATCATTTTCAGTACCACCATAAGAGACCGAGGTGAGGCTTGTGCATTTGTAAAACGCAGCATAACCTATACTCGTTATACTATTTCCAATTGTAACTGAAGTAAGACTTGTGCATTGGCAAAACGCCCACTCACCTATAGCAGTCACACTATTTGGAACGACAATTGAAGTGAGGCTGTAGCAGTCATAAAACGCATAATCACCTATATGCGTGACACCTTTTCCAAGAATAACCGAAACAAGCTTTTCACAATGATGAAACGCACTACTGCCTATACTCGTCACGCTGTCGCGGATAGTGACCGATGTAAGGCTTGTGCAATACCAAAACGCTTGCTCACCAATATACTTCACACTTTCAGGGATGGTGATGGAGGTAAGATTAGAACATTGAGAAAATGCACTATCGCCTATACTCGTCACACCGTCAGGAATGGTGATGGAAGTAAGCTTAGAACAATTGGAAAACATACCATCACTTATACTCGTCACACTGTCGGGAATCGTAATCGAAGTAAGGCTTGTACATTTATAAAACGCGCCAATACCTATTCCAGTCACACTGTCAGGAATAGTGATTGATTTAAGCTTTTCGCATGAATTAAACGCAGAATTCGCAATAGTAAGAGTTCCTTCTTTGACGCTAAATGCACCGGATAAAGCTGTTTTAGCCTCAATAAAGTGCTTACCAATATATAAACCGCCGTTTTGCCAATTGGAGCTTTGGTTGTAATATGCAGTATCATAAAATGCATCATCACCTATACTTGTAACACTGTCGGGAATCGTGATTGAAGTAAGACCTGTACAATTATAAAACGCCTTATAGCCTATACTCGTCACACTATCGGGGATGGTGATGGAGGTGAACCCGTAGCAATAGGAAAATGCACTAACATCTATAGTCCTCACACTATTCGGAATGGTAACAGATGTAAGTTTAGAACAAGATGCAAATGCAGAATCGGCAATATGAACTGTACCGTCTTTAATATTATATATGCCGGATATGGTTGTATCAACTTTTATAAGATGGTTACCAATGTACAAAGCATCGTTTTCCCAATTGGAATCATCATTATAATATGCCGTGTTGCGAAATGCGTAGTCATCTATACTCGTCACACTGTCGGGGATGGTGATGGAGGTGAGATTAGTACAACCGTAAAACGCCCATTCGCCTATACTCGTCACACCATCAGGGATGGCGATGGAGGTAAGTTTAGTACAACCGTAAAACGCCCACTCGCCTATACTCGTCACACCGTCAGGGATGGTGATGGTGGTGAGTTCAGTACAACCGTAAAATGCATGCCCGCTTATACTCGTTACTGTGTAGGTCTTACCGTTTTTAACAATCGTTGAAGGAATGGTAACCTCTACGGCATCAAGCATGCAATCGCTTACCTCTGCAGTCAAATCAACATCGTTATAAGTATATTCAAGAATATCTCCCTTTGCATAATGCCATAAAGCACCGGTCAGGTAAGAATTACCGTCCGCGATCGACATATTTTTTCTGTCATCCTTGGAACCGTTGTAATAAACATCGGTAAGATTTGAACAATCGCTAAACGCCCTATAACCTATGCTTTTCACACCGCTGCCCAAAGTCACAGAGGTCACGTCATCACACGAGACAAACGCAAGCTCACCTATATGAGTCACACTGTCAGGAATAGTGATAGAGGTTAAATAATTGCCACCATAATAAAATGCGTAATCGGCAATAGTTAATGTTCCTTCTTTTATTCTAGAACTGTAAACATATTCTCTTGTGTCAACCAAATGGTTGCCGATATACAAAATATTACTTTCCCAATTAGAGTTGTCTTTGTGATAAGCTGTGTTGTCAAAAGCACCATTGCCTATGCTTTTGACGCTATCGGGGATGGTGATGGTGGAAAGTGAGGTACAACCCGCAAATGCACCATAGCCAATGCTTGTAACGCCGTCGGGGATGCTAACAGATGTAAGCTCAGTGCAATTATTAAATGCATATTGACCTATTTTTGTTACTCCGTTTCCAATTACAACTTCTGTTATTGAATATGACCAAGGATGACTGGTAGTAATATAATCCGCCATCTCACCGTTACCACTAATGGTAAGTGTTTTACCACTTTGAACCCATCGGCAATCACCGGTATAACCGCTATAGTACTCAGTATCCGCATTTGCCGTTATGGTAAACAACCCCATCGGGCAGACCGACATGAGCAAAACAAGGGTCAAACAAATAGCTAAAATCTTTTTCATCAAAACCCCTCCCTAAAAATCATTGAGTTTTAGAGCAAAAACAATACAACAAAATCTTTTAAAGTAACTAATAAGTCAATTTTATTATAAACCTCACGGAACACAAATGCAAGGTGTTTTTTTAATTCATATATTTCACAAAGTTAATTCGAGTGTATCGTAGTGCATAGGGTTATCCACGCCCTACAAATTGGTGAATTAGTTTTTTGTAGGGGACGGCGTCCTCGACGTCCCGAGGTTTAACGCAAAATTTTCGGCAGGGATAAATCCCTGCCCTGCCAATTCGGTATTTGATATTATGTAGGGAATGGATTTATCCATTCCTCAATGTGAGTAAAAAGCTTATTTCGTCAAGGTTCCGCCGTCGGTTTTGAGCAGTAGCAAAATGCGTTCTTCCTCAAGGTTTTCGACGTTGACATATATCAGCAATTCTTCGTTATCAATGCCGACGCAATGAAACTCATAACACTGCTTTTCATTTTTTCCGTCGGTCGGTATTATACAACGGTTGACATCGTTGATTTTCAAAGACTTTGACAGTCTTTCTCTAGCCTCGGAAACGGTGTGCTTTGGTGTTGCGATGGTTCGGTTCTGATGGTTTGCGATATAACCGCCCGCCTCTACAAACACTATCTCACCGTTATCCAATGCGACACCAATTTTTATAAGGTCGGGATAGCAAATGGTCGAGCCTTCTTTAAAGGCAAAATTAACTGTACAAACACCTTCATCGGCAAAATAATAGGTTGTAACAAACTTTTCACCACTTGCGTTCGAGAGATAGTCCGCGGCTAATTTGACGGCTTGCTCGTAATGAATAGCCTGCTCACCTATTGTTCGAAATTTTCTCATATACATCACATATCCGCCTTGCTTTGTAACGGCAAACGTCATATCCTTGTCGGTAAAATTATAGCAAGGCACTTTACCCTCGGTGTCAGCCTCTTTGGTAAATCCCGACACATCCTTGCCCAGTATCTCGCCTGCTTTTTTGAGTGCTTCATCGGATGACAGATGAGGCTTTCCCTCCAAAAGCTTCATACTACCGTTTAACAAGTGGTCGGAAAAAGGGCCGTCGTACTGCAGGGTAGGATAATCGGCTAGCAGTTGTTCAAGTCCTTCAAGATTTTCCGAAAAACCGTCTTCAACCGATTGACCGATGCTGTTTGCAAACTCACTGTCCCAAACACCTTCCTTGTCATATTCGTTTCTAACAGCGTTTACCGATGACGAAACCGATTTTGCAGTTTTTGATAATGCATGCAGATTATCCCGGTCATCATCGTCAACCTCACCGCCTTGTATGACCTTTCGGGACAGAAATAAAGTATAATCTCCAACCTGCGAAAGGAATTTGTTGACCTTTTCAAGATTTTCACCCGAATAAGGCAATTGCGACAACGAATTTTTGGCTACTGTCGACTCGGTACAAAGCTCGACCGCCAACTCACTCAACTGTGTTGCAGTTGAAGCATAAAGGCTCTTTTGCAAAGCAACGCTGATGTTATAAAGACTTCCGTCCAACTCCTGAAGATTCATACTGTAGCTATTGCTTATTTGTGTTTGGTATCGGTTTATTTTACTTGATGTAACAAAGCTCAACGCAACCACCGAAAATATTATCGCAACAGCAAAGCTTATAAATCTCACCTTTGTTCTTTTGCCGAATTTCATGCAAATAACCCCTTTTCACATTCTTTTTCAAGGATTATTTTGCCACAAAAAATGTTAAATATTTATTCACACAAAATACATCATTTTTTCAAAAAATATATTGATATTAACCTCAATATATAGTATAATGTAGTGGATTAGTATGCGGTATTTTGTCTTGTTGACAAAATGCCTTTCGGAGGTTTATTTTTGGGTCTTATTTATCTTGATAACAGTGCCACCACAAAGCCTTGTGAATCGGCAATTGCAGCCATACATAGCGCGATGTGTGACACTTGGGGGAATCCGTCCTCTTTGCACCGTTTAGGTGTTGAAGCGGAAAATACTGTGAGTGCAGTCAGGCAAAAAATTGCCAACCTTATAAACTGCCGTGAGGATGAGATTATTTTCACAGGAAGCGGTACCGAAGCCAATAATATGGCTATATCAGGTGCGGCTGAAGCGTTAAAACGCCGCGGTAATAAAATTATTACTACCTCGGTTGAACATCCTTCGGTACTTAACACCTGCAAACATCTTTCCGAAAACGGATTTGAAGTCACCTATATCAAGCCTGATTCAAACGGACAGATTTCGGCGGACGATATTCTTGATGCCGTTGATGATAAGACAATACTTGTGTCGGTCATGCTGGTCAATAACGAAACGGGATGTATCTTCCCTGTTTCTGATATTGCCGAAGGTCTTAAAGACAAGAAAAGCCGTGCTTTACTACATTCCGACTGCGTTCAAGGCTTTGGCAAATTGGGCATTGATGTTGACGATTTGGGCGTTGATTTGCTGACAGCCAGCGGTCACAAGATTCACGGACCGAAAGGAATCGGTTTTCTTTATAAGAAAAAAAGTATCAACTTAAAGCCTATCATCCACGGCGGCAACCAGGAGAAAGGCTTACGCTCGGGTACAGAATCGGTTCCTTTGATTGCAGCTTTGGGCGGTGCCCTGGACGAATTGAGCATTTCCTCTTCCCTCTCATCGGTCAAAAAGCTTCATGCCTACGCTGTTGAGAGATTTGGCTCGATAGACGGTGTGGTCATCAACTCACCTTTAAAGAACAACCTTCCTTATGTTATAAATGTTTCGGTTTTGGGATACCGTTCGGAAACACTGTTGCATTTTCTTGAAGCAAGAGATATTTTTGTTTCAAGCGGAAGTGCTTGTTCAAAGGGTAAAGGCAGTCATGTTTTGAACGAAATGGGACTGAAAACCGATATTATTGACAGTGCTTTGAGAATAAGCTTCTCCAAAAACACTACTACCAATGAAATAGATACTTTGTGCAACGCTTTATGTGACGCACAAAATACACTTCGCAGAAAAGGACATTGAGATGAAAGAAGTTATACTTATTAAGAACGGTGAATTGGTTTTGAAGGGACTTAACCGTTCAACCTTCGAGGATGTTTTGGTTAAAAATCTCAAGTACCGTATCAAAAAATGCGGTGCATGTGAAATAAAGAAATCACAGTCGACCATTTTGGTTGAGCCTTTGGATGACGATTTTGATTTTAAATCAGCTTTGAAGGCCACCGAAAAGGTGTTTGGTATTGCAGGCTTTTCGAAGGCTGCTGCTTTACCGAAGGATATGGATGAGATAATCCGTTTAGGTGTTCCCTACCTTGAGGATGCCCTTAAAAACTGCAAAACCTTTAAGGTTGAGTCCAAGCGTTCTGACAAAAAGTTTCCGTTGGGTTCACCCGAGATAAGCGCAAACTTTGGTGGTGCTTTGTTGGCTAAATATCACCACCTCTCGGTTGATGTTCATAATCCCGATGCCGTTGTTGTTGTTGAAATACGCGATAAGTATGCCTTTGTGCGTTGCGGACAGATAAAAGGTGCAGGCGGTATGCCTGTCAGCACTTCAGGAAGAGCCGAAATACTCATTTCGGGCGGTATTGACAGTCCTGTTGCCGCATGGATGATGGCAAAACGCGGTATTCAGCTTGCCGCAGTTCATTTTGCAAGTCCTCCGTATACAAGTGCACGTGCCGAACAAAAGGTTCATAAGTTACTATCGCAGGTTGCAAAATACAGCGGTCCTATCGGTCTTCACACAATTTCATTTACCGAGATTCAGGAACAGATCGCAGAGCATTGCCGCGAGGAATATTTCACACTTATCATGCGCCGCTTTATGATGCGCATTGCCGAGAAAATGGCCATAAAAGAGCATTGCGGTGCTCTTATCACAGGTGAGAGTGTCGGTCAGGTTGCAAGCCAGACCTTGCCCGCACTCAATGTCACCAACAGTGTTGTCGAAATGCCCGTTTTGCGTCCTTTGATTGGTATGGACAAGGATGAAATCATTGAAATTTCTCGCAAGATCGACACATTTGATATTTCAATCGAGCCTTTTGAGGATTGCTGTACAGTATTCACTCCCAAGCATCCCAAAACACGACCCGAGTTGCAAAAGGTTATTGATGCCGAGTCAGCACTTGATATTGAAGGTCTTACACAGCGTGCCATTGAAAGTGCACAGTTTATGATGATTGACTAAATTATGAAAGCAGAAATTATTGCTATCGGAACCGAGCTGTTACTCGGTAATATACTTAACACAAACGCGCAGTATCTTTCGCAGGAATTGGCTTTGTTGGGATATGATATGTACCATCAATCAGTCGTTGGCGATAACTTTGACCGTGTCAAGGAGTGCATTACCACCGCTGTCAACCGCAGTGATGCAGTCATCATAACCGGCGGTCTTGGTCCCACGCCCGATGACCTTTCGAAAGAAGCCACTGCCGAAGCACTTGGACTTGAGCTTTTTGAGGATGAGGAAAGTATTAAGGCTATTGAAGGCTATTTTGAAAGAACAGGCCGTACAATGGTCGAAGCAAATCGCAAGCAGGCTTTATTCCCCAAAGAGCGTTGCGTTATATTCCCCAATAAAAACGGCACTGCACCGGGATGTGCCATGACCGCAGAAAACGGTTCTGTGGTCATACTTATGCCGGGTGTACCATACGAAATGAAGCTTATGTTTGAAACGAGTGCCAAACCTTATTTAGCAAAAATGAGCGACAAAACACTTATTTCAAAGAACGTGTTGGTTGCAGGCATTGGTGAATCGATGCTGACCACACTTATCCCTGAATTTTTTGAACAGACCGATCCTACAGTTTCGCCCTATTGTAAACCCGGTTTGGTCACTTTGAGGGTGACCTCTGCCGCAAAATCGGTTGAGGAAGCTACCCGGAAATGCAACGAGACCGTTGATCAGCTTTGCAATATTTTAGGCAAAAACATATGCGGTGTCGATTGTGGCGGTTTGGAAAACGTAGTAGTTGAAACACTCAAAGAAAAAGGTTTGAAGTTAGCCACTGCCGAGTCCTGCACCGCAGGTAAGATTTCGGCCGCAATAACCGCAGTTGCCGGTGCTTCGGAGGTTTTTGACTTTGGCGCATCGACCTACTCAAATGAAATGAAGCAAAAGCTGTTGGGCGTAAGTGCTGAAACATTAAAAGAGCACGGTGCCGTCAGTTCTGAAACAGCTTGCCAAATGTCCAAAGGCATCAGAGAGTTTGCAAATGCCGATTTGGGACTTTCGGTGACAGGTGTTGCAGGCCCCGGACAAAGTGAAAATAAACCTGCCGGTCTGGTTTACATTTCACTTTGCGACGGAACACATACATGGGTAGAAAAGCTCATGGTCGGAAATGCCCAAAACGACCGTGAAAGGGTCAGAAACAACGCCGTTACCGTAGCACTTGATTTAGTAAGGCGTTATCTCGCCTTTCTGCCCGACACCATGCCCGATTTTACCGACCCCGATTCCCCTACACCTATAATTCCCGAACAATTTTGCTTAAGGGAAATTAACAGATAACTTTAACCTGAACGGAGATATTTTATGAGCAAAGAAAAAAGCCCTAATAAAAAGAAAACGATGTATGTTCCCGATAAGGAATTATTGTCGTACAATAAGGCAAAAGAAGACGACGTTTCAGATAATAATGATAACATTGAAAACATTGAAACTGTTGCTGAAGACAATATCACCCCCAAAGATGATATTGTTAAAGATATAGCTAAGGAAGAAACCGAATCCGTTGCCGAAAGTGTTGATGTTGTTAAGAATGCAGATATTGAAAACCAAGAAATAGATAAAGAAGAAGCAAAAACTCCCACCAAGCAAAAAAAGAAAAATATTTTCTTGAGAATTCTTTGTGCTATCTTCCCTTCAAAAGGCAACGGTTTGAAAATCATAATTGTAAAATCTGTTGCTATTATTGCGGCTATCGCACTTGTAATATCGGGAACTTATTTGGCAAGATATTTTTACGATATCGGCGTGCAGGATGCGAAAATTGAAAATGTTCGTAACAGTTATGAACTTAACCGTGACGACTATTCCAAAAACGAAGATAATCAGTTTTCAAAATTCGACCATTTGAAATTACTTAATCAAGATGTAATAGGTTGGATAACTATACCCAACACCGAAGTTGATAATCCTTTTTATCAGACCTCGGATAATGAGTATTACGTAACACACGATATGGATAAGCAGACCAACACCTATGGTGCTCTCTTCCTTGACTACCGCTGTAATATCAACCCTATCTCTGTAACCCAAAACCAGATTATCTACGGTCATAATATGCGATACGGTGCCATGTTCGGTATGCTTGACGAATACCGCAACATCGATTTCTATAAAAGCAATCCCGTTATTTATGTTGATACACTTTACGAAAAATGTGTATATAAAATATTCGCTATTATGATAGTAAACGATTCCGAAGATGAAACCTTTGGATACTCTTTCTCTGCATACAGAACAAGATTTACCGATGAAGACGATGTAACTAATTGGATTCAATACTGTAAAGACCGCAGTCTTTACGATATTCCTGTCGATGTCGATCATAAAGATCAATTTATCACTTTGTCAACATGCTGCTATGACTACGACAACGCACGTTTCGTTTTGGTTGGCAGACTTGTCAGAGACGAAAATGAATCTACAACTGTTGATACATCTTTGGCTGTTAAAAACGAAGATGTAATCTACTCTAAAGAATATTATGATAAAAAAGGTATGAGCGTTCCCAAACTCAACGTATCAACACCCGCTAAATAAAATCTACCACAAAACCGTGAAAGGAGGACAACAATGTCAAAGGATATAAAGATTGAAGTGATATATTATAAAAATAAAACCGATGTTTCTTTGGAATTCGGCTTGCACGGTGACTACCCCATGCGATTGTTGTCCTCGGGATGTGACAGTATTCCCTTATTCTTCCGTAGTTTAAAAAGAGCTGTCATGCGTAGTGAATTGATCATTGTTGTCGGTGGGTATAGTGAAAATGAGTACTTACCGGCAGTTATTGCGCGTGCGCTTGGTAAAAAATGTGTAATCCCCAATTACTCAAAATTGGGAGTTATAACCCAAACTAAGTACCCATTACCTATGGGCGCTGATCCTTTGTCACCCAAAAACCGTCATTTCAGCGGTTTTATACTTGAAAACGGCTCTCAGGCAATAATAAGCCTTACGGATAATAAGAAACTCCGTCTTGAAACGGTTGAGCAATTTGTTGTTAACTATATTACCGAACATCATCTTGTTTTCAACCAACCGTTTGCTATCGATAAAGAAAATGACGATAACGCAATTGGAATTGTTGTTCCTACCGAATTTTCAGACATATCATCATCATCGGTTACTGCAGATGCTGAAGAAGCAACTTCAGATCAGAGCCTTTCTACACCAAATGGAACCGAATCAACTCAGCCTGACAGCTCTGAGCCGATTGAAAACGATATATCAGAGTTTGTTGTTCCTGTTGATTTAAACCTAAATGAGACTTCTGAAACCAATTTTGACGATACCGATTCCGACGAAGTGACCGAAATCTCATCAACCAATGCCGAAATCACTGAAGCTACCGGTATTGTAGGAGCATTATTGCATGGCATTACTGATGCCGAAGCTAATATTAAGGCTGTCAGTTCAAATGTTGTTTCACAGGTTGCGGCTTCCGGAAGTGAAATCAAGCCGATCATAAACCATTTAACCCTTGATCCTGAAGATATCGTATTTGATGATTATGAGATTGAATACGATAACCGACACCATCGTAGTACAGTCAGAACTATTTGCCTGTCTTTTTCTCTTATCATCATTGTTATAATGGCCGTTTTGTTGCTCTTGTTTCCAAACACTGACAGTGGCAACGATACCACAGCTGCAATAACAAGTTCTGTAAGCATACCTACAGTCTCCCAAATTATTCCATCCGTAGAAAGCTCTTCATCAAGCGACCCGACTCAATCTGACGAGACGGTTTCAGTACCCATCACTAACGCCGCTGATGAAGATATAACACATAATGACTATTTAGGCGAAACCCCCGATATAACATTACCGATCCCTTCCCTTCCTACATCATCTTCTCAGACAACCACCGAGACCTCGCCCTCAAGCTCTGAAAACTCAAATTCATCTGGTGTGACTTCATCTAATATTTCGAGCACATCTTCAAACACAAGCTCGACTTCATCATCAAACACGACCACATCCACACCTTCGACTACAACTTCGGTAAGTCAGTCTTCAAGCACACCGTCAAGCAGTTCATCTGCGCCCTCTTCCTCAACCTCAACACCTTCAGTTTCATCTACTGATTCAACTGCACAATCCTCTTCACAGGTTTCCTCATCAAAGCCTGTTGACCCGAATATTGACCCGTTGTTCACTTGGGATTTAGAGTTATCTATCATTGATAAGGACACAGGTATCAAATATACTGACAGTGCAGTTAATATTGTAGCCATGATCATTGAGGATGAAATGAGTCCTACGATCGACCCTAAAGAAGCATTGATAGCGCAGTCTATTGTTAAATATAACTGGCTTATCAATAACGGTGCCAGAAACCCCAATAAACCACCCACAAACGCCTTAGACCCAAACCCGACACCACAAGCACTCGATGCCGCCCAAGCAGCAAAAGGCAAAGTGTTATTATATGGTAACACCTTAGCAAAAACCTATTGCTATGCCTATTCTGCAGGTAAAACTGCAAATTATCAAGATATCTGGGGCGGTACCGCATATCCTTACCTGCAAAGTGTTGATTGTCCTGTTGATGAAGAATTATCAAACTTTGAAACAACTGCAACTTATCCCGCAGAGCAAATCCAAAGACTCATTTTTGAAAAATGCGGAATCGATGTAAGCACAATGGACCGCAGTGAGTGGATAAAGGCTGTAAAATATGACAACAACAATTTGTATTGTGTAACAGTCAGCATTGGCGGTGTTGAATACCGCGGACAGTATCTGCGCGACACATTATTAAGCTATGGTATCCGTTCTTCGGCATATACAATTAAGTATGATGAAGAAACTGATACATATATCTTTACATGCAAAGGCTACGGACATGGCGTTGGTTTCAGCCAGCGCGGAGCCAAAGCTTATGCGTTGTCCAAAGAAAAAGGCGGAAAGTACGAGTGGAATCATGAGCAGATTTTGATGCATTTCTTCCCCGGTACTACTTTGATAGAGAATTAACAAAGGAGAAAAATAAAACAATGATAAATGATCTTCTTGGAATGCTTGAAGGCGTTCCTGATGCGCTTGTCGTATTTATAATATCAATGTTGCCTGTTTTAGAGTTAAGAGGCGGATTGGTTGCCGCAGCACTTCTCGGTGTTGAGTGGTATATAGCGTTTCCTATATGCGTCATCGGCAATATGTTGCCTATACCTTTTATATTATTATTTATTAAAAAAATATTTAAGGTTTTGATTAAGGTTCCGGGTTTCAAAACCTTGATTCCAAAGCTTGAGAAAAAAGCCGGAGAAAAAGGCAACGTGATAAACAAAGGACGCTTCATAGGATTGTTCTCATTTGTTGCGATTCCCTTGCCCGGTACAGGAGCTTGGATGGGCGCATTGGCCGCAAAGCTTCTTGATATCAGAATCAAACGCTCATTACCTATCATATTTTTAGGCGTTGTAACAGCAGGAACTATAATGCTCATCATCTGCTATGCATTACCCGACCTTTGCATGAGCTTGTTTGGATTTAAGTTTTAAGTATTCAATGTAAATTAAATATAACGAAAAACACCACTAATGATTCTAAAATCATTAGTGGTGTTTTTTAGTTGCGTATGACGTCCACTGACTCTGCCAGTGGATAAAGTACTTTAGCAATCACATCTCACAATAACACAGTCCAAGTTGTGTAAATAGGCTATTCATGGTTAATTTGCCTCACTTGTCAAAGGGAGGTGCCGAGGAACGAGGCAGAGGGATTGTAAAAAAGCCAATTAATATTTTCAGACAATCCCTCACTCACCTTCGTGACGCTCCATTTACACAAAAGCCTTACACTGCGGCGGGTCTATTTGCCTGCATATGCCTTATTTTAAGCAGCCTGTTTTGCAGGTGGTTTTCTACTCTTAATATAAGAAAAGCCACACTTCCGAGGAAGTGTGGCTTATAGTTTAATTCAAAACGTGCAGACTAATTGAATCAATCGAGAGCGTATCCGCCCCAACCGCTGACATCGGGATCGATGCCGACTTCATCATCCAAAAGAGGATCGATTTCATCGTTTGCGATGCGGGTGTTGGCGAGAATCTCATCAAATTCAATTGCAGGAGCGATATACTTTTTCATGAAGTATTACTCCTTATTTTGCGCGGTTTGCGTAAGAATCGGTGTACTCTGCGACATAAGTGGTGTTGCCTTCAGCATCAGTTACATAGAAAGCAACAGTAAGCTCAGTCTCAGTGAAGTCGTAAGCACCGGTCTCGGTGGTGAGGTAAACGATTGCCTGGTAGTCAACATAACCGTTGAGATCCTTGTAGACAACGTTTGTACCGTTTTCTGCGTTGTAAGCAACACCAATGCGCTCAACGCCGCCGCCTGCCTTCATGTAGTCAGCAACAGTGGTGGTAAGAGCAGCCTTGGGAACTACTACGAAGCCGATTTCGGAAGCGTTTTCAACAGTAGCTGCGGAAACACGACCACGGAAACGGATACCTGCTGCCTTATAGGTCTCGCCCTTACCGCTTTCGGCACGGGTAGAAACACCGATGAGAGCTGCGTTGTTAGCAGAACCTGCCTCAACAACATCAGCAGTGAATACGAGAGAGTTTACTCTGTCAGCCTCGATGCCTTCGAGAGTGAAGCTGTAGGTGTTGCCTTCGCCGGTTGCTGCAAGAGCTGCATACTTGGTAACAGCCTTTTCAACTGCAGTACAGGTTTCCCTAACAGCCTTACCGTTTTCATCGGTATGAGCAGGGGTAATAGTGTAATCTGCATAGTTTACATAGGACTTAACAGAACCAACCTTAATCTCATAGCCCTCGTCGGGAGTGATGGTGAAGGTCTTGTTCTGGAAGTCAACATCAACATCTGCATTGTCAATGTAGAGCTTATACTCGGGAGTGTAGGCTACGGGAGTTACCTCAACGTAGTCAACATAAACTTCACCGGAGTTGATTCTCAAGCAAAGCTGCTGACGAAGCTTACCGTAACCGGACTCGGTAATACCGTTACCTGCGTCATACATGTTCTTAACAGTGAATTCTGCGGTTTCGGTTACGAAGCCATCGGTATTCTTGGACTTAACGATAACAGAAATATTTTCATCAATATCGTCCAAAGCAACAGGAGCGTAAGCATTAATCAAGCTACGGCCAACACCGATGGAGAGACCGTCGGTGCCCTTGTCGTTAACAACCTTGTAACGGATGGTGAAGCGATAGGTTACGCCTTCAACAGCATACATTCTGGAACCGTCGTCATTGAACAAGGATACCTTATAGACGTTGCCTGCGCCGGGCTCATTCATAACTGCATAAGCGCCGTCGGCAGAATCTGCATCAAATTCGGGGTCGGTTACGATAGAGAACTTACCACCCTTATCGCCGCCGCCGATGGTAGCATACTTGTCTTCGCTGAATTCTACACGGTTGGTAGCATCAGATACCCACTGTGCCTTATAGGTAGCGCCAAAGCTTGCGGCACCGCCAACAACAAAGCTTACGGGGATATCGTTAGTAGTAACATTCTCGTTGCCGATTTTGTAGCCATTGTACCAGCCAGCAAAGACATAGCCTTCACGGGTGGGAGTAGGAAGCTCATAAATTTCGCCGTTTGCGAGGCTTACGGTCTCGCTCTCGGTAGCGCCGTCATTGTAATCAATAGTAAAATTGGACTTAATACCGCCGTTTTCAAAAGCGTCATCAGAGATTTCTTTGATAACGATCTTATTCATACGGAACTCGATACCGCTCTTCTGGAAACGGAAGCAGATACCATTCATCTTATCAGAGATGTTTGCGGTGAAGGAAAGGGTATGAGCAGTGAAGTTTTCCATAGTGGTATCGGTGGTGTACTTTTCACTATCAGCAAGCACAGGAGCAGTCTTAAACTGTTCGTGAGAAGTATCACGGCCGCCTGCAACACCTGCAGAAGATGCCAAGGTGAAGAGAAGTGCGGGACCTGCGCCTACAGTAGTCTTAACATCGCGAGTCTTTTCCTCTTCAACAGTAATCTCTTCGGTTTCTACTTCCCAAACGGGCTCGCCGTCTTTAAACAAAGGATTGCCCTCTTCATCGGTTGCCTGGATGGGGTTGCCATCTTCGTCAAGCTTGAAGATTACGTTACCATTTTCATCGGTCTTGGGCTCGAGTTTGGTAACGGTTTCAAAATAGGTTTCCTGAGTGGTCATCTGTGCCTGATAGTAGTAGGTGATCTCGTACTTGACACCCTCTTTAAATGCATAGTGGGTGTTTTCGGGAACGCCTGCTGCATCATAAACGGGGATCATACCACCGATGTTAGCAGAGGAGATAATTCTCCAAATACCATTGGAGTAAGCAGTAGACTGACCCTGGCCGGTGTTAACACCATAGGGATGCTTAGGAGCTGCCATGTGGTTGAAGTCTACGATAGTGGAAGGATACTTTGCGTAGAGAGAAGTTACGTCGCCGAACTTAACAGCAGCGTTTACGCACTGTGCATCCTCATACCAGCCCATGAACTTCTCGCCAAGAGCTGCGTTATCGGTATTGTTACCAACATAATCAATATCAGTACCAACATAACCGGCTACGCCGAAGGGCTGACCGTTGTCGTTCATGGTGTAGAACTTGGCGTTGGTGAAGCTGTCGTGTACATGTGCAAGATAGATGTCACCAACAGTGATCTTTGCCAAGTTATCATCGGTGCCTGCACCGGTGATGGAAATCTTAAGGAGAGTGTCTGCAGGTACGGAGAAGGTTGCAGTCAAGGTCTCCCAACCGTCGGTGTTACCGCTGTTGAGGGTTTTCTTAGCTACACCAATGGTCTCGGAAGAACCGGTACCGATGGTATTCTTTGCATAAGCAATAGAAATACCTGCGTTGCTGGTGTTACCTTCACTCTTGAAACGGATGGTTACAGTATAGGTGTTACCTGCATAAAGGATAACACGGTTATCAGGCTTACCCTTTACATTTGTGGGAACGATACAGTTAGCCCATGCATTAGTACCAACTGTAGTAGCCTTGGTCATGCTCTTCAAATTGAAGGTAACGGTCTTGTCATCATTGAGAACAACAGAGTTGCCACCCTGATCGTAGTTAGATGTCATACCGCCGCCTTTGACAAGAGCGCCCTTGCTATCGAGAATGTTAGCGATAGGAATGATGGAAGTACCATAGGAACCGGTAACGCCGGTCTCTTCGATAATCTCGATGTTCTTGATGTAGGCAGAATATGCTTTGCCGGAATAGAAGGTGAGATAAAGGTTAGGAAGTGCTCTTTCCTTAATGATATCCTTTTCAACTTCAACTTCCTTGGTAATTGTTTCAACAACGGGAGTTCCATCCTCGTTAAGCTTGGGAGTTACGCCGTCTTCTTCGTAAACGGGAATCTCTTCAGTAACGGTTTCCTTAACGATCTCGGTGCCGTCCTTATAAGTGTTGACAGCGTCGAAAGCCTTAAAGGTCAAGGTCATGGTGTGCCACTTGCCGTCGCCAACGAAGTCGTTGGAAAAGCCGGATCTGGTAGAGCTGATCATCTGCTTGCCGGAGCCAAGAACACTGGGGTCATACTTAGAAAATGCACCGTAGTAAAGGTCGAAGCTCAAATTAGCGCCCTCAGTGAGGCTCTCGAGATAGTAATCGAACTTTACAGTGTAGAACTGGTCTGCAACAGTATCAAATGCCTTTCCTGTTGCTTTGTCTGCGAGCTCAACGTTGTGTCTGGCATTATTGCCGTGGGCTTTAAAAACCTTGTCACCAACACCTGTAGGATCGTCATACAGCTTGGTATCGTCGCCGGCTGATACGCCCAGGTCAAGTGCTGTGAGCTCTTTGGGGGTTTCGGTTGCTTCTTCAGCCATTGCAGTTACGCAAACGGAAAAAACCATGAGGACTGCGAGCATCAGACTTACAACCTTTTTGAATGATTGTGTCATAAAAGTATTCTCCTTCTTTTATAGATTTTGTTAAAGGTATACTATGATACTTTTACATAGTTATTGTACATGAATTTTGCACTATTGTCAAATATACTTTTGTTAAAAACACACTAAAATCGAATTTTTGTTAAAATTTCACATTTTTAACGCTTCCTATTTAACATATTGCACAAAACATATTACATTTTATATGTGATTTTTATAAAGAATAGTTTTATTAGCTATATTTATCGCCACTGCAAGAATTTATTTATCACTTTACGCGATATTCTTTTGGTGGAATTAATAAATTAGAGATGCAACCGATTTGGAGACGTCGATAACACCCACTGCCTTGCTTATCCAAGAACGGCAGTGAAGTGATTCTTTTTTTTGAACCCCTCAGTCACGACTGAGTCGTGCCAACTATAACAAAGCACCCTGTCAACCGTCAGTCAACAGGGTACTACTCAATTTTTGTTATATATTCTGTTATATACTATATAATGTAAAAGATATTTACATTATATATACAATCTATCAATACATTCCGCCGGCGGCACCTGCTGCTGCAGCGGCTGCGGCAGCTGCGTTAGGATCCTTCTTCTCGGCAACGATGGACTCGGTTGTGAGAACCATGGATGCTACCGATGCGGCATTCTGAAGTGCTGAACGGGTAACCTTGGTAGGATCAACGATACCTGCCTCAATCATATCGGTGTACTTCTCATTATAAGCATCGAAACCGAAGTTTGCCTTACCGGAAGAAACGATCTTATCAACAATAACAGAACCTTCAAGACCTGCATTGTAAGCAATCTGACGAATAGGAGCCTCCAAAGCGGCAAGAACGATAGCAACACCGGTCTTAACATCGCCCTCAACAGTGCCGAGAAGCTCTCTTACGTTGTTAATGGAGTTGACAAGTGCAACGCCACCACCTGCAACGATACCCTCTTCAACAGCTGCCTTGGTTGCGGCAAGAGCATCCTCGATGCGGAGTTTCTTATCCTTCATTTCAATCTCGGTTGCAGCACCAACCTTAATAACGGCAACACCGCCCGAAAGTTTAGCAAGTCTTTCCTGCAACTTCTCACGGTCGAAGTCAGAGGTAGTAGTTTCAATCTGATTTCTGATCTGACCGATACGGTTCTTGATTTCGTTAGAATCGCCTGCACCGTCAACAATGATGGTATTCTCTTTACCAATCTTGATCTGACGAGCACGACCAAGCATATCGATAGAGGTTTCCTTCAACTCGAAGCCGAGTTCAGAGGAAACAACCTGACCACCAGTGAGAATTGCGATATCCTGAAGCATTTCTTTTCTTCTGTCGCCAAAACCGGGAGCCTTAACAGCTACACAGGTAAAGGTTCCGCGAAGCTTGTTGACGATAAGGGTAGACAATGCCTCACCCTCAACATCCTCGGCAATGATAACAAGCTTGCCGCCACCCTGAACCATCTGTTCGAGCAAGGGCAAAATCTCCTGAATATTGGAAATCTTCTTATCGGTGATAAGAACAAACGGATCGTCGATAATGGCTTCCATCTTATCTGTATCGGTAGCCATATAAGGAGTGATATATCCACGGTCAAACTGCATACCCTCAACAACCTCGGAATAGGTCTCGGCAGTCTTAGATTCCTCAACGGTGATAACACCATCGGCAGAAACCTTATCCATAGCCTCGGCAATCAGCTTACCGATGAACTCATCACCGGCAGAGATAGTAGCAACACGGGCAATATCGTCGGCACCATTGACCTTCTTAGAGTTGCCTACAACGGTCTTAACTGCGGTTTCAACAGCCATGTTGATACCTTTTTTAACAACCATGGGGTTGGCACCTGCGGCAACGTTCTTCATACCCTCACGGATAAGAGCCTGTGCCAAAACAGTAGCGGTAGTGGTACCGTCACCTGCGCAGTCATTAGTTTTGGTTGCAACCTCTTTAACAAGCGATGCACCCATGTTCTCAAAAGGATCATCAAGTTCGATATCCTTTGCGATGGTTACACCGTCGTTAGTGATAAGCGGAGCACCAAACTTTTTATCAAGAACAACGTTTCTGCCTTTGGGTCCCAAAGTGACCTTTACGGCATCGGCAAGCTTATCAACGCCTGCCTGCAAAGCTTTTCTGGCGTCTTCGCCAAAAAGAATTTCTTTAGCCATTTAAATTTACCTCCAAATCATTCAACAATTGCAAGAATATCGGACTGACGGACAATGCTATACTCAACACCGTCAACCTTTACGGGATTACCTGCATACTGACTTGTGATGACCTTGTCACCAACCTTTACATACATTTCAACCTGATTGCCGTCGACAAGTCCACCGGGACCTACTGCAACGATCTCAGCAACCTGCGGTTTTTCTTTTGCAGCACCTGCAAGAATGATGCCACTCTTGGTGGTCTCCTCTGCTTCAACAGATTTTATAACAACTCTGTCTGCCAAAGGTTTAATAGTCATAATAATTACCTCCTGTAATTTTATGTTTTAATCATAGTTAGCACTCTCAACTTCCGAGTGCTAATATATATTTTAGCACGAATTTCAAAAAAATCAAGTACCTTTTGATATTTTTTCCAAATTATTTTATGAATTTAACGCCACGAAACCAAGGTTAAGATAAAAAGCAAACAACAACCATGCAACATATGGCAAAAGTAACCAAGATGCGGTTTTATCAATGGCACGAAAGCTTTTATAGGTTGCAAAAACTACAATTATCAGCAACGCCAACCAAACGCAGGCAAGCTTAAAAGCTTCAAACCTAAAGAATATCACAGGCCAGATAACATTTATGGCAAGCTGTAATATGTATAGCTTTAGTGCTTTACCTTTATCAAGGTCGTTTGATACCGCTATCCTGCCTGCCGCAACACCCATGAGTATATAAAGAAGGGACCACACAATCGGAAACAGTATTGCAGGCGGGGCCAATGGCGGTTTATTATATGTTTTGTAGATATCGAATCCACCTGAAAGCAACGCCGCCAACCCACCCGCCAAAAGTGTTACAACCGCCCAAGCAAAAACTGTTTTATTGTTCTTAATAAATGCTGATATTTTTCCCATACATCATTCCTCCACCCTTAATAAATATGTTGCGTTGAGCGAAGAAATAATCATTTACACCAAAATATCGCAAACAAAAACCGTGAAGGTCTCCCCTCACGGTTTAGAATCTGTTATTTGTGCTTTCTTCTTTTATATATGCCGACTGCAAATACAATACCTGCACCAATAAGGATCACTGCGCCCAAGCCGATAATCACAATTATAAGAATATCGGTTGTACTCGAGCTGTCATCCTGTGTAAGCTTGTCAATCGGTTGTTCTTTGACATCATTGCAAACCGAACAAACGCACTGTAACAAGCCTTCTTTTTCAAGAGTAGGCATTCTCTCAATTGACCATTTGCCGTATTCATGAGGTTTTTTGGCAATATCTTCCTTTTCCTCTGCCTCACAATCAGTATAGGTACATTGATGAATTTGTTCACCCTTATCCTTACAGGTAGGCTCCTTAGTTATCTCCCATTCACCAAAGGTGTGCTCATGACCGTCAGTGCTCAATTTTGCAATCTCGGCAGTAAGCTTTTCACCGCACTTATTACAAGTTTTAGATTTAAGACCCGCACTTTCATTTGTTGCCTCAACCTCTATGTTCCAATCAGTCCAATCATGACCCGACGGGTCAATATTGGTTATCTCCGATCTTTGGTTACAAACTGAGCAATGACGGGACTTAATGCCGGGCTCGGTGCAGGTGGGCTCAAGGTCGGTCACAAAATCGCCGAACTTATGGGTGTGTCCCGAAGGCGTTGTTGTTGACGAAGTGTCCGACGGAGTTGTGACCACACCTTCAACAACATTAACCTTAACAGTATCTCCGGTAATATTGATGGTATCAGTGCCGTTTTTCATTGTTGGGACTACACTTATATCATATGTACCAACTTCGATACCGCTTTTCACCTTAAAATCAAAGGTAAAAATCTCGCCGTTCTGAACTGTTGGATCCTTGTAAGCAACTGCGGCCTTATTCTTTGCTTTATCAACATCCTTTAACAAAGCACCCTGAATAAACCATTCTCCATTGACAAACTCAAACACATTGGTGTTATACTCAAATGAAAGACCGAACGCCTTAAAAGCATCACTGTTAGTAAGAGTAACCGAAACCGACACCGTCTCACCTATTTTAACATCGGTTTTTGATGCAGTACAACTGATACTGTTACCCGCAGCAAAGCACGTAACACAAATACTTACCACCATAATAACGGCAACAATAAAAGAAAATATCTTTTTCATAAGTTCCTCCAAAAGATTTTATAACAAATAAAACATTATTACCATTTAAATTCAAATATCTATTTACCATTATAACACAACATTTGAAAATTTCCACTATTATTTTCTGTTAAATGATATTTTTCGCATGAATTTTATTTCTCGGAAATATAAACCAAAATTTATGAAAAACACACATAAATTTGATTGACTTTTAGATTTCACCACAATATAATGGACTTGTGAGCACTAAGAGCTTCGCAATCGGTGCTGCAAAAATAAAATATTCATACAGTACCGATAACTGATTATGCTTTATAGCATAAGGAGGTATATTTATGAGTAAACAATTTGGAATCAACATGGACATCCCTGAGGTTAAGGGCGACCGTAAGCTCGTTTGGGGCGACTGCTTCAATGGGAATGACATTGACAGAGAGCTTTGGACTCCCGGCATTTGGAATGTCGAAGACATTATCCACGAGTGGTCGGACAAGACCTACTATGTAAAAGACGGTCAGGTCGTTCTTTTCACCTCTAAGATGAAGCCTGAGGAATATCAGGGCGAAAAGAAGTACTATGCTCCTGCATTCCTTACCACCAAAGACCGTATGGAGTTTAAGTACGGCTACTTTGAAATCAAGGCTCAGATTCCTTTCTATAAAGGCAACAGTGGTGCATTCTGGTTCTGCTCTACCGAAAAGACAAAGGGCGGCGCAGGTGCCGAGTTTGATATGGTTGAGCAGCTTGGCAGCGAAACAAACGTTGTTGCCAACCTGCATCAGTGGAATCCCCACGCTTCAAACGACGGAACTGTTCCCCGTGCCGAGCGTAGCCACACCTTTGAAAGCGCACCCGAGGTTCTCCGCACCGAGACCCACACCTATTTCATGGATTGGAACCCCGATTACGTAGATTTCGGTGTTGACGGTGAGGTTTATTTCCATGCACCTCTTACCGACGATGCTAAACCTATGTGGAATAGTGAAGTTGATCTTGACACTTTTAGACTTCCCATTTACTTCATTATGTCCGAGTACCTCTACACTCCCGCCAGAAAGCTTGGTTGGGGTATGGACGGCACCGAAGAGCCCTTCAAGTGGACAATGACGGTCGACCACGTTGCTCTTTATCAAAAAGACGGCGAAGAAATCTACTTCAAATAATAGTAAACAAAAAAGCACAGCGTCAAATGATGCTGTGCTTTTGGTTTTTCGTAATGTGCCGTTGTAGGGAAAGCATTTATGCTTTCCGAAAAAATGCAAAATTGTGTGGCAAGGATAAATCCTTGCCCTACGTGCTTTAATCCTTGTTAAATTTCTCTAAGAAAGAATACAACTTCCACCTAACCCTGTTCTTCAACTTAAAATCTTCTTTTATATAAACCACACATTTTGTCCACTCTCCACAGCACTCACAAAAATCATCAGCCAATTTTACATCCTTTTCGCTATATTGCTTATTAAACGTCTCATTAAAATGGTTTAAACAAAACTCAGCCATAAAAACTCTCCTTGACTCGTTCCTACTTACTCCTATTATGTCCTACTTTTAAATATTTAGCAAGAGTTTTTAGTATAATATCTTTCGATAGGAGTGATTTTATGCGCCCGTTGAAAGAGAAAATAAGCATTACTATAGATAGTGATGTTCTTGAAAAAGCCAAAGCACTTGCTGAATATGATGACCGTTCTTTATCGCAATTTATTAACATTGCTGTCAAGGAATATGTCAAGAAGCTTGAAGCCAACGAAAATAAGTAATTGTAAAAAACTCGCAACAGAAATTTCTGTTGCGAGTTTTTTTATTTAAAATACATATTCAAATCGCATTTTATCATGCCGTTATAAAGCTTGCGCTTTTTGTCGGGTGTGCGTCCAAAGAACTTTTCAAACTCATCATGCGGACTAATAACATAGTATTTCTTACCCTGCTCTTTCGGGAACACATTGCCCATAACCTTATAAAGCTCCTCGGCGGCGCGAATGTCAAGCAAACGCTCACCGTAAGGCGGATTGGTAATGACCAAGGTTCTGCCTTCGGGCAGTTTGAAGTCACGAACATCGCGAACCTCGGCTCGGACATACTTTTCAACACCTGCTTTTTTAGCGTTTTCAAGCGTCAGTTTAACACATTCAGGGTCAATATCATAACCCACCGCCTCAAACTCAATATTCGGCAGGATTCTATCCATTGCGGCGGCACGTTGCTCGCGCCAGACCTTTTCGTCAATAAACGAAAAACGCTCGGCGGCAAAATGCTGTCTTAAACCCGGTGCCTGCTTTTTGGCCATCAAAGCAGCCTCTACAAGAATTGTACCACTTCCGCAGAACGGGTCAAAGATTTTGGTATCGGGGTAAATTCTTGCCAAATCGCACATTGCGGCTGCAAGGGTTTCCTTTATCGGTGCGGCATTGGAGTTGGCGCGGTATCCTCTCTTGTGCAGACCGTGACCCGTTGTATCCATCATCAAAGTAACCTGATCTTTCATAATGGAAAACTGTAGCTGATGAACAGGTCCCGTTTCCTCAAACCAATTAGTCTTATAAACCGATTTCAAACGCTCAACACAAGCCTTTTTCACGATAGATTGGCAATCAGGGATACTGTGAAGCTGTGAGTTTATGCTCCAACCCTTGACAGGAAACGCATCCTTGACCGAAATATAGTTTTCCAAAGGCAGAGCCTTTACACCGTCAAAAAGTTCAGTAAATGTCATTGCCTTAAACGTGCCTAAATTAAGCATAATTCGCTCCGCAAAGCGAGAATTGATATTTGCAGAGGCAATCATCGAAGCATCGCCCGAAAATAATACACGTCCGTTTTCGGCATTGACATCCTCGGCACCCAAGCGACGAAGCTCGTCAGCCAAAATCCCTTCAACTCCGAATATACACGGAGCTATCATGTTATACTTTGTCATTCTTTCACCATTACTTCAAAATTTTCAAACAAAAAGCAGACCACACACCCAAATTATGTAGAAAGGCGTCGGTCTGCCGTTTTATTATTTCATAGCAGTACGCTTGGGACGGCGGGTCTCGGGATTCTTGCGTTTAAGATCCGAAAATTTCTCGTCACTTGTCTGCTTGAATTTTGCCATCATATCCTCAAAAGAAGCAGATTCGCTCTTTTTAGGTGTCCAGACTGCGGCAGGAGATGTGTAATCAGGTTCCTGTCTCGGCGGTCTTTGTGATTTAAAGCCGTTATTTCTCGGACCGTTTGCCTTCGGACGCTGTTGCGATTGTTCAACCGGCGGTTGTGCCTTCTTAATAGAAAGGCTTATCTTACCCTCCTCCGAAATGCTCAACACCTTCATTTTAACTGTGTCGTTTTCTTTAACATGTTCACGGACATCGCTTACATAAGTCTGTGCGATTTCCGAAATGTGGACAAGGCCGGATTTTCCTTCACCTAAGTCGACGAAAACGCCGAAATTAGTGATACCCGTAACCTTTCCCTCTACAATTTGTCCTACCTCGATCTGCATTGATTGCCCAATCCTCCAAGAACCCTTTAAGAAATTTATATATTTGAATTTCCGTCAGTCGCCGGAAATATCAATATACTTATGTTCATCGGCATAAACATAGCCCAACTTTTCACGAGCCGCACGCTCTATAAAATCCTCATCGTTACCGTTTTCAAGCATATTTGCCTTTTGCTGAACCTCAAGTGCCAGTTCATCGCGTCTGGCAACTGCGGCATCATGCTGTTTTTGCAACGAATTATAATCCTTAACAAGTGAACCGAGATAATATATCATCCAAACCGCAAAAGCGAGAAGAACAACGCGAAGTATGATACTACTCTGTCTTTTGGTATTTGATGCCAATGTTATCTCTCCTTAACTTTTGATGATTTTTTGTCCCGTTTGTCGCGGGCACATACTTTGAGTTGATTATACAACAGTATTGCTTTATCTTGCAAGAGTTTTTTTGCTTTATTAAGCAATTTTTTTAAATTTTTTTCACACTTTAATAAATTTTTTCCAATAACACCGCCAAATCGGTGAAAACTATTGGAAATTATTGTAAAAATGCCAGTCAAAGCCTTTACAAAAAACCTTGAAACAGTAATTCTTGCAACTGAAAAACCCAATAGTTGTCCAATAAGCACATATCCTCTGACCGAGCCTTGACATCTTATTATCAAAAAGCAAAATGTCACCACCGACAAAACAAACCAAAACAGAATGTCGGACACAAACACCTCGAAAAAGCCTTTGAGCCAAAGTCGGTGAAAAACACGGAGAATATCATAGAGCAAGCAGAAAAGAAAACCAAGACCCATTGACAAGACAAAGGTCATCACCTGCTCATTTGTGTTAACATTGATATAATCCATCAGCCAAACAACCTTCCGATACCCGACTTCTTTTGACGGGATTCGGTATATACAAGTGCGGCAATATAGCCTTCGACAAGTATACTGCCCGTTTCAACCGCAAAGCTCTGAACTTTGAGTTCCCTGCCCTTTACAGTTAAAATCCCCATGACCGTTTCCATTACAACAGTCTGGTCGTCAAAGCCTTTGACATCACAAACACCGCTGACGTTAAGTTTTGAACGCCCTTGGAGAATAATTCCATGCTCTGCTTCTTGTCTTTTTTCACTCATACAATCCACGCTCCAATAATATATTGCACCGTGAAATTATATGTAAAAAAATGGTGTTTGATAACCTCAAACACCAATAATAAACTATTATTCGATTATTCTGTACATCAAAGCGGCATTTTCCTTACGGACAACCTCACTGACATCAAGAATCTCGGCTTTAACTGTGCGCTCACCGAACGCTATTTCCAAACAATCGCCAACCTTGACGTCATACGATGCACGTGCAACCTTGCCGTTAACTGTAACACGACCCGCATCGCAAGCCTCGTTAGCAACAGTTCGGCGCTTAATAATACGCGAAACCTTTAAATATTTATCAAGTCTCATAAAAACCTCAAAATTTATGCCATTCGTAAAGTAAAAGCCGCTTGAAAACCAAGCGGCTAAAACCATTTTATTAAATTACTTTACAGCGTTCTTCAAAGCTGCGCCTGCCTTGAATGCAGGAACCTTAGAAGCTGCGATGGTGATGGTCTCCTTAGTCTGGGGGTTGCGACCAGTTCTTTCGGGGCGCTCACGAACCTCAAAAGTACCAAAGCCAACAAGCTGAATCTTGTCGCCGCCCTTAAGAGCATCGGTTACGGTTTCGATAAATGCTGCAAGAGCCTTGTCGGCATCCTTTTTGCTGATTTCTGCCTTCTCGGCGATAGCTGCTACTAATTCTGTCTTGTTCATAATTGAACATCCTCCTAAAAAATATTATTCAAACAGGTTGTTTAATCCTGATTTTGAAACAAAATTACTTTTGATGCTTGACCTTTTCCCAAATAGCATCAAGTTCTTCTAACGAGAGGTCGGTCATGCTGTGACCGCTTTTTAACACCTCTTGCTCGACAGATTTAAATCGGTTCATAAACTTGTCGGTGGCCGATGCCAAAGAGCTTTCGGCATCGATTTTATAAAATCTTGAAACATTGACCGCCGCAAACAAAAGATCGCCAAACTCTTCGTCCATTTGCGCTTTATCGCCCGACTTCACTGCCTCTTCAAACTCACCCAATTCCTCGGGAAGCTTTTTAAAAGCATCATCAGCGTTATCCCAATCAAAGCCTGCTTTAGAGGCACGCTTCTGAACCTTGGCGGAACGCATCAAAGCAGGAAACGCGCGCGGAACACTTTCCAAAGTGTCATAAAAGGTTTCTTGGCTTTTCTCCTCGCGCTTTATAGCATCCCAATTATTGAGAACCTCTTGCGAATTTTCGACAACTACATCACCGAAAACATGAGGATGGCGGAGTATCAGCTTTTTACAAACACCATCGGCAACCTCGTCCAAAGTGAACGCATTTTCCTCGGTAGCAATCTGCGAATGGAACACAACCTGCAAAAGAAGGTCACCCAGTTCTTCACACAAAGCCACATTATCATCGGTATCGATAGCATCGGCAACCTCATAAGCTTCTTCCAAAAGGTCGCGTCTTATCGATTTGTGAGATTGCTCTGCATCCCAAGGGCAACCGCCCGGTTCACGCAAAATTCTCACAATATCGCACAAGTCTTCAACCGAATATTTATCTTTTTTAAACGAGTTTTTTGTAAGCATTTGTAAGCCTCTACAACCAAAAGCGGGGTAATTTGTACAGATTCAATAAAATGTTTAACCATTTATCGATTTCTATATACATTCTACCTCATCAGTTTCAAATTTTCAAGTACTTTTATGATTTTTTTACCTTTCGGCAAAGAAATTATATCTTCACGGGTAATTGCACGTATTATAAACAGCATTGCTACATATACAATTGCTGCTATTGCGATAGATACAAGCGTTGCCAACGAACCAACAATACCAACCTTTGAAAGCAAGAAGCAAACACCCCAAGCCGAGCCGCCGCAAGCTACACCGCAGATAAGCGGTTTGCCGACCGACAGCAAAAGGTTGGGCAAAACGCCCGAATATTTAACAAAGCAAATAAAGTTAGCAATACAAATATAAGCGTAGCAAACCGTCGTTCCGATGGGCACACCAAAGATGTTGATTTCGGGGGTACCTACCAGCCAGAAATTGATTGCTATTTTCAAAACAGCACCTACTGCAATATTGCGAAGCGGTACTCCCTGTCTGCCAATTGCCTGAAGCATGTTGACCAACGGAGCATTAAGACCTGCAAAGATGGCACAAAGTCCCAGCATACGCAGGTTAGGAGTTGCAACTTCAATAACATGCGGTTCATTATAAAGGAAATCGAGAATCTGACCCGACAAAGCGATAATACCGCAACCCGCAGGGATAGCAACCAGCGCAGTTGTTCTTATCATGGTATTGACATTGTTCTTGATCTCTTGCCTATCACGTTTTGTCCAAGCGGTTGCAAGAACAGGGATTGCGCTGACACCCAAAACCGAAGTCAATGACGGTACAAGGTTATAAATTGAAAATGCGAATCCTCGGTGAGCACCGTAAAGTGCATTGGGCAGATCCTTTTCCCAAATAAACTCCTGACCGTGCTTTATTGCATCAGCCGACTCAGCGGCAATAAATCCCGAATAATTACTTGCAAAATATTCAGGAGCCTTTTCCATTGCGCCTTTAAGCTGGGTTTGAACCATGGCAACATCAATAAGACTGCTGACATTATTAACCAACGATCCCAAAACGATAGGAATAGCAACAGCAACCAAAACCTTTAAGGTGTGACCGTTTGTATACGGCTCCGGAGCCGATTCTATCTGTTCATCAGAAAATGTATATTTACCTGTTAATCGGTATTTAATCTCGAGATACAGTGCGGCAATAGCTGTGCCGAAGGAAATACCCAACAACGCACCTGCGGCAGCATAGGAGTAATTTCCCGTGATTTTAAGTATAACATACGAAAAGCCAAATCCGAACACAAGCTTACCCAAAGCCTCAAGCACCTGACTTATGGCAGTGGGAATCATGTTGCGAAGGCCCTCGTAATATCCTCTGTACGCCGACATTATGCAACAGAAGATCAGACACGGTGCAATGCAAAGAATACCCGGCAAAGTTCCGCTGTTAAAAACCTCAAAGCTAAAGGAACGACCGAAAAGCGTTATTGTGTTACCCGTGAGCAAAAATGCCAGCACAACCATAAGCAAAAAGCCTGTGCCGCCCGTGACAAAAAATGCCGCTTTGGCAACATTCAAGGTCTTTTTAACATGGCGGTATCTTCCCGATGCCACGTGTTCGGAAACAAGACGCGAAATAGCAATCGGCAAGCCTGCCATAGCAATGGAATACATCGGCACATAAAGGTCATACGCGGTGGAATAGTAGCCCATTCCTGTCGAGCCCAAAATTCCTGCCAAGGGTATACGGTAAATAGCACCGATAACCTTGACAAGCATGGTAGCTATAACCAGAATAGCCGAACCTTGCAAAAAGCTTTGTTCTTTTGTTTTGTTGGTATTAAGAGTTTTTCCCATACCCTACCTCACAGAGATTTTATCCAATCAAAGGTGAGCTTGACCCAACGGTCGGCGACATCACAACCCAAAGTATCGGTATAGGTTGCGGCTGAATCATCATTGGCACCGTCGGAAACCATTCTGACGGAAACAAAAGGAACATCAAATTTTTGTGCAACCAAAGCCACAGCAGCCGACTCCATATCACAAGCAATGGGGTCAAAGTTTTCCTTCAAAAAGTCATGCTTTTCTTTAGAACTGATAAAACTGTCACCCGTGACAAAAACGCCCTTTTTGACAAACGAGAACTTTTTCAAAATATCATCGTTAAGCTCGCGTGCCGAAACAAGTGGCTCGTTGTTACCAGGCTTTTGAGCGAGCTTATAGCCGATGGCTGTCAAGTCGAAATCGTGCTCAAAAAACTCGGTTCCAAGCACAATATCATACTTCTGTGTTTCACCAAAGCCACCAGAAAGACCTGCGTTTATCAAAAGGTCGCAACCGTCGGCAAGCAAGGTTGCGGCAATTGCGGCATTGACCTTGCCGATTCCGCTACAAACAGTACGAACCCTCACCTTATGACCGTTGGCTTCTATATCGGCAGTGTGACCGATAAGACCCTGCAACTCAAAGGGAGTTGCATCCTGACCTATATATTTATCTATGTGGACATACTCATCCTTGTCGGCAATAACTATGCCAACCGTAAAAAGTTCATTTTCCATATTATTCACCGCAAACCTGCTCACCGTCTTCAAAAACGATGCTGTCGTACTCGGGCTCTTCAACCTTGCCCTCACGCAATGCGGCAAGCTCCATTTTAAGAACTTCGATTTTTTCAATAAGTCCGTCAAACTCGTTATCGTCAACCTTTATACCCTTGATTTTACGGTAGGTCAATCGTCCGAGACGCTCATAAAGCTTTTTAAGGTCAGCACATACTCGTGCAATCTTAATGTTACACTTTTGAGCATAAACGAAATCACCTGTTTTTGCGCTTGCGGTATCAAGAACCGATTTTGCCTTCTCCAAAAAATCCATAACAATATTCCTTTCGTGTTTTGTAGTATTACAAATTATTTTATCACAGTTTTTATAGGTTTGCAACGGTCAGAACGGATAGGTATTGTAAAACTCGGCTATGCCGTTCTTTCTTTCCATTATTGTATCAAACCGTTCAATATATTCATACGGGTATTTGTAGTTAAAAATGCGTTCAATATAAGGACCGTTAGGTTCACGAAGCTTGGTAACCGCCGAAGCACCGCAAGCAAGAATGGTATGAGTCTCATCCATAATATAGACATTGTAAAGACCCTCATATCCCTTTTTGGCATAACCAACATTTTCAAGGTTACCGGCAGTTTTGCTCTGGCGGTACATATAGTAAGGTACTATCCCCGCATTGCTCAAAGCCTCATTAGCGTATTCAACCATTTTAGCGGCGGCTTTACCCTGCTCTGCCTCAAAGACGGTTCGGCTTTTGGTAAGGTTTGAGGCACGCTTCATGGAAAGGGTGTGCACCGTGACATTTTCGGGGTTGAGTTTAATTATCTCATCGACCGAATGGCAAAAGGTTTCGACGGTATCGCCCGAAAGACCTGCAATAAGATCGGTGTTGATATTATCAAAACCGCATTCCCGTGCCAAATTAAAGGCATCAATCATCTGCTGAACCGTGTGTCTGCGGCCGATTTTTTGAAGCACATCATCATTCATGGTCTGCGGATTTATGCTGATTCGCGTTGCACCGCCATTTTTTATGGCAAGCAGTTTTTCTTTCGTTACGGTATCGGGTCGGCCTGCCTCAACGGTGTATTCCTCTATATTTGATAAATCAAACGAAGCCTTTACCGTGTCTAAAACCTTGGTCAACTGTTCGGCAGAAAGCGTTGTTGGTGTTCCACCGCCTATGTAGACCGTTTGCAGTTTAAGACCGATTTTGTTGGCGATTTCGCCCGTTTTTCTTATTTCCTTGCACAAAAGCTCGACATATTGCGGGATGAGTTTTTTAGCCTGCTCAACCGAATGCGAAACAAATGAGCAATAACTGCACCTGCTCGGACAAAACGGAATTGAAACATAAAGACTGAACGAATCGGGTCTTGAACGGGAGACCACCGAGCGTTCGCTATGGTGACACTGCAGGCAAAGTTTAGTCTTACCCTCACTCACCAAAAAGGTGTTTTTGAAGTAATCGGTTGCCGCCTCTTCACCGTCGGTCGCTATAAGCTTACCAAGCAATTTTGCGGGACGGATGCCCGTGAGTATTCCCCAAGGGGACCTATATCCCGTGATGCTTTGAAAACAGTCAAACAGCATCAAAGCCAGCGACAACTCGCATTGCAACTGCACATCGCCTTGGGTTATTTCAAGGGTGTCTTCCCTTTTTTCGTGATTTAGGTCAAGCTTTAATTCGGTCAAGAACTTAAAACTGTTTCCCTGTTGAAAACACTCAACTACAACATATTCTTGTGCCGTTTCAAGCTCATATCGGTCATTAGTAAACTCAAATTTCTCAAACGGCAAAAACAGTCGGCTTAATTTTTCAAGCTCATATCTAAAGTGTTCATCATTTAAGTAAAATACCATTGAACTCACCGTTTTAAGAACATATTGGTCTGTTTTTCGTAACCGATGGTTGTCATAGGTCCATGACCGGGGTAAACCGCTGTATCATCGGGCAGGGTGCAAAGCCTATCAAGTGACTCGCGCATTTCAGCGTTGTTACTGCTCGGGAAATCGGTTCTTCCTATCGAGCCTTTAAAAAGCGTATCACCGCTGAAAAGCACATTTTCGCAAAGGTAGCACACACCGCCTTCACTGTGACCCGGTGTATAAAGCACCTTGAACACCATTTTTCCTGCGGTAACGGTATCGCCTTCGTCGATATAAACATCGGCATGGGCATCGGGGTCGGCATGACCGTAAAAGTTTCCTGCCATATTGCCAAGGCTCAAAAGGTCACTATAAAGACCGCCTTCGTCAAGCTCATGTATGACGATTTTGGCACCCGTCATTTTGCGAAGTGCATTTGCCGCATTCAAATGGTCAAAATGGCGGTGGGTCAATAATATAAACTTTATCTTGTTGGGATTTTCGGCAACATACGAGGTTATCTGCTTTTCCAAATAACCGGGGTCAATGACCACGGCAGCATGCTCATCCTCAACTATATAGCAATTTGCCTGCATTGTGCCGTTGGGTACTGTGATTATATTCATTAAATTGTTCTCCATGTATCGGTGTCAAGCAAAATGGTAACTGGGCCGTCGAGATAGGGTTCTATCTTCATATCGGCTCCAAACTGTCCAGTAGCAACCCTTTTAACACCGTTTTGTCGTACGCATTCGGTGAAATATTCATACAAAGGCTCTGCCGTTTCGGGTCTTGCCGCATTCATAAAATTGGGACGGTTGCCCTTTTTGGTATCGGCACAAAGAGTAAAATTGGAAACCACCAAAACAGAGCCGTTGGTATCAAGCACCGAAAGGTTCATTTTGTCGTTTTCATCGCACAAGACACGCAGATTGCACACCTTTCGTGCAAGCAATTCCGCCTCGGCCTTGGTATCCTCATTGGTCACACCAAGCAACACAAAAAGACCCTCGCCGATATTACCGACCAACTGCGAGTCGACCTTAACTCCTGCGAATTTTACAACCTGAACAACAGCCTTCATACTTTATGTCCTTTCAACGCTGAACACACCCTGCAGCTTTTTAATTCTTGCGATAACATTATCAAGATGCTCACGGCTTTCAACCGAAATAGTGATGATAATACTGCAATTTCCGTCTTTAGTTTCCTTGGCCATGATAGCATGAACCGAAACATGAAGATTACCGAGCAAAATAGAAAGGTCGGCAACCATACCATCGCGGTTGATACCGAGAATGGTAACGGTCGAATCAAATCTCGAGGTTTTGCCGGCTTCCCAAAAAGCGGGTATCCAACGCTCGGGTTCGGGTGATTTAGAAATATCCTGCGGCACATTGTTGCAATCCTTTTTGTGGATAGAAACACCGTGACCGCGGGTTATAAAGCCGATAATATCGTCACCGGGAATCGGTGTGCAACAACGGGCCAATTTAATAAGGCAGTTATCAATACCTTCAACCACAACACCGTCGGAAGATTTTGAAATCTTGCGTGTTTGGGTATTATTGCTTATTTCGAGAGGCTTTTCGGTCTTGACTATTCTCGAATAAGCATCCTTCAAGCGAGGCATTATCTTGGAAACGAGAATACCGCCATAACCTATTGCGGCATAGAAATCGTCTATACTGTTACAACGCATTTTCTGCGCAATATCCGAGAGGAATTTTTCCATTTCCTCTTCGGGCAAGCGAATATTGTTACGGGAAAACTCACGCTCAAGCTCGGTTCGACCTTGCTCGATGTTTTCTTCTCGACGCTCGCGTTTAAACCAAGCTCTTATCTTGGTTTTGGCCTGATTGGTCTTAACGATATTCAGCCAATCACGACTAGGGCCGTGACCTGCCTGATTGGTGGTGATAATATCTATAAGTTCACCCGTTTTAACCTCATGGGTTATGGGCACAATTCTTCCGTCAACCTTGGCACCTGTCATTTTAGTACCGACGGCGGTGTGAATTGCAAACGCAAAGTCGATAACCGTTGAACCAACCGGCAAATTGATAACATCGCCTTTAGGCGTTACGGCAAAGACATCCTCGGGTGCCAAATCGGTCTTAATGGTCTGAACAAGCTCCTCGGCATCATCGGCCTCACGCTGACTGTCAAGAATCTGACGAATCCACTGCAAGCGTTCCTCAAATTTGGCATCACTGCGGCTGATACCGTCCTTATACTTCCAGTGCGCCGCAATACCAAACTCGGCGGTGCGGTGCATTTCCTCGGTTCTTATCTGTACCTCATAAGGAATACCCTCACGACCGATAACGGTGGTATGAAGTGACTGATAAAGGTTAGGTTTAGGTGTTGAGATATAGTCCTTAAATCTACCCGGAATGGGTCGTGCCATGTCATGCACAACACCTAAAATGTTATAGCAGTTGGCAACGGTATCAGTAATAACACGAACCGCATAAATGTCGTATATCTCGTCAATAGACTTGCCCTGCATGTACATTTTACGGTAGATACCGTGAATAGATTTAACGCGACCTTCGATCTTAATACAAGGTGCAAACTCCCCAACCCTGGTTCTCAACTTTTGCTGAATTTCGGCAAGGAAGTTTTCACTTTTATCGCGTTTCAAAGCCAAAGACTGCTCAATTTCGTGATAAGCAATAGGGTCAAGATGCATTATGGAAAGGTCTTCAAGCTCTTCCTTCACGGCACGGATACCGAGTCGGTGAGCAATAGGTGCAAAGACCTCCAGGGTTTCTCTTGATTTATCTCTCTGCTTATGCTCGGGCATAGCATCAATAGTTCGCATATTATGCAAACGGTCGGCAAGCTTTATGATGATAACCCTGATATCCTGCGACATGGCAATAAACATCTTGCGGATATTCTCAGCCTGCACATTTTCCTTTGATTCAAGCGGAATCTTACCCAATTTGGTAACACCGTCAACCAATTCGGCAACATTTTTGCCAAATTCGTTTTTTATGTCGTCATATGTTGCTTCGGTATCCTCAACAACATCGTGCAAAAGCGAAGCACAGACCGATTCCGAGTCTAACCCTAACGAAATCACAATTTTGGAGACCGCTATCGGATGCATACAAAACGGCTCACCCGATGCTCTTTTTTGCTCTCCGTGAGCCTCAACGCAACATCTGAAGGCTTTTTCTATCATCGCCTTGTCATACAACCGAGGCTCGGATTGAGCGTCGATTAATTCAAATATCGATTGCAAGTTTTTATCATCTACACAATTACAGCTCATCAGCGGTCACCTCCCATAATTTGTTTAAGATTTTTTAAAATTTCGGCATTTTCCAGGTCAGTTTTGCCCTCAAAAGGTAAAAGCTTGACCCTACCGTCAATAATTTCTGCGAGCTTCAATTCGCAAAGTACCTCCAAAGCCACGGTAATCTTGCCTATATCCAAAGTTCCCAAAAGATCGTTTTCAAGAATGCTCAACAGCACACCGTCGTGGGCGCGAAGGTATCTGAACACAACGGCAATATCTTCACGTTTGGAATAAATACTCTCGGCATCTGAAGAATTTGCATTATTGCAGTAAAACTTCTCAAGTGCCGTAATCTGTTGCTCGGTTTTTTCTTCGTCTACACCGCTTTTTCGCATTGCACGGACAATGACCGAAATCGACTCGGTATTATTATAAACATTAACATCTAAAGTAACCGCAAGATCGATAGTATCGCCAATTTTAAACGGCAATTCATCGGGCGATACACCAAACTGAACGGCAGTGAAATCGGTGTTTTCGCGACGAAGCTTTAAACGAACATGCTTGCCGTTTGCCAAAGACTGAACACCAACAAGCCGCGATTCCATAATGCCGAAAACAGGTGTAGGATTACCTGCGCCGTAAGGCTCAAAGGCCTTCAGCGATTTTGCGGCATCCAAGGTCAGTGCATAAGGCTTCAAACGGCAATCAATATTAATCTTCTGAAACGGGACATCACATTTAGAAGCATAATCGTTTATAGTTTTTCTGAAATCAGCAATATCATCCTCTTTAACAGTAAGGCCTGCCGCAAGCTCATGACCGCCGAATTTTACAAGCGTATGAGCCGACGCACTCAAAGCATCAAACAAAGAAAAGCCCGAAATACTGCGACCGGAACCGACCGAGCGGTCACCCGAGGCGCTGATAACAATACACGGCTTGCCGTATTTTTCAACCAATTTTGACGCGGCAATACCAATAACACCAACATGCCAACCAAAGCCGTCAACCACGATTACACGCTGACGGTTATAGCCGTTTTTCTCGATTATATCGCAGGCCGATTGGAATATCTCCTGCTCTATCTGCTGACGCTCGGCATTAAGTCGGTCAAGACAACCTGCGTAATACAAAGCATCCTCATAGTTTTCGCTCATCAAAAGCTTAACGGCCATATCGGCATTAGCCATACGGCCCGCTGCATTTATTCTTGGACAAAGCGTAAACGCCGCATTGCCTGCTGCGATAAATTTAGCACAGGCAACCTCGATAAGTGCTTTAATTCCTAAATTTCGTCTACGGTTGATAAGCTCAAGACCAACCTTTACAATAGCTCGATTTTCCGAAACCAAGGGCACAACATCGGCAATGGTTCCCAAAGCCACAAGGTCGGCATACTCGTAAATAACCTCTTCACACGGTCTGCTTTCAAGAGCGCAGACCAGCTTAAAGGCAACACCTACACCGCAAAGGTCAGAGAATATCCAATCGCACTCCTCATCAATATGCGGGTCGACAACGGCAACTGCGTTGGGTAATTCGTCCTGTAACAAATGGTGGTCGGTAACCACAACATCAACGCCTAATTCATTCGCACGTTCAATTTCTTTTACAGCATTTATACCGTTATCAACGGTTATGATAAGAGTAACCCCATCGTCATGTGCTTTCTCTATCGATTTTACAGAAATACCGTAGCCGTCATTTTCACGATCGGGCACAAAATAGCTTACATCTGCACCACGTTTTTTGAGATAGCTTGTAAGAAGTGCGGTAGCGGTGACTCCGTCACAGTCATAGTCACCGAAGACGAGAATCTTTTCGTTTTCCTCTAAAGCTATATTGATTCTCTCAACCGCCTCGCTCATTCCGCTTAATTCATACGGATCGCAAAAATCAAGCTCTTTTGAAAAAAACTGCTCTATCTCATATGGGTCGTTAAGACCTCTGGCAAGTGCAATAAACACCAAAAGTCCGTCCATGTCACATTCATCTGCAATTTCAGATACCATTTGCTTATCAACCTCTGGAAATACCCACTTTTTATAGTTCATTTCACTCACCTACCCTTAAAAAAATATTTACCCACATTACATTAAGCATATTTGGTTTATTATACTACCAATCAGCGTATTTTTCAAGGCAAATATGCAATAATATTATAAATAAAACTATATTTTTCTATTATTTTTTAAAGGATAGCTCGAATGTATTCAAAATTGAAATATTACTGCTTGATTTTCAGCATAGGAGCCGTCGGTTACTGTTTGTTAGAACTCTTATGGCGAGGATTTACCCATCCTTCAATGGGACTTGCAGGCGGACTCTCATTTTGTCTTATTGCCGTAATCCAAAAATATTGCAAGCCGTTAAAATTCATCTACCGTTGCATTCTCTCGGGGTTAGGTATCACTGTTATCGAATTTATATTTGGCAGTATATTCAACCTTTGGCTCGACCGTAATGTTTGGGATTACAACATCATGCCGTTTAATATCTTAGGACAAGTCTGCCTTGCATACACCGTTTTGTGGTGCGGTTTGTCGGCACCGATGCTGATTTTAACCGATATTCTACGCAGTAGATTTTTGCATACAAAAACCGCCTCACCCAAATAGAGTGAGACGGTGTAAAGTGCAAAATCTCATTCAGCCTTATATGACTTATAAAAATGTACAATATTGATGTCCTCGGGCATATCCAAGCCGTGAGAACCTGTACCCTCGTCAATTTCATGGCAGCCGTGGTCCAAAGAATTCACATTTAAAGCATCTGACATTTAAACTACTCCCAAACTTTAGTTTTGGTAATTTATCTGTTCACCAACAATCAAAGGATAACACTTCAAATCCCGACTGTTAAGGTCTTCGTTATGCATATTGATGGCTGAAATCTGATGGTTGTCATAGGTTGTGTAGTAATATATTCCCTTATCCGCATTGCAACAAGAGGTGTAAACCGTTATTTCATACATATCGCGGTCGGCAATGTTGCAACCTCTTTGCTGGTCAACCGAGTTCAAAATATGGAAAAACTGACTAACACTCTCCCCTTCACCGTGCCCTGAAACCGAGTTTGATTTGACAAAAGCAGCACGGACAAAACGCGACATTGAAGAAAGGTCACCGGGCAGACCGATAGCACCCATACCTTTGGAATAATGCTTTAAATCAAGGGATTTAGAAAACCCGTTTTCGGGTGCTTTGGGTGAAAGTCGCATATAGTCGTTCAATCTGAACATTTGCTCTAAAAATGGCGGGTTATTGGTCAATACACCTATAGGATTTTCATACACCTTTAAGCCCTCCTTAACCGATTCAACCGTTATGCAGTCGTCACGGTCGGCAATCAACCAATGGAGCTGTGCAGTCGGCAGGTTATCATTAAACGGTTCATCAACAAGATTGATTTTTTCAATCAAACTCCTTGCCTCTTTAACGTTTGCGCATTGCGATAGTATAAAAGGTATAAACTCAAATACAGCAACATTGTCCTTATTATGTTGAACCTTATTAAAGCAAGCGTTACCAACAAAGTTCAATCCTGCCATGCAAAGGCCTTTTTCGTTCACAGCATCGTAATAAAGCGGATAGTTTTCGCAAACATACGCCACTCCGATAATAGCGTAATGCGAGTCCAAAGCATTGGAAAATCTGAAATCAAACTTGAAATTTCGAGGTGTAACGGTAACCCCCTCAGAATAAGAAAACTCATTATCCAAAGTGCGTCCGAAATATAAATAATTTGTTTTATAGGTTACTGCAGTGCACATACTTCCTCCAAAATCATAGCGCTATATATAATTCTTCTCTTTACATTTATTGTGGACTTTTTTGTGCTTATAATGTACAATAAAATTAAAAGTGCAGAAATTGGGAGATTTGTTATGACATTTGAGGAAAGAAAAGCGCAGGTCAAGTCCTATTTGGGCAAGGTTATACACATTGGAATCGACCGTCCTATTGGTTATGTACACAAAAAGGGTGAAAAGGTGCTTCACTACCCGATAAACTATGGATATATCCCGGGAGTTTTGGGTGGTGACGGCGAAGAGCTTGATGTGTATTTGTTAGGCGTTACCGAGCCCGTAACCGAATACACCTGTAAGGTTATCGGCATTGTGCACCGCGAAAACGACGTTGAGGATAAACTCATCGCCGCCCCCGAAGGAATGAGCTTTACCGCCGAAGAAATGGCAAAGGCAATACATTTTCAGGAGAAGTATTACGATACCTATATTGAGGTACTGAAATGAAAATACATATAATCGGTTGCAGTGGCTCGGGCAAGACATATTTAGCCAAAGCTTTGAGTGAAAAGTATGGCGTCCCTCATTTTGATTTAGATGATATACAATGGGACAATTCGGGCAGTTACGGTGTCAAACGACCCACGGAACAACGCGCCGAAATGCTAAATGATATTCTTAAAAACGGAAATTGGATAATCGAGGGTGTTTATTACGCATGGGTCGGCCAGTGCTTTGAGGATGCTGATAAGATTTATGTTCTTGATATGCCGAAACAAGTATATACATATCGCATAATAAAACGATCTGTCCGCCGAAAATTAGGGCTCGAAAAAGGCAAAAAAGAAACGCTGAAGTCAGTTATAAACCTGCTTAAATGGACCAACACGTTTCAAAATGTGAATATGAAAGAGATAAAAAAGCTCCTTGAAAAGCACACAGAGAAAACAGTTTGGCTAACCTCAAAAAAGCAGGTGCAAAACATTATTGCAGAATAGGTTGTTTGAACTGACAAAGACTTAGTTTTGCCTTCCCCTTGAGGGGAAGGGGGACCGCGTTAGCGGTGGATGAGGTGTAAATAATGAACAAAACCAACAACGCCAAATTAACCGGCAACGCACAAAAATTACGCAAAACAATGACCGAAGAAGAACGTCATCTTTGGTATGACTTTTTTAAAACATTACCTATAACTGTAAACCGTCAAAAAGTAATAGGAAGATACATTGTTGATTTTTACTGTGCCACATCAAAAATAGTGGTCGAACTTGATGGCTCACAGCATTTTGAGGATGCAGCACAGCAGCAAGATAAAATTCGAGATAATTATTTGCAGAGTCTCGGCATAAAGGTTTTAAGATATAGCAATCGAGATATTAACCTGCATTTCAAAGATGTTTGCAACGATATTTATAATCACATTTTTAATATAATTTAACACCTCATCCGTCAGGCTTCGCCTGACACCTTCCCCTCAAGGGGAAGGCATAAAAAACAAATCATAAAACCACATAAGGATTAGCTATGCTTGAGTTTATTGATGTAAAGCTGAATATTTTTGACAAGGGTGTGTTGGAATTATTGAAACCAAGTGTTTTTAACCCCACACCCGAAAAATTGAAAACCCGTGCCGAAAAGTATGCCAACAACCCCAACACGAATATATTTGCCTGCCGTGAGGGTGGCAAATTTGTGGGAATTGCGGTGGTTGAGATTATTGACAGCATGGCAACCGTACTTGATATTGCGGTTGATGAATCCTGCCGAAATAAAGGCATAGGTTCTTCCCTGCTCTCATTTTTTCTTGACAATTTTTCCATAAATAAAATGATTGCCGAGACCGATGACGATGCGGTTGGATTTTATCAAAAATTCGGGTTTACAATAGCCGAAACCAAAACCGTTTACAACACAAAACGGTATGTATGTGAATATACAAAAAACCACCTTGCCTAATACGCCCACGCCGCATAAGGCAGTATTTCCTTAAAAAGTGAAAATTTTGCATCATAATGCGTCAAAGCCACCCGATACGCGTCAGCGTTATCGGGTGGCTTTTCTGCTACTAAAAATTTTCTTTTTAAGGTGCTTCGCAGTTTCGTAAAGTCAGAAAATTTCTTGGATTGAAGCCACAAAACGCAGAAAGGCTGACGCCTTTCGAGGCTTTTGGCAATAATACAAGGAATTTTTATTGAGAAACAAATACTTCCTTATGCGGCGTGGGCGTACGGTAAGGTGGTTTTATTATGCGATATTTTACTTCTTTCCGTCCTTGGTCATATCGTCCTGTTTTGGAGATACGCCGAAACGGGCTTTATACATACGGTAGAACGAGGAATAATCCTTAAATCCGCAGGAAATACAGACCTTACCCGACTGCTCACCGACTCTGATTCGGTTTCTTGCCGCAATAAGTCGTTTAATTGTAATATACTCCCAAACGCTTGTACCGGTGGCCTTTTTGAAAAGACGATTTAACTGCGATTGGCTAAGGAAAAATCTATCACTCAACAGATTCAGTGACAACGGCTCATAAAGATTCTTGTTGATATAATCAATAAGCTGTACCACCGTCTCGGCATTGTCGGTCTGCAAATCATCGGAACGCTCTTTTTTGGTACAATAAGCCTTATACAGCTCACACAAAAGTGCAAACAGCTTGGCCTCAGTCTCAAGCTGTACTCCAAGCGGAGTATCTCCGTTAAGACTTTCAAAACATTGCTGATAAAGCTTGCTTCCGAAATCATCCTCGGAATACCTGTTAAGCTTACCCAACGGACGTTCAAAAAACGGTTTCATTAAAAGACCGTCGGGGTCAAACTCCTTGAAATAATTCGGGAAAAAGTGTATTACCATACGTTCATACGGCATATCGCCCATAACTCTTAAATTATGTGCCTCGGACGGTTGCATAACCATAACGTCTCCCGGCTTTAGCACATATTCATTACCCTCAACCAAGTAGCGGCAATAACCCGAAATAAAATAGTATACTTCCAAACGATCATGCGCATGCATGGGAAATTGCTCGTTTTCGGGGTGTTCGGTCACCGAGTGATGAATGTGAAATTCATTAGTTTTCAGTTCGAAAAATCTCTTCATATATAACATCCTTAAAATAATCTTTTGAACAGATTTGCAATACATTACTGACAGATTGCGCAGATTAGCAATGTTTATATCGGGATTATACCACCAAATGCACAGATTTGCAATATATAAAAGTCGGAAAAACAATAGTTTTTCGAAAAAATATGATGTATAATGTAAAAAAATGCTTTGATAAGCAGTAAAGGAGGAAGTATTATGAAATTAACCTTTAGATGGTACGGTGATTCTGATCCCGTAACCTTGGAAAAGATTCGTCAGATACCCACAATGTCAGGTATCGTTTCGGCCGTTTACGACGTTGCTCCCGGCGGTGTTTGGTGCCGTGAGAGCATCGCTGAACTCAAGAAAAAGGCAAACGATGCCGGACTTGAGTTTGAGGTTGTTGAAAGTGTACCCGTTCCCGAGGATATAAAGCTCGGCAACGAAAAAGCACCTCAGCTTATTGAAAACTATTGTGAAAATATCCGCCGACTTGGTGAAGCAGGCGTTAAGTGTGTTTGCTACAACTTTATGCCTGTATTTGACTGGTTGAGAAGTGAGCTTGAACACGCTCAGCCCGACGGTGCAAATGCACTTGCTTACGACCACGCAGAGGTTCTTAAAATGGACCCCTTGAAGAGCGAACTTTCACTCCCCGGTTGGGATGCAAGCTATACCAAAGAGGGTCTGCGCGATCTTTTGAATCAGTATAAGGAGATTGGCGAGGATAAGCTTTGGGAGAACCTTGAGGTGTTCTTAAAAGCTGTTATCCCCGTTGCCGAGGAGGTTGGCATCAAAATGGCCATCCACCCCGACGATCCGCCATGGGGTATGTTTGGTCTTCCCAGAATCATCACCTGCGAGGAAAACTATGACCGTTTCTTGAAATTGGTTGACTCCCCTGCCAATGGTCTTACCTTCTGCACAGGCTCTTTGGGTGCCGACCCCAACAACGACCTTATTAAAATGGCTTCCAAATATGCCGACAGAATCCACTTCTTGCATCTGCGTAACATTAAATACGACGGTGACCGTTGCTTTGAAGAGGTTGGACACCCCACCCAGTGCGGTTCTATTGATATGTTCGGTATTGTTAAAGCCCTTGCCCTAAAGGATTGGGACGGTTATGTAAGACCCGACCACGGACGTATGATCTGGGGTGAAAAGGGTCGCTACGGTTACGGACTTTTTGACCGTGCTTTGGGTGCTACATATATCGCAGGTCTTTTTGAGGCAGTTGAGAAAATGAAATAAGAGGTGTTTTTATGAAATTCGGAGTTTGCTGTACCACCGTTGATTATTTTCCTCGAATAAAATCTCTTGGTTACGATTATATTGAGGTTGGCTTTTCAACCGTTGCAACGATGGATGACGAAAAGTATGAAAAGCTTTGCAACGGATTGAAAGAAAACGGACTTAAGGCCGAAGCTGCTAACGGTTTCTTCCCCGGTGACAAGATTTTGACGGGACCCGAGGCCGACCACTCTTTCCTTGTTGATTACATTGAAAAAGGTATGCAGCGCTTTAAGGCTATCGGCGGTGAGATTGCCGTTTTGGGTAGCGGTAAGGCAAGAAACATCCCCGAAGGCTTCGACTTTTCAAAGGGTGAAGAACAGTTTATTGAGGTTTTGAGAATTGCAGGCGATATTGGTGCAAAATACGGCATCAAGATTGCTATTGAGCCGCTTAACTCAGGCGAAACCAACCTCATTAACACTGTTCAGCAGAGTCTTGACATTATCAAGCGTTGCAATCACCCCAATGTATGCACCTTGGCCGACTTTTTCCATGTTTTCAAAAGCGGTGAAACTCTTGAAGCTGTTGAAAATGCAGGTGAGTTGCTTATTCATACACACCTTGCCCGTGCCGATGCCGACCGTCAGATGCCGAGAACCGCAGAGGATCTTGAAGCCTGCAAGGTTTGGGCAAACGCTTTGAAGAAGAACGGCTATACGGGACGTATGAGTCTTGAAGGCAGCTTCAAGCCCGAATTCTCACAGACTATTGAAGATGTACTCCCTGCTCTTAATATTTTCAGAGAAATTGTTGGATAATTTAAAGGAGAATAACTATTATGAGTAAAACAGTTGTAATTACAGGTGCAGGCGGTGTTCTTTGTTCTGCTTTTGCCGTACATATGGCTAAATTAGGTCACAAGGTTGCCGTTCTTGACTTGAATTTGGAGGCTGCCGAAAAGGTTGCTGCCGAAATTACCGCAAACGGCGGTATTGCCAAGGCTTATAAAACCAATGTTCTTGACAAGGATTGCCTTAACGAGATTCACGATGCTATTGTAAGCGATCTTGGTCCTTGCGATATTCTCATTAACGGTGCAGGCGGTAACAACCCCAAATGCACCACCTTGCACGAAACCTATCAGGAGGGTGATGACAAGGCAGAGGATTTCCTCACCTTCTTTAATCTTGACAAAGCAGGCTTCCAGTTTGTTTTTGACCTTAACATTATGGGAACTCTTCTTCCTACCCAAGTTTTCGCCAAGGATATGATAGGTAAAGAGGGTTGCTCGATTCTCAATATTTCTTCTATGAACGCATTCAGACCGCTTACCAAGATTCCTGCTTACAGCGCCGCAAAGAGTGCTGTAAGTAACTTTACACAGTGGTTGGCAGTTCACTTTGCCGAAACCGGCATCCGTGTCAATGCAATGGCTCCCGGTTTCTTTGTAACCCATCAGAACAAGGCTCTCCTTTTTAATGAGGACGGCACTCCCACCGCTCGTACCGGCAAGATTTTGAACGCTACTCCTATGAAGCGTTTTGGCAAACCCGAAGAGTTGCTTGGAACTTTGGAATTCTTGACCGACAGCGAGAAATCGGCCTTTGTTACAGGCGTTGTTATTCCTGTTGACGGCGGATTCTCGGCTTACTCGGGAGTTTAAGATTTGGAGGAAAGAAAAATGGCTGATTTTATTATTAACGCATTTGCTGACGAGTCTGATTCCGACCTTGCGGGACAGATTGACGCTTTAAAAAGAAATAATCTCCAGGGAATTGAGATTAGAAATGTCAATGGAAAATGTATTGTCAATATGCCGTTTGACGAGGTTAAAGAAATTGGCAAGACAATCCGCGACAGCGATCTCGATGTTTGGTCCATCGGCTCACCTTTAGGTAAAATCAATATAACTGACGATTTTGAACCGCACCTTGACCTCTTCAAGAGAACGGTTGAGATTGCTAATATTTTGGGTGCCAAATACATTCGTCTTTTCAGTTTCTATATGCCAAAAGACCAGGATCCCACCCCCTACCGTGATGAGGTTTTTGAGAGAATGCATAAATTCCTTGAAGCCAACAAAGGTAGTGGCGTGCTTCTCTGCCATGAAAATGAAAAAGGCATTTATGGTGACATTGCATCCCGTTGCCTTGAAATTCACAAAGCTCTCCCTGAGTTTGGTTGCATTTTTGACCCTGCCAACTACATTCAATGCAATCAGGACACCTTAGAAGGTTGGGAACTTTTGAAGGACTATGTGACCTATATGCACATTAAGGACTGCCTTGCAGACGGTAAGGTCGTTCCCGCAGGCAAGGGTGTCGGCAACCTGCCCGAGATACTCAAAATGTATGCCGCAAACGGTGGCAAGGGTGTTACCTTGGAGCCTCACCTTTCAATCTTCAAGGGTCTTGCAGGACTTGAGCGTGAGGGTGAAAAGAGCCAGATTGGTGCTTTCCAGTACGCATCCAAGGAAGAAGCCTTCGATGTTGCTGTTGCATCTTTGAGAGAAATCATTTAAGAGGTGATAAACATGCAATTAGGCGCACAGTTTTACACCATTCGTGAGTTTTGCAAAACCACAGAAGGTATTGCAGAATCCTTAAAAAAGGTAGCCGATATTGGTTATAAAACGGTTCAGATTTCGGGCACTTGTGCATTTGAGGCCGAATGGTTGAAGGACGAATTGCAAAAGAACGATTTAAAGTGTGTTATCACCCACACCAAACCTGAACGCATTGTCGGTGAAACCGAAGCGGTTGTTGAAGAACACAAAACCTTTGGTTGCAACCGAATCGGCATTGGCTCTTATGATGTTGCAAAAAATGGCGTTCAAGCATTTATTGACTATTACAAAGATGCCGCAAAACTCATTAAAGAAAAGGGCTTATTTCTCTCTTACCACAACCACGATGCAGAGTTTATGAAGATAGACGGCAAGCTTATAATCGACCATATTTTGGACGCATTTTTGCCTGACGAAATGGGCTTTACGCTCGATACATACTGGGTACAGTCTGGCGGTGCCGACCCGATTTGGTGGTTAAACAAGCTTAAAGGCAGAACTCCTTGCATCCACTTCAAAGATATGGCTTTTATTGAAAAAGAGCGCCGTATGGCGGTTATCGGCGAAGGCAATATGAACTTTGAAGGTATTATCAAAGCGGCTGTTGACAACGGTGTAGAATATGCACTTGTTGAGCAGGATAACTGTTACGGAGAAGACCCGTTCGATTGTCTTAGAAGAAGTTATCAGTATCTTAAGGCCCAAGGGCTTGAATAATTGGAGGAAAAAACTATGGCAGACAAGATTAAACTTGGTATTATTGGCATTGGTAATATGGGTAGCGGCCATGCAAAAAGCATTGCCCTCAACAACACCAACGCTGAAATTGAACTCGTTGCAGTTGCCGATATTAAGGCAGATCGCCGTCAGTGGGCAAAGGAAAACCTGCCTGAATCGGTTAAGATTTTTGAATCGGCAGAGGAAATGCTCGATAGTGGGTTAATCGACTCCTGCTTGGTAGCAGTCCCCCACTATGACCACCCCAAATACGCTATGGAATGCTTCAAGCGTCGCATCCATGTGCTTGTTGAAAAGCCCGCAGGTGTTTACACCAAGCAGGTCAAGGAAATGATTGAGGCTGCAAAGCAGACCGATACCACCTTTGCTATGATGTTCAACCAGCGTACCAACTGCATCTATAGAAAGATGCGTGAGTTGGTTCAGAGCGGTGAGTACGGCGAAATCAAGCGTACCAACTGGTTTATCACCAACTGGTACCGTCCCCAGGTTTATTATGATTCGGGCGATTGGAGAGCAACCTGGTCGGGCGAAGGCGGCGGTGTTCTTTTGAACCAGTGTCCCCACCAGCTTGACTTGTGGCAGTGGATTTGCGGTATGCCCAGTAAGATTCAGGCTCACCTGCATTTCGGCAAGTGGCACGACATCGAGGTTGAAGACGATGTTACCGCTTATGTTGAATACCCCAACGGCGCAACCGGAACCTTTATCACCACCACCGGTGACAACCCCGGTACCAACCGTTTTGAGATCACTCTCGACCGTGCAAAGATTATTGCCGAGGGTGACAAGCTCAATATTTGGGAGCTTCCCGTGGCAACAAGCGAGTTCACCAAGACTGCAACCACTCCTTTTGCAAGTCAGAATGCCGAATACCGTGAGGTTGAGACCGACGGACTCAATCCTCAGCATGTTGGTGTTCGTGATGCATTCGCCGCACACATTCTTCACGGCACTCCCCTTACCGCAGGCGGTGAGGAAGGTATCAACGGTCTTACCATTTCGAATGCAATGCATTTGTCGGCTTGGTTGGGCAAAATGGTTGACATTCCGTTTGATGATGAGTTATACTATAATGAGCTTATGAAGCGTGTTGCAACCTCAAGACGCAAGACTAATGTTACCGAGGTTACCGCAGACACCGATTCTTCATACGCAGGAACAAAATAATCAAATTTTGCGAAATAGTATAATTCAAAAATAAATTTCGTGAAAGTTCACCGTAGGGGCGAACTGCGTTCGTCCGCAGTCGTCCCTACTTTTCAGTTAGGAGCATTATTATGGAAAAGGTAAGAGTTGGTGTTATAGGTTTTGGTAACATGGGTTCGGCCCATGCCAAGCATATTTATGACGGTTTGATAGACGGAATGGAATTGGTTGCCGTTTGCGATATTGACGAAGCCAAACGCGAAAAGGCAAAAAACGCTTTTGACAATGTTAGGGTTTTTGCATCACATAAAGAATTGCTTGACTCCAATATTACCGATGCAGTTATTATAGCCACACCGCATTACTTCCATTGCCCCATTGCCATTGATGCTTTCAATGCAGGTCAGCATGTTTTGAGTGAAAAGCCCGCGGGTGTTTACACCAAGCAGATTGAAGAAATGAACGAGGCCGCCAAAAAAGCCAACAAGGTCTTTGCCGTGATGTTCAATCAGCGTACCAATGAGCTTTTCAAAAAAGCTCACGACATGGTGCAGGCAGGTGAACTTGGTGAACTTAAAAGAATGGTTTGGATAATCACCAACTGGTACCGCACACAGCATTATTATGATTCAGGCTCATGGAGAGCCACTTGGGCCGGTGAAGGCGGCGGTGTGCTTTTGAACCAAGCTCCGCACAACCTTGATATTTGGCAGTGGATATGCGGTCTGCCTAAAAGGGTTCGCGGCTTCTGCTCGGTGGCAAAATACCATCACATTGAGGTTGAGGACGATGCCACCATTTATGCCGAATACGAAAACGGTGCAACGGGAATTTTCATCACCTCGACGGGTGAAGCACCCGGTACAAACCGTCTTGAAATAGGCGGTACAAAGGGCAAACTTGTTATTGAAAACGGCAAAATGACCGTGACAAAGCTTTTGGTTGACGAACGTGATTTCTGCTTTGACTGTGAGGATAATTTTGCCTCTATCCCCGCGGAAACTGAGATTATTGAGCAAACCGAAAAAGAAACTGCGCACATGGGAATTTTGCAGAATTTTGCAAATGCGATCTTGCATGGTGAGGCTCTTATTTCACCGGGGTTTGAAGGAATTAAAGAGGTTCAGATTTCCAATGCTGCTTACCTTTCGTCTTGGAAGGATAAATGGGTCGAAATCCCTGTTGATGCAGATGAATATTACGAAGAACTGCAGAAAAAAGCCGAAACCTCCAAATTACACGAAGGCATCAAGAATGATAAACATGCAGATATGAAATACAGCGAACGCTGGAGTGTAAGGTGGTAAACACATATCTGCACGATAAATTAAATCAAACATAATAAATATTAAATTGTACATATGCAGAACCTCCCTCTGACGAGGGAGGTGACTTTCGCCAAGCGAAAGTCGGAGGGAGAGAATAGTTATTTTCAAGTTCAGTGATATTATCTCTCCCTCAGTCAGCTTCAAAAATTTTAGTAATTGGTGAAGGAAATGTACTTTTCTGAGAGTATAAACAAAGAAATCAACCGTATTATTGAAAAAATAACCGCTGTAACCAACAAAAATGCCGTGAATTATGCCATTGTAACCGATACGCATTACGACACCCAGCAATCGGTCGGAACTCCCGAGCTTGTCGACAATTCGGTAAAAATAATCCGTATCTTAGCCGAAAAAGGACTTATTGATTTTGCGGCACATTGCGGTGATATTACAACTGGATGGCGAAGCGGTGAATCATGCCGTTTGCACACAAAAATCGTTGCTGATTTATTTGTGGACTTCCCCTGCCCCGTTATTTTTTCTTTAGGTAACCACGATTTCAATCATAACCCCGACACAACCGGCAAGCCCGAAGAGCATCTCGACCATAAAATGTGGTTCGACCTGACCCAAAGAAACTTCCGAAAAGACAACTTTGTCTATGACGAAACGGCACCCGATTCTCTCTATTTTTATACCGATATAACCGAAAGAAAAGCAAGAGTGGTCTGCCTTGAATCTTTCTACTGCAGGGATGTTGAAAAGCAGGTACGATTTATTGCCGAAAAGGTGCTGACTGTTAAGGATGATGGTTGGAAATACGTCTTTTTATCGCACGCACCGATTGACATTCGGTACGAGGAAGGTAAAATGAACCATGTTTGTGCAGGTGCCGACGACCTAAAAAAGCTTGTCACGGCACTTAACAACCGCACCGTTGCCGAAACCTCAGTCGGTACATATAATTTCAACGATTTTGGTTCTAATGCCGTGGCGTTCAACTGCGGTCATATGCACAGTTCTTATGTTGAGTTTAATCGCGACCTTAAAATGTTCCATTCAACAACGGGACAGACGGGATGTGTCGGAAGCGGACATTTCCGCGAGGTTGAGGCCGACGATCATTCAACGGGTCGTCATACCCTTTCAAACGACGATGCCAACCGCTATTTGTTTGATATTGTCAGCGTTACGGCCGATAAGTACGAACGCATCCGTTTTGGCAACGGAATTGATAAAACGGTTAACGCTGAATAATTACAATTCGATACGAAAAGACTTAAGATTCTTCATTTCATTCAGAATGACTAAACCAATAAAAGGATTGTCGTTCTGAGTGAAGCGAAGGATCTTTTTTAATAAACGCTGTCGTCACTTGGATTTTTGTGAGTTTTCACTTAACTTCTACACAATTCCAACCGTTTCAACAGCAACAGACATTAACATAATGAATAGCTATAATTGTCCTCGAATTCGGTACAATTTTAGTAAAAATGCTTGATTTGGCGGACACTTTGTGATATCATTTATTTGTTAAATTGTACCCTTGGTGGGAATTTATTTTAAAAGGTGATATTATGAAAAACTTTAAGCGAGTTCTTTCAATCGTTACCGCTTTGTCGGTAATGCTTGTGACCTTCTCGTTTTTGGGTGTTGTATCTTCGGTTAGTGCCGCAACGGTACCCGAAGGATATGAGATCGACGAGCAGATCACTATCGACTTCAACACTGCCAATAAGGGTTGGTCAGGTACTAACGGTACTATTGGTACTAACTTGACCCAAGTGACCGATGGCACCAACAAGTACATGAAGCTGTATACCAATAACGGTAACGGCTACAACTTTGAGCTTGCCAACGGTAGCAATTCTACCACCGCTTACAAAATGGTGGGAAGCACCAAATATTCTGTTCAGTTCAAGGTAAAGCTTGTCAGTTCTTCAAATGCTGACAATACACTTTCAATAAACTTTGGTACCAAGGCAGGTTATGATCCCAATCTGTCCAAGCCTTATATGAAGAGCTTTAGTGCTTCAAGCCTTTCAACTACCGAGTGGACTACTCTGTCTTACGAGTTTACCACCACTGCAACCATGGCAGCCAATACCTATGACTCAACTGCCAAATCCAATATTTGCGACCGTTTGTATTTTGTTGCACACGGCGGCGGTGCTGCCGCAAGCTACTATATTGACGATGTTGTCATCACCAAGTATAAGGTTGCATCCCCCAAGAATCAGATTACATATATCCACTTCAACACTGAAGGCAAGGGTTGGTCTGACAAAACCAACGCTTCATACTTGAAGCAGGTTGCCGACCCCAATAACAGTGCCAATAAGTATATGGAGCTTTCCACACCCAACGGAGAAGGCTATAATATGGAGTTGGCTTCGGGCAGCAACTCTTCTACTGCTTTTGTTATGGAGGGCAACACAAAATACACCCTAACCTTCAAATACAAGGCATTAGACTCTATTGACAGTAACCTCGCTCTTTATTTCGGTTCAATTTCGGCTTATGCCGGCAGTAATCCGAAATACGGTCCCGTTAAAGAGTGGTTTGCACCTTCGGTAAGCGACGGAGAATGGCACACCGCCACTTATGAATGGACCACAACCGCATCTATGACCTATGCTTCATACAACGGCAGTGGCAGCACCGCTCTTTGTGATAATCTTTATCTTGTTGCCCGTGGAAATAAAAACACATGGGCCATTGATGATGTTCAGATAAAGAAGCATGTTGACGGTGCAACGGGTGACATGTATGTTGACGACATCAAGCCCGAAGTTTCTATCCCCGATGTAACCCATAAAATCACCTTCAACACCAAGGGCATGGGTTACAGTGACTACACCCACAAGTATGACACAACCGGTATTTTCAATCATGTTGTTGATGGTAGCAATGGCTACATCGATCTTGGAACACATAACGGCAACGGTTTTAATATTGAGCTTGCCGCAGGTGATAACACCACCGCTTTCACAATGGAAAGCAACACAACCTACACATTTACCGTAAAGTTTAAGGTTATCACCGCAAGCGATGGTGCTCTGTCGATCAACTTTGGCACACAATCAAGATACAACGGCTCACTTGCTAAGCCTTATATGAAAACTTGGAGTGCGAAGGATTATAACGACGAACAATGGCATACTGTAAGCTACACAGTCACCACAACCGAAACTATGGCCGCCAATACCTATGATAAAAGCTCAACCAAGACTAACATTTGTAACAAGGCTTACCTCGTTGCACACGGTGGCGGCAACACAGGTTGTGAATATTATATTGATGAAGTAACCATTAAAAAGCACGGAACAGGAGGTACTTCGGGTGGAGATACTACCGAACCCGAGGAGGAAAAGAAAGTGTACGCTATCCCCGATTTCACACATGAACCTTATAAGACCTATGCAGCACCCGGCAAGAATCCCGACACTTGGTACTGCTCGCTTCGTTGGTCAACCTATACCGACAACAGCAATTCTGTAATCCGTTATAAATATGCTTACGATATTGCGGAAAACGCGCCTTCCTCCTCAGGTAACCGCGGTGTCAACGCAATGGGTACCAACGGTTCAACGCCTGCCGCAATGTGTCTTGTTCCTACCGCAACTCCCAACACTCCTATCACCGTTGTTCAGGGAAAATCATATAAGATCACCTTTAAATACAAAGTCCTTGATATTGAACCCAACTCTTATGTTTCCTTCAATATTATGAGAGGTGGCTACTCTGCAGGTTGGTCAGACTCGGTCGGTATCGGCAGTGCCACCGACAAGCATGATGACAGCTATATCATAGCTATCGAATTTGCACCTACCGACGATTGGGTAGAGGCATCCTACACTTTTATAGCTAACTTCACCACCGATCTTACCACCAACAAAATGCAGATTGGTGGTTCGGGCTACGGCGACGCACTTATTGACGACATTGTGGTTCAAGAGATCAACGCTACTGAGGTTGTTCCTCCCACCAACGATGCCTCAGATTACATCTACATGACCGAAGGTTCAAACACTGTAATCACTTCTTATAAAGCCAAGAAAGCCGATCTCACCATTAAAACCCTTATCGGACACAAACCCTTAATAAGAATTGGTGAGTATGCTTTCCTTTACAACCGTTATGCCAAGAATGTCACCATTCAGAACGGTCCTACCGTAATTGACCAATACGCTTTTGAATACGCCAAGGTTTTGGAAACCATTTCTATACCGAAATCGATAACCACTATCGGCAAGGGTGCTTTCTACGGTATCAAGACCATGAAGGCATTTACCGTTGATACCAATAACCCCAATTTCGCAGCGGTTGACGGCGTTCTTTACACCAAGGATATGAAGACACTTCTTTACTATCCTGCCGCAAAGGATGCTACCACCTTCACTGTTCCTGCAACGGTTACCACAATTGCAGAGGGTGCATTCCTCAACGCAACCAAGCTTCAGAGCATCGTTCTCCCCGAAGGTCTTACAACCATCGAGCGTCGTGCATTCATGAACTGCACCGCTTTGACCGCTATCAACCTGCCTTCAAGCCTTGCTACAATCGGCTCATCGGCATTCCGCGGTTGCGAAAAGCTTTCGGCTAATAACATCACTGTTCCTGAAGATATCACCCTCGGTGAGAATCCCTTTGCAGACAGCTTGCTTGCCAAACCCGGTAACATCGATAACGAGGACAATATCGTTGACCTCAAGGACGCTACCGCACTGGTAAGAAACCTTGCAGGTTGGCAGAACAGTGAATTTAATGCATTGAAGGCAGAATCGGCCGACATTAACGATGACGGTCATGTTGATTTGCTTGACGCAGTTATCTTGCAGCGTCATTTGGCAGGTTGGCAGGGTTATGAAAACCTTCCCTACACCGGTGAGACCGATTACACCTATGCAGAGTATTCTTCCGACAGTTCTATCCCCGAACTCGTTGTAAACCTTACCGAAAAGAACTCCAACAAGGTTGTTTCTAACCGCGATATTGCTTATGACGAGAATAAGGAAGATGTTATCATCATTCTTATCACAGGTCAGTCCAACTCGGGTACCAACGGTTATATGCAGGAATACGGCTACAAGTACACTACCGAGTACAACGGTGTAACTCATCCCGATTGGGAAATCACCGCAGAGCCTACAAGACCTGAACCTAACACAGTATTTTTTGGTGCAACCGTAACCAAGCTTGATTCTTCTACCGATGTATACACCAAGACCGACCCCTCAAAGGGCACCTCAACAATGGGTGGTTACTCACCCGCAATGGGTAAAGCACTCCACGATGCAACCGGTGCCAAGATAGTATTCGTTCAGGCATCCAAGGGTGCTGTTGGTATGCACGAATGGACTCCCGAGCCCGAGAAGTATGAGTGTCCCTGTGGTGAAAACGGTGGTGGTGTGCTTTACAGTCAGGCTATTGCCAACTTCACCAAGACCTATCAGGCTTTGGAGGATGACTACAACATCATAGCAACTGCTTATGTTTACAACCAAGGTGAACACGAAGAGTACACTCCTTATGTCACAAGTGATGCAACGGTTCATAATGACGAAGGCTACTACAACGCATTGATGGAAATGCACAACGGATTCCTTTCCGAGTGTGAAATCGACTGTGGCGGTATGTATATGCCTCGTTCTTGGTACAACCGTTACACCGGTACTGAACCCGGACTTACTGACATTGAGCAGAACAGCCGTCGTCCTTCTATCGCCCGTGCCGCACAGTATGCAGCAGCACAGAATGTTGAGAACTTCTTTATCTTCTCCAACATCTCCGAGACCATTTCCAAGAATGGCGCACTCAAGCCCGACCCCACCAACTCTATCCATTACAGCCAGGGTGCTTACAATGCAATCGGCGCACAGAATGCCGACAGTGTTGCTAAATACTTCGGCTTTACCGAGGCTTCGGAGTTTGAGGGCATCAAGGTCTTCAACAAGAAGGGTGTTGAGCTTTGTGCATTCGATAAGGACGGAAAGCTTGTTTCGGGCAGCGATGTTGTTAACTTCTCGGCCGATAACTCCAAGCTTTACATCCGCATTGACCCCACAGGAACAATGTACACCCTTAACTATTCAACTGCAGGAACCTCTGCCGACTTTGTTGATGAATATGGCTATGTCACCACCGTCGACGGTCAGACCTCGTTTAGAATAGTTATCAACACTCCTGTGAAATAAATACAAAACCGCAAAGGCCTTGCTTGTAAAAAGCAAGGCCTTTGTTTTTTGCACATAATGAATTTCTAAAAAAACAAGCATTTTCCCTAATATTATAACAACATCTTGCCAAATCCCAAGTTATAATATATAATGTATCCAAAGAACTTTTGTGAGGATATTTATGAAATCATTTACAGTTGGTAAAAATGATGCAGGCTTGAGGTTGGACAAATTTGTTGTAAAAACCGCTCCCCTGCTTCCAACAACATTGCTTTACAAATACATAAGACTTAAACGCATTAAGGTTGACGGCAAGCGTGCCGAAATCAACACAAGGTTGCAGTTGGGTTCTTTGGTCGAAATGTATATCAACGATGAGTTTTTTGAGCCCAAGTCACCCAAATATGATTTTATGTCGGCTTCAAAGGTGTTGGACATTGTTTATGAGGATGAGAATATCCTGCTTGCCGATAAAAAGCAGGGACTCTTGGTTCATCCCGATGAGAATGAGTATAACGATACTCTAATTGCCCGCATACAGCGTTATTTGTACGAAAAGGGTGAATATGACCCCGAGGCTGAAAACAGCTTCAGGCCCGCACTTGCGAACAGAATTGACCGCAACACAGGCGGTATAGTCATTGCTGCCAAGAATGCCGAGGCTTTGCGTATTCTTTGCGACAAGATTAAAACAAGAGAGCTTGACAAACTATATCTCTGCGTTGTTCACGGCAAGCCTAAAAACAAAGAAGATATTTTGGAGGGCTTTCTCGAAAAGAATGAGGACAAAAAGCAGGTCTATATTAAAACACGAATGACCGACGAAACCAAGACCATTCGCACCAAGTATTCATGTATGGCATCTGACGGTAAACTATCTTTGTTGAAGGTTGAACTGCTTACGGGCAGAACCCACCAAATTCGCGCCCACATGGCCTCTATCGGCCATCCTTTGCTGGGTGACGGTAAATACGGTGTCAATCAAAAGGACAAGGCAATGGGATTCAAATATCAAGCCTTGTATTCCTATAAATTAAAGTTTAACTTCACCACCGATGGTGGTATTTTGGAATATCTCAACGGCAAAACCTTTACCGTTCCCAAGGTTTGGTTTGCCGACCAACTCTTCCCCGAGATAAAATACTGAAATACAAAAGATTCTTCGCTTACATTCAGAATGACAGACCATGAGCAAATTCTGTTATTCCGAATGTAACGAGGAATCTTTAAATTTTATATAAAAACAAGCCCTGTGTTTCCACAAGGCTT
>JAZUAC010000041.1:0-3614 GCA_045637775.1 Acutalibacteraceae bacterium | reverse complement strand
GCAGGTCATGAATCCTTCGCCGCCGCTGAGGGCGCAATCGGCCTTGCTAAGAGCGCTAATAAAGCACGTAAAGAGCCGCTTCGTGTTATCCTTAACGGACTCGGAAAAGATGCCGCAAAAATTATTTCGCGTATCAACGGCTTCACCTATGTTCAGACTAAATTTGACTATTTCACGGGTGAACTTAATATCGTTGAGGAAATCGCATATTCAAATGGTGAACGTGCAAAGGTTCGCTGCTACGGTGCTGATGATGTACGCGAAGGCGTTGCTATCATGCATAAAGAGGGTGTTGACGTATCCATTACCGGTAACTCGACCAACCCCACCCGTTTCCAGCACCCTGTTGCAGGAACCTACAAAAAGGAATGCATCGAGCAGGGCAAAAAGTACTTCTCGGTTGCTTCGGGCGGCGGTACAGGACGTACGCTCCACCCCGATAATATGGCCGCAGGCCCCGCTTCTTACGGTATGACCGATACTATGGGACGTATGCACTCTGATGCTCAGTTTGCCGGTTCTTCATCGGTTCCTGCCCACGTTGAGATGATGGGACTTATAGGCGCAGGTAACAACCCAATGGTTGGTATGACCGTTGCTTGTGCAGTTGCAGTCAACGAAGCTATCAATAAGTAATTTAATAATTACAAATTTAATGCAGGAGGGCAAAATGCCCTCCTGTTTGTTTTTGGCTTTTTTGTTTTTTTCGGTTCGCAAGTACTTCTTCTGTTCTTACCCACGCCCGAATGATGGGTCTTATCGGTGCAGGTAACAACCCACAGGTTCAAACGACGGTTGCAGTCGAAGAGGCTTCTAAATAAGCGATAAGCACTAAATGCAATATTAAAACCGCAGTGGTTCGGTCGCTGCGGTTTGTTTAAGTGTTTTTAATTGACTTATGCTTAAATTTATGGTAAATTTTTATATCATTATGGACGAGGTGGATTATGAAAAAAGCACTTAAAATAATTTTGATTATTGTAATTGTTTTGGTTTTAGTCTTTGTGGGTACCTTTGCCTTCAATTTTGTTAAATATGTAATTCTTCCATATAAGGGCGAGGTAATAAGCTTTAGTGTGCTCGATAAAATTGAAGAAAACCGCAAAAATTTTGATCCTTCCAACCTTGGCTTAAAACTTGTCTGGTCAGATGATTTTGAGGGTACTAAGCTCGACTCTTCAAAGTGGGAATGCTGTCCCGAATGGAAGCGCGGCAACCTTGGCGCCAGATGGGATGACGATATGGTTGAGCTTGACGGCAAGGGCAACCTTATTCTTAAGGTAGGTCTGGACGAGGATAACAAGCTTGTTTCAGGTGCCGTTCGCACAAAAACAAAAGATTACCGCGTTTTATTTGAACAAGCCAGAGGCTATTTTGAGATACGCACCACCTTACAGTCGGTGCCGGGTTATTGGGCAGCCTTCTGGGTAATTGGCGACAACAAAACTAAGCCCGGTAACGGCGCATCTGATGGTGCCGAAATCGATATTTTCGAAAGCTTTGATCTGAAGGGCAGCACTATCAATCACGCCGTTCATTGGGATGGCTTAGGCGCAACCACCAAAAGTCTTGGTGGCCACACGGTTAACAAGCGGCTCTACGATGGCGAATATCACACCTTCGGTTTGCTTTGGGCTGATGACGGATATTTCTTCTATGTTGATGGTCAGCTTAGTTTCTCCATCGATGCCTCCAAGGATAATTTCCCCGGTTCAAGCGCCGACCCCAGTTATATTAAAATTTCCACTGAGGTTGGTACTTGGGCAGGACATATATCAAAAGCCCATCTTCCCGACCAAATCAAAGTTGATTATGTAAAGGTTTATTCATTCTAAATTAGAGGGACAGACACATTATTTAGTGATTTCCCACAGTTTCTTCTGCCGTTCCTGCCCACGCCCTGATGATGGGCCTTATAGGCGCAGGTAACAACCCAATGGTTGGTATGACAGTTGCTTGTGCAGTTGCAGTCAACGAAGCACTTAATAAATAATTTTACATTGCAAACACACAAGGACTTGGGGAAAATTCTCAAGTCCTTTTTTTATGTTGATTTTGTTGCTTGGTTATGGTAAAATTTATTTGCGACGCAAACTGAATAATCAACTCTAACGAAGGGAAAATACCTTGGTAAAAGGTGTTCTCCTTATCCTTCGTTGGAGTCGGTTTGCGTCGCAACAAACTGAGGATGAGCACTTTTTCGGCACACTCTTCGGGGTGTGCTTTTTTGTTGAGGTATTATATGAAAACTGTTAAACGAGTTGTTGTTGCAGGATGCAGAAATTATGATAATTACGATGAAGCAAAGCAGTTTATCGACCTTGCACTGTCAAATATCCGCAAAAATAACGCTATCATAATCGTTTCGGGCTGTGCAAGCGGTGCCGACATCATTGGAGAGCGTTATGCAAATGAGAATGGGCTTGAAGTTGAGAGATACCCTGCCGACTGGAAAACCTACGGTAGAAGCGCAGGACCAAGACGGGATAAGCAAATGGCGGAGGTCAGCGACTATGTTATTTGCTTTTGGGACGGACAAAGCAGAGGAACAAAATCAATGATAAAATATGCCAGGCAATACGGAAAACCCGTTAGAATAAAGAAAATATAAAGTTTAGGCTTTGTGTGTTGACAAAAACAACTTGTTGCTATATAATGTTTTCGACAAATGAATCGCTTTTGATAGAGGTGCGGCATTCATCAGTACCAATTTGGTTTAATGGGCTATTGACTAATGGAAAAGGGGCTGCCGCCGAAGTTTCGGACACCTGCCCGGGTTTTCGATGCTGGTTTGTCAGGGAATACCTGCCCGACTGTCACATTCTTTGTGGAGCGCTATCACTTAAAAGTTCATTTCTTCGACTTTTGGGGACCGCTTGACAAGGCGGTCTTTTGTTTAATAAAGCCTACGGGCATTAGGAGAATTCTATGAAAAAGACAATTTTCACAGGTGCCGCCACGGCACTGGTGACACCGATGAATGATGATTATTCGGTGAACTACGAAAGACTCGAGTCACTTGTAGAGGAGCAGATATCCGGCGGAATCGATGCATTGGTAATCTGCGGAACAACGGGTGAAGCGGCAACGCTAAACCACGAGGACCATGTTAAGGTAATCGAAACCGCGGCAAAACAGGCGGCCGGCAGGGTGCCGATAATTGCCGGTGCCGGAAGTAACGACACGGTATATTCGGTAGGACTCTGTCAGGATGCCATTGATGTCGGTGCTGATGCTCTTTTAATGGTAACGCCATATTACAACAAGACTTCCCAAGCAGGTCTTGTTGCCCACTACAACTATGTTGCCGACCGTGTCAATGCACCAATCATCGTTTACAATGTGCCGTCAAGGACCGGTGTCAATATTAAACCCGCCACCTACAAGGAACTATCCAAGCACCCCAACATTGTGGGCATTAAAGAGGCCAACGGTGATATTTCATCTGTTGCCGAAACCAAGATGCTGTGCGGTGACGACCTGGATATTTATTCGGGCAACGACGACCAGACACTTGCTATGTTATCCCTTGGTGCAAAGGGTGTTATATCGGTAATTTCCAATATCTTACCACGCGAGACGCATATGATATGCGAGGAATTTTTTAACGGTAA
>JAZUAC010000040.1:0-24678 GCA_045637775.1 Acutalibacteraceae bacterium | reverse complement strand
CAACAACATGAGGTGCGCTGAAAAGACCCATAAACAGTTCTCTTGTGTGGCCCAAGGTTGCACCAACCTCAAGACCTACACCGGGTGCAGTTAAACGGTAGCCGCATTTTTCAACCAAATCGGCTCGTCCTGCAATATAGCCGCCTGTGGGTGCGATGCCGCCACCGGGGTTTTGGATAGGCGAGCCTGCGATAAGGTCGGCACCAACCTCCAACGGCTCTCTTTTTTCAACAAATTCACCGTAGCAGTTGTCAACCAGCACAAGTGTGTCGGGTGAAAGTTTTTTGACAAGTTGAGCCATTTCACCGATTTTGTCAACCGACAAACTGGGACGCAAACTGTAACCGCGAGACCTCTGTATGTAGGCAACCTTATATTTTTTAGACTTGATTTTTTGCTCAATAGCAACCATGTCGGGTGTGCCGTCGGATTTGAGGTCGACCTGCTCAAAGTTTACACCAAAATCCTTCAACGAGCCGTCGACATGACCATCGATACCCAAAACGCCTATCAAAGTGTCATAAGGGCGACCTGTGAGGCACAGCATTGTGTCACCCGGACGCAAAACGCCAAAAAGCATAACATTAAGTGTGTGAGTTCCTGACGCAAAGCTGTGACGGAAAATAGAGGCCTCGGCACCGACACAATCGGCAAAAACCTGCTCCAAGGTATCTCTTCCGCGGTCGTTATAGCCATAACCCGTGGATGCGGCAAAGTGCGACTCGGCAACGCCGTTTTTCACAAACGCCGCCAACACCTTTTGCTGGTTATACTCGGTTATGTCGTCAATTCTCAAAAAGCTTTCCGAAGCCTTGGTCAACGCCTTACTCGAACACTCCTGCAATCTTTCATCAATCTTGAAAAAACCCATTTTAACTATCTCCTAATATTTGCAAACTGCCGTTTTGCCTATTTTGGCAAAACCGTTTTTTATGTAAAATCCGCCTGCATTGTTGGTTGCGGCAAACACCCGCGTCTCGGGGTGTTTTTTTCTTATATTACTCAAAAGTAGCCTCAAAGCACAACTGCCCAAGCCACTTTTTCGGTTGTTTTTATCGGTTGCAACACCCGTTATGAGGGTGGCAAAATCGGTCATAAACCCTGCGATTGCAACGGCACCGTCAATCAAAGCATACTCAGCCGAATTATGGTTAAACCGCACGCAAAAATCGGTGTACCAATAATCAAACGGCGGCATTTCTATATCGCCGTCCTCACCCTTTTTCAAAGCCTCATACACATCCGAAATTTTGCCGTGACCGTTGTCCGACACGGGTTCAACCTCTGAAACCAATTCGTAAAGCTTGGATCTTTCGGTGAATTTCGGGCGCAGATTATCCGCTGTTTCGCCAAGACAAAACACCGTTGCGCCAAGAAACGAAAAGTAAGAATCCAATTCATCGAAGTCGGCACTGTCAAGTGCAAACAATGAATATGAACCATCCATCCCACCGAAAAATGCGGTGATATGTCCGTCGAGTGTTTGCACAAACACATCCACGCCAACACTGTCACAATAAGCGTTACACAGTGCCTTTATCCTTGACGTCACCACATTTTGAGGCGCGTTTTCGGGCAGTTCTTTACACCGTTCAATCACTGCAGCTCACCCGATGCCATTTTCATTATAACCGCTTCGGCAAGGTCGCGTACCGATTTCACATCCGAAACCGACGCCACACACGATGCCGAATGAATGTATCGGCAGGGCACCGACAAAGCAATCGTCTTAACGCCGTCACCCGTTTGGTGTATTCCTGCGGCATTATTTCCGCCCGAAACATACGATTTTACCTGACAAGGGATGTTTTTCTCTTGTCCAAGCTTCATGGTTTCATCAAACAAGCCTTTATCGTACATAGTGCCCTTATCCATAAACGAAACAACAGCACCGTTTCCAACCTTACAGACCTTTTTATCCTCGGGAACGCCCGAAATATCGGCAGCGGTGGTCGATTCAAGCACAACGGCATAGTCGGGGTCAACCGTAAAGGTTGCCGTTCTTGCTCCGTGACCTATTTCCTCCATAACCGAGAACACGGCATAAAAATCATATTCGGGGTCATTGTTTATAATATCGATAAGCGCCCAACAACCTGCTCGGTCATCAAGAGCTTTGGACACAACAAGGTCACCCAACTGCTCATACTTTTCATCAAAAACGGCACAGTCGCCCAACGAAACGACAGCCAAAGCCTCGTCATAAGAGGCGGCACCGATGTCGATATACAAAGATTCTGCATCGGGCATTTTGCCCTTTTGGTCGCTATCAAGCAGATGAATAGGCTTTGAGCTTATAACACCCACAGTACCGTTCTGAAAACGCACACGGCGGGCAAGCAGTACACCCGTCATAATACCTCCGACAGGTGTGAATTTCAACATTCCGTCGGCCGTGATGTAATGCACAATAAAGCCAACCTCGTCCATATGAGCGTCGGCCATGACCTTTTTAACGGCTCTTTTTTTGCCTTTAACAAAGGCGATGATATTGCCCAAAGCATCGACCGATACCTCGGCCTTGTCTTTAATTTTATCAATTATATAGTCTCGGACAGCATCTTCCCTGCCCGAAACACCTTGTAACTCACACAAAGTTTTGAGTTGTTCCATATTTTTCTCCGTAGTATGAAAATTTTCACTTAAAGTTGGTAAGCCTTCCCTTGCGAGGGAAGGTGGCACGGCAACGCCGTGACGGATGAGTAGTTAAATATCCTCGTGTCATATCCATTAAATTATGACAAAGCCAACGCCTCATCCACCAACGCTTCGCGTCGGTCCCCCTTCCCCCACCGGGGAAGGCTAAAGACCGAATTAGACTGATTGTTTTGCAAAAATATACTCTGCCAAAATGTTGGCTACCGACTCGACATCGGCAATATCAACCACCTCGACAGGGGTGTGCATATTGCGAAGCGGTATTGACAAAAGCCCTGTTTTGACACCCGAACGGGTCAACGCGATGTGGTCGGCATTTGTACCCGTTTTACCACCCATAACCTCGTATTGGAACTTGTAGCCACCATTTTGGGCGGCATTCTTCAAGCCGTCGGTCACACACTTTGACAAAAGCGGTGAAATTCCAAGCATTGCACCGTCACCCAAAGTGCCGGTCTTTTCAGACTCAATATCGGGGGCGTTACCAAAACTGACATCGACCGCCACGGCTTCATCGGGGAAATTTGCAAATGCTTTGGTTTTGGCACCCATTCCACCTATTTCCTCGGCATCGCTCAAAAGGATCAGAACATTGCAGGGCAGTTCTTTTCCTTTAAGCAGTTCGGCACAACGGATAAGTGCAACACATCCTGCTCGATTGTCCAAAGCCTTACCCGTGACCTTTGTTCCCATCAAGGATTCAAAGCTCTGTTCAAAGGTTATACGGTCGCCAACCGATACAAGGTCGCTTGCCTTGTCGCCAAGACCCGTGTCGATATACATATCCTCAATGTTTTTAACATTATCCGACTTATCAAGATGCGGCGGTGTACTGCAAAAAACACCTCTCACCTTCTCTTTGCCGTGAACAGTAACCTTCATGCCTGCCAACATTCTGCGGTCGATACCGCCGACATTGGAAACCTTTAAAAAGCCGTTGTTGACCGATGTCACTACCAAACCGATCTCATCAATATGAGCATCGAGCATAACGGTATAATCGGTCTTGCCCTTTATCTCGCCTATGAGGTTGTTTCCCTCGCGGCGCACAACTGCATATTTTGAAAGATAGCTTTCGGCTATCGCCACTGCATCATAAACTCCCGAAAGCCCATCGGCCTCTGAAAGTTCTTTTAACATTTGTTTTAAATATTCCATAATATCTCCGTTAAGACCACGCAAGACTTGTGAATCCTTCCACCGTCTGCGACGGTCACCCTCCCTTCAGACAAGGGAGGCTTTTTTGTTTAAAGTTTATTGACAAGTTCCTTGAAGTGCTTGCCGCGTGCAACGAAATTGGGGTAGGCGTCAAAGCTTGCACACGCAGGACTCAAAGCAACAATGTCACCCGGCACTGCCATTTGGTGAGCCACCATAACCGCCTCTTGGAAGTTATTAACGCGAATTATCTGAGGATTATTGACTTTATAACTCGCATCGGATTTGATCGCCGCCTCAATCTTGTCGGCAGTAGGTCCGTTGAGTATAAGCAGCTTTACCTTTTCGGTAACATAAGGTGCCATAGGCTCAAACGGAATATGCTTATCGTAACCACCTGCAAGCAAAATAACCTTTTCCTTGAATGCCTTAAGACAGGCAATTGTTCTTGTGGGGCTCGACGCAATAGAGTCGTTATAGTATCTTACACCCTGAACCTCACGTACAAACTCGATACGGTGCTCAACACCGCGGAATTCGTGAGCGACCTTGACAATACTGTCAGCGCCAACATAACCCCAAACCGCTGAAATTGCAGCGAGGTAGTTTTCAACATTATGGTCACCTAAAATGGTGATATCGTCCTTGTGCAACAGAGGAACCGAGATTCCGCGATAGGACAGATTGAGATAACCGTCCTCGCTCAACCATGCACCGTTTTTGACCGCCTTTTTCATAGAGAAGTAGAGCTTCTGACCGCGTACATCGGTCGAAAATCCCTTGGTTATCTCATTATCGGCATTAAGCACCGAACGTGAAAAAGCATTCTGATGCAACAAAATGTTCTTCTTAGCGCCAACATACTCATCCATGTCCTTATGAACATCGAGATGGTTAGGAGCAACATTGGTAACAACCGCAACATCGGGACCCTTGCGCATGGAAATAAGCTGAAATGACGACAACTCGACAACAACAAAATCGTCTTTAGTCATTTTCTCGATTTCGGGCAAAAGCGGTGTTCCGATATTGCCGCCGACAAAAACATTTTTGCCCTCGGTTTTAAGCATCTCGGAAATAAGTGTGGTGGTGGTGGTCTTACCGTCCGAACCCGTTACAGCAAAAATGGTTGCAGGACAAAGGTCAAAGAAGACCTCCATCTCACTTGTGACAACAATACCGTTGGCTCTTGCCTTTTTAAGCTCGGGAAGGTCAAACTGCATACCCGGTGTGCGGAATATCATATCGACCTCTAAACTCTCAAGATAATCGTCGCCCAAACGAAGCTCTGCACCTTGAGCCTCAAGAGTATCTGCCAATGCGCCTATCTGTTCACGCGTTCTGCGGTCGCAGGCAACAACACGCGCGCCCATTTTCAAAAACTTTTCGATAAGCGGTGTGTTGCTTACACCAATACCGCACATGGCAATACGCTTACCGGAAATCTGTTCAAAAAACTGTTTGCAGTCCATAATTCACGACTCCTTTATATGTCAATCTACTCAAAACAATCTTTGTACATATGTATACATAGTTATTATACTTTTTTTGCGCTCAAATATCAATATTTCATTGTGAAAATAAGCATAAAATCGCAACATTTTTTGCAAAATAACAAATCCCATTTTATAATTTTTTTATTTTTTTGAAAAAAGTTTTATCAGGGCGATTAAAGTCCCGTTATTGGGACTATACCCGTGCTAAAATATAGATACAAGGTTGAAAAAAGCCTTGACAAACCACTCACAACATGTTAAAATAAAGATACCGAACAAATGTTCGGCAAAGGAGACAAGAGTTATGTTTATACTTCAAACCATTTTAGAAATTGCAGTTGCCGTATTTATTATCTGGGGTCTTTTTAATGAAAAGAAGCTCATAAAATTTGAAGACCGTATTATCGATTTTGTAAAGCGCAAGGTAAAGTCTTCCTATGCCAAACGCAACACCTATCGTCACGAAACACATCACCGCTACAGTGACGACCGCAACTGCGCTTAAATAACCTTTGCTATCATCACTTCCTCACTTTTTATTACCCAAAGCAACGACCCAAGGGCTTTTTGCGACAAGCGGCGTGCATTTCTTAATTCATAAATGTTGTTTCCAAATGAATAATCCTTCATGGCGACCACTCCTTTTACGACAATTATACATTAACAGTTTACACGCAATCAATCGCCGTACTTCACCGCAGCTCTCTCAAAAGTAGAGTTTACCATCCGCAAAGGTGTGCCCTTTGCAAAGCGCCCACAGCCTTTTCTTTAATGTTCTTGTAATCGTTGCCGAGTGTCTTCATTACCGACTCGATATGCGCCCTTTCGGTCTCACCGTTAACCGAGCAACGGCTTTCTACTATCGGCAAATTTTTCAGCTTAGCAACGTGAACAATATCCCTTTCACCGGTAAGACACATGGGTCTTATCACAGTTACTCCCTTGTCAGGTAACTCGGTAACCGGACTAAAGCTCCCCAAGGTTCCGTTGTTCAGAAGGTTCATATAAAACGTGGCAGCCGCATCGTCCATATGGTGTCCCAAAGCAACCTTGTTACAACCAAGCGACTTTGCCGCTTCATACAAAGCACCTTTCCGCAATCTTGAACAAAGACTGCAGGGATTGTTCTCTTCGCGCTCTTTGAAAACTATCTCCCAAATATCCGTTTTCTCAACACTATATTCTATCCCGCGCTGAGCACAAAATGTTGCGATTTCGGTAAAATCACCGTCTGTCCCCTCAAATCTTTGGTCAACTGTAATTCCCACAAACGAAAATCTTTTGGGATAAAATTTTGACAGTTCATTCAAAGCTAAAAGTAACACAAGCGAATCCTTCCCGCCCGAAATTCCCACTGCAATTTTGTCGCCTTCGGCTATCATGTCGTATTTTTGCACCGCTTGACGTACGGTTTTTAAAATTTTCTGCATAAACACCTCGGAAAATTTGTTTTATTTACAATTTATTCTACCATATCGTTGGAAGTTGTGCTATAATAATTACAATATTTTTCGAGTTTCTGAAAGGATGTAAGAATGCACAATCTGTTAACACTTATAAAGCAAAGAAAATTCAAAGCTTTGTTCGTGGAAGAAACCTATGACTCGTTTGTTCAATTTTTTCGCTATCTCTTTGTAGGCGGTTTGGCAAGCGTTGTCGATTGGACGGCGCTTTGGTTTTTCTATGATATTATCAACATCCATAAATATGTTTCGATTGCCCTTGCTTTTATATGCGGACTTTTGGTGAACTACATATTTTCAAGCCTTTTTGTGTTCACAAAAATTGAAAACAGCAGCCGCACATCACAATTTTCCATTTACCTCACAACGGGGTTGATGGGATTAGGCTGGACCGAGCTTTTCATGCTGTTGTTTGACAAGGCCTTGGGCATTCACTACATGGTCTCAAAAATCATCACAACTGCAATAGTACTCCTCTGGAATTTCGGTTCAAAAAAAATTCTACTTTACAGAAAGCGTGACAAAAAGTGAAAACAATTATAATAATAGGTGCAGGTCCTGCAGGAATTACTGCCGCTTATGAATTATCAAAATCAGGTGAATATAAAATAGTGGTTTTGGAAGCAACCGACCGTGTAGGCGGTATTTCACAAACCGTTAAATACAACGGCAACCGCATGGACATCGGAGGCCACCGTTTCTTCTCAAAAGACAAACGCGTTGTTGAATGGTGGCAGGAAACGTTGCCTTTACAGGGTTCTCCCTCTAAAGATGACATTGCCTTTGACCGCAAAAAAGAGTTTGCAGACGAGGGACCCGACCCCGAAGTGACCGATGAAGTCATGCTGGTGCGTGACCGAATTTCAAGAATTTACTATAAGAACCACTTTTTTGACTATCCCGTAACCCTGAAGTGGGACACCATAAAGAACATGGGCTTTTGTACCACTGTTAAGGCGGGCTTTTCGTATCTCGGTGCAAAATTACACAAGCGACCCGAGGATTCGCTTGAAAACTTTTACATCAACCGCTTTGGCAAGGTTTTGTACTCCATGTTTTTTGAAGGCTATACCGAAAAGCTTTGGGGCAGACATCCGAGTGAGATTTCGGCCGATTGGGGTGCACAGCGCGTAAAAGGCTTGTCCATCACCGCCGTCATCAAGGATATGTTCCGCAAAATTTTCGGCAAATCAAAAAAGGCAACCGAAACCTCGCTTATTGAAAGCTTCTCATACCCCAAATTCGGCCCGGGTCAGCTTTGGGAATTGGCCTTGAAAAAGGCCGAGGCCAACGGCGTGAAGGTTATGATGAACTGCCGCGTCACCGATTTCAAAATTGAAAACGGCGAGATAAAAGGTGTTGTTTTTGTCGATAAAGACGGCAAGCGATACATGGCAACCGGCGATATTGTTATTTCAACAATGCCTGTGAATGAGCTTGTTGCAGGTCTTGGTGACGATGTCCCCGAAAACATCAAAACCGCCGCAGAAGGTCTTCCTTTCCGCGATTTTATGACGGTAGGACTTTTGCTCAAAAAGACCAACCTTGAGAACAAGACAGATTACAAGACTCTTGGCAACATCGTTCCCGACTGTTGGATATACGTTCAGGACACCTCGGTAAAATTGGGTCGAATCCAGGTGTTTAACAACTGGTCGCCTTATCTTGTGAAAGACCCCGAAAGCACCGTTTGGGTGGGACTTGAATACTTCTGCCGTGAGGGTGACGAGTTGTGGAGTATGACCGACGAGGATGCTGTACAATTTGCGGTTGACGAGCTCGTTAAAATGGGTGTTATCGATCGCGATGATGTACTCGACAGTCACCGTGAGCTTATCAAAAAAGCATACCCCGCTTATTTTGACACCTATTCCGAAATGGATAGCATTATAAGCCACCTCAACACCTACGAAAACCTTTACTGCATAGGTCGAAACGGTCAGCACCGATACAACAACATGGACCACTCTATGGCAACGGCATTTGAAGCGGTCAACAATATTGTAAACGGCGTAACCGACAAAGCTAACATCTGGAATGTCAACACCGAAAAAGAATACCACGAGGAACAGAAATAATATAAACATTAAATCACCCGACTGAGACTTCAGTCGGGTGATTTGTTATACTTCTATCTTGCCGTGTTCCTTTTCAAATTCCGCTACGCATTTTTTGATATACTGTTCTATCTCTTTGTTTGCTGAACGACCTTCCGATTCTGCAATATACTTAAATTTTTGGAACAGCAATCGGTCTACTCTCAATGTGTATCTCAATAATTTCTCGTCCATAACCACACCTCTATTATCTTCTGTGACATAATTATGACTCAATTATAGTGAAAATATTGCGTCAAAACAAAAATGGTGATATAATGACGCTATAATGACGCATTATTTGAGGTGTAAATATAAAAGTCGCTATAATTGGTTCTCGAAATCTAACGGTTAACAATCTGGAAAAGTATCTACCAAATGACACGACCGAAATCGTTTCAGGCGGTGCAAAAGGAATTGACAGTTGCGCCAAAGCCTATGCTTTGGCAAACGGAATAAAACTAACCGAATTTTTGCCTGAATACAATAAATACGGTCGTGGTGCGCCGTTAAAACGCAATTTGCAAATCATACGATATGCTGATTGTGTAATTGCTTTTTGGGATGGTAAATCACGCGGTACTGGATATGTTATTAAGAACTGCAAAATAGAAAACAAACCCATAACCGTTTACTTACAAAAATTGAAATTATAAAAAAAATCACCCAACCAAGCGGTTGGGTGATTTGTATTCAAAATATTTATTCACTTTGACTAAAAACGTTTAAATCTATAGCCTCCTCTCTTTAAATTACATAATGCCACACTTCGGAATTACGGGGTGAAGTGTGGCTTTTTGCTATTTATACATATAAACCTCTAATATTTCTCCGGTAGAAATATTAATATCCAACGCAAATGCTGATGTGCATTGAGGACGTGCCTTTAACGGTACATAATCAAATTTAATATTGCAATACGCGCCATTTTCAGCAGAATTTTTGATTTCCATGCTTATATTTTTATAATCGTTACGGTCTGATGATAAACCGTACTTTTCTTTTACAGCTTCGTTAATACCTATTTCAATCATTCGTGTCATTCCCGCTTGATTTAATTCTTCTAAAGGATTGCTCGGTAAAATCAGTTGTAATAAATCACCTTTAGAGTTAAATGTCATAAAGATTTTTGAAACACAAATGTCGTTCTTCATCAACTTAGCAGTAACAGTCCATTGTGGATAAGCATTTGCATTTTCTTCAATGTTAATAACATAATCGCTTTGTTTCTCATTAGGTAAATATTGTTCAAAAATTTGTGCAACTATTGTTGAAATAGTGTTTCGGTCTGCACATTCTTTATCTAAGTTTTTATTGCTTATTAATGCCATTTCGACAACTTCACCATCATTGTTGAAATGATATAAATATTTGTTGTCTTCATAAATATTTTCAATATTGTCAGCATCGGTATATGTCAGTAAAACAGCTTTAATTGTGTTGGATGACTTTTGTGTTTTGTTAAGCTCGCCGTAAAATTTTTTGTTTTTTAAAGCAGATAGCGTTTCGACATTAAGAGAACTTTCTTGGTTGCTTATAGTATACATGGGTGATGATTGGTTAACTGAATAATTATAATTTATAAGGAAAGCAACAGCAAAAACCGCAATAGTAACTGAGGCAGTAATCACAGCCCAGTGTCTTTTTGCCCTGTAAGGAACGAGGTTAACTGAAAATGTTTCTTTTGTTTTGATATCTTTGATTTTGTCCCAAATATCCGGTACGGTAATAATTGATATATCTGATTTAAGATTGTTCCACATGCTCTGGTTTGTCATAAAGATTGTTCCTTTCTTTATAATATTGTTTCAATTTACGAATCGCGCAATAGTACTTAGACCTGATTTTAAGGTAGGGGAGTTCTAACGTTGAGGCTATCTCGGTTTGTTTTAATCCTCCATATAAATACAGTAATACAATTTGCAGTTCAACACAATCTAATACTTTTAGAGACTCAATACTGTCTATTGAGTCTTCAATTGTGTTTGTACAATTCGCATAAAGAGTATTTTCAAAGGTTTCAATATCAAAGGTGTCATTTTGGTGAGAATTTCTTATAACCTTTAAACTTGCATGTTTACAAATTGTGAAAATCCAAGCCTTTGGATTTGTACCCGTTTGATAGCTTTTGGCATATGTCATAATATTTATAAATGTGTCCTGCATAGCATCTTCGGCAAAGTGATTGTTTTTAGTTATTGACATAGCAAAAAGATAAATAGGTGTTTTGTAAACTTCATATAGTTGTCGTAATGCGGTTTGGTCGCCTATCGCAATACTCTTAATGTACTTCTCTAATTCCGAATTATTAATCGGATTATTTTTCACTTTATCACCTCCGATTTACCACTGCTACTAATATAAGTTTTCAGTTGAGCCAAATGCAACATTTTCCAAAAAATAATATATAATTTTTCAGACTCCAGCCACAGTCCTAATAGATGGCTTTATAAAAAAAAGCTGTCGCTTGTGAAAAATCACTTGCGACAGCTTTTTATTATTTTCATAATTACATTATTTCTTTGCGGCGATGGCCTGCTTTGCTTTTGCAACAATATCTTTTGCACGAAGACCAAAGATGTCAAGCAACTCGGCAGCAGGGCCCGACATACCAAAGGTGTCGTTCACACCTACCTTGATGACAGGAACGGGACACTCCTCGGTTACGACCTCGGCAACTGCAGACCCGAGACCGCCGATAACCGAATGCTCTTCTGCGGTGACGATAGCACCTGTTTCCTTTGCGGCCTTTACGATAATATCGCGGTCGATAGGCTTGATGGTTGCCATGTTGATGATTCGAGCACTAATACCCTCAGCAGCCAACATATCATAAGCCTGCAAAGCCTCATTTACCATAAGACCGGTTGCGATAACGGTGACATCGGTACCGTTTTTAAGCTCAACACCCTTGCCGATTTCAAACTTATAATCGTCATCGAAAACAACGGGAACGGCAAGACGACCGAATCGCATATAAACGGGGCCATCATGCTCTGCGGCGGCAAAAACAGCCTTCTTTGCCTCGGTAGCATCGGCAGGATTGATAATGGTCATACCGGGGATGGTTCTCATCAATGCAATATCCTCACAGCACTGATGGGGAGCACCGTCTTCACCAACCGAGATACCTGCATGGGTAGCACCGATTTTAACATTAAGCTTGGGATAGCCGATCGAGTTTCTGACCTGCTCAAAAGCACGACCTGCAGCAAACATAGCAAACGAGCTTGCGAAAACAAGCTTACCGGTTGCGGCAACACCTGCGGCAACGCTCATAAGGTTCTGCTCGGCAATACCACAGTTGTAAAAACGCTCGGGATACTCCTTTTTAAAAGCGCCTGTTTTGGTTGCGGCGGCAAGGTCAGCATCCATAACGATAAAATCTTCTCTGATTTTAGCAAGGTCGCAAAGGGCGGCACCGTATGCGTCTCTGGTAGCAATATTCTTAACTTCAGCCATTTTTTCTTCCTCCTACCCTTAATTAGTTCAACTCTGCGAGTTTTGCGTCGAGTTCTGCCAAAGCCTGGGCAGTCTGCTCATCGTTAGGAGCCGAACCGTGCCAGCTAACCTGATTTTCCATGAAGGAAACATCCTTGCCCTTAACGGTGTTAGCAATAATTGCGGTAGGACGGTCGGTGCACTTTTCGGCGGCGGCAACAGCGGCCTCGATCTCGTCGAAATTGTGTCCGTCTATTACGATAACATTCCAGTTGAATGCCTCAAACTTTTTGTCAAGAGGAAGCGGAGAGTTAACCTCGTCAATAGTACCGTCAATCTGCAAGCCGTTCAAATCGGCAAAAACAGTGAGGTTATTGAGCTTCTTGTGGGCAGCAAACATAGCGGCCTCCCAAACCTGACCCTCTTCCGACTCACCGTCACCAATGATGGTATAAACACGGTAATCATCGCCAAAATGCTTGGCCGAAAGAGCCATACCTGCGGCAGCCGAAATGCCCTGACCCAAAGAGCCCGAGGACATATCTACACCGGGGATGTGTTTTTTATCAGGATGTCCCTGGAGCATTGCATAAGATTTACGAAGCTTTTTGATCTCATCGGTAGAGAAGTAACCGCGAACTGCCAAAACACTGTAAAGTGCGGGTGCAGCATGACCTTTTGAAAGAACAAGACGGTCACGGTCGGCCTTATCGGGATTTTTTGGGTCAATGTTCATCTTGTCGAAATACAAATAGGTCAGTATATCGGCACAAGAAAGCGAACCACCCGGATGACCCGACTTGGCACTATTAGTGCCGATGATAATTTGCTTTCTGACCTCAAGAGCGTACTTCTTGAGCTCATTTTTTCTCTGCTCGTTCATTTTGAACCTCCTGAAAAAATATCTTAAATTTCTTTTAATGTTTTTACAAAATCGGTGAAATACTGCGGTATCTCACTCGAAAACTCCATATATTCGCCCGAGGTTGGGTGAATAAATCCAATCAAACCTGCGTGCAGGCATTGACCTTGAAGACTTGTGATGACCTTTTTGGGGCCATACACGGGATCGCCCGCCAAAGGATGCCCCAAAGACGCCATGTGAACCCTTATCTGATGTGTTCTGCCCGTTTCAAGGCGGAATTTCATAAAGGTGAAGCCCTCATACCGCTTCAAAACCTCATAATGGGTAACGGCAGGCTTGGAATTGACATAGACCACCGCCATTCGCTGACGGTTTTTAGGGTCACGCCCTATCGGTGCATCAACCGTGCCCGATTCATTTTTGACATTGCCGTAAACAATGGCACGGTATTCACGGGTAAAGCTATGTTCCTTAATCTGCTCGGCAAGGTGATTGTGCGCCTTATCATTTTTCGCAACGATAAGCAAACCGCTTGTATCTTTATCGATTCGGTGCACAATTCCCGGTCGCAAAACACCGTTTATGCCAGACAAACTGCCCTTGCAATGGTGCAAAAGTGCATTAACAAGCGTGCCGTCGGGATTACCCGGCGCAGGATGCACCACCATGCCTTTGGGTTTGTTGACCACAAGCAAATCCGAATCCTCATACACAATATCCAGCGGAATATCCTGCGGGATGGCTTCGGGCTCTAAAAGGTCGGGCATTTCGACCGAAACCTCATCACCAATCGACAATTTAGCACTTTTCTTGGCTTTTTTGCCGTTGACCGTTACTAATCCTTGGTCGATAATATCAGCCGCAAGCGACCTTGACACGTCACAAACACCCGACACAAAAGCATCAAGTCTTATGCCGTTTTCTTGGCAAATCATGACCTCATTCGTCATCGTTTTGCTTGCCTACGTTGGCATTTTCACGCTCGATAACACTGTCTTCCTCGGCGTTGATCTTTGTAATACCCTTTTTCTTGTTTCGAAAATCCTTTATGAGATCCAAAACAAAATAAAGCATTATCATGCCCGCACCGACGCACACTGCGATATCGGCAACATTGAATACAGGGAAATCAAAGAACGAAAACTCGATAAAATCGATAACACCGCCGCCACGGAAAACACGGTCGATAAGATTACCGATGCCACCGCCCAACACAAGGCACAATGCCCAGAACATGAGCTTGCTGTCAAACGTGTGTCTGATAAGCATTCCGACACAAATAATCATTATTAACAATGTGACAGCGATTAAAGGCCATGTCTGTCCCTGGAACATACCGAACGCAGCACCTGCGTTCGGTAATATTCGGTTGAAATCAATCACATTTGGAATAATGCTTATAACCTCGTTCGGCTCCATATAAACCGTAACCAAGTATTTAGATAATTGGTCAACTCCAATGACCAAAACTCCGCAAATGATAGCTAATATAGCGGACATAATTACTCCTAATAAATAATAGTTTTATTTAACAATAGCGCGGCAGCGTGCACAAAGAGTGGGATGCTCTGCGTCCTCACCGACAGTTTCGGAGAAGCTCCAGCAACGCTCACACTTTTCGCCCTTTGCGTGGGTAACGGTTACACCGATACCGCTATCGCCCTTATGCTCACCGCCGTCACCCTCGACAATCTCAACCGAGGAAACGATGAAGCAGAGAGCCAAAATATCTTCACAAGACTTCAAGAACTCAAGGTTGTCGCCGGTTGCATAAACGGTGACTGCACCCTCAAGCGAAGCACCGATAACCTTTGCGGTACGGGCAACCTCCAAAGCCTTCTTAACATCGTCACGAATTGCGTGAATCTTCTCCCAACGTGCGATGAACTCTGCATCAACCTTGCCGGAAGCCTCGGGGAAGTCATTGAGAACAACGTTTCTTACATCGTCGGTAGCGTAGTGAGGCATGAACTTCCAAATCTCATCCGAAGTGAAGGAAAGAATGGGAGCGATAAGGCGAGTGAGAGTGTGCAAGACCTTGTAAATGGTGGTCTGTGCAGCACGGCGGGTCTCGGACTCCTTGCCCTCAACATAAAGTCTGTCCTTAGCAGCATCAAGGTAGAAGTTGGACATATCAAGTACACAGAAGTTGTGAATTGCGTGGAAAATGAGGTGATACTCAAAGTTCTCATAAGCCTCACGGCACTCTGCTACAAGCTGGTCAAGACGCATCAAAGCGAACTTATCCATCTCGTGCAACTTGCAATCACAAACAGAATCCTTATCGGGATCAAAATCGCTGATACAACCCAAGATGAATCTTGCGGTGTTACGGATTTTTCTATAAATCTCGGACAACTGCTTCAAAATATCCTTGGAAATACGGATATCTGCATGATAGTCGGACGATGCAACCCACAAGCGGAGAATATCAGCACCGTACTGACCAACAATTTCGTCAGGGTTAATGGTGTTGCCGATAGACTTGGACATCTTCTTGCCCTCACCGTCAACAACCCAACCGTGGGTAACAACGGTCTTATAAGGGGTCTTGCCGTAAGCGGCAACCGAGGTCAAAAGTGAAGACTGGAACCAACCGCGGTACTGGTCGGCACCCTCCAAATAAAGGTCGGCAGGGCTGGAGAGATCGTCACGCTCATCCAAAACAGCGGCGTGAGATACACCCGAGTCGAACCAAACGTCCATAATATCGGTTTCCTTCTTGAACGAAGTGCAACCGCAGGAACACTTATAGCCTTCAGGCATAAGGTCCTTTGCATCCTTGGCATACCAAGCATCGGCACCCTCTGCACGGAAGGTTTCAACAACCTTTGCAATGGTTTCGGGAGTGATAGCCTCTTTACCGCATTCCTCACAATAGAAGATCGGAATGGGAACACCCCAAGTACGCTGACGGGAAATACACCAGTCGGAACGGTCACGGATCATGCCGGTGATACGGTCTTCACCCCAACCGCGAACCCAGTTAACCTTCTTGATCTCTTCAATACCCTTATCAGCAAATGCTGAAATAGAGCAGAACCACTGCTCGGTAGCTCTAAAGAGGATAGGCGACTTACAACGCCAGCAGTGAGGATACTGGTGGATAATCTTTTCAAGAGCAAACAAATTGCCTGTTTCGTCAAGCTTGATTGCAATAGCCTTATTAGCCTGCTCGGTGGTAAGACCCTGGAACTCACCTGCATCGGCGGTCATAACGCCCTTGTGGTCAACAGGAACAACCATTCCTACCTCGGGGTAGTTACGGCAAACCTCAAAGTCGTCAACACCGTGACCGGGAGCAGTGTGAACACAACCGGTACCGCTTTCCAAAGTAACATGATTACCAACGATAACCAACGATGTACGGTCGATAAAGGGATGTGCACACTTGATATACTCAAGCTCGGAACCGCGAACGGTGCCGAGAAGTTCAAACTCTTCAATCTTGGCAGCCTTGAATGAGTTAGCGGCAAGCTCGGTTGCCATTACATAGTACTCGCCATTTGCCTTGTAAACGCCGTAGTCATAATCGGGGCCTACGCAGATTGCAAGGTTGGCAGGCAAAGTCCAAGTAGTGGTTGTCCAAATTACGAAATAGGTCTTATCAAGTTCAGCACCGATGTTAGCCAAAACGCCCTTATCGTCGGTAACATTGAACTTGACATAGATAGAATGGCAAGGATCCTCGGCATACTCAATCTCAGCCTCTGCCAAAGCAGTCTGACACTCGGGGCACCAGTAAACAGGCTTGAGACCTTTGTAGATGTAACCCTTTTCAGCCATTTTGCCGAAAATCTCAACCTGCTTTGCAACATATGCAGGCTTCAAGGTGATGTACGGATCGGCCCAGTCACCAAGAATTCCAAGACGCTCAAACTGCTTTCTCTGGTCATCAACAAAGCCAAGCGCAAAGTCGCGGCAGATTTTACGAAGCTCCAAAGCCGAAACCTGGGCTGTCGAACCAACACCTACCTTTTTACGAGCCTTAAGCTCGGTAGGAAGACCATGGGTATCATAACCGGGAACATAAGGTGCCTTGAATCCGGTCATATTCTTGTAACGAAGAACAAAGTCCTTCAAAGACTTGTTCAAAGCGGTACCCATATGGATAACGCCATTAGCGTACGGAGGGCCATCGTGAAGGATATAAGAAGGCTTACCTTCGTTCTTCTTCATAAGTTCTCCATAGATGTCATTGTCCTGCCATTCCTTCAAAGCCTCAGGTTCACGGGTGGGCAGACCTGCTCTCATAGGGAATTCGGTTTCGGGCAGGTTAAGTGTCTTATTGTAATCCATTTTTTAATCTCCAATCTATGCTAAAAGCTATAAATTACTATATTTCCCGTCAAAAAAGCAACACCTTTTTAACGACACATTCTCACGGCACAAAATTTGCACCGTGAGAAGTTATTTCAAAAATTATTTTTTCTTGCGACGGAAGAAGAGTCTGGGCTCATCGTCTTCGTCAAAATCATCTTCTTCGCCAAAGCTTATATGGCGCTTGGTTTTTTCAGCAGGCTTCTCTGATTTTGCAGTTACGGCAAAAGGTACAGCCTCGTCGTCCTCTGCATCATCTTCTGCAGCTTCTATCTCAGGTTCATCCTCAACCTCAACATTAAGAGCCACATCACTACCGAACTCCATCTGAACATTTTCATCAGGCTCGATAATCTCCATCTCAGGAGCAATAGTCTCTTCGACCTCAGGCTTTTCAACCGCGGGAGCTTCAACAGTGATGCTGGGTTCGGGAATCTCTGCATCATCCTCAATTTCAACAGCAGTCACCTTGATCTGCGACTCGGCATTTGCTTTATCCTCAGCTTCTGCCTTGGCTCTTTCCTTTGCCAAGCGCTCATCAACAGCGGACTTCAAAAGTGCCTCAGGGTCGCTAAAATCAACTGCAAGAACAGTCTTTGCACGCTCCATATTAAACGGAATCTCGCCGGGCAACTGATTGATAAGCTCCAACAGGGCCGAGGTTTGAGCGGCGGCCTTCTTTCTGAAATCAGAAATCTCTATCTTCATGCGATCGTAGAGCTTTTCCTCGACCTCAACGCTTGCCTTAGCCTCAGCAATGATAACCTGTGCTTCTTCAACAGCAGCGGCAATAATCTTGGCAGCCTCTTTCTCGGCGGTGTCACCAAGCAGAATTGCCTTGCTTTCAGCCTCGGAAATAACCTCGCGAGCCTTAATATCTGCCTCGGTCAACTTAAGATTTGCTTCGGCAACGATTTTTTCAGCTGATGCGCTGGCTTCCTCGACCACCTGGTCGGCAACACGCTGTGCGCTGACCAAAACATTCTGAATACCTGAAGCAGACAAAGCGGCCTCTGGAGCCTTTTTTGTCATCTCCTGCAGCTTGCGCTCGGCATCGTTCTTTTGCTTTGTGAGTATCTCAATCTGGGATGCTACCTCTTCAAGAAAGAGCTCAACATCGCTCTGTTTATAGCCGCCCATTGTAACTTTTTGAAACTCCATATCTCTGATCTGTTCAGGTGTTTTCATAACATTTCCTCCGACAAAGAAAATTAAATATATTTTCTGTATTTAAGGGATATTCTTCCCTTCTTTGTTACGCGGTCACACTCATCGACCGCAAATTTACCCACTTTGCGTATCGACACGGTATCGTTAACCTTTATTTCAGCAGTAAGCTTTAAAACCTCAAGTCCCGAAACGGCAACGAACCCTCCTTCAATGAGCTCGACAGCCTTGGTTCTTGAACAATTGGCAAGCTCGGCAACAACACAGTCAAGCCTTAACGATGCCACCGTTCCGCTATGCTCCGAAAACCTTGGTGTTACTTCAATTTCGGTCAAATCTTCAACCGTTATCTCAACCCCTGCGGATGCTATTTTTTGAATATGCAATACAATATGCTTGGCAACGCCGTTTGAAACAAACACAACAGCATCCTTTTCGGTGATGATTATATCTCCCACCGTGTCCCTCTCGATTCCCGCCGACATCAAAGCACCCAAGACATCCCTATGAGTGAATATTCGGTCGCTTTTGTTGTCAACCTTGAGACGGGTTATGGGAAAAGCATCTGTTTCGGGCTCACACCAATCGGGAAACACACCGAAATACCGCCTTTCGGCGTCAGAGTAACCGCCAAAAAGCATGTATTTAGCATTTTGGTTTTTACCTATTGCAGCCGCCATAGCCGCACCACTTGAATCTATAAATCCCACAAACTGCGGAACACACTTCTGTTCGGCACGGATTATTGCATCATTTATTCTGGCTTCAAGAATTTTTCGTTGCTTGTCGTCCATTAAAAGTAGTTGTTGTTACCCTCAAGTTCTTCAATAAGCAACTCGCCCATAACATCAACATTGCTGGGAGTGATGATAAAGGTGCTGTTAGCAACCTTCTTGATTCTTCCGCCGTGTGCATAAGCGGCACCGCTCAAAAAGTCAAGCAATCTGCGCTGGGTATCACGGTTAGCAGCCTCAAGATTCAAAACAACGGTTCTGCCGTCGGCAAGATGATCGGCAATGCCGGGAACATCCTCAAATCTTTCGGGCTTAACCAATGCAACCTGAAGCTGGTTGTTTACTCTGCCAACATTGCCCTTTGACTTGCGGTCGCTGGGGAACTGTGTGGTCTTCTCGCGCTCGTAGCTTCTTCCGGTTGAGGACGCAGAATAATAGTCGTTACTAGGTGCGCTTTCTTTTGCAGTAGTCTCTGCAGTCTCCTCGTATCCCTCGTCCTCGTCAGATGCACTCATAATGTCCTTGATTTTGTCAAAAAAGCTCATGATAAAATCTCCTTCAAATATATTTTAGATTATTTTTACCTATTGTAGTTTCTCGGACCGAAAAGCGAAGTTCCTATACGAACGATATTAGCACCGTTTTCAATAGCTTCCTCGAAATCGCCCGACATACCCATTGACAGATACACCATACTTACATTATCCATGTTTTTGGCTCTAATGTCAATAAACAGTTTGCGTAAAATTGCAAAATATTGTATAATTTCTTCTTTTGTTTGGCAAATTGGGGGTATCGACATCAGTCCCATGACCTTTATGCTCGGCATTTTCGCCATTTCGGCTATTGCCGACTCAACCTCGGTCACATTGAATCCCGATTTACTTTCCTCGTCGCCAACGTTTACCTCCACCAAAATCTCCATGATTTTTCCCTGCTTTTCGCAAAGACGGTTGATTTCAGCGGCAAGCTTTAAGGAATGAACCGATTCAATCATTTCGACCTCGCCGACGATATCCTTGACCTTGTTGGTCTGCAAATGACCTATAAAGTGTCGGTGAGCCGAAGTTAGAAGTTCATCCTTTTTGGACAACAACTCCTGCACACGGTTTTCGCCGATATAGTCCACACCGTTTTCAATAGCGTAGTTTATAACAGCCGTTGGAACGGTTTTGGTTGCCGCCAGCATTATTATCTCGTCAACACTTCTTCCCGACCGTTCACAAGCACCGGCAATGCGTGATTTTATGTCGGCATAATTTTCATCGAACCACCGACATTTTAAAAGCTCATCAGTTGATAATTTTTCCGTCATACAGATTCTTTCCTTTTACAACTATCTCGTCATAAATGCGAAGCACCTTTTTCTCGGAAGCCTCCTGCTTTACGATCGAGTAATTTTCGCCACTCCAAATGACCTCAACCGGCACAAATCTCACCTGCTGCGCCAAAAGGACATAAACACCTTTTTTGCCGTCAACCATTCTAATAGCACGGTTGTCCACTTTAAGCCCGCTAAACTCCTCATAAACCACTGTTATATCAATGTTGCGCGCCCCGGCTAATTCATTATTCATAGTGTTACAGGCAAAGACTACAACAGCCTTATCACCCATCGACTCTTTGTTGATATGCTTAACCGTTGCGGCCAGTTCGGGCACCGACAAAAGCTTGGTTTTAAGTGTGACCTTACTGCCTTCTTTCAAATTCAACGATTGATCAAACGGCATACTTGCGGCAATATACCATTCGTAGTCGCTGACTATCTTGCATACTGCATTTTCAGGCACATCACCCTTTTGAACAGTAGCAAGCTGCTTTGCTGTCAAATCTTTAAGTGTCTCAACACTTAAAGACTCCTCATAACCGTCAACCGTGTAAATGACGTAGCCGGATTGAGGAGAAACAACTTTATCCGCCTTATCTTCATTTCCCGAGGTTAAGCTCGCCTTCTCGGCCTTGAGTTGTGTCAAAAGCGCATTGAAATCAGTAACCTGACCAGTGATTATCTGGCGACGGGCCATGTTTTCGAGCAACGCATCATACTGCTCGGTTGTTGTGACCTTTCCGCCTTGGGTATTTCTTATTATATCGGTCAATGCATCCTTAATCGTGCGGTTAACCGAGGTTAAATCGGTAGCGTTCAGTGCGTTATAGTTCTGAATTTTTTCAAGAGTTGCTATTCTTTTCTCAAGTTCCTGAACCCTTATGCGGTTATCGGCTTCGGCCGAGCTTGAATAAACCGTGGCAATAGTGCCACCCTTGGCGACCCTGCCGCCATTCATAACATCGTAGCTCAATACACCGCTTACGGTATCCTCAACCACCGTTTCGTTACGTACGATAAAGCCTGTGGTATCGTAACCTTTATAGGTCGAATAAGCATACACCGTATCGGTTGTCAGAGGGCTTATTAACCCTGAATAGATTTGAGAAAAAACAAATATAAGCAAAAAGGCAAGTGCGACCCATTTTAAAATATTGAAAACTTTAGTATTCAACGCAATCGCAACTCCTTTTCACATATAATTTTCTTGGCCTCAAGCCCCACATCGGGTGTTTCATCGGCATAAATCCAGTTTATGCTTTCATTTCGTCTGAACCAAGTCATCTGACGCTTGGCATACCGCCTGGTTTCCATTTTAAGGTTTTCAACCGCCGTTTCCAACGGTATCTCACCGCGAAAGTACGGAAAAAACTCCTTATGCCCGATTGCTTGAACCGCCGTTGAACCGAAGCCACTCTCAAAAGCGTTTTTTGCTTCTTCCAACAAGCCGTTTTCGAGCATTATATCCACTCTGCGGTTGATTCGATCGTACAAAATTTCACGGTTGCGGTAGGTTATGCCTATCCACAAGGCATCATACCTATCTCCCTTTTGTTTCGACTCCAAATCGAGCTCTGTTTTGGTCTTTTTATGGATTTCAAAAATTTCTAACGCACGGATTATGCGTTTGCGGTCGTTAGTGTGATATTTTGCTGCCGTTTGAGGATCGATTTCCTTTAAGCGGTTCAGCAACACCTCAACGCCCTTTTCATCGGCTTCTGCCTCAAGTCGGGTTCTTACCTCGGTGTTATCCTCATCACAAAAGCTGACACCCGAGACCAGAGAATCGATATAAAGTCCCGTTCCGCCGACTAAAATCGGCTTATGTTCTCTTGAAGCAATTTCACTGACCTTGCTTGATGCAAGCTCTACAAAATCGGCAACCGAAAACTTTTCCGCAGGGTCTTTGAACCCAACAAGATGATGCAAAACGCCTTGGGTTTCATCCTCGGTCGGTGCTGCCGACGCTATGGGCATTCCTTTGTAAATCTGCATTGAGTCGCAGGAGACCACCTCACCGTCAAGGCTTTTGGCAAGTGCCACACCCAACGAGGTTTTGCCCGATGCGGTTGGTCCCACAACGACAATAACTTTAGTCTTTTTGTCGGACATTACTGTATCCTTCCGAACTGTTTTTCAATTTCCCGTTTTTTGAGTTCCATTGCAACAGGGCGACCGTGCGGACAATACATAATTTCTTTGGAACTCAACACCGCTTTGGCAAGGGCTTCTAACTCTTTCGGGGATGAAAGATTGCCTGCTTTAACTGCGGCACGGCACGAAACCGTTTCATAAATTCGCTCAAGACGTTCAACCTCGACAGCGTTTTTCTCGCTTAAGGATGCCGCCAATTCGCACACGAGCGACTCGACATTTTCGCCCGATAATGCCGAAGGGATAGCCCTCACAAGCACGGCACTGTCGCCAAAATCTTCAATCTCAAAGCCTGCTTTCAAAAGCAGGTCAACATTCTGCGTAACGGTTAAATACTCATCCTTGCGAAGCACCACCTGTTGCGGTGACAACAGCATCTGGGGGTTGACCTCGGCCTCGGTTTTAAGCTTGTTGAACAACATACGCTCATGAGCAGCATGCTTGTCAATAAGGTAAAGGCTATCGTCCTTGCGGACTATTATATAGGTCTTAAACGCCTCACCAATATATTCGATGTCGGACGCCATTTCCTCAACAGGTGCTTTTTCAACCTCAACCGTTTCGGGTTGGATTGTCACGACCTCGGTCGGCTGAATTTCGGTTGCAGGCACAACCTCTGTAAAGCCTTCGGTCGTGTCAACCGTTGAAGTATCTTCCACAATCGGTTCGACCGTTTTAGTTTCGTCAACCGATGTTTTATAAAAGCTTGGCGATGAAACCTTTAATCCGTTTTGAGAAACCGTATTTTGAGGCTCGGGGTTATCGTCCCAAGGGAACCGGCTTTGCTTGGTTTCCTCATGCGGTTTTTGAACTACCGGTGTAGCATACTTTTCACTATAAGAAACGCTTTGAACCGCAGGTCGGTTGTTGCGCTCGGCATTAGTTATCAGTTTTTCATAGGTTTTGATGGGGTCGGATTGCTTTTTGTCTAATCCGGGTAAAACCGTTTGACGGTATTCCTCGGTCGACATTCTTGCCTGACCCACGCGTTTAGTCAGGGTCATTTCAGGGCGTTCATCGCCCTTGGCAAGTGCGTTTTTAACACTGAACATCACACAATCAAAAATTCGGCGTTCATCCGAAAACCTAACCTCGGTTTTGGCGGGATGAACATTGATGTCAACCGCACCGTAAGGCACTGTGAGATGCAACACGGCGGCAGGGAAACGACCCACCATAGCCATGTTTTTATAAGCGGCATCCAAAGCCGCGGCAACCGTTCCCGAGCGGACATAACGACCGTTGAGAAAGACAAACTGTGCATTCTTTTTAGGTCGGCAGGCGGTAGGTTTACAGGTGTATCCCGAAACCTTTATTCCACCCATTTCACCCTCAACAGGGATAAGTGATGAAGCGAAATCACGACCGCAAACGGCATAAATTGCCGACATCAGCTTGCCGTCACCCGGTGTGGTGAACACCTGCTTGCCGTCACGAATAAAACGGAACGAAATCTCGGGGTGCGACATGGCAACATGGTCGAGTATTGCGGCAACCGAGTTGCCCTCAGCAATATCCTTTTTAAGGAATTTCATTCTCGCAGGGGTGTTGAAAAACAGGTCACGGATGATGATGGTCGTACCGTCGGGACAGCCTGCATCGTTGACCGTAACCTCCGACGAGCCTTCGGACGAATAGGCAGTACCGATCTCGCTATCTCGCGTTTTTGTCAGCATATCAACCCGAGAAACCGAGGAAATTGCCGCCAAAGCCTCACCTCTGAAGCCCAAGGTAGCAATACTGTTGAGGTCATCCTCGGTGCTGACCTTACTTGTAGCGTGGCGTTTGAAGGCTGTGGT
>JAZUAC010000039.1:0-29014 GCA_045637775.1 Acutalibacteraceae bacterium | reverse complement strand
GGGAGTATCGTCAATAATAAGGTCAACACCCGTTGCAGTTTCGAGGGCACGGATATTACGTCCCTCACGGCCGATGATTCGACCCTTCATTTCGTCATTGGGCAGTGCCACAACCGAAACGGTAGCTTCGGACGAGTGGTCAGCTGCACAGCGTTGAATAGCCATCGAGATAAGCTCGCGAGCCTTCTGGTCAGACTCTTCTTTGATCTGCTGCTCATACTCGGTAATCTTCAAAGCCTTTTCGTGCTGAAGTTCACCGTCAAGCATATTGAGGAGCTGAGCTTTTGCCTGATCGGCGGTAAAGCCCGAAATCTTCTCCAACATGTCAAACTGGCTCTTTTTAAGCTGTTCGGCTTCCTGGAGGCGTTCCTCAACAACCTTAGCTCTCTCGGCTATTTTGTTTTCCTTTACCTCGAGATTTTCGACCTTTCTGTCCAACGATTCTTCCTTCTGTTGGATGCGGTGTTCCTGACGCTGAACCTCTGCTCTGCGTTCACGGAGCTCCTTCTCAGTCTCGTTTCTCGATTTGATGATTTCATCTTTTGCTTCTAAAATTGCTTCTTTTTTCTTGGCCTCGGCATTCTTCATGGCGTCATTGAGAATGCGTCTGGCTTCATCTTCTGCAGAGCCGATAGCGGCTTCTGCGGTGCGGCGGCGGTGTGCGCAGCCAAGCACAAATGCAATAGCGGCTACGACAACAGCGGCGACACCTTCAATGATGTACCACATGATTTCGGTACCTCCTTATATATAATAACCGCGTTGAGTAGGTCACAAAAGACCTGGTGCCGGCCGCGGGTCAGCCGGGGTTATAAAAAGCATTATTCACTTCGCCAATGTGAATAAATGCATCTATACATCCTTTTATATTTTATATCTAAATACACTATATGTCAAGTACATTTTGCGGTTTTAGTGAGGTTTCGACACAATATATTTGATTTTTTTCAAAAGAAAAAGGAGAACCGTTGTTCTCCTTAAAAAAATTAAATTCTTGTTCCGATCTTTTCGCCGTATTTTACATTGGTTTCAAGGTCGTTTTTAGTGTTTTGGATGAACTCATCATCAAGGTTGACCTTATCTTTTTCAATCAGCACAACGACCGTTGAGCCGCCAAACTCAAACTTGCCTTTTTCTGTACCTTTTTTGGATGTACAACCGTTCTTATCGTTATTAACAATACGTCCGACCATCAAGGCACCAACCTCAATTTGAACAACTGTGCCGAACTTTTCGGTTTCAATCACGGTGTATTCACGCACGTTTTCCCTGAAAATAGGGAAGCGGCGCATGGCAATGGGCTGAACAGTGTGGTATTTACCCTTTATGCGTACGGGAGCTCCGGCCTCGCCGTCGGCACACCAGCCGTAGCGGTGGTAATTGTCAACCGCCAAACGGAAAATAAGACATTTACCGCCGTCAAACCTTTTGGCAAGCTCATTGTTTTCCAAAAGGTCGGCTATTGTGTAGTCAACACCCTTTACAGTGAAATAACGCTCGGGAGTAATGTCATAAACCGAAAGTCTTGCATCGGCAGGGCTTACAAAATCATTTTCACCGTTTGGCACAGGTCGTGCGCCTTCTTTTAAACCTCTTGTGAAGAAGTCGTTAAACGAGCGGAACTTTCTTTCCTCATAATCGCTCATGTCAATGCAGTTGGACTTGATAAAGCCTTTAACAAACCAAGCAGACACACGGCGATCCATAAACCAGCCTGAGATAGAGGAAATAGGCTTACATATTAACGGGCGGAGAAGAACCCTTCCGACCGCGGTGTTATACAAAAAGCGGAGCGAGCCTGCTCCGCTTTTATTTATACTTTCGGTAGTTCTCATTTCAACAAAACGTTCTTAATGAAGAAGAATGCCAAAACGGCAGCGATGATACCGCCAAAGGCAACCATGGTCATAATTCCCTTAAATCCGGGCTTTTTAATCTTGAGGCTTTTGACAACAAAGAGTGTTGCGGTAATCAAAAGAACTGCAAGATAGATATACTCCATATAATTGTACTTTATCGTGTCAATGAATATCAACATGATAAAAGCGGGGAATATGAGCGAAGACGAGGTTACGGGCAAGCCTTGATAATTCTTGCGCTTTTCGGTGGTCTTTTGCTGACGCTCTTCCTCGGTGACATTGAAGTATGCCAAGCGGATGAGTGCTGCCAAGGTGAACAAACAGAAAACAGGAATGTAGTAAACCTCAGTCATACCTGCAGCATAACCAATAAAGCAAGGCAATACACCAAAGCAAACAAGGTCACACAAAGAGTCGAGCTGGATGCCAAAGCGCTTTTCCTGTTCGGTGCTCTGTTTTCTCATTCGGGCAACACGACCGTCGAAAGCATCACAAAGTCCGGAGAATAAAAGGCAAAGCGATGCGATAACGGGGTGGCCTGTCATGCAGAACCAGATACCCGTCAAACCGGAGCACAATGAGAGATATGTAAGTATAACAGTATAATTATAAAAACCTAACATCGGAAATATCCTTTCAGAAAATACTAAAAAACATAATTCGACATATTACTAACAATAGTATAACACAAAGTTTTCAAAAAGGGAAGAGTAAATTTTTTGTAAAGTGGTAAAATATATGGGTAATATTATTGATTTTTTCGGCATATTATATTAAACTTAATGTAGAATAAGGTTAAAAGGCACAGTTGATTCATGAAAGGAGTCGTGTTTATGAATCTATGCGTATACGGAGCCGCGAGTGATTTGATTGATAAGAGCTTTATCGATGCGGGCGAAAAATTGGGAGCCCAGATGGCAAAACGCGGTCATAATCTGATTTTTGGCGGTGGTGGCGGCGGTCTTATGGGTGCTGTTGCACGCGGTGTGCACCGTCAAGGCGGTGTTAAGATAACCGGTATAGTTCCCGATTTCTTCACCGAGGACGGAAAGCATGTTGACGGACTTTTGTTTAATGCTATTGACGAATATATTGAGACCGATACCATGCGTGAACGTAAAAAACTGCTTGACGAAATGGCTGATGGATTTGTTATCACTCCGGGTGGAATCGGCACCTATGATGAGTTATTTGAAATGCTGACACTTAAAAATTTGAATCAGCACAAAAAGCCAATGGCGGTGCTCAACACAAACGGATACTATGACAGCCTTTTAAAGGTTCTTCACGACGGTGTAGAAGCAGGTTTTATAAAGGAAAGTGTGAAAAATCTGTTGTTCGTAAGCGAAAGTGTTGAGGAAATTTTAGATTATATTGAGCAAAACGCTTGATTTAAAGAGTAATATGTATTAAAATATCATTTCGGATGCCAAAGGGTGTTCGAAATGATTTTTTGTTGAAAAGTGGTGTTAAAATGGGAATGTGGGTTTTGCTTGTGGCGTTTTATGGCGTTGCAAAAGGTGCCAGAGACGCTTTGAAAAAGAAAGCTTTGCAACAAAGCAGTACAATGGAGGTACTGTTTTTCCACACGGCGCTTGCATTTTTAATGACCGTTCCGTTTTCACACAATGTTTTGGGAATGCCATCGATTTACCACTTGTGGATATTTATAAAGTCGTTTGTAATCTTTTTGGCTTGGATATTCACCTTTTCGTCCATCAAAAAGATGCCTGTAAGTTTTTACGGTATCATGGACTCGGCGAGAATGATATTTTCAACCTTATTGGCCCTAATGTTTTTGGGTGAAAATATGAACTGGTCAAAGGGAGTAGGTCTATTTTTGGTGCTTTCGGGCATAGTTATCGTCAATTTGGGCAACAACGGAGCAGACGAAAAGGTAAAGGTGAAATTCCTTGTGTTGTCGGTTTTGGCATGCCTTTTAAACTCGATTTCGGGTGTTATGGACAAAAAACTGCTCAGCATGGGAGAAATTGATTCATCACAATTGCAGTTTTGGTTTATGCTTTATCTGACAGTGCTTTACGGTGCTTACATATTGGCAAAACGAATACCCATCAGTATCAAAACCGTAAAAACCAACTATTGGATTGCGATACTGAGTGCTTTGCTGATTGCGGGTGACCGTGCTTTGTTTATTGCTAATGAGGACCCCCAGAGTCAGGTCACGATAATGACGCTTATAAAACAATCGTCGGTTATTGTAACGGTGCTTACGGGTAGGTTGTTCTTCAAGGAAAAGCAGTTTGTCAAAAGGCTTGTTTGTGCATTGATTGTTATTTTAGGCATCTGTGTTGCAACCTTGCTGTAATTCGGCGGATAAAATGAGGTGTTGTAATGAATATTAACTCAAAGGTAAAACGTAAAGATCGGTACGACGTTATTATTGTGGGCGGAGGTCCTTCGGGTGCACCTGCGGGTATTGCTTCGGCAAGAATGGGCGCCAAAACGCTTGTTATTGAGGCACAGAATGCTTTGGGCGGAATGTGGGCAGGCGGTTTTATGAATCCGCTTTTTGATGGCATCAATAAAAAAGGCATAATGCGAGAATTGGTGGACGGTCTTAAAGAACGCAATGCTTTCGGCGGATTTTGGGACAAGAGCTTTATTTTTGAGTACATGAAGCTTTTGCTTGAGGAAAAGAGCGTTGAAGCAGGCGTAAATGTGCTTTATGATACGCGTTACATCGGTTGTGAGTGCGACGGCAACAGGGTAAAAGGTGTTTATGTCAGCAATATAGAAGGTCTTTCTTACTACGAGGCCGATGTGTTTATTGATGCAACGGGAGATGCCTCACTTTGTGCTGACGCGGGCGTTCAATGGCAGATTGGAGAGAACGGTGATTATGCCGACTGTCAGGCTATGACACAGATGTTTATGGTGTCGGGAGTGCCCGAAAAATACCGCGAGGGCATTATGATGTACGACGTTTGCGAGGCGGCGTTTGAGAGGGAGGGCAAGGGCAACCATCTGCCTTTCAAGATGCCTTATCTTATTCCTGCACCCAACTCGGACTTTGCCAACGTGCAGTTGACCCACATGAGAGGATACAATCCCCTCAGCGCTTCTGACCGTACAAAGGCGGTTATGGAAGGCAGACAACAGATGATAACCGTTTTTGAGGCGCTCAAAAACCACGATGAGGATTTTAAAGATTTATCACTTATAGGAACAGCGCCTTTATTGGGCGTTCGTGAATCGCGCCGTATCGTCGGTGAATACACCATCTGCGAGGACGACCTTTTGAACGGAGCGCAATTTGACGACGGTATTTGCTCCTGCGGTTTTGGTATTGATATTCACGATTCAAAAGCCACAAAGCAAACTGTTATACATACCAAACCGTATCAAATTCCTTTCCGTTCGCTCATTCCAAGGGACTTTGAGGGTCTGCTTGTGGCAGGACGCAGTATTTCGGGCACACATATTGCAATGGCATCCTACCGTGTAACGGGTAACTGTTGCGCAATGGGTGAAGCGGCAGGCAAAGCGGCCGCCTACGCTTCAAAGCATAAGTGTTCTGTTCGTGATATACCCAACGAACTGATAAAAGAAGAAAAGTAATCAATAAACTGTTGAAAAACTTCCCCTTAAAGTGTATACTGAAAACAGTAACCTTTAAAGGGGAGTTTTATTATGCTTTACAAGTTTGATAATGAAGTTTTCAATTACCATGGACGCTGGGAAAGTACCACCGACGGAATGAGGTCGCATTGGGTTCGTCCCTATGTTGAATTTTACTGCGATAAGGATTTTTCGGTTGATTTATGTGAAAATTCGGGCAAATACAGTGTGTGGATAAACGGTGAGGTTGCCGAGGCTCAAAACGGTGTGTATAAGGTGGCTGAAAACAGCCTTATTAGAATCATTGCCGACGAAACCGCTAATACCGTAACTTTTAAGGGCGTTGAAACCGATGGTAAGGTTGAATTTGCCAAATCGAGAGATAAGAATTTGCTTATAATAGGTGATTCGCTGACCCATTCTCCTGTCAGTCACTCGGTGCTTTTGCCAAAGGCATGGGATTGTGACTATACATGTGTAGCACAAGGTGGTATGTCACTTTGTGTTGACCGTGGATATGTTGATGTTAATGAAGAGTTAAAGCCCTATAAGGGTATGTCGGCGGCTTTCTTCTATCTCACAAGTCCGTGTGAGGGTGTTGTGCCGATGGTGCCGTTTGATTTTTCTAAAGATGCAAAGTATGATGCAGTGATTCTCAATATCGGTACAAACGATCATTTGACCGATGAAACCTATGTTGAAGGCTTTGCCAATACCTATGCCGAATTTGTCGGAAAGCTTTATGAGATGTACAAGGACATTCCGATATACCTTGCTCTTCCTTCTGCCGATACTGCCGACGGTTCGGGTTGGCGCCGAAACACCATTGAAAAGTGCGCCAAAGCGGCCGAAGCAAAGTATGAAAATATGACCTATATCAGTTCAAGGGAGTGGGATGTTGAGATTTCGAGCGACAATGTCCACCCCACCACCGAAGGTTACCGCGTCTATGCCGAGGAATTGATGAAGGTAATCGGGGGAATTTAATATAAAATAAACGAAAACCACTTTACCGTTTTATTTGCGGTAAAGTGGCTTTTTGTTAGCTCAAAATATTCAGTTCATGCTTGCCGTCTTCGGGTTGGTAAATATTGATCCAATCAATTATAAGCTTGTTGGTCAACTCCCAATCCAAAGGATCGGAGGTTATAGCTCCGGGACCCGATTTAAAGCCGGTTGCCATGCTGATGATGAGGTATTGTGCCTGGTTAAAGGTGTTGATGCGCTGTTCAGTAGCGGTGGTGTCGTAGGTGAGGAAGTCTTCACCGTCGCAGGTGAAGATCATTTCCTTATCGGTCCACAGCATACCGTAGGTATGCATTCCTTCGCTAAGCTTGACGCCCTCTTCTTTAAGGCTGTGCTTTTTGATGTTAGCATAATCGCGATCACCGTCGAAGGAGGTATGGGTCCAACCCAAGGCTTCGCCTGCTTCGGTGGGCCATGCGTGGGCATTGACGGCATAGTATGCCGAGTTTCCGAAGCACTCAACAAAGTCGATTTCGGGTTCAGAGGTGATTTCGCTTTTTTCCAAAGCGGTCATCTGCCACAAAGCAACCCAGAAGCCGTCTCCATGAGGCAACAGAGCACTTGTTTCGATATAACCATATCTATAGGTCATGGTTGTCTGTGTGCGGAGCATTCCGCCATAGTAGAAATTGTCATCTTGGCGTGCACAGATGTAGAAGTGACCGTCCGAAACATAAACATCGTTAGGGTTAGATGATCTGACCGAGGTCTTACCGTTGAGACCTTCGGACTTCCAGCCGTTTTCACCGATGTGCCACCACTTTGTGGCATCTATCTTGTTGCTGTCAAAATCGTCACCCCAAGCATACTTGTATGTGGTGGATTTGTCGTAGCCTGCGACGGTGGTGTTGTAGTCGCCTGTTTTGGTGCTTGCATCGGTGATGTTGCCGTTAAGAAGCTTGCCAAATTCGGTCACAGCCATTGCAGTTGAATGAGCACTGCCGCCGTTAAGGAACACCTTTTTACCTGCTACCGACAAAGCCCAACTATCGTAACTGCCAATGCCGTCGACACCGTTGCGCTCGCAATTGCCAACGACTATCTCATAGTCGGTTTCAGGAGTGTTATCGTATACAATATTCAGCATATAGCCTGTTTTGGCATATATAGTATCGACTATTTTTTCCATTTCAACTTGAGTCAAATAAGATGAATTGTACAAGGGACGGACAATGGAATATTTGCCAATGTTTTCGCCGTTGATAGTTATATTCTCAAAACTGCCGTCAGCCTCTTTTACAAATGCAATTCCGCCGTCGATACCGTCCTTTTTAAGATAGGTGGCGGCAAAGTATTCGCAAGCTTGCTTTATACCCTCAAGGCTTTGTGAGTTGAGGATGATTTTCTTACCAATGGTGCATACAATAAAATTGTTATACCGACCCGAAGTTTTGTTCTTCAAAAAGTCCAAAGCCTGTTGTGATTCGGGACGGTTAGTGTGACCGATAAGTATCTCATAGCTGTCGGTGCCGTCGCTTGTATCGTCGGAATTACGGATATTAACCCCTAACGACTCCTTCATTTTTTTGAACAAGGTACCTGCAGTGTTTGTTAGTTCATCATTACCCTCCGGACGGATAATACGGTAAACGGGTTGATTGTTTGAGTTGATGAAAACAACCTTTTCGGTTGAAAAGAGTTCATCGGTTACATTCGTGCCGACACCGTGGTTTGAACCCTCAGACGAGATGTTACTGCTACTGTTAGCAGTAGAGGATGAATTTTTTTCGCTGTTTCCGTCATCGCCGCAAGCAGAAAGCATGCTAAATGCCATGATTACAACCAAAGCGCAAGTTAGTATTCTTTTCATAGTATCTCCTTTATTATTTGTTGTTTATTACCGTGAAAATTGTAACAGTAATTGTGTAGCCGTGTCAATCTAACAATATTGCGAAACTATAACAATATTGACCTGCGCTTTTTTTCGGGCTTTTTATAAAACAAAATCCCGACCGTTTTGGTCAGGATTTTGTAGATGGTTTATGTTTATTCAAACACTTTTTGGGCGATTCTTACGGCATCCATGGCATCTTTTCCGTAAAAATCAGCACCAATCATATCGGCATAGGTTTGGGTCAAAACCGCACCGCCAACCATTATTTTGGTTTCGGGTGTGGTTTTTCTCAAAAGCTTTATGGTTTCCTCCATTGCGGGGACGGTGGTGGTCATCAAAGCTGATAAAGCTACCATTTTTGCACCTTGAGCGGCATTTGCAACAACGTCGGGAGCAACATCTCGACCAAGGTCAACAACATAAAAGCCGTAGTTTTCAAGCAAGACTTTGACAATGTTTTTACCGATATCGTGAATATCGCCCTTAACTGTGGCAATGACGATTTTTTTGGTTTCATCTGCCGATGAGGGCAACTTTTCTTTGATGACCGAAAATGCCGAGGATGCGGCATCGGCGGAAATAAGCAACTGTGGAAGATACGCTTTCTTTTGCTCAAAAGCGGTACCGATTTCATTCAGTGCAGGGACAATATGCTCGGATATAAGCGCCATGGGGTCGGCAGTTTCAAGCATTTTGGCCGTTATCTCGGCGGCCGAATCCTTGAGACCCTTAACAATAGCGGTTTTAAGGTCAACCTCGGCGGCAGTGCTTGTGGGTGTTGCGGCAGCGGTGCCCGACTCGGCAAAGGCGATGTATTCAAGGAAATTTTCGTCCTTTTCACTCAAAGCCTTATATGAGTGGTATGCAGTCATCATTCCATTGGAAAATGGGTTCATGATAGCGGCGTCAAGCCCTGCCTGCAAACACATTGTGAAAAATACCGAGTTTATGCGATCTCTTTCAGGCAGACCGAACGAAACATTGGAAACGCCAAGGCTTGTGTAAACGCCTAGTTTTTCGCGGATAAGCTTGACTGCTTCCAAAGTGACTTTAGCACTTCTCGGGTCGCTTGATACTGTCAGGGTCAGCGGATCAACAATGATATCTGATTTATTGATTCCGTATTTTTCGGCTTCTTTAACTATTGTTTCGGCAATCTCTAAACGACCTTCGGCAGTTTCGGGAATGCCGGTTTCACCTATGGTCAAAGCTATCACAGCACCGCCGTATTTCTTGACCAATGGGAATACCTTATTCATACTCTCTTTTGTACCGTTGACCGAGTTTACAAGCGGTTTGCCATTGTAAATACGCATTGACTTTTCTAAAGCAGAAGGATTGGTGGTGTCTATCTGCAAGGGTGTGTCGGTGATGCTTTGAAGCTCGAAAACAATGGTAGACAAAGCCTCGGCTTCGTCTATTTCGGGCAGACCTGCGTTGACATCAAGCATCTGAACACCTGCATCAACCTGACGGATACCTTCGTTGAGGATAAAATTATAATCCTTTTGGCGCAGAGCCTCTTTTATCTTTTTCTTGCCGGTGGGGTTGATTCTCTCACCGATAAGCACAGGAGTTTTTCCGAACTCAACGGTGTGTGTATAAGAAGAAACAACGGTGCGTTTTTCGACTTGGCGGTTGGGGTAGGGAAGAGTATTGGTACTGTCCACAAGTGCCTTGATGTGGTCGGGTGTTGTTCCGCAACAGCCACCGAGTATTGCACCGCCCATATTTGCAATTTCGGTCATTATTTCACCGAAACGTGTGGGGTCAATGTCGAACACAGTCTTACCGTCAACCATGCGGGGCAAACCTGCATTTGGTTTTACAATAATAGGCAAGGGTGACAGTTTTGCGTATCTCTCAACAACCGACAGCATCTTATCGGGACCGAACGAACAGTTCATACCAATGGCATCAACACCTAATGCAGTGAGGGTGGTGATAACAGTATCGGCATCGGCACCGGTCATCAGCTTGCCGTCTTCACCATAGGCGTTGCTGACAAAAATGGGAAGGTCGCAGTTTTCTTTTGCTGCAATAACGGCCGCCTTGGTTTCATAAAGGTCGTTCATGGTCTCGATCATAATAAGGTCGGCACCGTGTTTTACTGCGAGTCGAATATTCTTGGCAAAAACCTCAACTGCCATATCAAAATCAAGGTCGCCAAGAGGTTTTAACAGTCTTCCCGTAGGGCCTAAATCAAAGGCAATAAACTTATTTGGGAAGCCTTCGCGTGCTTTTTTTGCACAGTCAAACGCACTAGCAATGTATTCTTCATAGTTTCTCTGCTTTAAGCAGTTTACACTGAAGGTGTTAGTGCAGAAAATATCCGAACCGGCGGTCAGATATTCTCGGTGAAGGCGTATTATCTCCTCGGGGCGGGTGATACTCCATTCCTCAGTGCCTTCACCCGACTTCAAGCCTCTTTTTTGCAGCATGGTACCTGTGCCGCCATCAAGATAAAGCCGTTTTTTATTTATAAGTTCTCTTAAATTCATTCTTTAACACCTGCAATAAAGGTTACGGATTTTGAAGGAATCATAAGTCCCGATTCGGTGAGACGTATATCACAACCGTCCAAAAAGCGCAACAACGGAAATTGAATATTAAGGTCAAGATCACCGTAGCCGGGGCTGAATCGGCGAGCTGTTTTTTGTGGCAAAATGCTTTGAACATAGTCGCAAAGTGATTCACAAAGTGTGGAAGCAACGGCATCGGTTACAAACTGTTGTGCAGTAGATGTCACCGATTTTTGACGTAATAAGCGGTCAACACCGTGGCCTAAAGTAACTGCAACAATGAAAGCCGAGCTGCAACCCTGCAAAACGCGAGCCAGACCCGAACTTTTAATATCTCCAAAGCCTAAGTTTACTGTATCACCGTCGATAATTACACTACTCTTTCTGGAAATATACGAACATTCGGCAACCGAGCGAAGTTCTTGCTCGCACGCGCTTGAAAACGATAGAATAGTGTCAATATCGGTGCACATCATACGCGCTATCAATTCGTCGTGATCGAGTTTTAAAACGCTGTTGTCTATTCGTGTCATTTGATTATACCGCTGATATTGTTTTTGATTTTTTCGGCAATCTCGGGCTTGTTCATCGAGTAAACGTGAACCGCCTTTACACCGTTGGCAAAAAGGTCGATTATCTGCTCGGTGGCATAGGCAATACCTGCCTGCGCCATAGCCTCAGGGTCGTCGCCAAAACGGTCAACAATACGCACAAAACGTTGAGGCAAAGCAGAGCCCGAAATACGGCAGATTCTCTTTATTGATTTGGGGTTGGTCACCGGCATAATGCCCGCAACAACAGGAACATTTACGCCTGCGTTGTTCAATCGGTAAAGGAAGTTGTAGTAGATATTATTGTCAAAGAACATCTGTGTGGTCAAAAACTCACAGCCTGCCTCGACCTTGCGGCGAAGATTATCTATATCGGCAATACTTGAAGCACTTTCGGGGTGGGATTCGGGGTAACAAGCACCGCCTATGCAAAAACCGCCAAATGCTTTAATATCTTCAATAAGCTCGCTTGCGTAACGGTAATCGGTCTTAACAGGTTTGCCGTCGTTCGGGGCGTCGCCTCTTAAAGCCAGAATGTTCTCAATGTTGTGAGAGCGCAATTCGGTCAAGCGGTCATGAATCTCATCCTTAGAAGAAGAAAGACAACTCAAATGAGCCAACGCAGGCACGCCGTGATTTTTAAGATTTTCGGCAATTTTCAAAGTGTATTCTGACGTTCCACCGCCTGCACCGTAGGTAACGCTCATGTAGGAGGGCTTAAGCTCGGCAATTTTCTCGGTAGCAGTCTTAACACTTTCAAAAACATCCGAAGTCTTGGGAGGGAACACCTCAAAAGAAAGGCTTAATTTGTCGCCGTTTATAATGTCAGTAAGTTTCATAATATTCACTCCAAAATTTCCATACAACAGTGCCCGAAACTTGAATTTCAAGCATCGGGCTTTGTGTGATCAGATTTATGTGACTTGAAAAAAAGCCGGTGAAATTTGCCGTGTATGGTCATGATAAGCTTTCTTAAAGCAAATACCTTGCGCCACAAAAAAGAGTACAGTCTGTACCGCTTATTATTGCACGAGTAGTATTTACCCTTTCTTGTAAAGCCTTTAACAACGCAAAGCACCTGCGATTTCGGTACATCTTTTTCCAGCACCCATTGGTGGTCGCCCGCAATGTCGTAAGTATCGTCATGTACCTTCATTATGCGATGTAAAACATATGTACCGCATTCGCGACGGTACAACGGAATGTCGCCGACGTTCAAAGCAGTGGGATCACACTGAGTCAACACCACTGAATCTCTCAAATGGGTAAGCATAGGCCGCATACTGTTGCCTGTTACGGTTAAAGTCACATCATAGCCTTCGTCGATAAGTCCAACAATAAGCGGTGAGAGCTCATCCATTGGAACTAATCTTCTTGTGCTGTCACTCATGCTAAAAGGTTAGCCTCCGACAGTTTTGCAACAAACTCCTTAACATCGGCAGTTGCGGTATCTCTGTCAACGTCGTATTCCTTGAGAAGTGCCTCAACAAGAGCCTCTTCGGTGCAGTCATTTTCAAGATTGTTCCAAAGAAAAGCGCCGGTGTCGTTAAGGGTGATAACCGCTTTAAAATCAACTGTCTTGCTTCCCAAAGGTACAACTACATTGGTATCTGCTATGTTTTTAAGAACAAATCCTTCGGTGATTTTCATTATTTTTTCCTCCGTGAGTTTTAAGTTGTTGTTTAGTTTGAGGTTGTGGTTTGAGAAGAGGCTTCGCTGTTTTCGTCCTCTGCTTCAATACCGTATATCCAACTGTGTATATATTCGCTGGCTTTATTGAGGTCGTATTTCCAGACCCAACCGCCACGGGTGTCACTGAAAATGCCACTCTTATATTTTACACCCTTGCCGGGAACTGTGGTGGTTTCGATTTTCAAATTCGAGTCAATTATCAAGGGTACAAATTCAAATATTTCACTGTATGACATTGATGTTTCGATACGACCCAGCACCTTGTTGAGCAATGAAGGGTAGGAAGACAACGGAAGAGTCCTGATCTTCTGGAGCATGGCGGTAAGTACCTTTTGGTGACGCCCTGCGCGCATCATATCGGTGTCTATTTTTCTGATTCGTGCAAATGCCAATGCCTGTGCACCGTTCATTTGAACCAAACCGCTGGCTGTAATTTCATTTTCTTTTTTAGTACCGTATAAAAATGAGCTTTTATTTATGGCAAGGCGCTCTTTTTCGGTGATCTCTAGTTCTATTCCTCCAATATCATCAATGATAGAGCAAAGCTGATACATGCTGACTGATGCATATTCGGAAATATCAAGTTTAAAGTTTTGGTTTAGTGTTTTGACCGCTAAAACCGGACCGCCAAACGCATATGCTGCATTTATTTTATTGTTTACCTTGCCTTTCTGACGCTCGATCGGAACCCAACTGTCACGCAGTATAGAGGTCATTTTGACGGTTTTGTTGTTAGTGTTTATTGAAAGGATCATGATCGAATCGGAACGACCGGATATGGATGCCGAGTTATCGGTGGCGGTGTTTCGACTGTCAATTCCGAATAAGGCTATGTTAAACACACCTTTAGGTAGCCTGTCGATTATAACGGGGTCTATACCCAATGCTTCGTGCTCTTCGGCAGGAGGGAATTCTGCGTTATAATGCATATCTCCCATAAGGTAGATACAGAATCCCACAACAGTCGAAGCTAAAATACTTGCCGCTAAAATAAGGCTGGTTATTATGTTGAACAAAACAATAAAAACAACATGGCGTGTCTTTCTTGTTGGTTTGGCTTTTGCCGAGTTTTCGCTATCGGCCGAAGCCTGTGAATCGTCGTCTCTCTCTTCACAAACAAACTCTGTTGGAAGCGAATCCGGTGTAGACTCCTGAGCGATATCTTCATCTGTAATCTCGGTCTCGGTTAACTTTGAACTGTTTTCGGAATTGTTTTCAGCCACACCGTCACCTCCTTTTAGTTAAGTGTTTTAAAGCTTAATGCCGTAAATCCATTCGTAAATGTATTTTTTTGCTTCTTCAATGTCGTATTTCCAGACCCAACCGCCTCGTGTGTCGTTAAATACGCCGCCCTGAGCCCTGACTTCTTTACCGGGGACAGAGGTGGTTTGTAAATGAATTTCGGAGATTTGGAGCAATGGTGAGAATTCAAAAATCTCACTATAGTCCATAGAAGTTTCGACAGTTGAAAGGACTTCGTTTAATACGGCGGGGTATTCGGTCAACGGCAGATTTTTTGCCTTCTCAAGCATACAGCTCAAAACCTTTTGCTGACGGCGCACACGTAATTCTTCGCTGTCGTCACGGATACGTGAATACGAGAGTGCCTGTGTGCCGTTAAGGTGAACAAGACCTGTTTTTGTAACCTTTTCCGCCTTGAAGCCTTCACTGTTGGAAAGCTCGTTTATTCTGCGGCGTTCCATCTCGGTGATTTCAATATCAACACCGCCCAAAATATCAAGGACATTTTTCATCTGGTGCATACTAACCGCAACATAATCGGTTATATTCAAATGGAAATTTTGATTGAGGGTCTTTATAGCTCCCTGCGGACCGCCATAGGCATAAGCTGCGTTTATCTTGTTTTTGCCGCGGAAACGCTCCAAATCAAGAGATACCCAGCTATCGCGCAGTATAGAGGTCATTTTTATGGTTTTTTTACCGGTGTCGATAGAAAGGATTATAATGGTATCCGATCTTCCTGTGAGGGCTTCAGTTCGGTTGATCGCCTTTTTATCACGGGTGTCTATTCCAAACAAAGCAATGTTAATAATCTCTGCAGGAAGCTCTTGGGCTGCTTGCGAGGTTATACCCAGTTCGTTTTTGTCTTCGGAAATCTTACCTTTTTGCGCAGTGCCGCTTGTATATATTACAAACGTACAAACGGCAGAGAAAAATACACATATTCCCAAGAGCACCGATACAAGTGAATTGAACAGTACTAATAGGTTTTTTCGCTTATGATAAGTTGCTTTTTTGCTTTTTTGTTCCATTAGAATTACCTCGGTTAGTGTTCAGAGTGGAGCTCTGAACAAGTGAAATCAGACTGTCTGATTTTTCGATAAAATGTTTTTGTTTTCTTAACCTTTATGTTGCCCGAAAAATCAGTATGTATTTTGTTACAAATCATTGCTCAAGCGGTGAGAACGGGAGTTATTCTTTGCTTTCAAGCACATCGCTTTGCAAAGCACGGCTTACCGCCATTATGTTACGGTAAATCTCGCTCACATAATCACCGTACTGCTCACCCGAGACCTGCTTTACGCGGTCAAGAATCTGTTGTTCGCGTTCGGGGTGGTATATCGGCAGGTTTTCCTCATTCTTAATGCGAGCAACCTCCAAAGAGCATTCCATTCTTTTTTTGAGTAACGGAATAAGTTCGCGATCTATCTCATCTATTTTAAAGCGGATTTCATCAAGACTCATAACGGTTTAACCTCCCAAAGAAGGTCGAGAAGTGCTATTGCAATGGCGGCTTCGATAGCGGGCAATGCACGGGGCACGATACAAGGGTCATGTCTACCTTCAATAATGAGCTTATCGTTTTGCTTGGTTTCAAGATTTACTGTATTTTGTTCACGTGCAATAGAAGGTGTTGGCTTTACTGCACAACGGATGATAAGCGGCATACCGTTGGAAATACCGCCTGTGATACCGCCGCAATTATTGGTTTTGCATTTTACGGTTTCACCGTCGTAATACATTTCGTCATTGACTTCAAAGCCCAAAGCAGAACTGAAACCAAAGCCGAGACCAAACTCAATACCCTTAACTGCAGGAACTGCAAAAACGGCTTGTGAAACTGCGTTTTCAATGCCCCTTACAGTGGGTGAGCCGATGCCCGCGGGCAAACCGACTACGGCAATCTCAACCTCACCGCCGACGCTGTTACCGTTTTTGTGTGCTTCGGCAATTTCGTTTTGCATTTCAAGCTTTGCGTCTTCCGAAACAACGGAGAAATACTCGGTATTGAGCTTGTTTAAAAGCTTTTCATCAATATTAACAGGGTCAAAAGGTTGGTCTGCGGTGTTTCCGACAAACGAAACATGACCGCCGATTGTGATGCCGTGAGTCCTTAAAATCTCACGCGCAACGGTACCTGCAATGGTTAAGGGTGCTGTTAAACGACCCGAAAAGTTACCGCCGCCGCGAATGTCATTGAATCCGCCAAAACGTACGTTTGCCGCATAATCGGCATGAGAAGGTCTGGGACGGATCGCGATGTTATCATAATTATGTGAATGTTGGTCGGCGTTGCGAATGATAAACGCCAAAGGTGCACCTGTGGTCACACCGTCAAGCAATCCCGACAAAAACTCGGGAGTATCGGTTTCTTTTCTCGGTGTGGCAGATGCGTCCTGACCGGGTGCTCTTCGAGCAACCTGCTTCAAAATATTGTCAATATCAAGTTTATATCCTGCGGGAGGCGCATCGATAACGGCTCCGATAGCGGGACCGTGGCTTTCACCAAAAACAGTTACTTTAAACCTACTGCCTATCGCAGATGACATTGCACTCGCCTCCAAGCGAAGAAAAATCTTTAAAAAAGTCGGGGTATGATTTATTTATAGCCTCACATCCGTCAATCACGGATTCCTCAACCGAACCCGCTGCCATAACGCTGAATGCCATGACGATTCGGTGGTCGTTGGCCGAGGTTATTTTAGCGCCCTTTGGCACACCACCTATAATTTCAAGACCGTCGGATGTTTCGGTTACATCAATGCCAAAAGCTTTGAGTCTTAAAGCGGTTTCTTTCAGTCGGTCGCTTTCCTTAATACGCAGGCGTTCTGCGTGGGTAATAGTGGTTTTACCTTTGGCAAAGGCGGCGGTTACTGCTAAAATCGGCACAAGGTCGGGTATTTGCGAGGCATCTATGGTAATGCCGTTTAGTTCCGATTTTTTTACATTAACCCCATTGTAGGTAACGGTGACCTTTGCGCCAAATTGCTTTAGAAGTTCAACAATGGCACTGTCACCCTGCAAAGTGTTTATATCAAGACCTTTGACGGTTACATTACCGTTGACAGCACCTAAACAAAGGTGGAATGCGGCCTGCGACCAATCGCCCTCAACGGTACGGTTGCAGGCTGTAAGATTCGGTTTGCCGTTTATAACAAAGCGGTCATCAAAAACCTCAATTTCGGCACCAAAGGTGCGAAGCTCATTGACCGTCATCATGACGTAATCTCTTGATTCCAAAGGTGTGGTCAGCACTATTTCGCTGACTCCTTCGGTTATTGAAAGTGCAAGCAAAAGACCGCTTATATATTGTGAGCTAACATTGCCCGCAATCTCGAACCTTCCTGCTTTAAGCTGACCTGAAACGGTCATGGGCAGGTTGTTTGAGGAGCAGGTTACACCGTTTTTGCGCAAAGCCTCGGCGATAATGTCAAACGGTCTTTCCGGTAATCTCCCACGACCTGTGAATGTGATATTTTCTGCACCTAAAGCACATGCTACAGGAAGCATAAATCTTGCAGTAGAACCTGATTCGTTGCAATCTATCACACAGTTGCGATTGTTTCTTTTTACGGGTGATACTTTTACCGTTGAGCCCTCGCGGCAGATTTCGGCACCTAAAGCCTTTAAGCTTTGGATAGTGGCGGTCATATCGTTTGACTCACCACAATTGAAAACGGTAACGGGTTGGTCACAAAAAGCGGCACAGATAAGACTGCGGTGTCCCGCCGATTTTGAAGGCGGTGCTACAACTTCGCCCAAGACCCTGCTGGGAGAAACGGTTACCTTCATTTTTCGCCTCCGAGGTAGTCTATCAGTTGTTCACAGGGAAGTGTTTTAACCGTGCATACACCAATGCACTCGGGTATAACTATTTTAATATCTTTACCGCGGCGCTTTTTATCGTTAAATGCACCATCGCACAGTTTTTTCATATCAATAGATGTGGTTGCAGGCAGGCTGTATTTATGTAAAACCTTGGTTATAAGCTTTGCGGTGCCTTCTTCACATTCACCGTTTCTTTCGGCGGCAACCGCCATGATAACCATGCCTATACCAACTGCCTCGCCATGGGTCATGTCCTTAAAGTTGTAGTATTTTTCAATAGAATGACCTATCGTGTGACCAAAATTGAGCAATATACGGTCGCCGTTTTCAAAAAAGTCATTCTCGGTAATATCGCGTTTGATAGTAACACATTCCTTGATAAGGTCAAGGATAAATGAATGCGCATCCTCGTTCAAAAGGCGGTCAAACAAAGGTTTGGATTTAATAACGCCGTATTTTACAGCTTCGGCGAGACCGTCGCTAAAGAATTTTTGGGGCAATGTGTTAAGACAGTTGGGATCAATAAGTACCATTTTAGGTGAATGGAATGCACCTGCAAGATTCTTGCCGTAAACCAAGTCACAACCTGTTTTACCGCCTACCGATGAATCGATTTGGGATAAAAGGGTGGTGGGGATTCCGATATAATCAATACCGCGCTGATAAATTGCTGCGGCAAAGCCTGTGAGGTCGCCCACAACACCGCCACCTAACGCAACGGCAAAATCGGTTCGGGTTAAGCCTGCCGAAACAAAGGCACCCAGCATATTTTCAACAGTGCGGAAGGTTTTACTTTCCTCGCCTGCGGGGAATACATGGCACGACACGCAAAAGCCTGCGTTTTTTAGCGAATCGGTCACAATGTCGAGATACAAGGGTTCGACATTGGTATCGGTCACAACAAGGCAGCTTTTGCCCCTGACAACAGGTTTTATAAGCTCTCCACAGTTTTGCAGAAGACCGTTTTCTATCAAAATGTCATATTTTTCGGGATTCTGTACCGAAATTGTTAAAGCTGACATAAAGGTCATCTCCCGGTGTATCATCGAAGGATGAAATCAGTTATTGAAAATCATTCTAATATTCTACTACAATACAAGCGCAATGTCAAGATTTCGCGTCGTTCTTAACACAAAGTTCAATAATTATTTGTGCTATGGCTTCGGGTGAATTATCGGCGTTAACGGTGAAGTGTGCCACCGAGGTGTAAATAGGCTTGCGTTTGTTTAATAATTCGCGGATTGCCGATTCTTTGTCGTCACGCATAAGCAAAGGTCTTGTTTTATCGTTTTCAAGGCGTTTCAACACCGATTCGGGCGTGATGTCTAAATGGACAACAAACCCGCTTTTGCGAAGGTTTTCAGCGTTTTCGGGGTTCAGAACCGCACCGCCGCCTGTGGCTATAACAAGTCTGCTTTTCGCGGAAAGCTCGCGGATGATATCGCTCTCGACTGTTCTGAAATACTCCTCGCTTTTGTCGGCAAATATTTTGCTTATGGTAGTGCCTTCGCGTTGTTCTATGACGTCATCGCTGTCGCAAAAATCAAACCCAAGCTTTTCTGCCAAAAGTCTGCCTACGGTGCTTTTACCGCAACCCATAAATCCGCACAGAACAATATTATTTTTCATTGAAAATTCTCTCCATTTCGCGGTTTGAATCGGCTATTAGTTTTTCTATGTCCGCAGTGTCAAAGGTTGCACCGTACCAGTGCTCATGTGCCTTTACCGCCTGCCACACAAGCATAGCCATGCCGCCGACGGTTTGGATTCCAAGCTCTTTTGCGGTTTTTAAAAGCAATGTGTTTTCGGGGTTGTAAACGGCATCGAAAACGGCCTTACAGCCCTTCAACTGTTCAGTGGTTATAGGTATTGCGTTGGTGTTGGGGTACATTCCAACGGGTGTTGCGTTGATAAGCAGGTCATATTCACCGTTTATTTCGTCATAGGTGCAAACTGTTGCTTTGCCACTGTGTGTTTCAAGCCAATTTTTGAGCTTTTCGGCTTTTTCGAGGCTGTGCGGTCTTACGGCTATTGTAACCTCACAACCGCGGTCAGAAGCCTCACGTGCAAGTGTGCGTGCTGCACCGCCCGAGCCTAAAACCAAAGCCTTTCCCGAAAGAGCAACGCCGCTTGATTCCACCGCCTTCACAAAACCAAAAGCATCGGTGCTGTAACCAAAGGTTCTGCCGTCTCGGTTCAAAACGCAGTTGACGGCATTATATTTTGTTGCAGAATCGTCAATTTCATCAATAAACGGTATAATCGTTTCTTTATGGGGAATGGTGATATTAAATCCGTCAAGCGTTGCCAAAACGCCCGACATAGCTTCTTTTAAAGCCTCGGGAATAATGTCCAATGTAAGATATTCAACCTCTTTTCTCTGTAAAGCGAAAAGACTTTTATGTATAAAAGGGGACATGGTATGGCCTATAGGGTGGCCTATAACTGCAAATTTTTGTGTCATAAAAAAGCGCCTCGAACTCAAAAATTTTCAATTTACTATTGACAAATCGCCTTTGTGCACATATTATATTTACACAGAAACGGAAATTGAATAGGTTTTCGTGTGTTTGTTACCAAAACGATACTTAATTAAGTATAACACAGTTTTTAAATTTAGTCTATATTTTATTTGGAGGAACTTATAATGGTTTTTGAGAAAATCAGAGCAATTCTTTGCGAGCAACTTGACGTTGAGGAAAGCGCAGTAACTATGGAGTCTAACATTGCCGAGGATCTCGGTGCAGACAGCCTTGATGTTGTTGATCTCATCATGTCTATCGAGGATGAGTTTGAGATCGAAGTACCCGATGATCAGATCGAGGGCATCAAGACCGTAGGCGACGTTGTCAACTACATCGAGAGCGTTAAATAAGAAATTTTCAAGAAAATATTAAAACAGCGCAGCGAATTTCGGTTGGCTGCGCTGTTTTTTATCATCAACACATACCGATTATATCACATAACACGCAGTTTTACAAGAGCTTTTTGGATTGAAGAGTCAAATTCTCATTTATGCATAAACGTCACCATATTGATATGTGTAATAAGTCAATTTAAATTTTACGTTTATCATGGTATAATATGATTATAGAGTAAGTGTGTGTAATTTAAATAAAGGGGTGACACCCTAGACAGTTGTCGAGGATGTCACTCTTTCAGAGCAACCCGACAACGGTGACGGAACGCAATTGTTTGAATATTGATGAGGTGAAACCTATGAAAAAAATTGCATTATATTTTACAATTATCTTGATGTTTGTCTTTGCCGCTTGCGGAACAAATAGTGAGCAGGAGATTGCAAATCAGAATAATACATCACCGGATAGTCTTGAGGTGTATATAAAAACCGATAAAATTATGGATACTGCCTTTCAAACGCCTGCAAACGCGGCAACTGTACATTTCAAAAAAAGTGCTACGGAACAAGGTATAGATTTTTCGGGAAGTTGTAAAATCAAAGTTGAAACATTGTCAGAAAAGAAACTACAGTTTTTTGATGTGAATTACATCGGGGAGTATACCCGAAGTGAAATCACTTCGGATAAGGTGGCAATGAGCAACTTTAATCGTCGATTTGATAGATATGTATTTACTGATAACAACACCAACGATGAAATAGACGTACAATATCTTAACGGTACAGATACAATAGGATTCCTATATAGGTTTTCTGATGATTATGAGCGGTGGGATGTAAATGCTGAATATTTATCTGAAAATGAATTAAAAAGTATATCTCAGGAGTTCCTTTTGACAATGATTCCGAAAGATGAATTAGATAAATACACCTTGATAGACATAAGTTATCCTCAAGAGGGCGTTGCGATTAACTATTTTGTGACATACAGAAGAGATATTTTAGGCTATAGCACAGACGATGTTTTATCAGTAATAGTAAATCAAAACAAGACAATAGTTGGATATAATGGTAAGAATTATGGAAAGTATTCATCTGTAGAAAAATCATTAACAAAAGAGGGCCTGGACAAAGCAAAAACGGTGTTGTATAACAAAATAGATGAGCTGAAAATTGACTATGCTGAAATCTATAATTGTAGGTTGGCATCTGATATCTACGGTGGGATATACATCGCTATAGACCTATCTTATGGTGAAAAAATGAATCAGCAAGACAGTTTGTATGTCAAGGTTTTTAATGCGGCGCAGTAACATAAATGCAAGTGAAAAAGACAGGGATAGTCCCCTCGCGTTATGATAACTTCTTCATCTGCTATGGTGACGGTTACCAGTATCTCCATTAAAAAGGGGTTGATAGTTTGAGAAATCAAAAATTTTTATTTGTACTGCTGTGTATGTTTTTGATTTTGTCTCCCACTATAATTCTTTCGGGATGTGATTCCGAAAGTGTTGTGCAGGATGCAGATCTAATGGCAGGCGTTACTCCGTCGGCAGAGATTCTGCAGCCCAACGAAGATTTTATTAACTCGTATTTTTCTTTTTCGGTTGAACTTTTGAAATCGACCGCCAAAAGTAATAAAAACGGTAATATTTTGATTTCACCCTTGTCTACTGCCAATGTTTTGGGTATGCTTGCAAACGGCACTAAAGGGGATACCTTAAAAGAAATAGAGAACGTTCTCGCTGACGGAATGAGCATAAACGAGTATAACAAGTATATGCGCGGTTATACTTTCAACTTGACCTCAGGAGAAAATTATAAATTCAAAAATGCCAGTGCTGTCTGGTTTAACGGCTTGAATGTTAAACAACCTTTTTTACAGACTAATAAGGATTATTACGGCATATCTGCCTACAGGCAGAATTTTGATGATAAAGCTTTGCAAGACATAAACAATTGGGTAAATCAAAACACCGACGGTACTATTGATAAAATGTTTGATGAGCTTGATCCAAATCTTAAAATTCTTATTATAAACACGATATTGTTTGATGCAAGGTGGGAAAAGGTATATTCGGATTCGGATGTTAAAGATAGCGAATTTACTGCCATTGACGGAAATAAGCGTGCTGTCAAACTGATGGAATCAACAGAACAGTATTTAAGGTGTGATTGGGGACATGGCTTTGAGAAAAGTTATGCGGGCGAAAAATATAAGTTTATAGCTGTAATTCCATACGAAGAAACAGTTAATAAAGAGGATTATGATTTTAATTCTCATTTGGAAAAGTTGAATGAGGAAAGTTTACGGAAACTGTTGAGCAGCGGTAGCTATAGTAGCAGAGAAAAAATGTATTTTCCAAAGTACGAGTATGAGTTTGAGACGTCGTTTGTTGAAGAACTTAAAAATACGGGAATAAAAAATGTTTTTGATGTGCAAAAGGCAGAGCTTTCGGGAATTTCCGATGATGGTTTAACAATTACCGAATTCAAGCAAAAAACTTATATATCGGTAAATGAAGAAGGTACAAAAGCAAGTGCGGCAACATTTGCTAGCGGTGCGTTGGGAGTGGGAAGCTACAGTAGAGAGATATTTTTCAACCGCCCGTTCGTTTATATGATAGTTGATACTACTTCCGAACTCCCGATTTTTATGGGCGTAGTTACCGATATTGGTGAATAACGATATAGTGTTCAGTCTTTGCTCTGACAAACAATACCCAAACAGAAACTGCAAGCTAACCGTTTCGGCAGGCTTGCAGTTTTTTGCTGTTTAATAATTTGCGTATTTGTTTACAAAATGTTTTATAACTTTCAAAAATTGCTATTGAAAAAAAGGAAAAGATGGAGTATAATATTCTAAATTTAAATGCTAATTAAAATAAATACTTTATTGAAAATGGTGAATGAAGTGGCTAAAGAAAAGTTGGTTAAAGAGATTACTTCGATGGAGGACGATTTTGCGCAATGGTACACCGATGTGTGCATTAAGTCCGAGCTTATCGACTACACAAGTGTTAAGGGTTGTATGGTTATAAGACCTTACGGCTATGCTATTTGGGAAAACATCCAGCGCATTTTGGACGGTATGTTTAAAGAAACCGGTCATGAAAATGTTTGCATGCCCATGTTTATCCCTGAAAGCCTTTTGCAGAAGGAAAAGGACCATGTTGAGGGCTTTGCTCCCGAGGTTGCTTGGGTAACCCACGGCGGTTCTGAAAAGTTGGAGGAACGCCTTTGCGTCCGTCCCACTTCCGAGACTCTTTTCTGCGATCATTATAAGAACATAATTCACTCTTGGCGTGACCTTCCCAAGCTTTACAATCAGTGGGTATCGGTTGTCCGTTGGGAAAAGACAACCCGTCCTTTCTTGCGTTCAAGAGAGTTCTTGTGGCAGGAGGGTCACACCATACACGCCACCGCAGAGGAAGCTCAGGCCGAAACCGTCAAAATGCTTGATGTTTATGCTGAGTTCTGCGAAAAGTATCTCTGTATCCCTGTTGTTAAGGGCATCAAGACCGAGAAGGAGCGTTTTGCAGGCGCTGTTGAGACCTATACTATCGAGGCTTTGATGCACGACGGTAAGGCTTTGCAGAGTGGTACATCACACTTCTTTGGTGATGGTTTTGCTAAGGCATTCGGTATCACCTATGCCGATAAGGACAACAAGCTTGCAACTCCGCATCAGACATCTTGGGGTATGACCACCCGTCTTATCGGTGCTGTTATCATGTCCCATGGTGACGATAACGGTCTTATTCTGCCTCCCGCAGTTGCTCCCAAGCAGGTAATGGTTGTTCCCATTGCCCAGCATAAGGAAGGCGTTATCGACAAGGCTTGCGAGGTTTATGAGAACCTCCGCAAGAAGTTCAGAGTTGGCATCGATGTCAGCGAGCAGTCTCCCGGTTGGAAGTTCTCCGAGTATGAGATGAAGGGTGTTCCCGTTCGTCTTGAGCTTGGTCCCAAGGATATTGAAAAGAATCAGTGTGTTCTCGTTCGTCGTGACACTGCCGAAAAGATTTTTGTATCGCTCGACGGTATCGAGGAAACAATAGAAAAGCTGCTTGAGGATATTTCGGCCTCCATGTTCCAAAAGGCTCTTGAACGCCGTGAGAATATGACCTATGTTGCCGAAAACCTTGACGAGATGAAAGAAACTGCTGACAACAAGCCCGGTTTCATCAAGGCTTTGTGGTGTATGGACCGCGAGTGTGAAGACAAGCTTAAAGAGGTTGCAGGTGTAACCTCTCGCTGCATGCCTTTGGGTCAGCAGGACAATATCGAAGGTAAGTGCGTCTGCTGTGGCAAGCCTGCCAAGAAGCTTGTTTACTGGGGCAAGGCATATTGATATTGCATAATATTTATTAAAAAGGATATGAGTATAATGAATAAAAGAATAACAGTATCGTTTACTGTTGTACTTTGTATGATATTAGCACTTATGATGGTTGTTACCGTCTCTGCAACGGGTGATTCTGACGGCGGAGCCTCCAATCCTGTGGAACCGAGCTCTTCGCAGACGGTTAACAGCAGTTCTGAAACGGTATCGGGCACGGTTGGCTCTGAGGATCAGTCCGGTTCTTCTGAAACTGAATCCACGGGCTCGGACGTTCTAGACTCAGAGTCTGGTATCAGTTCTGAAATAACCGGTTCAAATGATTCGTCTTCGGACGGCGAGAATAATTCGGAACAGCAGACAAGCGGTGATACCGATTCGAATTCTAGCACCGATAACAATTCGAGTGAGAATACATCGTCTAAACCTTCTAAGCCTATTTACAGCAACGGTGGCAACGGTGGCAACACTTTTATTGAGCAAGATTCTTCGCAGTTGGCTTCAAACAATGCCAGCACCAATATAACAAGCCTTCCCGAAGAGCAGATCGATGAAGAGGAAAACGCAATACTGATATCAAGCGAATATGTTGAAGATGAGGAAATTCTTGATCCTTATAAGGTTGAGACAGATTTCTTGTCAGCACCTTTGAGATGGTTTTTCTGGATATTTGCATCGATTTCTGTACTTTGTATTGCAGCTCTTATAGTGGTTAATATTTTGTTTAAAAAGAAATATCCCAAGCCCGAGGGTGCAACTCGCAGAAGCACAAAATCCTCGAATGCAGATAAGCCTCACCGCCGTAAATAAACGATAACAAAAACTCCTTGATACCGTTTAGTATCAAGGAGTTTGTTTTTTACTTTAATAAATCACGCATTATTTTGACCGACAAGGCGGCGGCGTCAACACAAAGGTTTTTGCCGAAACACTCAAGATTGAGTTCCGTATTGTAAGCGCCGTTGTAACCAACCTCGTCCAAAGCGGCCATTACATCATTCCACTTGATGCAGCCTGTTCTGGGAGGCTTGTGTTGGTCGGTCAGCGTGTCATTGTCATTCAGGTGCAGGGTAGAGATGTGACCCTTGAACATACGGATGACATCAGCAGGTTTTGCGTGTCCAAAACGGCTTGCTTTGTTGCAATGACCTGTGTCAACGCAAAGTGAAACATAGTCGGCATAAGGTGTTTCGTTGCGCAAACGCATATAGCAGTCGAAAAGCTCTTGGGGGTTACCGAAAAAGTCGCAGCAACCGTAATTCGGTGCATCGCCAAAGGTCTCAAGCGCAACATTGACATTAAACTCTTTCGCGAAAGGAAGAATGTTTGAAAACATTTCAAAATTCATCTGTCGGATTTCTTCGGCAGGGAAGTCGGGACCCACATGGCAGGTTGTGACACTGTGCATTACGGTTACGGGTGCGCCTAACGCGGCGGTAACCATACAGTCAAGACGGGCGTTTTTCAAAACAGCCTTGTTTTCCTCTTCATCAAGCTGAAAACCCTTCAAACGGCCGTGGGTTTGTGAAATTTCAATGCCAATTTCCTTGGCGTGGAGGCCTATTTCGGAGTAATATTTAAAAATTTCTTCGTCTGACCAAGAGTATTTGTCCCCCTCGCGACGGTAGTCTCGTGCATCAAGGTTGAAGTCAACCGAATCAAAACCCAATTCTTTTGCTTTGTCAAGCGCACCAATATCACCATACATGCGCTGGAATTGAAAGATTGACAAACCGACTTTTTTACTCACAAAAACACCTCGTTTTTAATGCTTTTCTTACATTATATATATACGCGCGCGTAAAGTCAATATTATCGAGTGAGATATGCCATAAAAATTAAAACTACCGAAAAAAATATTGCAAAAACACGCAACTTTTGAAATTCTGATAAAAAATAGCCGATTTTTTAAAAAAACTCTTGCAATTTGCTGTGTGTTGTGCTAAAATATGCAGGCATGTGATGTGCAGATATGCGTTGATGCGGGAGGTGGCCAACCTCTGAGTTGGGAAATTTCCGCGGAGTATGTCCGATTTTAAACCGGGCGACAAGAATCTTGCGTGCTTTGTAACGACAAAGCAGGACGCCGTTTGTCGGCCCCGGATTGATGGCAAAGGTTTGCTTCGATCCGGATTTTATATTGGACAGGGATGAAACACCCGGCACAATGTAAACATTGCAGACAAGTGCGGCGTTGCCCGCCAAATTTTACAAGGAGGCGAAAGTCATAATGGCAGTCAAGGAGAAAATCAGAATCAGACTGAAGAGCTACGACCATGCTCTTATCGATCAGGCTTCGGAGAAGATCATCGAGACCGCAAAGCGCACCGGCGCTCGTGTTTCAGGTCCCGTTCCGCTCCCTACCGAGAAGGAAGTCGTAACCATCCTTCGCGCAGTCCACAAGTACAAGGACAGCCGTGAGCAGTTTGAAAGCAGAACCCACAAAAGGCTTATCGACGTTCTCAGACCTTCCAACAAAACTGTTGAGGCTCTGACAGGTCTTGAGCTCCCCGCCGGTGTTGAGATCGAGATTAAGCTCTGATCTTTGCACACAGCAGGTCATGTTGGCAGAAATGTCAACCAATAACCAAATTTGGAGGAAAAAAAGATGCAAAAAGGTATCGTAGGCAAGAAGCTCGGTATGACCCAGCTTTTTGACGCAAACGGTAACGTCGTTCCCGTAACGGTCATCGAGGCAGGCCCCTGCGCCATCAGCCAGAAGAAGACCGCTGAAAACGACGGCTACGAGGCAGTTCAGGTAGGCTTCGGCGACCTGAAGGCTCACAAGGTTAACAAGCCCATGAAGGGACACTTCGCAAAGGGCGACGTTGCACCTAAGAAGGTTCTCCGCGAGTTCAGATTTGATGATTGCTCTGCTTACAATGTAGGCGACATCATCAAGGCAGACGTTTTCGCAGAGGGCGACAAGGTTGACGTAAGAGGCACCAGCAAAGGTAAAGGCTACGCAGGCGTTATTAAGCGTTGGAACTTCTCGAGACTCAAAGAGACTCATGGTACCGGCCCTGTTCATCGCCACGGTGGTTCCCTTGGTGTTATCGACCCCGCCAGAGTTTTCAAAGGAAAGAAAATGGCAGGTCACCTCGGTGCTGAGCGCGTAACCGTTCAGAATCTTGAAGTTGTCAAGATCGACGCAGAAAACAATATCATCGCAGTTAAGGGTGCCGTTCCCGGTCCTAAGGGCTCGATCGTAGTTGTTTTCGACAGCGTTAAAGCTTAAGGAAGGAGTGAAGGAAAATGCCTATTGTTGCAGTTAAGGATATGGCCGGTAAGAAGGTTGCAGACATCGAATTGAGCGCAGCTGTTTTCGGTGTTGAGCCCAACGAGGCCGTTATGCACATGGCTGTTGTGAATTACCTCGCTAATCAGCGTCAGGGCACACAGTCGACATTGACCCGCTCCGAAGTTTCCGGCGGCGGCAAGAAGCCCTGGAGACAGAAGGGTACAGGCCATGCAAGACAGGGTTCTACCCGTGCTCCCCAGTGGAGACATGGTGGTATCGCTCTCGGTCCCAAGCCCAGAGATTACTACTTCACCATCAACAAGAAGGAAAAGCAGCTTGCATTGAAGTCTGCTCTTTCTGATAAGGTTCTCACCGAATCCCTTATCGTTCTGGATGCCCTCACTGTTGAAGGCTACAAGACCAAGACTGTTGTTGAGT
>JAZUAC010000038.1:0-10995 GCA_045637775.1 Acutalibacteraceae bacterium | reverse complement strand
GAAAACAACGAGGTTATCGGCTACGAGTTCGTATCTCTCGGCAAGATGACCGATATGATCAAGAAGGGCGTTGAGCCCAACGAGGCATATGAAAAGGCAAAGGGTACATACGGTAGATTCAATGATGCTGCAAAGTACATTGACCCCCGTAAAGAATAATAAGGAGGTAATGTATAATGGCTAAATTTGAAGGTTATGAAAGAAGAGAAGCGAAAATTCTCGCTGCTCTTAAGGAATTTGGTATTAACTCTATCGACGAGTGTAAGGAAATCTGCGACGCTAAGGGCATTGATCCTTATAAGATCGTAGAAGAAACTCAGCCTATCTGCTTTGAGAACGCAAAGTGGGCTTACGTTGTAGGCGCTGCTATCGCAATCAAGAAGGGCTGCACAAAGGCTGCTGACGCCGCTGCTGCTATCGGTATCGGTCTTCAGGCTTTCTGTATCCCCGGTTCCGTTGCTGAAAACCGTAAGGTTGGTCTTGGCCACGGTAATCTCGGTAAGATGCTTCTCTCCGAGGAGACCGAGTGCTTCTGCTTCTTGGCAGGTCACGAGTCCTTCGCGGCTGCAGAGGGCGCGATCAAGATCGCTCTTAACGCTAACAAGGTTCGTGTAAAGCCCCTCCGCGTTATCCTTAACGGTCTTGGTAAGGACGCTGCTTACATCATTTCCCGTATCAACGGCTTCACTTATGTTGAGACCAAGTTCGATCCTTATACCGAGGAAGTAACCGTTGTTCGTGAGGTTCCCTTCTCCAAGGGTCCCAGAGCTGACGTTAAGTGCTACGGTTCTGACAATGTTCCCGAAGGCGTTGCAATTATGCAGCTTGAGAAGGTTGGCGTTTCCATCACCGGTAACTCCACCAACCCCACCCGTTTCCAGCATCCTGTTGCAGGTACCTACAAGAAGTGGTGTAACGAGAACGGCGTAGGTTATTTCTCTGTTGCTTCCGGCGGTGGTACCGGACGTACCCTCCATCCCGATAATATGGCTGCAGGTCCTGCTTCTTACGGTATGACCGATACTATGGGCCGTATGCACGGTGATGCTCAGTTTGCAGGTTCTTCTTCTGTTCCTGCTCATGTTGAGATGATGGGTCTTATCGGTGCAGGTAACAACCCCATGGTTGGTATGACTGTTGCTTGTGCAGTTGCAGTTGAAGAAGCTGCTAAGAAGTAATTTATAAATTACAAATAAGACAACAAATGATTCAAGCCTTGAGGGCATCCTCAAGGCTTGTTTTTATGTTTATTATGCAAGCAGAACAACCGTTACATATACATTTCAATATTGGAAACAGCTTTTTGTTTTACTCGTGTGTGCAAATTTGGTTGATTTTATCTTGCATAATTACGGACGAAATAACAAATATAGGGAACAAAGGGCATAAAATTGTTAAATAACTGTTTTTCAACCCTTTGTGTTGGCTAAAATTATCAACCTTTTCGCCGTGCTTGTAAAACCAATATGTTTGATACATAGGAACAAATATGCACAAAAGCAACTTTTTGGTTGGACTATATACTTCTGTATTGGGTGTCTTATTTAAAAATTTTGTTGTTTTATAAACCCAAATGAAATTCCAAACGCCAAAAGTTATTATGCTTAAAAGAGTGTGTACAGCAAGGCTTCTGTAACCTTCACCGCATTCAATATTGCTTTCGGCAGACTTGATGTTGGCTTCACCATAGTTAATATTAGTTTGAGTAGATGGTGCTTTAATGTTTCTTGCTCGGATTTCTTTAGGTTTAATCAGCAGTTCGTCGGAAATACCTTTCTTCTTGGCTTTTATGTACCCCAAAACACTTATTGCTGACAAAGCGATTGATAAGGTTGGGATTATGCAGAAAAGTACATCATAAATTATATAATCGACACCTAGTGTGTAATGGTAAACTATGATAGCGAGTGCTAAAATGGCAGTTTCGACAACAGCTGCAATTGGCACAATTTTTAAATTCCGCTTTTGGCCTACAAGCTGTATTACAAGAACACCGACGACACACACAGCCAAAGGTATCGCTATTACACCGAATATAACGCTTGTAAAATCATCGGCAAGAAAACCGATAACTTCATCGAAAATTTCAAACCACGACTCTTGGGAATAAAACTCCCCATCAGAATAACACCGTACCCGAGTAACGAAGCCTTCGATAAAAAAGAGACCGATAATTGCGACTTGTAAAATCAACTCAATTAAATTTCTTCTATTAACTTTCATTTAATTCCTGCCTCCTTATAGCTTGAATAAATATTTTAATGATATTCGGCGTTTTTGAATTTTTGTCCCCCCTAAAACAAAAAAAGTGTGTGCAACTAAAAGTCACACACACCGAAAAATGCGACTCCTAATTGCTACCACACAACATTTTCACCAACACATTAAAGTATGCGAAAATAGAGCCTGCACTTTTACCGAAAGATAAAAATGCACACTTATAATATGTTGGTATTTTAAATTGTTGTGTGGTAAATTTAGTATACCACCGCCGCAAGCAAAAATCAATTATTACTTTCACATTATGTAGTGCGTTGCTAAAGTTGCTGCTAAGAAGTAATTTATAAATTACTGTAATTACAAACAAGACAACAAATGATTCATTTCGGTGATGATGTAGGGCAGGGATTTATCCCTGCCGAAACTTTTGTCTTGTGTCATATTACGCAACGCATAAATGCGTTCCCTACAAAAGAAAAAAGGCTTGAGGTTAATTCCTCAAGCCTTTTCTTTTGATTATTGTTGATCTGGAATGTACTCCAAAATGTCCTCAATACGGCAATTTAGAGCAGAACAAAGTTTATCTATTGTTTTGGTTTCTATATTGTCGTTTGCTTTCAATCGTCGTATTGTTTTGCTGTCAATACCACATTTTTCTCTTAACTTATAGGTTGAAAAACCTTTCTGTTCCATAGAAATCCATAATTTATCAAATACTATCATAACAACCTTTCTCGAATTATTATTTCGGATATCTGTTTTTATGATCGGTCTCGCCAAGCAAGTAATCAATACTGGTGTTGTGGAACCTTGCCAGTTTAATTAAAACTGCAGTCGGAATGTCATTTTCACCGGTCTCGTATTTGGAATATCCGGTCTGCGACATACCCAACACCTTTGCCATTTCGGTTTGGTTCATATCACGGTCTTCTCTTAAGTCGCGTATTCTTCTATACATCTTTAACCCCCCTGATTAAACTTATTATTTACAATTTTAGTTTAATCTGAATAAGGTTATTGATTTTTAATCTGTAATAGGTTGAAATAGAGGCGGTGATGTAATGAGGAGGTGTGTGTTTGGAAATACGAGTGGTTATAGCAGGGTGTAGGGATTATAATAACTATGACGAGTCCAAGAATTACATTGATTTTTGTCTTTCGGACTTCAGAAAGGAAAACAATATAATCATTATTTCGGGTGGCGCAAGCGGTGCGGATGCGTTAGGGGAACGGTACGCCTTGGAAAATGGCTTTATGATTGAAAGATATCCTGCAGATTGGCAAAAATACGGAAGAAGTGCAGGGCCAAAACGCAATAAGCAGATGGCAGAGGCTTGCGACCTTGTGATTTGCTTTTGGGATGGAAAAAGTCGAGGTACAAAGTCTATGATTGAATGTGCGAGGAATAGCGGTAAACCTGTCAGAATAAAAATGATAAAATTATAAGGCTTGAGGTTAATTCCTCAAGCCTTGGTTTAATCATTTTTATGCTCATCAATGTGGTTGCGGATAGCGAGCATTTTTTGGTCGGTTTTATTTATGGTTTCTGCACAAAGTCGAAGCTCCTCACCGATTTCTTTCGACCACGCAATGTCCTTTTTATACTTCAGCTCATGCTCTAACGATGCCCAAAAGTCCATCGCAATGGTGCGAAGCTGAATCTCAACACGCATATCCATAGTTTTGTCCGAGAAAAACACGGGAATCTCTATTATCATGTGGTAACTGCGGTAGCCGTTGTCCTTTGGGTTCTTTATGTAGTCCTTGACCTCAATGACCTTAACATCATTTTGACGGGCAAGCATATCGGCGACCTCGTAAATATCGTCGATAAACGAGCACACCACACGCACGCCTGCAACATCGTTAAGGTATTCAACCATGTTGTCGACAGTAATCTCAAATCCGTTGCGTTTGAGCTTATTGGCAATGCTTCCCGGACTTTTTATACGGGTTTTGACAAATTCGATAGGGTTTCGGCTGTAACGCACCGACATATCGTTATTCAAAACCTGCAATTTGGTCTGAACCTCTAAAATGGCACATTGATAACGCATCATCATTTCTTGAAAAGTCTGAAGGTGATGAAAATACTTTTCGGCACCCTCGGGAAGCATATCGTGAGGGAATGCCGTGGTTTTGGGTTCAAAATTGTTCATGGTTGAAATCCTTTACAAATCAAATTCAATACCGCTTTGGTCTCTGATTTTCAGCATCACACGGCTGACATTTAAAGCAAGCTCATTCATAGCTTCAAGCTCGTCTTTTGAGCTTTCATCGGTGATATAGCGGTAAAAGTCAGCGGCCTCAAAGCTCATTTGATAGGGTTTTTCACAGTCGTCCGACAAAATTTGCTCGGTGCCATCCTTCAAAATCAGCTTCATATTGGTGAGCTTTGAGATAGAAGGCATCACAAGTGTGCCATTGTCACCGATAATTTCACTGCCTAACCGTGTTTCGCCCAGCTTTGCCCAAGTCAGTTCAACCGTTTTGTCGGAGTATTTTAAAATGGCACCGCCTGCACCGTCAACATCTGTTGAAAGCTTGGTGCAATAAGAGTAGATTTCCTGTGGCACACCAAACCAATCAAGAGCAGGGTAGATGCAGTAGATTCCAAGATCCATCAAAGCACCGGTTGCCATTTTGGGGTCGAATATGTTCTGATGCTCACCGCGAAGAAGTCCGTCTAACTTAGAAGAACGCTGAGAAAAATCAAACCTTGCATGACTTATGTTGCCAAGCTGCTTTATTGTGTCTTTCACGATGGTCCATTGAGGCATGTGAATACCCATCAAGGCTTCCATATAAACGACATTATTTTCTTTAGCAAGTGTTTGCAGTTCAACCAATTCATCGGGCGTTACGGTTATCGGCTTTTCGCAAATAACATGCTTGCCGTGCATCAGCATCAGCTTGCTTTGTGCATAGTGAAAAGCGTTGGGACTTGCCACATAAACGGCTTGGATTGTCTTATCGTTTGCTAATTCTTCAAGGTCGGTCACAACACGGTCGCAACCGAGTTTTTCGGCAAACTCCTTGCCTTTAGTATAATCTCTTGAATAAACCGCACCGTGAAAAAGCTTATCGGGATGATATTTGCAACCCCTGATAAAAGCCTCGGTTATCCAACTTGTTCCGATAGTTGCATAGGTTATCATATTAACTCTCCTGTGTAGTGCGTAGTCATTGTCGGAGCTCCCTCATCAGAGGGAGGTTCTAAAAGGTTTATTATATATAAATAATACCACACTATGTAAACTTTTACAATATTCATATATTAAAGTACTTGCAAATTATTTGTAAATAAAGTATTATATAATTGTACATAAAAAGGTGGGTTAGCTCACCGATATTTTGGAGGCTGAATTTATGAAATTAGGCGTTTTTACCACACTTATGAGCGATATGCCCTTTGCAGAGGCTTGCAAGTATTTTAAGTCTATCGGCTGTGACATGATCGAGATCGGTTGCGGCGGATACCCCGGCAATGCTCATGCCGACCCCGAAAAGCTTTTGAACGACGAAAAGGCTTTCGAGGAGTTTATGGCTACCATCAAGGAGAATGACCTTGAGGTTAGCGCTTTGTCCTGCCATGGCAACCCTGTTCATCCTAACAAGGAGCTTGCCGAGATGTATGACAAGACTATCCGCAATGCTATCCTTTTGGCCGAAAAGATGGGTCTTCATCAGATTAACACCTTCTCGGGATGTCCCGGTGATTGCCCCGATTCCAAGTACCCCAACTGGGTAACCTGCCCTTGGCCCGAGGATTTCTTGGCTATTCTTGATTGGCAGTGGAACGAGGTTCTTATTCCTTATTGGAAAAAGACTGTTGAATTTGCAAAGGCTCACGGCGTAAATAAGATCGCATTCGAGCTTCATCCCGGTTTCTGCGTTTACAACACCGACACCTTGAAGAAGATTCGTGAAGCAGTTGGTCCCGAGCTTGGTGCCAACTTCGACCCCAGCCACCTTGTATGGCAGGGTATGGATCCCGTTAAGGTCATCAACGAGATTGGCGATGCCATCTTCCATGTACACGCAAAGGATGCCAGAATCGACAAGTACAACACCGCAACCACCGGTGTTCTCGATACCAAGAGCTATGGCGACATCAAGAACCGTTCATGGTTGTTCAGAACCGTTGGCTACGGTAATGATGAGGCATATTGGAGAGATATTATCTCGGCATTGAAGACCAACGGCTACGACTATGCCATCAGCATCGAGCATGAAGATGCTTTGATGAGCAAGACCGAGGGTCTTGAAAAGGCGGCAGGCTTCTTGAAGCCTTTGTTGATTGCCGAAACTGCAGGCAAAATGTGGTGGGCATAATTTAATATTTATAAACCTCTGGCGGAACGGTTTTTTGACCCGTTCCGCTTGCTTTTTTTATATAGGTTTGGTATTATAGAATCAAAGAAAAGGCGGTGATACATTGTCGGAACAAACAAGTTGGCTTTCGGAAAGGGTAATTTTTGAGAAACTTAAAACGCACGGTGTTGAGTGTGCGGTAAAGGTTTACGATGAAATAGATTCCACCAACCTTGAGGCAAAAAAAATTGCGAAAGAATCACAAGATGAGGCTGTGTTGTTGCTTGCCGAAAGTCAAACTGCAGGCAAGGGAAGAATGGGTAGAAGCTTTTATTCACCCAAAAGCACGGGACTTTATATGTCCTATATGTACACCCCAAAAACCGACTTTTCGGATAGTGTAACGGTCACCGCGGCGGCATCGGTTGCCGTTGTGAGGGCTATTGAACGCTTGACGGGGCTTGACCCAAAAATCAAGTGGGTCAATGATATTTATATTGACCAAAAAAAGGTCTGCGGAATTTTGACCGAGGCCGTGACGGGTAAAATCGTCAAAATAATTGTCGGAATCGGTGTGAACATTACGACAGAATGCTTCCCCGACGATATAAAGCTGGTTGCGACGGCGCTAAATAGAGATATTGACCGTAACACGTTGGCGGTTGAAATTATAACTGAGCTTAAAAGCTTGATTGATGAACTGCCTTACAGGACCTTCATTGAGGATTACCGCAAAAAGTCCTGTGTTTTAGGACATGAGGTAGTGTTCATCAAAAACGGCACTAAAACACAGGGTAAAGCGATAGATATTGACCATGACGGCGGATTGGTTGTGGAAACCGGAAACGGCAATGTGACACTGAATACGGGTGAGATAACGTTGAGGGTTAGTCGATAAATCGTGGCAAAAGGTTAACATTTCCGAACTTCGACTTTACAATGTTAAATAGATATGATAATATGTTTTTACCATAGGGTAGAGCAATATATTTCGACATTTGGGGATTTTCTATGAAAAAAATATTTTCTATTATACTTGTTTTACTGTTATCACTCGGAATGTTTGCGGGTTGTGGTTCTGATAACGATTCTGCCAACCAAGACGCAGCAGTAAATAGTATCGGTTCTAATAACAGTGTAGATTTGGGTAACGGTGATATTCAGTTCAGCAAGGATACTGTTAGTTTTGTTGACGCAAACGGCAAATCGGCTTATAGAATCATTCGCCCTGCTGATAATGATGCCATGTTTGCCATTGCGGGCGATATGTATAAGGCAATGAAGGAAAATCTCAAAGGGCTTGCCAATGTTGACGATTCATCTGATGGAAGCGACGCTTACGAAATACTTATAGGTGGCACTAACCGTCCTGAAAGCAAATTTGCCTATGACTATCTTGTGCAAAATTTTGGTGGCAGATTCGATGACTATATTGTTTGCACCATTGGCAAAAAGATTGTTATTAACGGCCTGAGCAATTCCGCAGTAGCTAACGCCGCTACATATTTCCTTCAAAATTTCACCAAATCTATGACAATAGAGGGTGGAATTATGCACGCTCACAAGACCGAAGGAACATTTACCGATATCACAATTAACGGTGAGAATATCTCCAAATTTTCTATAATAAGACCTCATTTTAATGTTTCGTATCTCACGCAGATGGAGATTGACAAGATTTATGATTATGTTAAGAACACCACAGGCTTTGAGGTTGAGGTGTACGATGATGCTGATTTCCAAGAATCGGAGTATGAGATAATCGTCGGTGAAGCCAACCGCAATGGTGTTGAAAAGATTGATAAAAACGATACAGATACCTATTCAATCAAGGTTTCGGGCAAAAAGGTTTATATCAACGGCGGCTCGACCTACGCTACTGCCTTGGGCGTGACCGAGTTCTGTAAAATGCTTAAAACCGGTACCGTGACCGATGCTAATTCGGTTGCATCGGGTAGTTATTCCACCACTGTTGCAAGCTATGATAAGGCAACTTACTACACACCTACATGGCTTGAAGACTTTAAGTCGACCGAGCTTGATACAACCAAATGGATGCACGTTCCGTGGAGCGCCGATGGTCAGAACGGTAAAAAGAGCCGCCGTTCGGAGGAAACCTATACCTTCGATGGTGAATATTTCACCATAACTCCTTATCAGACCGATACCGAGTACCATGGCGGTATGATTCGCACCCACCGAGATATGGCGTATATTTACGGCTATGTTGAGGAAAGTGCCAAAATCCCCACAGCAAAAGGCTTCTGGACCGCACTTTGGACCGGTGATACCACAGGATTCGGTATGTTCGGTGACGAGGAGGCCGCAAAAGAGCAGATTTTGGGCAACGAAATCGATATAAACGAAAATTTCGGTGCTAACTATGTTGCCGCAAACTGCCATTCCTGGCCGACCACTTTGGGTGAGTCGCTGGGATACAAGCACACCTCTTGCGATGGCAACGAGTTCTCAAACGACAAAAAATATTATCCCGACCAGGGCGTTGACCTTCACGACGATTTCCACACCTACGGACTTTTGTGGACTCCTGAATATATGTCCTTTACTTGTGATGGAAGGGTTTATTTTACCTATGACACTACTGCAACCGAGCAAGACATTTTGACCTTCAATCAGAAGATGTATCTTACTTTGAGTATGGCTGTTGGACTCAAAAGCGGTTCCACAAGTATCAGTCTTGCCACCGAGGATGATTGGGCAAATCGAAGCACACTTGTTGTTGACTATGTACATCTCTATCAGTTCCAAGACGGTAAGAGTGTTCTCGACCTCAGAGAGAATACTTTTGGTTAAGCAAAACTAACATAAAGAAAAGCCTTTTCGGAAATTTCCGAAAAGGCTTTGTATTTTAATATCCAAGATTCTCGTTTACAATAATGACCTTTACGCGGTCGGGGAGGTGTTCGCCCATTACGGTGTAGTTGCGGCAGATACGGTCTTTTGAACGGCATCCGCAAGTCATATCTTTTTCGTTGCCATTGTCAAGAGTTACGCAACGACCGGTTTTGGCACAATAGGTGTCTTTGTTTAAACGCTTGGCATTAAGCGGTGCGGCAATGGTTTTGAGCCTTAAAAGTGCTTCATCAAGGTCTTTTACGATCTTGTTTTTGCCAACTATCACAATAACCTTTTTAGGACCGTACATCATGGCTGCAACACGGTTAGCATTGCCGTCACAGTTGAAAAGCTCGCCTTTTTCGGTCACGGCATTGGAAGAGGTGAAATAAGCATCGGCAAAAAAGCTTTGACGGAACACCTCATGCATTTCGGCAGGCGTTGCTGTGGCATAGCGGTCGAGATAGTTGTACTTTCCGCATTTCAACGCTTCGAGTATACCGATTTCACTCAAGGTAACCGAACCGCCAACCGACACGGTGTCGCCTTCGTTTAACAAAGACAGTGCGGTTTTCAAAGCATCCTCACGCGTTTCGGCAAAAAACGTCTCCATACGATTTTTGTTAAGATTCTCAATAGTAAGTTTAATTTGTTCTGTCATAAATATCACCCAAGTTATTTTACCATATCCACATTACAAATACAAGTTTTTTAACAAAAAAACAACCTCTTGTACCGATTGGCACAAGAGGTTGAAATCTTTTCGTTTATTTTGCGTAGTCAACAACGCGGTTTTCACGGATGAGGTTGACCTTGATCTGTCCGGGATAATCGAGATTGTTTTCGATTTCCTTAACAATATCACGTGCAACCAATACCATCTGATCGTCGTTGATGGCTTCGGGCTTGATCATAACTCTGATCTCACGACCTGCCTGAATAGCGAAGGAGGTCTCTACACCGTTAAAGGAATTGGCGATTTCCTCCAACTTTTCAAGACGCTTGATGTAGCTTTCAATGTTTTCACGGCGTGCACCGGGACGTGCTGCTGAAATAGCGTCAGCGGCCTGAACAAGACAAGCAATAACCGTCTTGGCCTCAACATCGCCATGGTGTGCATGGATAGCATGGATAACTGCATCGTTTTCCTTATACTTCTTGGCGGTCTCAACACCCAACTGAATGTGAGAGCCTTCCTGCTCGTGGTCAATAGCCTTACCAATGTCGTGCAAGAGACCTGCACGCTTGGCAAGGGTTATATCCTCGCCCAACTCTGCGGCAAGCAGACCGGTGATATAGCAAACCTCAAGAGAATGGTTAAGTACATTCTGTCCGTAACTGGTTCTGAAATGCAAACGACCAAGCAATTTGACGATTTCGGGGTGCATACTGTGCACACCTGCGTCAAGCATAGCCTGTTCACCCTTTTGCTTGATGGTGCGCTCAACCTCGGCACGAGCCTTGTCAACCGTTTCCTCAATGCGTGCAGGATGAATACGTCCGTCAACAATAAGCTTTTCAAGGGTGAGACGTGCAATCTCACGTCTTACGGGGTCAAAGCTGGAGACGGTGATAGCCTCGGGAGTATCGTCAATAATAAGGTCA
>JAZUAC010000037.1:0-99127 GCA_045637775.1 Acutalibacteraceae bacterium | reverse complement strand
CGGCACTGCAACGGGTTTCAAGTGCATACCGATAAGGGTTTGACCTATGTCAAGACCTGCATCAGCACGAATGCCCTCAACCGCAACGGGGTCTTTAAACAGCTTGTAGCACGCCGTTGCAAACGAGCCGCCTGCCTTGGGCTGCGGTACAACATTAACAATATCCAACCCCAAATGCTCGGCCAATTCACGCTCGATAATAATTGCCCTGTTCAAATGCTCACAGCATTGGGCGGCAAGGTATATTCCTTTATCACTCAACACCTCGAGTATCGACTTTACCACCGATTCGGCAACCTCGGGCACCGATTGTGTGCCGATTTTGTTGCCCGTAATCTCACTCGTTGAGCAACCGACAACCAAAATCTGTCCTTTTTTAAGATTACCTATTTCAATTATTTCACTTGCGGCGGTTTTAGCCTGTAACACAAAATCACTCATTAAAATCACTCTTAAAAATTATATTTTCCTTGGTCACAAAGTGCCTTGATAGCCGAAACAACTCCCTCAAGGTCTTCCTTGTATGTAACGCCGTACCACTTGTCCTCTGCGACATATACTCTTGCCTTTTTCTCACCGGACTTCAAGCGCTTGTCAACAACTGCAGGCAAATAGCACTCCGATTTCATTTCATTACCCTTTTCTTTGAGAAATTCAACGAAATCTTCCTCAATATACTTGAACAGCTCGGGAGTAAAGCCCCACATGTTCATGGAAACAATGGTATCGGTTGCCAAGTTTCCTGTTGAACCATCTTCACGGATAAAGGTGCAATCGCTTGCAATCTTGGTGTGCTCATCAACATCAACGAGATAACCGTTTTCAACACTGCAAACACCGCGGGAAACGAAACCGTTTTCGGTAACGGTGTTGATAAGCTTAAAGCCGACCATGCAGAAGTCGTCCGAAGCTTCAAGACCCTCGGCAACCTTTTGGAATGCCGATGCGCCATAAAAATCGTCGGCATTAATTACGGCAAACGGAGTGTTTACAACATCCTTACAGCAGAGCACTGCATGGGCAGTACCCCAAGGCTTTTCACGACCCTCGGGAACAGTAAAGCCCGAAGGTAGCGCATCCAACTCCTGAAACACATATTCAACCGGCAAAATCTTTTCAACACGAGCACCGACAGTAGCCTTAAACTCCTGCTCGATAGCGTGCTTGATTACAAAAACAACCTTGGTAAAGCCTGCTCTTTTGGCATCGTAAACCGAGAAGTCGAGAATAGCCTGACCGTCGGGTCCTACTGCCGCAACCTGCTTAAGTCCGCCAAAACGGCTACCCATACCTGCCGCCATTACAACCAAAGTCTTATCCATAATAAACATCTCCTAAAAGTTTTTTGAAATTTTAACACAACGCAACTTAAAAATCTATGGGAAAATAAGTTTTATATCTGTAAAAAAGTATAATTCACTCTTTTTTCTCGTTATCATTACTCAACTTGCTGTCCTTCTCGCTAAATCCTTCGGTACTTTCTCTTACAAAGAGTATCTTCAAAGTCATAGCACAAAGCTTAATATCCTCCAAAAACGAGTAATGCTCGATATAATGAATATCCATATTAAGCTTGTTAAGCGGTGTAGTGTTGTATTTTCCGTAAATCTGTGCATAACCCGTGAGTCCTGCCTTGACCTTATGACGAAGATTAAACTCGGGTAGCTTTTGGGAGTAATCCTTGACCAATTCTATCATCTCGGGTCGCGGTCCCACCACCGACATATCGCCAAAAAGAATATTAAATAACTGCGGAAGCTCATCAAGTCGCAACGGGCGGATAAGCTTGCCTATCCATGTGATTCGGTCATCATCAACCGTAGTTTTTTTAACCTCGTCACCGTCAATCACCCTCATTGAACGGAATTTGTAAATATTAAATACTTTTTGGTTAATGGTGATTCTTGGTTGCTTAAAGATTATCGGTCCTCGGCTTGTGCACTTAACAACGATGGCAATGAGAATCATCAACGGACTCAATATCAATATGCTCGCACCCGACACAACAATGTCGAAAACGCGCTTGATAAAACGTTGCTCCATTGAAAGACCGCCGTTATGCAAAAACAAAACAGGAGTATCAAACACATGGACCTGGTAACTGCCGTTTAATATGGTATCACCCGATGAAGGAAGCAGATAAATACGCTTATTATTGGCATAGCAGTATTTCAAAACCTCATCCTTCAAGGCAGGGTCGAAATCGCATATCAGCACCGTTTGAAATTTATCTATTTCGCGCTTGATATCTTCAAATGAACGGTCGGTTGTGATACCCTTGGCAAGCGTAAAACGTTCACTTATCAGCGACATTTTCTTAATAATGTCGTTTCTCATGCTTGGGTCAAACACCGCAAGCACACGTCTTGCTTTATAAAGTGCAAAATACGCACTGCTTAACGAGTGCATACAGGCAATTATCACAATGACCTGGAAGACAGTCAAAGCCAAAAGCGCCAGTGGATTTAACACGCGTTCTGCAATAAGACATAAAATAATATATATAAAACCGTTTGAAAACAAAACAGCCAATGATAAACTGTATGACAACTCGTGAACACGCATTATTCCGACCTTAAAGCCGTCATAAACACTTCCAAAAACAACAAACAAGGCAACATACAGTGATACCAAAAGGTAGTTTCCGCGACCGTAATAAAGAGTTTCACTATAATAATTCTGCCATATACCAACAAAAGCAACTGCAATAATCGCAACAACTGAGCACTTCATAAAAAACATTACGGTATTTCTTAATTTTATCAATAAACTCAAACGGTCACCACCTTTATTCATCAAATATACATTGCTTATTATACTTCATCGTATTGCAAAAGTCAACCTACCGCACTTCACCTTTCAACGATAAAAGCCGTTCTCCTACTTGGAAAACGGCTTTTGTGAATTTATGTTCTCGATGAAATTCAACATATATTGACGGTAACATCATGAATCTGAACAGCGGCAAAAACTCGGTAAATATCATCAAGAGTTACCGAAATATCCGAAATTACACCTTGCAAAACGGTATTTATAACATCGGGCAAGCGGTCAATTCAGCCAGGGTTCTTCCTCCGATTTTCCGGGACGGTTCATAAGATTCATTATAGCTTCGGACACAGGTGCATCTTTATAAAGAATATTATAGCACTGTGCCGTCATAGGCATATCGACCATATATTTTTCGGCCAATGTCACGGCAATCTCAACGGCATAGTAGCCTTCGACCGTACCAACCGTTTCCAAAGCCTCTTTGACAGACATTCCGTTACCGACAAGGTTGCCGAATCGGTTGTTTCGGCTATGCTCGGACATACATGTAACAATCAGGTCGCCGAGTCCTGAAAGACCCATGAAGGTTGCACTTTCGGCACCCATTGCAGTGCCCAATCTGGCAATTTCCGCAAGTCCGCGGGTTATGAGTGCGGCTCTTGTGTTATCACCAACGCCTAAACCGTTGGCAATTCCTGCACAAACGGCAATGACATTCTTCAATGCACCGCCAACCTCAACACCCACAATATCATTATTGGTGTAGATTCTGAAATTAGAGCCAATCAAAGCCTTTTGGACAGCTTTGGCGGCATCTATGTTATCTGACGCGGCAACCACAGTGGTAGCAACACCGCGGGCAACCTCCTCGGCATGAGAGGGACCTGATAATATTACTATCGACTTATCGGGCAACTCCTCCGAAATAACATCGGACAAAAGCTTCTGTGTTCCCTTTTCAAAGCCCTTCGCAACGTTTACAACAATACCGCAATCATAGTTTTTAAGTCTTGCGGCAGTTTCACGCACTGCAAACGAAGGTGTTGCAATAATGGTTATATACGAACCCTCAACCACATTAAGGTCGGTGGTTATCTCAATCTCCGCAGGAATCTTAACCCCTTTGAGCAATTTTTCGCTTTCTCGGGTTGAGTTTAGACCTGCCACCTCATTTTCAAAAGGCGACCAAAGCTTGACATCAAAGCCTTGCGAAAACGCATGGATAGCCAAAGCAATACCCCAGCCGCCCGAGCCTAAAACAGTTATCTTACTGCTCATTTTTGGGCTCCTTTTTCTTGACGGTGAGCTTCTTTTCCTCACCGCGGACAAGGCGGCCGATATTAGCACGGTGGCTGATTATAATATTCAATGACATAATAGTTATAAGAATAACCTGAATAAGTACAGCATTGGGCGCACCCACGATGCGGGTAGCAAAAATAAGATTCAAGAAAGGCAAGGACACAGCCGCCGCCAATGAGCCTACCGAGATTATTCTTGTTACAATAAACAAAAGAATAAACAAGCCAAAGGCAACCAATGCCGTTTGCCAACAGCAAACCAAGCCTACACCAAGAGTGGTTGAAACACCTTTACCACCCTTAAAACCAAAGAACACGGGATAAATGTGTCCGAAAATGCAGGCAAGCGCACAGTAGTAGATAACATACTCGGGGCGCAACAACTCATAAGGCAATGCCGAATAAATATACGGCAACACCCAGATTTTTGCAATAAGGCATGCAACAGTACCCTTAAAGGTGTCAATCAAAAAGGTTATCAATCCGGGAACGATACCGCGCGAACGGATCATATTTGTCATACCCGCATTGCCGCTACCCTCTTTACGGACATCGTTACCGCCGTGTGCCGTTGAAATAATTACGGCACCGTTAATACTGCCCACCAAATAGCAAACAATTAAAGAAATTACTAAAACAAACCATGCCATTTTACATTCTCCTTATCTCCTAAAAATAGCACAAATTATTTCAATTTTCAAATTAAGCCTTGGTCTTTCCGTCACCACGTTCACGAATAACAAAACGGACGGGTGTTCCCTCAAGACCGAAGGTTGAGCGTATCTGATTTTCAAGGTATCTCTGATATGAGAAGTGGAAAAGCTCCTCACGGTTGCAGAAGAACACAAATGTCGGCGGTTTGGTAGACGCCTGAGTCATGTAGTATATCTTCAATCTCTTACCCTTATCCGAAGGAGGCTGTACACGAGCCGTAGCCTCGGCAAGAATATCGTTAAGCATACCGGTTGAGATACGCATGGTGTTCTGTGCATGAACAAACTTGATAAGTTCAAACAAACGGTCAACACGCTGACCTGTTTTTGCCGAAATAAAAATAATCGGCGCATAGGGCATGAACGAGAAATCCTGCATGAGCGATTTTCTCATGCTGTCCATGGTCTTACCGTCTTTTTCAACGATGTCCCACTTGTTGACAGCGATAATGGCCGCCTTGCCCTGTTCCATTGCAAGTCCTGCAACCTTGGAGTCCTGCTCAGTGAAGCCTTCGGTTGCATCTATCATAATAACACATACATCCGAACGCTCAATAGCCATTTTGGCACGCATTACACTGTATTTTTCAATTTCATCGTCAACCTTGGATTTACGGCGGATACCTGCGGTATCAGTAAAGTTATACTTCTGACCGCCAATCTCAACAAGAGTGTCAATAGCATCACGGGTGGTTCCTGCAATATCCGAAACGATAACCCTTTCCTCACCGCTGATATTATTGATAAGCGAGGATTTGCCTGCGTTAGGCTTGCCTATTACGGCAACATTGATAATATCCTCATCCTCGTCCTCAAAATCGGCCTCGGGGATATGCTCAAAAACCTTATCCAAAAGGTCGCCCGTACCGTGACCGTGAACCGATGAAACGGCAACAGGGTCGCCTAACCCGAGGTTATAAAACTCGTAAAACTCAAGCGGTTGTTCACCCAAACGGTCACACTTATTTACGCAAAGCACAATAGGCTTTCCGCTTTTCTGAAGCATTGCGGCAACCTCGTTATCCGAGGCGGTCACGCCGCTTTTAAGGTCGGTTACAAAGATGATGACCGATGCGGTGTCAATAGCCAACTCAGCCTGAGCACGCATCTTTTTCAAAATAACATCATCGGTCTTAGGCTCAATACCGCCGGTATCTATCAACATAAAATTTTTACCCAACCATTCGGCATTGCCAAAAATACGGTCACGGGTAACACCCGGTGTGTCATCAACAATTGACAGCCGCTTACCGCAAAGTTTGTTAAACAGTGTGGACTTACCAACATTAGGGCGTCCTACAACTGCGACTACGGGTTTGGCCATAATATCGCCTCCTTATATATCATTCTCACTTATCCGTGAAGTGCATCAAGCAACGCCCATCCGTCACTCTCGACCACGGTTATTTTCACATTCAATTTTTCTTCAACCTCGTTTACTGTCACGCTATCGAGGAACATATCGCCCTCATGACGCAACATACTCGAGGAAATAAGCAGCTCGGTGCCCAATTCCTTGCCCTTTAACTGCTCTAAAATATCGGTTGCGGTGATAAGCCCCGTCACCGTTATTCTGCCACCGAAAAAGTTGTTTTTTATGGCAATTACATTACATTTAAAATTATGCCACTTTTTTGTCACATTGTCAACAATATTTGATAACAAAGGGTATGCCGCCTCACCCGTTACGAGCGTGATATTACGCTCCTCGTCGGGTGAATCGTAATCGTCGAGCGCTTCCTCGCACTCTTGCTTCAGCATTGCCCACATTCCAACGCCGTTTTCAAGCTGCAAAAAGTCGCCGTAAAAATCGGCTTCGGGAATTGGTCTTTCGGCGGTAAGATAAAACTCATCGGCCGCAAAAACACGGCGTTCACCGTACATTTCAAGTGTTTGTTCACCAAAACGCTCTGTTATATCAATAACCTCAGATGCGGTCTCACAGTTAAAGGGTCGGAGTTCGCACAAGCCCTCACGGTGACCCGTCAAGCCGACTGGGACACAGGCGATACTGCCGATTGAAGGATGCTTTATAAGGTCATTAAGGCTTCGTTCAAGTTCAGCACCATCATTCCAATCGGGACAAAGTACCAGCTGACAGTTGATACTGATTCCCACCTCGCAAAGTCTCCACAAAGCGTCAAGTGACTGTCCCGCGAAACGGTTGCCCATCATCCTGACGCGCAACTCGGGGTTGGTTGTGTGAACCGAAACATTAACAGGACTTATATGCAGTTTTATAATGCGCTCAATCTCATGCTCGGTCAAATTGGTCAGTGTTATATAGTTGCCAAACAAAAACGACATTCTTGAATCGTCGTCCTTAAAATACAACGATTCACGCAAGCCTTTCGGCAACTGGTCAATAAAACAGAAAATACACTTATTTCGACAGGAGTGCTGTTTATCCATCAAATAGGTCTCAAATTCCAAACCAAGCTCATCATATTCAGGCTTTTTGACCGTAACGGTTCTGACTTCGCCATCAACCGATTTGACCATGACATTCAACACACGCTCATTTTGGTAAAATCGATAATCAAGCACATCGACTATATCGTTGCCATTAAGCGAAAGCAAGGTTTCCCCTGCCAAAATGCCTGCTCTTCCTGCATGAGAACACTTTTCAACATCTTTTATCAAGACTGCCAAGACCAACACTCCTTTCGATTAGTTTTAAAAAAATGAGGGAAGGATATACTCCTTCCCCCAAAGCTTTGCAAAAATTATGCCTCAACCTTAACTACTTCGCGGTCGTTATAGAATCCGCAAGCAGGGCAAACTCTGTGAGGTCTCTTGTACTCACCGCAGTGATTGCACTTTACAAGTGTCGGAGCACTCATCTTCCAAACATTAGAACGTCTCTTGTTCTTTCTTGCTTTACCGGTTTTTCTCTTGGGAACTGCCATTTTCAGCGCCTCCTTAAATCTTTAAGTTAATTCTCTAACAATTTGGCTAATGCCGCAAGTCTCGGGTCAATCTCTTTGGTAGCACAGCCGCAAGGACCGTCATTCAGATTTTTACCGCACTTCTGGCAAATGCCTTTGCAATCCTTCGTGCACAGATGTTTGCTCGGCATTGCGAGCACAACCTCAGTGAAAACAAGCTCTTCCAAATCAAGCTTGAAATCCTGCACAAGGATTATTTCGTCATTCTCGTCGTTTTCGAGTTGACTGACGAGAACGCGCTCTATCGGAACCTTGTAATGCTTCACCGCTTCTTCACCGCAACGGTCACAAGGAGCAGAGTATTCGCAATCACATTCTACCGATAGTGTTACAATGCCGGCTCTGGAGAATGCACTTCCCTTAACGGAAACAGGCGACTTCAAAGGACAAGTCCCATAAAAATCGACCTCACTCATATCGAACCGACAATCGAGCGGAAGAGTCTCGCTGTCATTTACAAAAAGTGACCTTAAATCAAGAATCATACCACTCACCTCAAATTGTCACACAGAATATTATATATACCGATACCCTCTTTGTCAAGTGTAAATTTCCCGAAAACACAAGAAAAAGGTATTTTTACCGAAATTCACAAAACACCGCACAGATTTTTCTGTGCGGTGTACAGTTTGGCTAACTTTGTAGCTTAAATTTCCTCTGCAATCTCAAAGATTTCTGCAGGGAGCTCTGCCTTATCGGCCGAAACGGTGATGATGAACTCTGCGTTAGCATCCTTGGAAAGAACATCAAGCTTCTTCAAGAAAGTAGCAAGCTCGTCATAGTTGCGGTTGCAGATGCGAAGGATTGCATCGATACCGATGTGGGTAACGTCATAGTTGCCTGCGCAGATACCGGAAATGAAGCCATAGAATGCATCATAACCCGAGATCTCATAATGATCGGTGTCAACAAGACGTACACGGTGGGTGATATTCAAAGTAAGGGTTGAGCTCTTTTCAATGCAAACAACGTTGCCGTTGGAAGCGTCAGCAGCTGCAGTAACAGCGTCGATGAGCTTCTTGGTTTTTCCGCTACCCTTTTTACCGATAATAAGTTTTAACATAGTAACAACTCCTTTATATTTTCACCGCCAAAAGCGGTTATTTCTTACTTGATTCTTGCTTCCAATGCGGCCTTGCGGTCTTCGTAACCGGGCTTGCCGAGCATTGCAAACATATTTTTCTTATAGTCCTCAACACCGGGCTGGTTGAATGGGTTGACACCCAACATATAACCCGAAATTGCACAAGCCTTTTCGAAGAAGTAAATGAGTCGGCCGAGGTTTTCTTCGTCAGCCTTCTCCATCTCAATAACGAGGTTGGGAACTCCGCCGTCGGTATGGGCAAGCACAGTACCCTCAAATGCCTTTTGGTTTACAAAAGACATGGGCTTGCCTGCCAGGAAGTTCAAACCGTCACCGTCGTTGGCATCCTCTTTAATAATGGTGTCCGAACCGCAGTCGCCAATGGTAACAACTGTTTCAAACAAAATTCTGCGTCCGTCCTGAATGTATTGACCCATTGAGTGAAGGTCAGTTGAGAAGGTTACGGATGCGGGGAACAAACCCTTGCCATCCTTACCCTCAGACTCGCCGTAAAGCTGTTTGAACCACTCAGACATCATTGTGAAGCGAGGCTCATAGGATACAAGCAACTCGATAGCCTTGCCTTTTCTGTAAAGACAGTTTCTGATAGCAGCGTACTTGTAGCAATCGTTCTTCTCAATATCGTCGACTGCATATTCCTCACGGGCCAATGCGGCACCCTTCATAAGAGCATCGATATCGGCACCTGCAACGGCGATGGGCAAAAGACCAACTGCAGTGAGAACACTGAATCTACCGCCAACATCATCGGGAACTACAAACGATTCATAACCCTGTTCGTCAGCAAGCTGCTTTAAAGTACCCCTTGCCTTATCGGTGGTACAGTATATACGCTTAACGGCCTCTTCATGACCGTAACGGTTTTCAAGATATTCTCTGAAAATTCTGAAAGCGATAGCAGGCTCGGTGGTGGTACCCGATTTGGATATAACATTGACCGAAACACGCTTACCTTCGCAAATTGCCAAAAGGTCCTGAACTGCAGAACCGCTGATGGAATTACCTGCAAAGTAAATATCAGGAGTGTTTTTGGGAAGATTGTTGTACAAAGGTGACTTCAAAAATTCGATAGCGGCTCTGGCTCCCAAATAAGAACCGCCGATACCGATAACAATAAATACATCGGTGTCGCTGATAATCTTGTCTGCGGCCTTTTTGATTCGTGCAAATTCATCCTTGTCGTAATCAACAGGAAGGTCTACCCAACCCAAAAAGTCGTTTCCGAGACCCGATTTGTTTTCCAACATATTGTGTGCGGCGGATACATGAGCTTTTATTCCGGCATAATCATCCTCGCCCAAAAACTCTTTTGCATATCCGTCTTTAAATTTAATAGACATTTTTAAACATTCCCTTCGGAAAAAAGCTGAAATCGGTTTAATCGGTGTTACCACACCGAAATATACCTTTCTTTGTAGTTATTATACAATACCTTAACTACTTTTTCAACACAAATTTGAAAAAGTTTACACATAAAATAGGTTTTTTAGCAAAATTTTTAAACCTTTTTTTAAAGTCATCGCCTCAATCGACTCTTTTGCCGTAATTTTGACAGTTCCAATCTCATTTCCGTCAACAAACACCCTTGCAACACCAATCTGCTGACCTTTGGTTATAGGTGCTTTCAAGGTATCACTCAACTCGGTCTCGACAATGAGAGTTTTAGCCTTGTTCTTCTCAACCAAAAAGCTTCTCTCCTCATTGCACACGGGTGTCACTTTATTCTTGACACCGTTTGTCACGGATATATCATGAAATTTACTGCTGTCGGCAGTGACGGTGATATAGGTGTAATTTGCAAAACCGTAATCAAGCAACTTTCTTGCTCCGTTAAATCGATCATTACTCGTTGAGCATCCCATAACCACCGCAACAAGCTCCAAACCCTGACGCTCGGCGGTAGCCGAAAGACAACAACCTGCTCCCGAGGTTGTACCCGTTTTAAGTCCCGTGCAACCCTCGTAATACCGCACCAGCTTATTGGTGTTGACCAATTCCGACTCACCGTTTCGCAACGAATCCATCCATACGGTTGAATACTGCTTTATCATATCGTGCTTTATAAGTTCTTTGGACATAACGGCAATATCATGTGCCGATGTGACATGGCCATCAGCATCAAGCCCCGTACAATTAACAAAATTAGTATCAGTCAGTCCCAACTGGGCAGCCCTTTCGTTCATCATTTGAACAAAGCCTTCCTCGCTGCCTGCCAATGCCTCACCAAGCACAACGGTAGCATCGTTTGCACTGCCTATGACCGCAGCTTTGAGCAACTCGTTCACCGACATCTGCTCATTTGGTTCAAGCCATATCTGTGAACCACCCATTGAGCAAGCATGAGGACTTGCTGTAAGCATTGTTTCCAATGTCAATTGACCTGATTCGATAGCCTCGACCACCAACAGCAATGCCATGACCTTGGTGATTGATGCAGGCGGCAACTGCATATGGCTTTCGCTTTCGTAAAGTATCCGACCTGTGTTGACCTCCATCAATATATACGATTTTGCAGGTATATCCAGCTCTATCCCCACACCTGCAACCGTTTCGTTTGCATCAATTCGTATTGGATCTTTAAGGTCAGGAGAATTAAACTCGGTAACTATTTTGTTGTCAGCATCATCCTCAAAAGCCTCGTCAGCCGACACGGCACACGGCAACACGCTCAGAACAAACGCTAAACACAAACAAAAAATCTTCTTAAAAAAACACATATTCGACACCCCTTTTACTTAAAGGTATGCCGAATACGGTTAATAAATTCTTGGGTTTATGCTATTTTCACTTGCGTTTTGTGTATCGGTCTTCTTCACTGAAAACACAACCACAGTATTTTTGCATATAAAGCTCGAGTTCCCGTGCTTTTTCCTGACCCTCTTTGAAATAGGGTCTGAAATCACGGTACAAAAAATCTATATTATACTTATTTGCCGCTTCTTCGGCGGTTTTTATAAGCAGTTCGTGATTCTGATAAGGACTGACAAAAAGTGTTGAGGTAAAGGCATCAAAACCGTTTTCCGCGGCAAATTTTGCCGTTTGGTCAAAGCGAATTTCATAACAAAAACCGCAACGGTTATTAAAATCGGGGTATATCCCCTCGATAAATTTGCGAAGTCCGTATTCGTTTTCGATAATCAGCTTCGACCCCACCGATTTTGCATAATCCACCAAAGTATTTTTACGCATTTTGTATTCCTTCATCGGGTGGATGTTGGGATTATACCAATAGAGTATAGGGTCTATTTCCTCGCGGCGCAACGTGTCGATACACATTATCGAACACGGCGCACAGCAGGTGTGCATAAGTAATTTCATAACATTCTCCGTTTTCAGACAATATCTAAACCTTTGTTTCACATTGTTGTGTTATGTTTATATTATATTACTTTTCCAACGCATAGTCAAGATTCCCGCCACCAAGTTTAGTTTTGCGGGCAAATAAAAAAAGGAGGGGTTTAACCCTCCTTTAAATTTTGACTAATCTCTGTAGCGCCTGCAACGGCAGAAACGGACGATTGCCCAAATGCCGAGCAACACCAAAAGCACGACTGCAAGCACGATAAATGCAGCAAGGTTGGCAAGTATTGTTGCCGAAACCGCAGCTCCGACTAAAAGTCCCACCACAGCAAAGAACAACGCTGCCAAAATACCGGGAATAGCATAGGTGCAACCTGCATCACGGCAGGAATTACAGGAATCGTATTCTCTCATAAAAACCGTCCTTTGTTTATTATTTCTGGGGTTTGTCCCCTTGTTTATTTTATGTTTGATCACAAAAAACGGTTACAAAAAAGCTGTCTCATTAGCCAAAGGATTCAAGCCCAAACACATTTGTAGGGGCGTTCTGTGAACACCCGCGGGCGAACAAAGTTCGCCTCTACGGTTTGAATTCACATGAAAGTAACTTCTTAACGAGACAGCCTCTTAATATTTAATTTAATTTAATTTAATCAACAACCACCGTTCCGTCTTCCTTCACGGTGATGCTCATGCCGTCCTTGACATAGTCCAAAAACTCATCGCCAAGACAATCGATAACCGGCATTGTAACGCCATCTACCCAAACATCGGCCAAAACGGCACCTGCAGCCGCAAGCGAGTCGATGTGGTTGGCAAACAGCATACATGCAGGCTGACGACCCATTGCACAAGCACAGTAAAGCACAAGACCACCCGTGGTTGAACCAATGGTCTGCGGCAGGCAAAGTGCCTTATTGAACAACGGCTTTTCGTAAAGGTCGGGGTTGGATTGGTCACCGCATTTGACCTTTTTATCGCCAAACTGCAATGCCATCTGCATTGATGCCAAGGTGTTGAATCCCTGTCGAGTGACAACAGCCTCGGCTGTAACGGTACCGGGGGTAACTACACGTCCTTTAAATTCTCTCATCTTATTTACCTCCCTTGGTGATGGCCACAAGTATCTCATCATCGGTGTAATAGCGTGCCGTGGTATAGGTACGCAATTTATTAGAGGATGTGATGACAGGCATCTTCTTGCACAACGGATTATTCATATACATCAAGGGACAGATGTATGAGGTGATAACACCCGTTGCCTTAAGTCTTTCAGCGTATTCAGTCTTGTTAAACTGCTCCAAAACCTTGGGCGCAGCGGTGAAAACGGTGGGAATAACCACCTTTTTGTGGCCATATTCCTTCAAAGCCGCCTCAACCTTTTCGGTCCAAGATTTCAACTGTTCGAGGCTCATGTGAGGGCAACCCATGAAACAAAGCTTGGGTTCGGCATCGGGATTTTTCCAAATAACGGGATAGTTATTCTTGACCCTTTCAAGCTCGGCATCGTCAATGATATATTCCTTTGCACCTTCAACTATAAGGTCTTTTCCCTGCTCTACTGCTTCGGGAGTAAGGTTTTCGATATGATAAAGGCCAACAGCACCGTTTGAAGCCGTAGCAGCACCGAAGTCCTTGAGATAGGTGCAAGCAGCGTCCGAAAGTTCGGTTCCAAGCCACTTATCAAGACCTACAATGTAAGGAACGTCCTCCATAACCTTCATACCGATTGCAGAACCAAGTAACTGTGCTTCGGGTTTGTTGGTGGTTTCAATTTTTACTACCCAGGTAGCCTTTCTACCCTCATCGGTAAGCAATCCGAAATAAGGAACATAGCCTACGATAGAACCCATAATATCAATAATACCTGAGTTGCGGTTGCATCTTGCACCCAAAACCGAGTTGGCATAAACCACAGCCGAAGACTCTGCCCATGACAAAACATCGCCCTTTTTAGGCTTGTTGCCAACCTCATCCATATAGCAGGTGCAGGTGAAAGCATCGTCATTCATAAGGCCAAGTTTTTTCAACTGACCTTCGTATGACTTTTGCTTGGTATACATCAATTTATTGAAAACAATGTTCTGCAAAAAGTTTGCAGGAACATTTTTGTCCACCGGTCTTGGGTCGACCGAGAATTTTTGACCCGAAGCAACCCCTGCATCAAGAAGCTGTTGCATAAGGTCGTAAACGGGTGACATTACCTTAAGACCAAACGAGGTAACAAGGTGGTTGTAATCGGATGTAATAGGAACTAACTTTTCGGCCTCAAAAGCATCACCATACATAACCATGGTTTTCATAACCTTGGCCATGGTTTCGCCTTTTTCACCGTTGAGTATTGCCTGTTGTTCAGCGGTTAATTGCATAAAATCCACTCCTTTTTTATTTCGGACCGCCGAGGTTACGACGAGCATTGCTCGCCATTACCCTTTTGTCCGCTTCGCGGACATTTCCCCTATCAGGGGAATCACGTCGGTCCCTACAATTATAAATCAAATTTTCATAGCCACGTCCCAAGCACCCCAGATAACGGTGCGGAGGTTTCCGACGGCCTTGGCATCGCCAATAACGTGAACCTTTCCGCCTTTTTTGACAACGGGTGCGGGATTGTAACCGACCGACAGCACGACCGAGTCGCACTCGACATTGAAGGTCTTGCCTTCCTTATCCTTAAGCACAACAAAGCCGTCGCCAATCTCTGAAAGCGAGGTTTCAAGATGAACGGGGACCTTATTGGTCTTAAAGAAATCACGGAGGTAGCTTGTGTTAGCAAGACAGATACCGGGTGTGGTGATAAGGTCATTCTGCATCTCAACAATGGTCGGTTTTTTGCCGTTGAGGTAAAGGTCGTAAGCAATTTCACAACCGGTAAGTCCGCCACCGATAACCACAACATTTTCACCGACAGTTTTGTTGCCGAGAAGATAATCAACCGCCTCTATGGCCATTTCAGCACCCTTTACGGGTATCTTTTTAGCAACGGCACCGGTTGCAACAATAATCTCATCGGCATCCAATGTTTTTATATCGGTAATTTCGGTATTAAATTTGACCTCTATGCCGTTTTGGTTGACCTCACGGATGTACCACTTGATCAAATCGCGGTCTTTTTCCTTGAAAGAAGGTGCTGCAGCAGCAACAAACACACCGCCAAGACGGTCGGTCTTTTCATAAATCGTGACCTTGTGACCGCGTTTTGTAAGAACCAACGCCGCCTCCATACCACCGATACCGCCACCGATAACAGCAATATTTTTCTTTCTTTTGGCAGGTTCAAGGTGATATTTCTTGGATTGCATTGTTTCGGGATTCAATGCACAACGCGAAAGACCCATTGTGTCACTCAAAGCCTGTGTATTGGCGTGACCCTTGCTTGTTGAGAAGTTGAAGCAACCTGCGTGACAGCAGATACAAGGCTTGATTTCCTCAAGTCGGTCGTCAATCAGCTTGGTTATCCACTCGGGGTCAACAAGGAACTGACGGGCGATACCGACAGCGTCAATACTGCCGTCGGCAACCGCTTTAGCACCAACCTCGGGGTCCATACGGCCTGCACAGACAACGGGAATATCAACAAACTTTTTGATGTGTGCAACATCCTCAAGGTTGCAGTTTTCGGGCATATACATAGGCGGATGTGCCCAGTACCAAGAGTCATAAGTGCCGTTGTCGGCATTAAGCATATCATAACCTGCATCCTGCAGATATTTTGCCGCTTTTTCGGATTCCTCCATTGCACGGCCAACCTCGGTATACTCCTCACCCGGCGTAGCACCCTCGCAGAAGCCCCTCATCTTGGACTCGACCGAGTAACGCAACGATACCGGATAATCGTCACCGCAGGATTCTTTAATAGCCTTTACAACCTCGGCCGCAAAGCGATAGCGATTTTCAAAAGAACCACCGTATTCATCGGTACGCTTATTGAAAAATTCGATAGCAAACTGATCAAGAAGATAGCCTTCGTGAACGGCGTGAACCTCAACACCGTCAACGCCTGCCTCTTTACAAAGCTTGGCCGTCTTGGCAAATGCCTCGATAATTTCATGAATCTGTTCAACCGTCATTTCGGGACAGATGATGTCGTGTGCCCAGCGAGAGGGTTGCTCACTGGGAGATGCCAACTCATGCGAGGTATCAATAATAGGCTTGACGATAGCTCTTGTGAACTTGTTTTTGTGAAGCGGTGCAACAAGCTCGGTAATAGCCCACGAACGACCCATACCTGCCGTGAGCTGAATAAACAGCTTTGCACCTGTCTTATGTATTTCGTCCATAAAGACCTTTAATTCTTTGAACATCTTGGGGTTCTGCCAAAGCCATTTACCCCAAAAAGTATCTCTCAAAGGTGCGATACCGGGAATTATCAAACCGACATTATTGTTTGCTCTTTCCAAAAACAGTTTGGCGGCCTCTTTGTCAAAACCGCAACCCGTAAGTTCAAACCAACCGAACAACGATGTACCGCCCATAGGGCACATGACTATACGGTTTTTGATCTCAACATTGCCGATTTTCCAAGGAGTAAACAGAGCTTCATATTTTTGATCCATTTAAAGCACTTACCTTTCATGTGTGCACCAAAGCGCACATTTAATTTCACAATTACAGTATAGTTGATTTATCAACATTCGTCAAGAAAATATCATTTTTCAACATTGAAAAACACCCAACCTCTGTAATTTAGAGGTTGGGTGATCTGATTTAAAAAATTATTCAAACAAAGGAGTTGAGAAGTATCTCTCTGCGGTGTCGGGGAGGACGGTTACTACCGTTTTTCCCTTGCCTAATTTTTTAGCAAGCTTGATTGCGGCGGCGACATTTGTGCCACTCGAAATTCCGCACATTATACCCTCTTTCGAGGCAAGCTCCTTGGCGGTGGTTATAGCCTCATCATCCTTGATAATGCAAATATCATTATAGATATTCTGATTGAGAATCTTGGGGATTACACCGTCACCAATACCCATTTGAATATGCGTGCCGATCGAACCACCCGAAAGCATAGCGGCATTTTCGGGTTCAACCGCCCAAATTTCCATCTCGGGATTGTGAGCCTTAAGCACCTCACCGATACCGGTGATAGTACCACCGGTACCAATACCCGAGCAAAATCCGTGAATCGGCTTGCCTACCGCATTGATTATCTCCATTGCGGTCTGTTCTCTTTGAATTTGCGGGTTGGCAGGGTTTTCAAACTGTTGGGGTACAAACACATTTTTGTCCTCGGCCTGCATTCTTAAAGCGGTTTTGACACACTCCTCAATACACTCGCCGATATTGCCTGCATCGTGCACCAAAATAACCTCTGCACCGTAGTGGTTGACCAGCTTTCTACGCTCTTCACTAACCGAATCGGGCATGATTATCTTGGTTTTATAGCCTCTTACAGCTCCAACCAAAGCAAGACCAATGCCTTGGTTTCCGCTTGTGGGTTCAACAATGATTGTATCCTTATTGATGACACCCTTCTGCTCGGCATCGAGAATCATATTATATGCAGTACGGGTCTTGATAGAGCCGCCGACATTAAGTCCTTCAAACTTCACAAGAATCTCGGCCATGTCGGGCTCAACCATTCTGGAAAGACGGATTATGGGGGTATTGCCCATAGCCTCAAGTATGTTGTTGCAGATCATAAATATCTCCTAATCAATTCCAATAATCGGTATCGTAAGGCAGGTCAATATTCTTGGCCTTAAACTCGGGGTCTTTACCCTCTTTGCGTTGCTTCAAATAGTCCTTCAAAGCACGGAAAGCGTATTTTCCAAGGATAATGATAACAGGAATATTGATAATAGCCATAAGGCCCATCAAAACATCGGCAACGCCCCAGAGTAAACCTGCTTCCAATCCTGCGCCGACCAAAATCAGTGCCGAAGCCACCAAGCGATAGCAAAGCATAAACTTTTTGCTCGGTGCATGACCAAAAAGGTAGTTCCAGCACTTGTCAACATAGAACAAATTACCAAGCAAGGTGGTAAACGCAAACAAAACCATTGCAACAGCAATGAATATCGGTCCAAAACTGCCCAACGACAGTCTCAAGGATTCCTGAACATATGAAGCCGCCAAAGCATCACCCTTTGCGTCAACGAATGTCGCCGCATCGAGTCCCGAGCTCATACACATGAATGCGGTTGCCGAACAGATGACTATTGTGTCAATAAATACCGACAAAACCTGAACAAGACCCTGCTTTACAGGATGATTGACGGTAGCCGCCGCCGAAGCATTAGGTGCCGAGCCGACACCTGCCTCGTTGGAAAACAGTCCTCGTTTGATACCGTACATAACACACGAGCCTGCGAAACCGCCGAATATTGCTTCAAAATCAAAAGCCTGTGAAAAAATAGTACTGAACACTTTGGGCATAGCTTTATAATTGATAGCAATAATGACAATTGCCACAATAACATAGGCAACACCCATTATAGGTACCATCCAACCTGTAATAGATGCAATACGCTTACCTCCGCCGATAAGACAATAGGCAACCAACAATGCAATGATTCCGCCAATTATCCAAGGGAATGCCTTGTCATGTTCTTGATAAAAGCTGAACCCCGAAAATGTATCCTGCAAATTAAAGGAAGCCAACATATTAAAGCCGACACCGTAGGTCAACATCAACAGCACGGTAAACACCACACCAAGCCAACGCTTTTTAAATGCCGCTTCTATATAATATGCAGGACCGCCAAAACTGCCCTCGGGACCTTTTCTTTTAAATATCTGTGCCAATGTGCTTTCAATAAATGCCGAAGCTGCACCGATAAGGGCTATGACCCACATCCAGAACACCGAACCAAAGCCGCCCAAAATAAGCGCCGTTGAAACACCGATGATATTACCCGTGCCAACACGCGATGCGGTTGAAACCATCAAAGCCTGAAAGGACGAAACACCCTTTCCGTCAGACTTTTCGGTAACCGATTTCAACTGTTGCTTTATTGTTCTGAACTGAACAAACTTAGTACGAAAAGTAAAATACAAACCGCCCAAAACAAGAATTATTATAAGTATGTAGCTATACATTGCGTCGCTTATATAACCGACTATATTTTTCAAAAGCTCCATATACACCCTCATTTCGTTTATATCTTGAATATTATACCTTTTAAACGCTGTCAAGTCAACGATTTATTCTCCAAAGTCTGACAAATATTTATCCATTTCGTCGTGCGAGTGAAAAACATAAATACTTCTATCCTTATACTTTTCCAAAAGCATAAGAATTTTAGGTCGTTGACTCATCGAAAAATCTTTTATAAACTCAACAAATTCTCGGTCTTCTTCGGTTTCGACCCATGGCATATCAGGCCTTTCCTTGCCCCTTCGTTCCTTTACACCTTCAAGGCAGACTTCGGTGGGAAGGTCAAGAAAAAACACTGTATCGCACCTTTGAAGTCTCACTTCAAGTGTTCGGCTGTAATTACCGTCAACAATCCACCGTTCGGTTTTTAGCACTGTATCTAACCGTTTATCAAACTCTTCGCGGCTGACGGTTGTTTTGTCACTGTTCCAAAATAGCATATCGAGATATACCAAAGGCAGCTTTGTTAAATTTTGCAGTTTTCTTGCAAATGTACTCTTCCCCGAGCCGGGACATCCGATTACAATAACCTTTTCCAACTGTCTCCACCTCCGATACGCCGAAATTTCACTGTCATTATATCAAATCAACACTTTATTGTCAAACAAACAAGAGCTGTCGAAAAACCGACAGCTCTTAAAAGTTACAGTATTTTGTTTAAAGCTTCCATAGTCTCAAAGCTCGGTTCAGGAATATCGCCAAACTTAAATTCGATACCCATAGAATCATATTTGGTCTGACATATCTTTCTAAACGGCAATAACTCAACCTTATCAACACACTTGTGTTGCTCGGCGATGATTTTGAGTTCTTTCACGCTTTCCTCATCGTCGTTTAAGGACGGGATTATAACCTGCCTAATCGTTGTAGGTATTTTTTTGTCATCCAAAAACCTCAAAAATTCCAATACCTGCGTCAGTTCGCAACCGACATACTCTTGATAGTGTTTTTGGCAGGTATACTTAATATCGAGCAAAACACGGTCACAAGTGCTCAACAACTCCTCAACGGCACCGTTCAAAACACACCCCGATGTGTCAAGGCAGGTGTTTATGCCTTCATTATGACAAAGCTCAAAAACCTCTTTCACAAACTCCGCCTGCAAAATCGGTTCACCGCCCGAAACGGTTATACCACCGTTTTCCCCAAAATATTCCTTAAAGCGAACCACCTTCCGGACTATTTCTTCGGAGGTATATTCGGTACCGCCATTCACGTCCCAAGTGTCGGGATTATGACAGCAACCGCAACGAAGCGGACACCCTTGCATAAACACTACCGAACGGACACCCGGTCCGTCAACCGTACCAAGACTTTGAATGGAATGCACCTTACCTATCATAGTGCCATATGGAAGGTACGGCTGATAACCTCACGTTGTTGCTCACGCGACAGCTTGTGGAAGTTAACGGCATAACCCGAAACGCGGATGGTAAGGTTGGGATAAGCCTCAGGATCCTCATAAGCCTTCATAAGAGTTTCTCGGTTCAAAACATTGACATTAATATGGTGAGCCTTCTTGGCAAAGTAACCATCGAGTATGGAAACAAGGTTATCAACACGCTCATCCTCAGTCTTGCCCAAAGCCTCGGGAGTGATAGAGAAGGTGTTGGAAATACCGTCACGGCAGTCATCATAGCTCAATTTTGCAACCGAGTTCAAAGAAGCCAATGCACCGTTTTCTTCACGGTTGTGCATGGGGTTAGCGCCGGGCGCAAAGGGTGCGGCGGCCTTTCTGCCGTCGGGTGTTGCACCGGTGTTACGTCCATACATAACATTAGATGTAATGGTTAATACCGACAAGGTATGTATAGCCTTGCGGTAGGTCGGTGTCTTGCGAAGTTCGGTAATGACCTTATGGGTCATTTCCTTGGCGATAAGATCAACACGGTCATCATCGTTACCGTATTTCGGGAAGCTTCCGACAGTGTCAAACTCAATAATATAACCGTTGTCATCAAAAATAGGACGAACTTGGGCAAATTTTATAGCACTCAAGGAGTCGGCAACAACCGAAAGACCTGCAATACCAAAAGCCATAAAACGCTCAACATCGGTATCGTGCAACGCCATTTGAATCTTCTCATAGGCATACTTATCGTGCATGTAGTGAATAACATTCATGGTATTCACGTACAACTTTGACAACCATGCAATATAAATATCAAAGCGCTCGCTGACAGTCTCATAGTCAAGCTTATCGCCTGAAAGCACTGGCATTTGGGGGCCTATATGGATGCCGCTTGTGGTGTCATAACCTCCGTTGATAGCAATAAGCAAAAGCTTCGCCAAATTGCAACGAGCACCGAAGAACTGCATCTGCTTACCGATTTTCATAGCCGAAACACAGCATGCGATAGCATAATCATCGCCGTAAATAGGACGCATCACATCATCGTTCTCATACTGAATCGAGTCGGTATCGCTCGATACCTTGGCACAGAACTTTTTAAATCCTTCGGGCAATGCGGTTGACCACAAAACAGTAAGGTTGGGCTCGGGAGAAGGTCCGAGAGTGTAGAGAGTGTTGAGCATTCTGAAGCTCGACTTAGTAACAAGTGTACGTCCGTCCTCACCCATACCGCCAACTGCTTCGGTTATCCACATGGGGTCACCGCCAAACAGCTCATTGTATTCGGGAGTTCTCAAATGGCGTGCCATACGGAGCTTGATAACGAAATCATCCATCAACTCCTGTGCGGTTTCCTCAGTTAATATACCGTTATTGATATCACGTTCAATATAGATATCAAAGAAAGAGCTGACGCGACCCAAGGACATAGCAGCACCGTTTTGCTCCTTGATAGCACCAAGGTATGCAAAATAAGTCCATTGAATAGCCTCTTTTGCGTTTTCGGCAGGCTGACTAATGTCAAAGCCATACATCTGAGCCATTTCTTTAAGATATCCCAAGAAAGCTATCTGCTGATAAAGCTCCTCATCCAAACGGATGGTAGCGGTGCTAAAGGCATAATCCGACAGGCTTTCCTTATCCTTCTTCTTTTCCTCAATAAGCCTGTCCACACCATAAAGTGCCACACGACGGTAGTCGCCAATAATTCTGCCGCGACCGTAGGCATCAGGTAAACCTGTTATAACGTGACACTTTCTTGCCTGACGCATTTCGTCGGTATAAGCTCTGAAAACACCGTCGTTATGGGTGGTTCTGAAACGAAACTCTTCCTCAACCTTTTTGGAAAGCTTATAGCCGTAAGCCTCACATGCCTGACGAACCATACGCATACCGCCGAAGGGGTTTACGGAACGCTTCAAAGGTCGGTTGGTCTGCAGTCCTACAATCAATTCATTGTCCTTATCGATATATCCGGGCGAAAAGCTTGTCAGTGAAGAAACCGTTGCGGTATCAATATCCAAAACGCCACCAAACTGACGTTCAAGCAGAAACAGGCTCTCAACCCTTTTCATCAAAGTTTGGGTTCTCGGTGTTGCGCCTGTCAAAAAGGCAGCATCACCCTTATATTCGGTATAGTTCTGCTGAATGAAATCGCGCACGTTGATTTCATTCTGCCAGACACCTTGTTTAAATCCTTTCCAATTTTTGTGTTCCACTAAAAATTCCTCCTTTTGAAGAACTGACCTATAAAAAAGCAAAAAGACAGGTCAGTTTGTAAATGCAAACTGATCTGCCCAGACGGTCGGCATTAAGCACTTTGTGCTTTCGGCATTTACATTCCACGAGTGTTATCACTCTGATCCGTCAGTCATGTAAATGTTGTACCCATATTATACACACAGCATATTGTTTTGTCAACACCTAAAACATAAATTTTAACACAAAATTTTGAGGTTCAGTCGTGCACCGTGCACAAAATATAGTGGTTGTGTCCAGTTTCGAACACAACCACTACCAAAAATCTCAATTATCTCATGCCAAAATTCTCAAGGACATAATCCATATCCTTGTCACCGCGACCCGAAAGGTTAATAAGAATAGAACCGTGATCCATGGTCTTGGCAAGCTTCATACCGTAAGCAACGGCATGCGAAGACTCGATTGCGGGGATGATGCCCTCCAAACGTGCAAGCTTGAAGAAGGCATCAATGGTCTCCTCATCATCGATAACATCATACTTAACGCGTCCGATATCCTGCAAGAAAGCGTGCTCGGGACCGGAAGAAGGATAGTCAAGACCCGAAGCTACCGAGTAAACAGGTGCAGGGTCACCGTTTTCATCCTTAAGCATAATACTGTTAAAGCCGTGCATAATGCCCTCGGTGCCGTATTTCAAACTTGCGGCATGGTCGCCAAGCTTGGGGCCGCGACCCAAAGGTTCGATTCCGTAAATATCAACAGGGTCATTCAAGAAGCCTGCAAAAAGACCTGCGGCATTGGAGCCGCCGCCAACACAAGCAACGATAGATGTAGGCAAATGACCGGTCATCTCAATAAACTGCTCTCTTGCCTCAATACCGACAACGCTCTGGAAATCACGAACCATCATAGGGAACGGATGGGGGCCCAAAACAGAGCCGATGCAGTAAATAGAATCCTTGTACTCCTTGCTATATGCGTCGAAAGCGGCATCAACAGCCTCTTTAAGAGTCTTGAGACCGTGTGTAACCTCAACAACATTAGCGCCCAAAATCTTCATACGGGCAACGTTGGGAGCCTGCTTTTTAATGTCGACCGAGCCCATATAAATATCGCACTCAAGACCGAAGTAAGCAGCAGCGGTAGCAAGAGCAACACCGTGCTGACCTGCACCTGTTTCGGCAATGACCTTTTTCTTGCCCATATATTTTGCAAGCAAAGCCTCACCCATGCAGTGGTTGAGCTTATGAGCGCCCGAATGGTTAAGGTCCTCCCTTTTTGCATAAAGCTGAACCTTGCCGCCCAAAGCGTCAGACAATCTTTCAAGATGGGTTACGGGAGTGGGTCTGCCCTGAAACTCTTTTCTGATTCTTCTGAGCTCTGCAATGAATTTACGCGACTGACAGATCGAAAAATAAGCCTCGGTAATCTCGGCCATAGCAGCTTTGAGTTTATCGTCAATATAAACACCGCCATACTTTCCAAAATATCCGTCCTTATCAGGGTAGTTGTTAAAATATGTATCAAAATCAACGCCATTAAGTTTCATTTTAATTTCCTCCAAATATATAAACAATAGTTAAAATTGTGCGAAAGCCTTCTCCTGCGGGAGAAGGGGGACCGCAAGCGAAGCGCAGTGGTGGATGAGGAGTCGTCTTGAACTAAACGCCTCATCCGTCAGCCGCAAGCGGCTCCCACCTTCCCCCCCACCGGGGAAGGCTCAAAAAAAAACCTAACACCAAACGCATACCAACGGTTAACAAAATAAGTTGAACTGTCAAAATTTAATTATGGCTACGCCATCGCTTCGATAATATTATCACAAAATCCTCTCCAATGCAACAAAAAAGTCCTCGGCAGTTTCCTGCCAAGGACGAATAATTTGAGATTATCCGCGGTGCCACCTTGATTCGTGTAAAACACGCACTTTTAGGTACTTCATACCCTTGGCACTAACGTAGCCCTCACGTTGCAGAATACTCTGTTGAAACACTCCAACATTTCACTACACCCTCAGCGGTCCATTTGACGACCTGTTTCACGCCCGATTCTCAGCAACACGGACTCTCTGTAAAGGCATGATCGCCGTTATCTCCGCCTCAACGGTTTACAGTAGTATAATACCACCGTCAAATCAAAATGTCAAGCATTTTAAAGCTCAAAGATACCCTCTAATATCGGTTGCAAGATTTTCTTCCAACTTAATAAGGCGTTTGGTGATGTCCTTCGACTTTTCGTCAGCCGCCTTATATTCGTTAAGGTAACGGTTTAAGGACTTCACACCCATATTGCAACCATCGGTCATAAGGTCGGCAACTGTTGTGTCAGAATCCTCAAGTCCGAGCTTTACATTAGTTTTTATCCACGACATACCTTTGGCTATTGGGTTAGGGCTTTTACCGTCGTCGCCGTATTGGTCCAAAAGTGACTGAATCTCGCTGTTGAGCTTGTCGTGTTCACGGCGACATTCCACCAAATAATCCTTCAACTTCTGCGATTTCACATGGTTTCTCACTTGGTCGATAGAATCAATGCCCATTGTGACACCCGCATCACACTCTCGCAATAATTTCACGGTATCCTGTTCTACCATTTCATTTCATCCTTTCAAAACTTTTGTAAACAGTTTTCCCGCGTTGTTTGATATTATACCAAAAGTGATACTTTATTAAACATTTACTTTTATAAACATCAGAATCGTAGGGTCGATTCACGAATCGACCGCGGGCGCATCACGATGCGCCCCTACTAAACAGCGAATTAACATTTGTAGGGATGGCATAGGCTCCCCTTGCATTTTCAAGGGGAGCCTATTTATTTTGTAGTGGACAGTAGCTTCTTCATCAGAGGAAGTTACTTAAAGGTCTTCTGTTTAATTATATACGATTTTCCAATTATGCTTTTTCCGTATTTGTTTCCTTGACCTGTTTCAAACCCCTTTGATAAAGAATCTCGGTTGCAAAGGCAAGCTTGGTAACAACATTTTCACGTGTTTTAAAATAGCAGTAGAACGAATCGTTCTCGGTTGAAATATCCACACAGTCAAACGGCTTTATATAGCAATAATCATACTCAATGTGCAAGCTGTTAGTCTGCATGGGTGAACGGTTGATGAAATAGTCCTCACCGTTGTAGTGACCCTTTAATATAAAACCGTTTTCTATATCGTGAGTCAGCGTTGCATTGCCCAACTTTTCAAATTTCCAACACCTTGGCATGGAATAAACCTCAACCTCATCAGAAAAGGAGTATTCCCCGCTTGCAATCTGCTTTTCAACTTCAGTTCGCTCCCAACGGAACCAATCGGGAATGTGCGAAAACTCGGTCTCACCCGATAAAGCCGACAGTGTGCCGTCCTCATTCAAATTCCAACGCTTCCCGCACTCTTTACAGAATATCTCGGTTCCTTCAGAATCCATTTTCGATTCAGTCTTGCAATGTGGACACTGGTACAAAACTTTATGCAGACCTTCAGCTCTGAACGGCTCGGTTATAAGTATGCCGTTTTCTTTTTGATAGCGGTAATCATCATACTCCAAAGCCTTTTTAACGGCATCATATATCTCATCTGCCGTCATTTTTTTGACATCGTCGGCAGTGAGTATCTGCGTCATAACAGTGTGAAGCGGAACCTTGCGCTTTTTACGGAAATTCCAGAACGGTGAGTGAAGATAGTTTCCGTGATGCACCACCGCAACAACAGGAACACCGTTTTTCTTTATCAATTTTCCTAACGACTCAGGGATATACGAGGTGATACCGCAGGGCGAATACCTTGCCTCGGGGTACATTGAAAGCACATCTCCCCTTTTCAAAACGCGGTTGATAGACTTCACAAGGTGAAGATCCATGGTATATTTACGTGTGCAGATAGCACCTATCAATTCAAGCAACCACGGGCGGCGATAGAATCCGTCAATACTCACAACATTGTTCATTCGCTTGCCGAAAAGACCCACCGCTGTCAACTCAAAGTCGATAAAATACATGTGGTTGCTCAATAGCATGTACGGACCTTTAAGTCCTTCCATGTTAACCTTTTCTATCCTATGCTTCTTACCTATAAGCATAAACCACGACAAAATCGAAATAAGCCATGACAAAACAATAGGCTGTCGTATAGGATATTTAGCTGTTTTGTAACGCTTTTTATTTTTATAATTAACTTCAATATCCCGTGTTTTCACAGCTCCACCATCCTTTTCTATCAAGGTTATTTTAACCTTAAACAGTATAAAAAGCAAGCATTTTGTAATTTGCAACATTTATATAAATTGTTGAAATTTTGAATTTTTATATTATAATAATTGTGAAAGGATTTGATACCATGAATGTTTTCTATTGGGCATTAGGCATTGGCGGTTCGATTGCCGTTTTGGTGTTGCTTATATCTTTTGTCTGCTTTTATCTGACTTTTTTCACATCTCGCAGAAAAGAGAAAAAAGCACCCGAGTTTGACATTCCTCCGGGCAAAATATATGAGCCTTTTCGTGAGCAGATGATTGCCTGGCAAAAAGAAGCCCGAAACATCCCTTGCATCGATGCCGAAATAACATCTTTTGACGGATTAAAGCTAAAAGGCAAATTTTATGAATACAAAAAAGGTGCACCGATCGAACTAATGATGCACGGCTACCGCGGAACCTCGGAACGCGACCTTTGCGGCGGCATTCAGCGTTGCTTTTCGTTGGGACGCAGTTGCCTTATTATTGACCAACGCGCTTGCGGAAGAAGTGAAGGTCATGTCATCACCTTTGGCGTGAAAGAACATCGAGATTGCCTTGATTGGATTGATTACATAATAAGCAATATCGACAAAGACGCAAAAATCATACTTTGCGGAATCTCGATGGGTGCCTCAACCGTGCTTATGGCTTCGGGCAAGAAATTACCGGATAATGTTGTCGGCGTGTTGGCCGATTGCGGTTATACCTCGGCCGATGCAATTATAAAGAAGGTTATCAAGCAAATGAAACTCCCAGCATCATTGCTTTACCCGTTTGTAAAGCTTGGGGCTCGAATTTACGGCGGTTTTAATTTGGAAGAAAGCCCCGCCATTGAAAATGTAAAAGTCTCAAAATTACCTACAATTTTTTATCACGGTCAAGCCGATGATTTTGTCCCCTATGAGATGAGCGTTGAAAATTTCAACGCATGCAGTGCCGAAAAACAGTTGGTTTCGATGCCCAAAGCCGGACACGGACTTTGTTTTGTTATAGAACCCGAAAAGTACCTCGAAACGCTTGCAAAATTCACGATTGAGCACTATAGGGTCGATTGTGAGTTAAATTGTAAGCGTGGAAATAGCGTCTAATGTAGCTATTTTCATAATATTTCCCAAACAACCACCGCCAAAAGCAGTGGTTGTTTTTTTGCCTCCCAATTCGCCACCCTTATCAAAGGAAGGTTTCATAAATAGAGATTTTTAGTATTGATTCATGAATCAATACTAAAATCAAAATCACACGAAAACAATCCCTCAGTCAACTTCGTTGACAGCCGCTTACTGCGGCGGGATTGTTCAACGGCATAAGCCTCTTTGGAACCACCTGCTAAGCAGGTGGTTTTCTCATATCAAAAAAACACCCGACCTTTTACAGTCGGGTGTTTGTGTTTAGTTTAGGATATTAGTCCCAATCAAACCAACCATCGGTGTTGGTGCTGAAGATGAGTTCTCCGCCCTCGTTAGCGAGTTCGGTCTCTGCAACCAAAGCCTTGATAGTCATTTCGGGCTTCTGATATTCTTTATTCATTTGCCTTACCTCCTATCAAACTTCGGGAACTACTGTGCCGGAAATACCGTACGCAGTAAGCATCTCATTATAGCTGGTTTCACCAAGGTTGTAGTACTGAGTAGTACCATCCTCGGCTACAACATACATTACAGCAACGAATCTCTGGTTGAATGCGGTCTTACCGTCCTCGGTCGAAAGACCCTTGAGGATCATCTGATATGCAGTACCCTTGTCACCAAGGTCTGAGTAAACGATATCCTTAGTATCCTTGATGTAGCAAGCCTGCTTGAGTGCCGAAACACCTGCAACAAGCTCACCCTCGGCTGCGTACCACTCTGCGCCGTAAGCCGTGGCGGCCTTTGCGGGAGCAACGATGAAGCCGATTTCGGAAGCGGCTGCCTTGGTTGCTGCATCAACAGTTGCTCTGAAACGCAAGCCTGCAGACTGATAAGAACCGTCTGCCGATACGCCGTAGCCTCTGATAGAAGCCATTGCATCGGTTGCATCGTTAGGTGCAGTAGCAGCGCCTTCGGTGGTGTACTCAACAACAGTGAAGTTGTCAACAACGAATACACCTGCATGAACATCGTCACCCTTATCAGTTCCGTTATGAGGAACTGCAAACGAAACGTAAGGTCTGTTTGCTGCGTCACCGGTTTCTTCCTTAACATTGAGCACCCAACCGTAGGTCTTCCACTCGGTTGTGAGGGTTATACCGGTCAATGCGGTAACCTTAGAGTTAACATCAGCATTGATGTGGGTCTTATCACCGGACTGGCTGATACCCGATGCACCGGAATAATAAAGTCTTTCAAATTTGAGCGCAGCTTCTTTTTTATTATTGTTTTCAAGAAGCTTTGCATCGAAGGTTACATAGTACTTTTTACCTACTTCAGGCTTAAACTCGTTAAAGTTAAAAGTAGAGGTAGAAACGCCCGAACCCTTAGAGGTGCTGATTTTTACAACAGTACCGCGCTCTGCATCCTCATAAGACTCAAGATAAGTGTTACCGGTTTCGGTGCCGTTAGGGGTGTAAACATAGTCGTCACCATCGGTATCAATTCTTAGGGTCTTGAGCGAAGGATTAACATAGCTGATGTTGTAAGCGTTCTCTTCTTTAGTGTTGGTGGGGTTCTTAATGATGGTGTGAGGTACATCAATTTCGGTGCCTCTCTTAACAAAATCAACATCATATACATAAGGATTTGCATCGTCGGTCTTAACAAGAGCAACATCTGCGGTATCCTTCTCGATGGCGGTAACAACAACCGACTCAACAAGGTACTCGGTGCCTGCTGCAGCACTACCTACGAGCATGATCTCCCGACCGCCCAAGTTAGAAATAGATGCTGCATCAACAACACCGGTAAGGTAGTAATACTTATCGGAGGCGGCATTGTGGTATCTGTGAGCAACCTCACGGGTAGAATAGTCTTTGGAATCCTGAGCCTTAACAGCGATAGCAATAGCGCCGTTGCCTTTAGCCGAAACAACCTTATACTTAACGGTTACGATATACAAGTAGTTTGCATCAACTATAACCTGGTGAGAGCCGTTGCAGTCTACGTCAAAGTCGTAAATGAGTGCATTATGGTTCCAACCAAAGTTATCATAGTTAAGACCGTTTGTGTTGTTGGTGGGTCTGAAGTGCAAACCTGCCTCGTCGATGTAAGAACCGCCTTCGGTACCGTAATTACACAAGGTGTAATGCTTGTTAGTGGAGTACAAAACTCCATCAGCAGTAACATCCAAAGGTGCCTTATCGGTCTTATAGTCGAAGGTGTAAATATCGGCAGTGAGAACCTCAATCTTGAAGTCATCGATCTGGGTTGCAATCTTGTAATTGCTGTTATACTCAGGTCTCAAGCCAAGATATTTGTTGGTCAACTCATCCTTGGTAGTGAAGATGAAGGTTTCCTCTCTCCACTCGTGCCAAGCGCTTGTGCCGCCAAAGGTCTCGTTTGCAGCCGAGGTCTCCATAGGATCGATAGTGGTAGCGATAGATGCGCTAATGCCCGAACCACGGCCATGGTTTTCTTTCAAATAGGGGTTGATAGCGCTCATAAAAGAGAGATTACCGCTGGTATGAGCATCATCTCTGTAACGATACTTGAAGGTAATCTTATAGGTAGTTGCAGGCTGAAGCTCGAAGCAATCCTTAACCAACTCGGCTGCAGTATCTGCATCATAGGTGGTCTGAGAAGGAATGGTGGTCTTATCGCTGTTAACCGACTCGTTAGCACCAAACCAAAGCGAACCGCCGCCGCCTTTATTCTGAATCATGAGCATGTTGCCACCGGTAACCTTGTTGTTCCAGTTGGTATCAAAACCGGTTGAAGCAATACCTGCTGCGGTGTTAGAATCAAAGTTGATGTCGAGAACGGTCTTGTACTGAGCGTTGCTTACAACCTTTTCAACCTTGAAATCGTCAAACATTACATATGCGTTAGCACCGCCACCCGAGGTTCTGACACCGAGGAATTTACCTTCAGCAGTGCTCTTGGTCGAGAAAACAAAGGTTTCTTCCTTAAGCTCGCCAAAAGTGGCTTCACCGGTGGGTGTGCCTGCTTTAGCATCCATAGCATCGGCTACGGTTGCAATATAAGTGGCAAGACCGGTACCACGACCGTGGTTAGCAGAAAGATAGGGGTCGTTAGCGGCCATGAACTGCATTTCTTGGCCTTCGGGAAAATCGTTTCTGTAAGCATACTTATAGGTAATTCTATATGTAGTATTACCCTCAAGTGCAAACAAATTTGCTTTCGGGCTCTTTGAAGCATCGGTAACATTGGTCTTGTTGGGGATGGCAGCACCTGCGTTTACAGTACCATCTTTAGCAATCCAAGAACCGCCTGCGGCACCACCGGAGTTTCCAATAACGAAGGTGCCGTTCTCAATCTTGGCAGTATTTGCGTTAGCCATAGCGATACCGCCACAATTAACACCGTCAAAAGTGAGGTTTAAAACAGTCTTATACTCAAATGCGTTGTCAGAGGAATCGTATGTTTCTGCCGAAGCAGTGCCTACGAACATAACCGAAACCAAGGACATAAGCAAGCAAAGAATAAGCGCAATACTTGTTAATTTTCTTGTTTTCATAAAAATCTCCTCATTTCATTTTAAATTATGCTTTTTATCGCTTAAAATATAATGTCCTGACCTAACATTAAAGGGATACTTAAATTAGCATATGCCCTGCAAAAGCATACAACAAGGCACATTACTATACAGTAACATTTTACCTATTTCAGCATCATTTGTCAAGTGCTTAATTAAGCAAATCACAAGTATAATGTCACTATTTTTACATTTGCTTAAAAAAGCAATAAAACCGACATTTCAACCAATTAGTTTGCAGAAATCTAATTCCCCAGTCAACCTTCTAGGGCGAGGGCTTGCTCTCTCCGTTCTTCCATGGAGGCGCCGAAATCCCGCCCTACAACACACTGAATCGGCTTTTATAGAGCTCCCTTCACCTCAATGAGAAGGCTTTGTAGGGAATCCATAAAAAAACTGTCCCGACCGAAATCGAGACAGTATAAAATCATTTTATTATCCATTCATACATAACTGCTAAATACTCCCTCAAGCCGTTGGGTATAAGGGTGTAAAACGGTGCTGTACTGTGAAGGTGCCCTATATTGCGGAAGCCTTCATTTTCGGCTGAAATATTGGCACGGTAAATATGAAAATCGTCACTCACAAACAAAACGCGGTACTCTCTTTTAAAATATTCATCGAGTATCTTTTTGGCAAACCTGAAATTTTCGTCAGTGCTGGTAGACTTGTCTTCCTTCAAAATGCTACTTTCAGGTATGCCTTGAGCAATAAGATACCTTTGCATAGCAAGTGACTCGGGAATGACCTCATCATGCCCTTGACCGCCTGTGACGACTATGACCGAATCAGGGTTTTTACGGTAATATTCAATTGCAACATCCAAACGATTTTTAAGTGTTCGGCTTATTTCCTCGCCTTTTATACCTGCTCCCAAAACGATAACAGCATCTTCTTTATAAGTCACAGAATCGGTCTTGCCAAAGATATAAACAAACGATACGATGCCCACAACCGAAGCCAAACCAACCGCAATAATACACTTTATCACGATGTGCATTCGTTCAACCGAGTATCGGTAAAAAACACCCCACAAAACAAAGAACGCACCTGCGATATAGGTGAACAGTATCCCTAAGTTGGAATTGGCTGCCACGGTTATTCCAACAGCGTTGATCAAAAGCAAACCGCCGATCACAAAAATAACTGTTCGTGCAATTTTATGAAGCATTTGCTTATTCATTTAACTCTCCTTTTCTGATAGCATCCTCCAACCGACTAACAAGATCTTTTATGGCACATTCAGAATAATGTTTCACAACCCAATCGGCCGACTCCTTCAGTTCATCGACGGCATTTCCAACCGCAACACCAATATCGGCATGCTGAACCAACGTCAAATCGTTGTCATAGTCACCTATTCCAATTGAAGTATGTGCACCGCAGTAACTCTTAAAAAAATCCAATGCATGACCCTTAGTGCCGTTTGCGGCATTAAACTCAACGCCATAACCCCACGAACGTGAAATATAGGTATTTTTGAAAAAAGGCATACTCCTGCAGGCATGTTTAAACTCTAATGTTCTGTCGGTAGTCTCAAACGTGCAAAGCAATTTTAACGAATGGCACTCAAAGTCACTTTCAATTATCTCATCGAGATTCGAATAATATGTTCCGCTATCGTGAATACCACGGAAAAGGCCTAACTTTGTAAAGCCTTTTATCTTGTCCGACACGGCATCCAAAAACTCACGCACTGTGTAAGGAAGCCTAACCTCTCGCAAAAGCTTTTCTTGCGAATAGTCATACACCACCGCACCGTTAAAAAGGCAGGTTGGCGCATTTATGATCGAGGCAAATGGCTTTTCGCTGATGAAATCAACAGTACGGCCTGTTGCAAAGCTGAACCGACCGCCGTTTTCTATAAAATATTCTATTGCTTTTTGATTCTCTACCTCTGAACCCTGACCCCAAAAGGTTCCGTCAAGGTCAGAGCATATCAGAAAACCGTCAAACATCGACATAAAACCATCCCCAAAAAAATCTGTGGTTTTGTTGACCGGTCACAAACCTTATCTACTTTTCTGAAAGTTTTCTAACAACTCTCCCACATCTTCAAATTTATGTTTTGTAACACTTGTAAATAAGTTATCATCGGTATCTGCTACCGCTTTCACATGATGCCAGTCTTCGGAATCAACAACATAATAAGAATCGATAATATCCACATTTTCACATTTTGCCAAACTATATCCAAAGAACGCACCTTTCTTATCTCCCCATATATGTCTTGCTTCTATTTTAGCTGCACTGACACACGATTCTATTGTACAGTTATATGATTTATATGTGTGCGGTTCCCCAATAAACCCTCCCACAATTTGGTCAGCGTAGGGCGTATCAGCATAAATTGTGCCAAAATTATAACAATCCGTGAAATTAGCAATACCACAACCAAAAAAACCGCCAATAGTCATTGTTGCTCCAAACGAAGAGCCCCCGTTTTGGATAACCTTACTCTTAACCATGGTCGTTTTACCAACATAGCAGTTAGTCACCTTAGTCAATACATAACTTTGATTTTCAACCCTTGTTGTGCTTTTTCCTGCCAATGTTCCGGCGGCGCCTTTATACTCATCTGAATTGACACAGATTTCGCTGTCTACTATGCCAAGATTCTTAAAATTTGCACCTGAAACCTCTGTAAACAGTCCCGAATATTCGGAATCCATCACATCTTTTTTATACGTGGTATTAACTTTCAGATTTTTTATACAATAGCCGTTTCCATCCAGTGTTCCCGTAAATGGTTCAGAACTTGAACAAAGCGGTTTCCAACTAGTCTCCGAAGACAAGTCAATATCATTTGTCAAGATATAACTACCACCAGGGTTATTTTCGATTTTCTTTAAGTCTGCTGCGGTGGAAATCTTAATACCATTAACATTTTTATCTTCTTCAAGCTTATCGTTCGGTGTGGAATTATCTAAACCGTTATTATTTTTCGAATCGTTTGAACCATTCACCAAAACTGAATATTCTACAGTCCCATCAATGCCTATTGTCTTAAATGCATTGTTAATACACATCACCTTTTGATTTGAAAAGCCTGTAAACCTCGCCGTAACCATCATCAAATCGCGGAAAGTATTAAACTCGCAATTCGACGGAAGCGAATACATAGTATGTAACCACAGTTTTCGTATTTCATCTATTGTTAAGCTGTCCTGCTGCGCAGTATTCATCAAGTACGCCGCATACTGCAAAGTAACACAGTATGCATATCTGTACGCTACCAGTTCACCACCAACACTAGTACATAAGCAGTCTGCACCATCATCTGTCTTATAAACCTCAAAACTCTTACTGCCTATTTTATGAGGATATTGTGTATTGGCGATATCTGTTCTATGACTCACCCATTTAAAAGGTTTATTCTGTGGTTTTTGATTAATTTCCCAATCAATAATCATACCAAACAAATCAGAGTACGCTTCATTGATACATTGTGCTGGATTTTCCAAAAGGAAATTTTCTTGCGACCAATTAACCGTTTTATTGGTGATTAAATGAGTATACTCATGAGCTAAAATTTCAAATGAAACATCCTCAGAATTATTTATAAATATCGCTGCAATTTCTCTGTCTGTGTAGTTCAACTGTGCCAAATATATTTTTTTGATAACATCCGAGGGAACTGAGCCCGCTGATGTCCTTCCTCCTGTATCAAATACGATAGCAACATCAAAATCGGCATCTTCAATTTTATCGGAATACCATTTTTTTATTTTAGTTACACCACTCGAAAAATCATTAACATTACTGTATTTTTGAAGAGAAGTATCTACTCTTTCAATACCTACCGCAAACGCTTTTTCGAACATTTCATTTTTATCCGAATAATGCTTGGTTCCTTTTGCATCAAAGCAAAAAACACCATTGCCAAAATCATACATATACTGATTTGCATAATTGCCCGTATCGTGCGCAATACTCGTAAACTTATCAATAACACTAATATCCTCAATATTATATGGATCGGGCTTAATACCACTCAAAATGGCACCTTCACCAGCAGGAACATACAAATTCACCAAATATGTTTTGTCGTTTAGATCGTACGAGACCCATATATTATAATACAGACAGGGTGACTCTTGATATTTAATTACGCGATGACTAGATTGAATTCTAAGAGAACTCATCGACACATTTAAGTATGTTGCAATCCTTTCGATAATTTGTTGCGCTGAAGAATCCGTAAATTTAATATCTTTCTCGGTTATGTCTTTTAGGTTTGATGAACACGCAAGAACGGAGCCGTTTTGATCAGTAACTATAACTATATTATTTCCGACAACTTCTATGCCATTATAGTTTTGTTGCAAGCGATAATAGTTTATGCCATCCAAAGTGTCTTGGCTTTTCAGGGTAAGTCCGTTAGTGGCATTTTTCAAGCCAAGAGCTTTACCTGCATCACTTGCAGCGGAAATCACAGAATTAGCATCAACGACTTTAACTTTTGTAAAATCATTAAACAAAACTCCATAATCCTCGTTATAAAAAAACTTTTCGACTTCTGTGTAATTTTTATGTTTATTGGAATCACCACAACCACACAAAGAAATAACTATCACAATGCACAAAATTAAAGATATAATTTTTTTCATAAACAAACTCCCATATATAGATTAAATACGCTTGTTTTATCCATTATAAATTTGAAATCAACACACAAACATTAAACTATGAATAAACCCAAAGGACAAATTATTTTTTATTATAACACGCGCAACCATAAAACGCAACATCAATCAATATTGTATACAGTAGCACTTCTGATTATCACTGAATTTCTTGTTAGGTCCGTTCTTTAAAGTGACACGATTCCCAAATGTACATGTAGATTTCACCTTGATAGGCACCTATTACTTAATCTGTAGTACATTTAGAGTCTTTAATAACAGGTTACCATTACTACACATTACCATGATAAGCAAAAAAACATTTGCATTTTTGAAAATTTATGTTAAAATAGTCCTTGCGAGTGGACCAGACGGCTGCGGGAGGTCTTGAAAGACCCCTGAGGAAAGTCCGGGCTTCACAGGGCAGGATAGCGGCTAACGGCCGCCGAGGGTGACCTTAGGGAAAGTGCAACAGAGATATACCGCCGTGAATTTCACGGTAAGGGTGGAAAGGCGAGGTAAGAGCTCACCGACTGACGGGAGACCGTGCAGTCCTGTAAACCCTATCCGAAGCAACATCAAATACGGCAATACGCGCCCTGCGTGCCGTGACAGATGGCGTGAGCCTTGCGGCAACGCAAGGCCAAGAAAGATAGTCGTCCAATACAGAACCCGGCTTACAGATCCGGTCGCATTAAAAAAACACGCTTCGGCGTGTTTTTTTATTTCATGCACAAGAACCTCTATCAGAAATATACTGATAATGGAGGTTGGACATGGATAATTACATTCTTATGGCGTTGACAGCGACACTAGGAACATGGTTTGTTACAGCACTCGGTGCGGCAACGGTAGTCTTTTTCTCGTCCCCAAATCCAAAAACCCTTAATATAATGCTTGGGTTTGCTTCGGGCGTCATGATAGCTGCAAGTTTTTGGTCTTTATTACAACCGGCGATCGAACGTGCACAAAACGCGTCAACCTTGCCTGCTTATATAGTCGCAACATTAGGGTTTCTGTGCGGAGCTTTGTTTCTTTGGGGCTCGGACAAGGTGGTATCGTTGGCAAGAAAAAGAGCCGACAGCTCGGAAGGACAACCCAATGAACGCCTGCGCCGTATTATTATGCTGGTGCTTTCTATTACACTACACAACATACCCGAGGGATTAGCGGTTGGTGTTGCGTTTGGTGCGTTGCAAGGAAACGCAGACCAAACCCAAGATTTAATGGGTGCAATCTCGGTTGCCGTTGGAATAGGTTTGCAAAATTTCCCCGAGGGCGCGGCGGTTTCGGTACCTTTAAGAAGAGAAGGCTACTCAAGAAAGCGGAGTTTTCTTTTGGGTCAGGCATCGGGCATGGTTGAGCCGATTGCAGGCGTTATCGGTGCAGTTCTTGTGTCTTACGTTGAGGCAATATTACCCTACGCCCTATCCTTCGCTGCGGGTGCCATGATTTTGGTCGCAGTGCATGAGCTTATCCCCGAATGTCAGCAGAATCAAAAGGCTCAACCCTATTCGGCAACCATGGGAATAGTCCTCGGCTTCGCTACAATGATGCTGCTCGATGTAATGTTGGGGTGAGATGAATTAGCAAAGAACAATAAATAACAAAATCACTCGGCAAAAACTAAAAGACGGGGTCAGTCCCCTGTCTTTTGTTTCTGTTATTACAAATCCACTGTTCGTTATGGGACTGAAACATTTGATTTGTTCTTGAATGTCGGTAAAGGAAAGAATGATGGGAAATATCATCTTTATGATATTACAAAAAAAGAGATGTTGCCAACCGTACAAACGGTTTATCGCGGCCCGTGGGTAACGCGATCACAAACAACATCTCTAAATTTAGTATACCCAATTCCGACGAAAATGTCAAGACGAAACTGAAGATCGTGTGTCGGGAGATGATTTACTAAATGCTCAAGATTTAATCGAAGAAATCGAGTCGGTCGGCGGTGTGGTTAACGAAAATGGATATGTCACCGTTTACCACAGAACAACCGAAGATGCAAAAGACAAGATACTGTCCACAGGCAAAATGATTGCCAAAGAGGACGGTATTTTCTTTTCTACAAAGCGCAACAAAAGACAGGGGACAGTCCCCTGTCTTTTCGTTGGTTGAAAGCAAAGCTGACAAATCATAAGGGTGTCACCTTTGAACTTACAAGGCTTGAAACAAAGTATGTGAGGGCTTTGAAGGAGGCTGAAAAGGCTTGGAATCAAAATCAGTCGACAAAAACCGAGCAAAATAAAAACTCCACCGAGGGCGGAGAATATTCAATCGTTAAGGATAGCAAAAATAGAGATATTGTTATGCTTGATAGAAACATATTCGACGAAACCACCGATCTTGATAAAAGAGGTGAAGCGTTAGAGGATTGGATAATAAATAATTTCGGTGGTCAAAAATACAACACAAAAGATTATTTATTTATCCTTGTTAACGAACGTACTGCCGGTAAAATGAAATTTTGGAATGAGAATATGGATGAAGCAGCATATAAAATAAAACTATCTGCTGCAGAACACATAGACGAATTGATTAAAATTTCAAAGCACGATAGACACGGACCAAATATTAAAAAGAAACATAAAGAATTCGCAAAACATGGTTGGGATTATTTTAAATCATATTTCACCGATGGAGAGCGTGTTTACGAAGCTGATATGTCTGCAGCCAAAACCGACAACGGTTCTGTACTCTACAACATAGGTTATATTAAAGATATTGGCAATTTTATCGAACAAAAAGAGAGTTCTTATTCACTCACCGGCTCACCAAACGAGTTGGTCACCATCCTCGATTACGAGGCATCGAATAAGAACTCTAACGACAGAATAGCACAAAACGAGCCATCTGTCAATAGTAATTCTACGCAGGAAAGTGAAGAATATTCCGAAAACCGTGAATATTCCCTACCCGAAGGGGTTGAGTCGGTCGGCGGTAACGATAACTTTGATTCTTTTATGTCTATGTTTAAATCTAAAAGCGAGAAAAGTGTAGGTTCTTCCAATGTAAAAACCGATAGCGAGGGAACACAACTTTCAAAAGGGCAGAGCGAATATTTCAAGGATAGTAAGGTTGTAGATGAAAACGGCAACCTTAAAGCTATGTACCACGGCTCACCAAACGCAGATTTTTATATTTTTGACCCAAGCTTTTCTGACGATGGTATAAGTCTTTTCTTTACTGACCGAGTTGATGTGGCAGAAAGTTATAGCGGTACAGTTGGAACATATGAAGCTCTAACTTTTAAGGAAAGACAGGGGACAGTCCCCTGTCTTTTCGTTGGCTGAAAGCAAAGCTGACAAATCATAAGGGTGTTACCTTTGAATTTACAAGACTTGAAACCAAGTACGTGAGGGCTTTGAAGGAGGCTGAAAAAGCTTGGGAGCAGAAGCAATCAACCAAAACCGAGCAACAAAAAACCTCCACGGAAGGTGGAGTGGAGTATTCATTATCAGATAATGAGAATATACCAGCTCAATTGTTGCACTATACAAGAATGTATAGCGATGCTATGAACGATCCAAAAATAAAAGAACTTTATGAAAAGGCTAAGAATGGCGATGATGAAGCGGCATTTGAACTTGTAAACTATTGCTTTGCTAATGATTTCATTGAGGATATTGTTGAGAGATATAAAGGCTGTTATTTTATATCGGTAAACGGAGCACAGGAAACAAGCTTGAATGTAATGCCAATCGTTATAGCTGATGTTTTATCTCAAAAAACAGGATTCACAATATTTAAGGGCGTTTTTAAAATCTCAAAAAACAATATGCGCGGAAAAAGCACTACCGAAAGACTGATTGAAAAAGTTTTGTTTGACACAGTGGACAAAACCGTATATAATAATATCAAAGGCAAGAAATTTGTTATTGTGGATGATACGGTTAGCACCGGCACCACAACGAATTCATTAGCAAGGTATTTGGAAAATGCAGGTGGTCAAGTTTCTGCAACGATTTCGCTTTTTAAAGGTCAAGATCATTATAACAACTTAGCAATAACAAAAGAGACGTTGGAAGAAATAGAAAGGAGGATTGGAAGAGAACATGCAGAGCAATTTATCAAAGAATATGGATATGCCGATAGACTTGAACAGCTTACCGAACGACAAGCGCAACAACTCCTCAGAACCAGAGGTAATGACGAGAGAAGAAGGCCGAGCGATGTTGGAGAAAATGTACCGAAGAGTCGAAAAAGCTCGAGAGAAATATTACCGGAAACACCCAGAGCAATTGAAAAGAATAGTACCCAAGAAAAAGCAGGCTTAAACGACAAGTCTGCTTTTTCTATGCCTGAAAGTGGCTCCTTTTCCCTCCCCGAAGGGGTTGATGAGGAGTATGACACTGCGGTGGGAAGCGGTGACATGAATGCAGCGCAGAGGTTGGTTGATGAAGCGGCAAAGTCTTCAGGTGCGATTCTTGACGAAGAAGGCAAACCGTTAAAGCTCTATCGAGGTACAAAAGGCGGTCAAAAAGTTTTCTCTAAAGATGTTACACACAAAGGCAAGATATATACTACCGATAACATCAATATTGCCTCAAACTATGGCGATAAAACAGGGAAAGCAACTGCTGTTACAGACCAAATAGACGGCGAGCCGACAACCTATGCCTTATATGGTTTCCCGAAGAATATGCTCACGGTTGATGCTCAATACGGAGTATTCAGTGACCTTCTTATCCCTGAAGAACTACGCAAATATTCTCCCGACAGCCTAAAAGCCACTAATGCTCAAATTGCCGAATGGGCTGAAATGGAAGGCTATGATGCTTTACGCGTACAAAATGTCCGTGATGGTGGCGTGTTTGCTTGGAACGACCAATATATTTTCTTTGATGAAAACCTTGTAAAATCTGCCGATGCAGTTACAAAGGATAATGACGGAAATATCATTCCTCTTTCCGAAAGGTTTAATGAAGAAAACAACGATATTCGGTATTCCCTTCCCGACACCGACTACGCGGCTGAAATGGATGCTTTGGATGAGCAGTTCAAAAACAACGAGATAAGCCGTGATGAGTACCTTGAAAAGGTCAACGAGCTATACCGTCTGGCAGGTGAAACGCACGGTACTATTGAGAAAGGCGAAACTGTTACAGGAAGAGAAGATTTTACTAATCCTGTACCTAAATCGGTCGATGGCACAAAAAAGGTAAGGCGCCATGTGAGGACCGTTATCGAGGGTGGCAATCTCACGCCCGAAATGCTTGATGTCACCAAGCAGCAGATTTTAAGCGGTGATATTTCTTATGCTCCGACCGCGGGCGTATCGTGATACGCCCCTACAAAATGACAAATAGAATAGAGAAAACAAAAAGGTTATGATTCAGCAGGGCAAAGATTTATCCCTGCCGTATTTATTGCAAGGGGGTGGCGATATTTTGATGTGTCATTTTGGCTTATGCAGTGATTAGCTAAAAGGATACGGTGCGCTCGTTATTTTGCCGACGGCTCCGAGCCGTTAACGGCAAAACTGCCGTGCTGCCGACTTCACAGTCCGAAAAGCCTGTCGCGGCTTTTCGGCTGCTTCGACGAAAGATTTGACTCCCTCAAGGCTCTCCGCAAAAAACAAAAAACCACCCATTGAGGGTGGCTTTTTGTTTTGGCGGAGAAAGAGGGATTCGAACCCTCGAACCGCTTTTAACGGTTACACGATTTCCAATCGTGCGCGCTCGACCAACTACGCGATTTCTCCATAGGCTACCCAAGCATTATACCAACTCTTTATAAAAAAATCAAGTGTTATTTTCATTTTTTACAATATTTTTTTTGAATGCTTATTTTTCCACCTGTTTCGTAGTAAAACGGCAAATTTGTACTTGTATTTTCGATGCTTTTATGTGATAATGTCATATATATTAAAAACTATATTATATAGAAAGTTTTTGAGGAGTTTTTATGAGCGAAAACCAAACTTTAGAAAAAAGAGGTAATTTTACAGGCAAACTCGGATTTGTTCTTGCTGCCGCTGGTTCTGCCGTTGGCTTGGGCAACATTTGGCGTTTCCCTTATTTGGCAGCTGAATACGGTGGCGGTATCTTCCTGCTTGTTTATCTGATACTTGCTCTCACACTCGGATTTGCTTTGATGTCGGCCGAAATTCTTATCGGACGTAAGACTGGACTCAGTGCTATCGGTGCTTTTAAAAAGTTGGACAAGCGTTTTTCGTTTGTCGGTATACTTGCAGCCATCGTCCCTGTCATTATTCTTCCCTACTATTGTGTAATCGGCGGTTGGGTCACCAAATTCATCGCTGTATTTGCCACTGGTAATGTAGGCAGTGCGGCCGCCAATCACGGATTTGATCTTTCTGGCAAGCCAATTTCATATTTTGATACTTTTGCGGCAAAAAATCTTGAGCCTATAGGTTGGTTCCTTTTGTTCTTCGGTCTTACTGCTTTAATAGTTCTTTTAGGGGTTGAAAAAGGCGTTGAACGTGTTTCCAAGATTATGATGCCACTTTTGGTTGTTATGGTTACAGGAGTCACTGTTTATGTGCTTTGCCAGCCCGGTGCAATTGAGGGTGTTAAATATTATCTCATCCCCAACTTTAAACACTTCAGCGCCAAAACTGTTCTTGCCGCAATGGGTCAGTTGTTCTACTCTATGTCGTTGGCTATGGGTATTATGATAACCTACGGCTCTTACATGAAAAAGGATGTCAACGTTGAGTCATCGGTACATAGTATTGAAATTTTCGACACAGGCATTGCTTTCCTCGCCGGTCTTATGATTGTTCCTGCTGTTGCTGCTGCAGGCGGTGATATGTCAAAGGGCCCCGGACTTATGTTCGTAGCTCTTCCCAAGATATTCAACGGAATGACAGGCGGTACGATTATCGGTCTTATCTTCTTCATTCTTGTTTTCTTTGCCGCACTCACATCTTCCATTTCTCTTATGGAAACCGTTGTATCCATTGTTAAGGATAAGTTCAAATTGAGCCGAACCTTAAGCTGTGTTATCGTTCTTGCCATTTGCTTGGCACTCGGTATCCCTTCGGCACTCTCAAACGGCGGTATTTTGAGCGGTATCAAAATCCTCGGCATGGGCTTCCTCGATTTCTTTGATTTTATCAGTAACAGTGTTATGATGCCTATTGTTGCACTTATCACCTGTATCTTTATCGGTTATGTATTAAAGCCCAAGGCTCTCATCGCCGAAGCCGAAGAATGTGGCAACAAATTCAAAGCAAAGCGCCTCTTTACTGTTGTTATCAAGTACATCGCACCTATCTGCATTGTTCTCATTCTTGGATTCTCTGTGCTTGAAGCATTCAAGATCATCACCGTTTAATTTATCACAAAAACCAAACAGACCGCTTTCGGAATTATCCGAAGGCGGTCATTTTTTTCATTTATTTTGCAAGAATCTGTCAATTATTCCTTGTAGCTGTGACAGTTCCATCTCACACTGGTTAAGATTGTCTACCAGCTTTGAAACTCTGTTTTTGTCGGTTGATAATGCCGATATCGAAACAAATCCACCGTCGGAAAAAGCCTCAAATCCATACATTGTAATAACGCTTCCCGATATAACCTCGGTGGTTTTGATCATTCTATAATATGCCGAATTGTGACGTTTTGTCTTGTTTTGCATTGGTTACACCTCGTTTGTGATATTTTGTCACAAACCAATTATATCACAAACTTATTAAATGTCAACCAAATTTATACAATCTCTTTACTTTGTTATAATTTTCTAACAACTCACACGGTTCATTATATGCGTTTCGATAAACCTCAATGAGGCACGCACCATCATAACTGTCTTCCGAAAGTTTATTAAAAAGTGAATTGAAATCATATTTGCCTTTGCCGGGGAGCATACAGTCATTGTCCTTGTTATGGTCGCTGATATGCACATTGATTATATTCCCGCGCATGGCTTCATACATTGCATCAACACCACAACCGTCACGAACGGTCTGTTTTATATCCAATGTAAACTTTATCTTATCATCGGTGAGCCTTCGAATCTCTTTGATATTTTCAGGCGTTGCACCGCGGTAACGGTTGACATTCTCATGGCAGATGCATACACCGTATTTGGATGCCTCTTCGTTCATTTCCAAAAGGCGCTCGCAATATTCCTCCATAGTAATGTGTCCAACCAGACTGTCGCCATGCAACACCACTGTTTTGCCTTCCAAAACCTGCAAAGCATGATAATATCTTTTGTAATATTCAAAAGAGTCTCTATATCTTCTCTCATATCCCGAAAACAAAAAGTAAGGCTCACCCATTGAACCGCAAGGATGCACCGATGCTATCTCAATACCGTAATGTTTTCTGATACGGTTAAGTTCATCAATAAATGATGGTTGCAATTCGGAGGGACTGTTGAAAAAAATCTCGGTCACTTTAACCCTGTTTTCGCCCAGTAATTTAAGTGACTGTTCAGTCTCTAACGGATAAAGGCTTGCGTTTGATATACCTAATTTCATATCAATCTTCCCTTTTGGGTGTTACATACACCGTTTTATTGGTTTTATAGATAACCATTCCGGGCTTTGCACCGGCAGGCTTTTTAACATATTTGACCCTTGTGTAATCCACAGGTACCGAGGATGAGCCTGCCGCCTTTGAGTGAAGTGCCGCAAGCTCGGCCGCAAAAAGCACCGTTTCGTCAGAAAGTTCTTTTCCGTCGCAGAAAACTATAACATGTGAGCCGGGAATATTCTTTGTATGAAACCACATATCGCCGTCATCAGCAGTTCTCAAGGTCAGTTCATCGTTTTGTCGATTGTTTCGACCGACAAGCACCCTGAGTCCGTCGGGCGAAGTAAACTCAAGAGGAGACGATGCCTTTTGAAGCTTTTTACGGTCGCCGCGGAGCCTTACATACCCCGCCATGGACAACTCGGCCTTAATTTCATTAAGCTCTGCAACCGTGGTAGCACGGCTTAATTCATCGGCAACACTTTCAATATATTTTAGTTCATTTTGCGATTCCTCAATCAACTCACCCAAAAGACTTTGTGCATTGCAGCACTTTTTGTACTCTTTAAAATACCTTTGAGCATTTTGTGCGGGAGTCATGGTGACATTCAAAGGTATACGCACAGTTTTCAATTCGGGGTCGTAATAATTCTGCACGTCAACAAACGGCACACCGCGTTCTACGGCGTAGAGATTAGCTTTTAGCAGTTCACCATAGATTCTCCACTTTTCGCCGTCGGCACATTTTTCCTGTTCCTTTTGCCTTATGGCAATCTTTTTGGCGGTGCGATTCAAAAGCGTGTTAACCAACTTAAACAGATCGTTTGCCGTAGCTCTTATGCGTTCTTTTCGGTCACGCTCGGTGTAGACCGAATCCAAAAGCTGTGATAGACCTTCAAAACAAACCTTTCGGGCAGAGCCGCCGTACTGCGAAATATCGGTATACGAAAATTCAAACGGTATACCTTTTAAATCCACCAAAACGGTAGGTTTTGGTGTGTTCAGTTCATCAACAAAGCTTTGAAGCGTTGTCTCAAGACGCTTTTCCTCATGCTTTGAAAGCTCGTTTGACATCTTGTCGGTGTCAATTTCAGCTCGGACGGCAACCTCCCGGGCAATAAGCGGCGAAAAACCGTCAACCGTGTTAAGCAATGCTTTGGCAAGAGGTTCGCTGCACGATTTGACCGCCGAAACAACATCCGAAGCTGCTATTTCAAGCAAATTTAACTTGGACTGTTTATCGGGCAACACATACAACGCACCCGGTTGAACCAATCTTCCGCCTGCTTCGATGTCAGACCTTCTTAAGCAATCGACAATCCTACCGTCAGCACCAACCAGAACAAGGTTGGTCTGCTTGCCTATAAGCTCGGTCACAAGCCTTAACGATACACGGTCACCCATTTCATTGGTACCCTCGAACAAGAGAGTCACAACGCGTTCAAAGCCGTTATCGGCAACACCTTGAAATCTTGCACCCGAAAGATATTTACGCATAAGCATACAGAACATAGGCGGTTCCTGCGGGTTTTCAAACGTGTTTTCGGTGAAATTCAATCGAGGTGCCGACGGACGGATGCTGATAAGCAACCGCTTTGCACCCGAAGCAGAACGCAACAACAGCACCAATTCCTGTTTTGAGGGTTGGTGTATTTTATCAACTCGGGCATTTTGCAGCCCATCGTTCAGTTCTTTTTTCAGTTGATGCAAAAATATTCCGTCGATTCCCATATTAGTCCTTCAAGAGTTTCTCGATGCTTTCGATCGCCGAAATGAGCTTTAAATAAGTTTCTCTTTTCGACTCAACATCCTTTATATCATCTGCTAATTTTTTAATAATTTTATACTTTCTTTGTATGTAAACAATCTCATCTTCGCCTAAATTTTCACCCAGACGACCCACAAAATAAAACAAAGGGTCGCACTCGGTCACAATGCCCGTAAACACGACCTTCATAGCCGTGTAGGTGCGTTTATGAGCCGAAACTGCCGTTTCCAATTTAACCTCAAAACCGTTTTGGCAAAGATATTCTCTTAAATCCTCAACGGCAGTCATAGGTTGCAGAATCAGTTCATAACGTGAATTCTTCACCCACGGTGACGACTCCAAAATTCGGGCGATAAGGTCGCCACCCATACCTGCTATTACCACAGTATCAACCTCATCGGGCGCTACTGCGTTCAAACCGTCTCCCTTGCGCAGAGTGATGCCACTGACGCCGGACTTTTCAACCGTTTTTCTTGCGTTTTCAAGTGGCCCGTCACTGACATCGCAGGCGTAAGCACTTGGTGCGATTCCTTCCTTTATAAGAAACACCGGAAGATAGGCATGGTCGGTTCCGATGTCGGCAACCCTATCCCCATGTCTTATCATTCCGGCTATTCTCTGTAATCGGTTATCAACGCTCATTTGCTCTCCAAATAAGCGTTGATCTTTGCAAGCAAAGCATCACAGTCGGTGCCGTGAACCTTGCAGGCATCCTCAATGCACTCACCGCGGGAAGCAGGACAACCAAGGCAGTGCATACCTATTTCAAAGAAGAACTGTGCAGTACCTCTATCCATGTCCAAAACGTCACCGATAAGCATATCTTTTGTGATTTTCATAATAAATTCCTCCATTATTTATAATTATTATTTTTATAATTATTGTTTTAAAACCTGTTAGTTTATGCCGGACTCATTACACTTTTTCTCGGCAAAAGATTTGAACCAGCAGTAAATAGCCTCACCAAGCTCCTGATAAACCGGGTCACCGTCATGAGAGCAAAGCATGGCAAAGGTCTGACCCATTCGACGTACAACCTCGGTTCCTCGACGGTAGGCAAGATAGTAAAACGAAAATGCACCCGAATCACCAACCGCCTTATAAATATCGGGTGAAATCTTCTCAAGCTCGGAATTAAAGCTGTTTTCAGCCGCCTGATGAACAACCTCGCTCGGGATATTTTCCTCCATAGCAATAACAGCGGAAAAGGTCATCATAATACCCCTTTGCACCGTCATAACCTCATCGCTTTCCTCGTTTTCGTCCATAGGGAAGCTGTCGAGACGGGACACAACCTCTTGCGCCAAGGTTTTGCCCAAAAGTTTAGCCTTTTCAGTATTACCCTTAGCAGTCTCGCGAGTGTATTCATCCAAAACGATTTCGTGCTCGTTTCTTTTGGTTTTTTCTTTGCCGATTGATGCTATTTTTATATCTTCATCAAACATCTTTGTCACCTTACTTTCAAAAAGAGCTACACAATCACTCTTTTTCGATTTTGCTTAAAGCACGTGCCAATTGGTCAGGACATGAAGTCGACTTGAATCCGCAACGGATTCCCTGCAGTCTTTCAATAACATCCTCCACCCTCATACCGACACATAAAGCCGCAATACCTTTAAGGTTGCCGTTGCAGCCTCCCACGAATCTGACAGAGGAAACAATACCGTTTTCAACCTCTATATCTATTGAGCTTGAGCAGGTACCTTGTGTTTTATAGGTGTATTTCATTGGAATTTTCTCCGATTATCTATCCTTGAACTTGTTGCTTCTTACGGGATGGCGAAGTTTTCTCAAAGCCTTTGCCTCAATCTGACGGATACGCTCACGGGTAACCTGGAACTCGGTACCAACCTCTTCAAGGGTGTGGCAACGACCGTCTTTAAGACCAAAACGCAAGCGGATAACAGCCTCCTCGCGCGGAGTAAGAGTCTTAAGAACCGAATCGATATCCTCATTGGTGATGGTCTTCAAAGCTGCATCATCGGGAGCCAAAGCATCCTCGTCGCGGATGAAGTCCATCAAGCGGCTATCTTCCTCGGGACCGATAGGCGTTTCCATAGAAACGGGCTCCTGAGCAACGCGCATAATTTCTCTGACTCTTTCAACCGAAAGTTCCATCTTCTCAGCAATAAGCTCTTCGCTGGGCTCATGTCCATTTTCATGGAGAAGCTGGGTCTGAATCTTCTTCAAACGGTTGATGGTCTCAACCATGTGAACGGGAATACGGATGGTTCTTGCCTGATCGGCAATTGCACGTGTGATAGCCTGACGAATCCACCATGTTGCATAGGTAGAGAACTTGAAGCCCTTGGTGTGGTCAAACTTTTCAACCGCCTTGATAAGACCTACGTTACCCTCCTGAATAAGGTCAAGGAAGTGCATACCGCGTCCGACATAACGCTTGGCGATGCTGACAACAAGACGAAGGTTAGCCTCGGTCAAACGCTTTTTAGCGGCAGCGTCACCGTCGCCAATCTTTTTGGCAAGCTCAATTTCCTCATCGGGTGAAAGCAGAGGAACACGACCGATTTCTTTAAGGTAAACCTTAACGGGGTCATCCAGCGAAACGGTATCCATCGATGCAACCGTTTCCTCAAGCTTTTCAACATCCTCAAGCTCGGTCATTTTAAGGTCGTCATCAGTAGGCTCGTCAAAATCGAGGTCAAGAAGCGGAGGCTCCAGCTCAAGATTTTCAAGATTTTCAGGAATATCGTCTAAATCCAAAAAATCGTCCTTACGGTCGCCGTCATCCGGCTTGGTATAGCTGTCTTCAATGAGGTTCTCGTTGTTTTCAACATCATTGACTTCGGTTGCTTTGGTTTTTTTCTTTTTTTCCATTTTTATTTCCCCTATCATCCCAAATTAGGTTTTACCCTTTTTCTTTGATTTTATAAGTTCCGACATTTCTTTTGCCCAATCATCGTCATTCATTTCAGATACATCGGGCTTGTCCGCCAAACGTTTTTCGCTTAAAATAACCCTGATACTGTCATCCAGCACCTTTTGAGCATTTTCGTTAGCGGTTGAAACGGTTAGAAGCCTTGTAATATATCCGATTTCATCGGGCGAAAACTCCGACCCCAACAAAACCAAATCAAAGCTGTGTCCCGTTTCAAGTATCTCAACCACACGTTCAAAAAGCTTGCGGTTAAAATCGGTCAAAAAGTCCGACGGATCGAGTTTCGATTTGGCAGCTTCAAGCATATCGGGATGCCTTACCAAAACTGAAATAACTGTCTCCTCAGCTTTTGCGGCAAGCTTGAACTGTGCCTTTTGCGGATTTATCTCGTTCTTTTTCACGGTTTGCGGTGCGATTATTTCGTTAAGCTCGCGCCTGACCTCACCGTTTCGCCGTTTTTCCTGCGACATTTTCACTATCTGTGTGAGTCTCTCCTTCGAGACGCCATACTTTACCGAAAGCTTACCCGTGTAAAGGTCGATAGCTATCGGGTCTTTAGTGGCCGCCAGAACCTCACATGCCTTATTGAGATATTGCAACTTACCGTCGGTAGCGTCGAGATCAATACCCCTTGCCGCGGTTAAAAGCTTATATTCAAGTGCACTCATTGCATTATCCAACAATTTTTGGAACCGTGCATTACCGTGCTTTTTGATAAACTCATCAGGGTCCTTACAATCAGGCAACCGCAGTACCCTTATTCCAACGCCGACAGGTTCAAGTATGTTTATGGCTCGGTCGGTTGCCTTTTCGCCCGCCGAGTCGGCATCCATGGTCAGAACAACCTCTTTGGTGTATCTCGCAAGCAACCTTGCCTGCTCTTCGGTAAACGAGGTTCCCAAAGCGGCAACCGCCGTCTCAAACCCTGCCTGATGAAGCGCAATAACATCCATATTTCCTTCAACCAAAATTGCCTGCTTTGAGCAAACAGCCTTGGCGTAATTCAAGGCAAACATATTGTGGCTTTTTTTATAAACCGGTGTATCTGACGTATTTATGTACTTTCCGCCTTGTTTTTCGTTACCCGGCATAGCTCGTCCACTGAAGCCGATAACCTTACCGTGAATGTTGATTATAGGGAACATTATACGGTTGCGGAATCGATCATAGGTTATGTTTTTGCCGAATTTATCCTTCTTTTCGGATTTACCCACAAGGTCGGCCGCCGAGATTATATAATCGGTAAAGCCCTTTGATTTAAGGTGATTTTCCAAAGCGTGCCAATCATCGGGAGCAAAACCCAACCCAAATCTTTTAACGGTTTTAAGGCTCAATCCTCGACCCAAGAAATAGTCAAGTCCCGCCTTGCCTTGTGGACTCATCAGCACCGAGTGAAAAAATCTTCCCGCCTCGGCATTGACGGCATAAATATCGTTCTTTAACTTTAATTCCTTATCGTCACGGTTATCCTCGGGCATCCTGAGTCCTGCTTTTTCGGCGAGACGGCGAATTGCGTCGATATAATCAAGATTTTCCATCTTCATCGTGAAGGTGATTATATCGCCACCCTGACCGCAACCAAAACAGTAATACGAACCGTTTTCGGGATAGACAGTGAAGGAAGGTGTCTTTTCATTATGGAAAGGACAAAGACCGACAAGATTACTTCCTCTTCGTTTAAGGGCTATGTAGGGTGACAAAACCGATTCAATATCGTTGCGGTATTTAAGTTCCAATAAAAAATCCTGCGGTAATGCCATTGCCTCACTCCCCTTTCAACGCCATTTTACCTCATCCATAGTACCAAAATCGGGACTTTGAATTTAATATTTTATTTTCTTAATTTATTATTCGTAAATACTTTGTAAAATACTTTTATTTTCGTCTAAAAATTTAAAATTTTTCAATCAAACCTCAGCATAACCCGTGCTTACAATTTCGGGTGACAATCTGCCGCAAAAAACATCGGTGAATTTGGGGACTATTTTTTCATAATCCTCGGCAGTTATGGAAAACTTGACCGATACCTCATGCGTAAAATCGCACCCTGTGACCTTGCCGCCGCCGTTTTCGATAACCCTTTCAACCTGGGCATGGTCGGAATAAGGACAGTTTATAAAGCACTGATAACACTCACGCATTACGGCAACGCCAGCCGCCTCGACAGCTCTTGAAGCCGCGGCGGTATAAGCACGCACCAAACCGCCCGTGCCAAGCAAAACTCCGCCAAAATAACGTGTGGTAACTACACAACAGTCAACCAACCCTTGTTTTTTCAAAACATCAAGCGTGGGCATACCTGCCGTTGAATGAGGCTCGCCGTCATCCGAAAAACGGGCAATATTATTCTCGCGAAGAATATAAGCATAAACATTATGCCTTGCACCAAATGTCTCGGATTTGCGCTTGTTGATGAAGGCAATAGCCTCCTCCTCGGTGGTACACGGAATAATACTTCCGATAAATCGCGAACGTTTTTCCTCATACTCGGCCTCACCCGGTTGTCGCACCGTCTTATAGTCGTCCATTTTGTCACCGCCTTTTGTAAAAGTCAAATTTCGTATAAAGTAAAACCGCAGTTGTAAAGTACAACTGCGGCCAAAGATCTGAAACAATTATTTAGCATCCATGCCAAAACGCTTTTTGAATCTGTCTACGCGACCACCGGTATCAACAAGCTTCTGTCTGCCGGTGAAAAACGGATGACACTTGGAGCAAATATCCAAACGGATATCTTTCTTTGTCGAGCGAGTTTCGAACTCAGCTCCGCAAGCACACTTTACAACAACTGTCTCATACTGCGGATGAATACCCTCTTTCATGTTGTCACCCCTCTCCTTTTCTTCACATCAGTAAAGAGATAATACCACAACTCATATCAAAATGCAAGTATTATTTTCAAAAAAATCTAAATTTTTTTCATTAAAACAATTTTAGCAAGCCTCGGCGAGCCTTTTGGAACAGCTCAACCACTTTAAACCGAGCTTTATATTGCTTGGGCTTTTCTACTATTTCGGCGGTATCGTCGTTCAAAACCTTGGAAAACCCTTTATTCTTTCCCGCCGATGAAATACAAACCGCAGGAAACATAACGCACCACCAATTTTTGCCTTCGCCCTCACCTATCACAACGCGCAAAGCCTCATACTCACCCGCAGGCAAGGTGAACTCCTCGTAGTGCCTTGTTTCGAACCAAGTTTCGCCCACCGTCACGGTAACGGGATATGTGTAGCCATTGCTATAAACCGTTTGTTGAGCAATTTGTTGCAGTTTTTCGATATTCTGCTTGGCACTTTCTGCCGCTTCGGCTTCGGAATTGCAATCTTTAAACATTCCTTCGGACTCAACAAGCAAAGCATCCCTTACCTTTAATTTCAAAGCCTGATCCTCGTCACTGTCGGAATTGGCAAGTACATGAAGGCGCAAAACATTTTCACGAATGGTGTCGCACTTGGCGTCAAACCCGCAAATAGTAAAGGTCAGCACAAGTATCAACGCTACTGCCACGGCACGGATTGCCGCCGAGTGGTCGATGTGTTTGGATATTCTTTTAAGTAATTGCATAAAAAACACTCCTGTCAAAAATCTTCAAGGAAAATATTGGCAGGAGTGTTATAAATTATTCAATTATTTCAACGCCTTTTTCACACGGCTCGGCAATATAGGTGAAAAAGCCTTTTGGGGACAAAGAGCTTGCCGCCTTTTTAGCGTCGGTCATAGAGTCAAAAATCAAAACCACGGTAGGGCCTGCTCCCGAAAGACCACAATAAATCGCATTTGTTGCATCGGCAACCTCGCGTGCTTCGTTCAATGCCGAAGCGTCACAGACCAACTCAAAGCAGTTGTAGGCACCTTTAAAGGTTTGCTTCAAATTGCCGTTGTCAAGACCGTTTATCATGCCTTTGGTGTCGGGATGACGGCGCGAAACAGCCGAATCAAGCGCACGGTACATATCGCCCGTCGAGGATTTTTCACCCTTTTTGGCAATAACCATAAAGCAATCGGGTAAATGTGCAAGGTCGGTCATAATCTCACCGATTCCTTCACACAGCTTGGTTCCGCCCAACATACAAAACGGCACATCGGCACCCAGTTTTAAGGCAATCTCCAAAAGCTTTTCTTGGGTAAGCGGTTGGTTGCAAAGCTCGTTCAATGCAACAAGCGTTGCGGCTGCATCGGCACTTCCTCCGCCCAAACCGCCTGCCATGGGAATATGCTTTTCTATAAAGATTTCGGCACCGCCTTTAATATCGGTTGCTTCAAAGAAAAGTTTTGCCGCTTTATGGCAGAGGTTATCCTCGCTATTAACCGAGTTATCCGAACAAGTGACACTTATCGTATCACTTAACTCAACCGTAAGGTAATCGCAAAGCGAAACCGATTGGAAAACCGACTCTAATGTGTGATAACCGTCAGGTCGTTTACCCGTTACATCAAGCGACAAATTAACCTTGGCATTAGCTTTTATCTTCATTTTATCTCTTCCAAAAATTCACCGATACGGCGCAATGCTTCCTTGATATGGTCAACCGAGTAGCAGTAGGATGCTCTGACATGACCCTCACCGCTTTCACCAAAAGCATTACCCGGCACTATTGCCACCTTTTTGGAATAAAGCAGTCTCTCACAAAATTCCTCGGACGACAGACCGGTTGACTTAATACTCGGGAAGGCATAGAAAGCACCTTTGGGCTCAAAGCATTCAAGACCCAACTCATTAAAGCCGTCAACAATCAAACGGCGACGCATATCATATTCCTCAACCATTGCCTCAATATCAGCACGTCCGTTTTTGAGAGCCTCAATAGCGGCATACTGCGAAGTTGTAGGCGCCGACATTATGGCAAACTGATGAATCTTGGTCATCTGACTCAAAATAGGTGCAGGACCGCAGGCGTACCCTAAACGCCAACCCGTCATGGAATAGGTCTTGGAAAATCCGTTGATAACCACAGTTCTTTCCTGCATACCGTCGAGTGATGCAATGGAAACATGCTTTTTACCCGTGTATGTAAGCTCGGAGTAAATCTCGTCCGAAATTACGGCAATATCGGTATCCTTTAAAACCTCGGCAATAGCCTCAAGGTCGTGGCGTTCCATAATAGCACCCGTAGGGTTGCCCGGGTAAGGTAAAATAAGCAGCTTTGTGCGGTCGGTAATGTGGCTTTTAAGCTCGTCGGCAGTAAGTCTGAACTCGTTTTCGGCCTTGGTGGCAATAGTCACCGGAACACCGCCCGAAAGCTTTACTATCGGCTCATAGCAAACAAAGCTAGGCTCAACAATCAAAACCTCATCGCCATAGCCTACAATGGCACGCACTGCAGCATCAATAGCCTCACTACCGCCGACCGAGATCAAAACCTCACTTGCGGGGTTGTATTCACAACCCGATTGTTCCTTCATATAGTCGCTGACAGCTTTACGCAACTCCATAATACCCCAGTTTGAGGTGTATTTGGTCTTACCGTCCTGCAATGATTTTATACCTGCCTGACGAATGTGCCAAGGAGTTTGGAAATCGGGTTCACCGACACCAAGCGAAATGACATCATCCATTTCGGCGGCAATATCAAAAAATTTTCTGATACCCGACGGCTTTATTTCCAAAACCGTGGGGTTCAATAATTTATTATAATCGATCAAAACGAAATCTTCTCCCTGTCGTCTTTTACATCACCGATAAGCTCAATATCCATTTCCTTATAGCGGCGTAAAATAAAGTGTGTTGCGGTGGAAACAACATATTTCATGGGTGCCAACTGCTTTGCAACAAACATGGCAACCTCTTGGAAGGTTTTACCCTTTACGATAACGCAAAGGTCATAACCGCCCGACATAAGGTAAACACTCTCAACCTCGGAATACTTCTTAACCTCGTCGGCAATCTGTTCAAAACCTACATCGGGCTGGGGTTCAACCTTGAGTTCGATAATAGCCGAAACCTTGGCACTGTCAAGACGCTCCCAGTCAACAACTGCCTTATAACCGCGGATAAGACCTTCCTTTTCCATGGCCTCAATTTCGGCCTTGACCTCGTTTTCAGGAAGGCCGCTCATAACCGAAAGCTCATGCAGAGTGTATCTCGCGTTTTTGGAAAGCAATTTCAACAATTTGATATTCATAAATTTTCTCCTTAATTTATCTTAATCGAAAGTGGTGTTCTGTGTTGATACAGTGTTACATACTTAAATCCTGCAGCCAGTGCCATATCATAGGCATCGGCCACTCGGTTTCCGACATCGTGGGCACTGTGAGCATCCGAACCTATGGTTATGTATTCTCCGCCAAGCTCACGGAAAAGCTTGACCAATTCAAGGTCGGGGTGGAAATTATATGTATTTCCGTTCATTGAAAATGGATCACCCTTGGTGTTGATTTCCAACGCCCTTCCGTTTTGAGCTAATGTTTTAAGTATCAGTTCAATTTGTTCGCGGTACTGCCAAAAGTCAAACTCCGCCAAACTTTCGGCAGGAAAATATCTTAAAGGGTATGTTAAGTGAGCAAGTGAATCAAACCCGTTCCATTGCACCGTTTCAATCACTTCATCAAGGTATCGTGGAATAAGCAGTTCGGGACGGTTGGTTTCACGCTTGTAATCATAATGCCAGAAACTCTTTTTCTTGCCCTTTATACGATGCACCGATGCCACAACAAAGTCAAACTTGTTTTTCAAAACATCGTTTACCGCTTCATCGTCACGGGCAGGTGAACCAAGCTCAATACCGCTTGATACAATCAACTGTCCGTTAAAAACGTCGGCCGCTTTTTTAACCTCAAAAGCCGCCTGACGGCAGATGATGTTCTGCTTATCCTTATAGTAGTCGATAATATTGCAATGGTCGGTCACGGCAATGGCACGAAGTCCTTTTGCCACCGCTTTTTCACAAACAAGCGTCACCGAATGGTGCGCATCATGCGAATTATCAGAATGCACGTGCATATCCATCAGATTTTTGTAAGACACCCCAACACCCCCAAATTACAGCTATACACAGTATATAATAACATCAAACTCTCAATAATACAAGATTTTTTTGCTCGGTGTGTCAGTTTTTCCGTGCCACAACACATATCTTACTATACAAACAAAAACACAAGGCTTGAGGTTCAATTCCTCAAGCCTTGGTTTATCATAGTTTATTTTTTTATTTCCTTTGCCTCTTCAAGCTTTTGCTGTCTGCGGCGCTTGACTTCCTCGGTAATGGGATGAATTTCCCCTGCGGCGGTAAGAGCCATTCTGGTCATGATAGGTCCGAACAACTCATAAATGAGAACCGCAAAAAGGGTGATATTGCGGATGAGTGCACCCTCAGCGCCAAGCGACATTGCCGTTGCACACATACCCAAAGCAACTCCTGCCTGCGGCAAAAGTGTGACACCCAAATATTTCACAATCTGCGGTGAGCAGTTTGTAAGCTTTGCACTGCCTGCCGCACCGAAATACTTTCCTGCCGAACGGGAAAGTATATATACCACACCAATAACGACAATAGCCCAATCGGTGAAAACATTAAGCTCAAGCTCGGCACCGCTGATAACGAAGAACAGCGCAAACACGGGCGATGTCCACTTGTCGGCGGCACCCATAAGGTCATGCGAAAGAGGACAAATATTACAGAACACAGTACCCAGCATCATGCAGGTAAGGAGTGCCGAGAAATGTATCTGTACAGGGCCAATATGGAACTCCAGCATAGAAAGTGAAGCCGTTAAAAATACCATCGCAATGGTGAGGTTTAAACGGTTAGTGTTGGAATTGAACAGCTTTTCAAGTTGAGTCAAAACCCAACCCATAACAGCACCCAGCAAGAGCGAACAGACTATCTCCATAAGCGGATTGACAAGAATGGACACCATGTCGATCTGACCGCTGACGAGTGTTTTAGCAATACCGAATGACACAGCGAAAGCAACAAGACCAACCGCATCATCAAGTGCTACTATTGGCAGCAAAAGCTTGGTCAAAGGACCTTTCGCCTTATACTGACGAACAACCATAAGTGTTGCGGCAGGTGCCGTTGCGGTAGCAATAGCACCCAAGGTGATGGCCTGTGCCAACGACAGTTTCTCGGGCATGATAAAGTGCATACCTATCAAAGCGGCGTCAACCAAAAGCATAGCAACAAAAGCCTGCAAAACGCCAATGGTAGGAGCCTGCTTACCGGTCTTTTTAAGGTCGCTCAAAATAAACTCATTACCGATGGAAAACGCAATAAAGCCCAAAGCAACCTCGGAAACCATTGCCAACTTTTCAACATCTATATGGTCATTAAAGCCAAGACCGTTGATGCCCAAAGCTCCCAAACAGTAAGGGCCTATAAGCACACCGGCAATCAGATAAGCTGTTACCGAAGGTAACTTTAGCGGCTTGAAGGCACGGGTCATCAAAAGACCTGCTAAAAGTGCGATGGATACTGATAATAATACCATAAAATCATCTTCTTCTAAAATAAAATAAACGTAACGAAACCCGCCGTTGACGCAAAAAACGCAACGGCAGATTTCGATTAGACATTGTAGCACATCTGTCTAAAAAAATCAAGCGGTAGATTGATTAAAATTTTACCAAATCAGCACAAACTTCTACCACCGTTCAAATTTCTGAATTTAGTTGGTGAAACGCCTTGTATAGACTTGAACGTCCTACTGAATATGTATAGGTTTTTGAACCCCAAACTCTGCGATATATAGGACACGTTTCTTTGTGAATACAACAGCATATCCGAGGACACCTTTGAAATTGAAACAATATAAAACACAAAATCAAAAAGATTCTTCACCTTGCGGTGAGAATGACAAACAACCTTTACTCTGTCATTCTGAACCGAAAGCGAAGAATCTTTAAACTTTTGTCTGAAATCAGTTTTTCACAACCTGTGAAATAAGGTTGTAATCGTTGGTCAAAATACAGTCGATTCCCATTTCGAGGAACTGCTTTGTCTCCTCAGGGTCGTCCGACCAGAAAACATTACACTTAATGCCGTTCCGATGTGCCTTATCGATCATTTCTTGGTTGAAATAAGGCTTAAACAACTGCACCTTCTGACACTTGCACTCAATAGCACGTTCAACGATAGACCAACCCAAGTCCTCGCCTGCACCCATACAACGATGAATGTCAGGCGCCATTTCGAGGCACAGCTTCATCAAATCATCATTACCCGTCATAAAGTAGACATACTGACGGCAATCGTACTTATCAATAAGGTCGATAATCTTTTTGAGGTTATCGGGGTTACCGCAAATCGACTTAATGTGTATGTTCATAATGCAATGGCACGAGAACTTTTTGAGTATTTCCTCAAACTTCAGTATCTTAAGACCCTTAAACTTTTCGCCTTTTTTGACGCCGAAATCATAATTGAGCAATTCTTCGTATGTCTTTTCGGTGACTTTACCCTCACCATCGGAAACTCTTTCAAGGGTAGAATCGTGAAGTGATACAATCTCACCATCAGCCGTCGGCCAAAGGTCAAACTCAATTTCATCAGCACCCAAAGCTACAGCTGCACCGAATGCAGGCATACTGTTTTCGGGAGCAACCGAGTTAAAGCCGCGGTGGGCACAAACACGTGGATACGGCATATCGGAATCATTAAGACATATTGCGCTACCTGCGGGACGGTACTTCCAAGGCTTTCTGCCCTGCTCGATATACTCATAGTGTGCCGCCAACGGATTGCCGAAGCCTGCAGGCTTGTAATACTTTTTAGTAACATCAATATCAACACATTCCATGCCGATTCGGCTCTTCATATTGAGCAAAACCTCACCTGTGGGTGCTACTACCATACTTCCGCCACCGATATCAGAATTGACATCCATCGAGACCGATGACCGCAGAACATAAGTATTGGTGTTGTAAGCCAAGAATGTACTGAATATCTCGAGCGCACGGTGAGTGTCGCTTCGCTGATGCGAACAACCGATAACAACATCAAGATTTTTGCGTGCCATGTTAGCAAACATCTCGTAAAAATAAAAGTCGTAACAAACCAGAAATCCAAAACGAATACCCTCAATCTCTACAACGTCGGGTTCGGTAAACTCGAACGTGTTATCGGTATCCTGCTCGGGGGCGGCAATCTCTTTCGGAACGGGATGCTGTTTAAAATATTTGTACACAATGTTTCCGCTACGGTCAACTGCATAAGTTGTATTCACATAGCCTTTACCCGAATCCCAACGTGCATTGGCAAAGATAATCGCATTGCAACGCTTGGCCGTTTGGCAAACCTTATCAATGAAAATTTTATTGAATTTCTCAACCAATTCGTTTCTTTGCTCCATTGTTTGGCAAAGCGCGGGCATATCGCACGACTCAGGCATAACGATAATATCCATGCTCTCATCGCATTTATCGAGCATATCGATATAACCTTTATAAAACATTTCTTCTGCCCTTGAGTAATCGGTCGAATACTCGGGCTGAATCAAACAAACCTTCATAAAACCACTCCTTTTCAAACAATTGTAGCACCATCGTTTGAAATTTTCAACCTTTAAACTGAATCCCGATTTATATGCAATAAAATCAGCGTTTTTTCGATTTTTATTGTATTGCCAAACATAAATTGTTGTTGTATCATTCTATTAAATAGGTAAATAATATAAATTAGGTGGTGGACTTTATGCTCACAAAACGTAAAATTTTTCCGATGTTCAAAAACATCGGTTTAACAATACTCGGCACATTGATTTTAGCTTTTGGAACGTCGGTCTTTATTATTCCTTTTGACCTTGTTGTTGGTGGAATGTCGGGTTTTGCCATTGTTTTAGTGAAAATAATACCGTTTGACTTTGTTACTGTCGACATTTTGATAACGGTTATGACATGGAGTCTGTTTTTGCTCGGTTTTTTGGTACTAGGCAAAAGCTTTGCTGCCAAAACCTTGGTTTCAACCGTTATATATCCCCCGTTTATAACACTTTTTTCCAAGCTTTGCGACCCCGATGTTTTAAACGGAGTATTTCATCTTAAAGATTCACCTCACGGTGACATTGTGTTGCTTATCTCAGCACTTTTCGGCGGTGTTCTGATAGGATTGGGATGCGCAATCGCCTTTATCGGTGGCGGTTCAACCGGCGGCACCGATGTTATAGCCTTTGTTATCTGTAAGTTCATAAAACGGCTTCGCAGTTCGGTGGTTATTTTTATTGTCGATTCCCTACCCATAATTCTCGGTATTTTCATACTCAACGACCTTGTGCTGACCCTTATCGGTATTATCTCGGTATTTGTTTCGGCCTTGATGGTCGACAAAATATTTGTCGGCGGTCAAAAAGCTCTGACAGCACAAATAATATCAGAAGAGTATAATAAAATCAGCCAAGAAATAATCGAAAAAATGGAACGCACCACCACTTTGGTTAATGTGACGGGCGGTTATTCCAAAAAGTCCAAAACCATGCTTGTGGTAACCTTTTCAATGAGGCAGTATTCCGAGCTTTTGAGCATTATTAACCGCAATGACAAAAATGCCTTTGTAACCGTTTCGAAAGCACATGAAATCAACGGTGAAGGCTGGACAAGATAAATTTTTAGCAAAAACAAAACAGGTCATTCTTCTCAAATTCAGAGTAGAATGGCCTGTTTATTTTAATCCAAGGTCGGAAATCAGCGCCGACACCTTTTCAACCGTATCGTCCGAAACGTTGTTACTGATTTCAATATTTTGCGTTATCTTATTGCGTTTCGAACTGTTAAACACCCTAAGCCAACGCTTGACTTGATAAAACGGGAACAAATAAGGTCGCTTTTTCAGGTTGGGATATATAAGTTCCAAACTCTTTTTAGGCAAAAACACGAGTCGGAAAATATGCTTGAATCTACCAACACCCTCACTTCGCTTTACAGCAATCTGATACTTTGCCGAGCCGTAGATGCTGCCGCCCAAAATATAGGTCTGCAATCTTTCGGTGAGCTCGGTATGTTGACCGTCACCAAACCAAATATCACACATCTTGTAACACTGCTCGGCGAATTTTTGAAGCGATGACCTTTGAAGCATTTCTTCCAATACCGCTTTATCAAATTCCAATTTATCAAGCAACAGTTTAAGGTCGATAAAGGTTCTTATTCCGCAACCGCCCACTAAAATATGTTTTGCCATGTGTGCAATATGGTAAAGCACGAACATCTCGTTGGACATGACATATGTGTATCCGTTTTCAAGCGGTTCAGAACGCTGCCAAACCTCACGCAAAACATTAGCCAAATCGTGGTCAGCTTTTTCCTCAATGAGATCATAGTGCATTTCGATATGAACACCGTCAAACGACTCAAACGATACATCGTGGAAAGTCTTACCCCAATACTTGTAGCCCAACGCTTCGGGCAAAAGCTCAACCGTTTTTTCAAGGTCATCGGGATTGACAAGCACATCAATATCACAGCTCGAGCGCATAAACCCTTCGGGATAAAGCTTTCTTATAACCGAACCTTTAAGCGGTATATGTTTGATTTCAGCGGCTGACAAAGCTTGTGTCAACCTTGATAACTGAAATTCGGTTTTTTGAATTTTAATAATCTTTTTGACCTGAATTTTACGAAGTGCATTGCCGAGTTTTGTCTTACTGTCGATAAGACCGCATTTAAACGCGCCATCAACAACAAGGGTAAAAATACCGTGTCTTTTAGCCAAAACCAAAACTGATTTTATCGCTTCTTCCGAAGTTTCTTCGGAAGAAAACTCGGCTTTTTCACCCCAAACCGAAAATCTGACAAGCTTTAAAACCGTTTCAAAGGTCAAAAGATCTGTCTTTTTGTTTTCCATAAAACCTCAAAAATCAGAACTTTCTCCACACCATTTTGTTTACAACTCCGGTGTAGGATTGAATTATCTTAACCACCTTGGTTGAAACATTTTCTTCAACATAGGTAGGCACGGGGATTCCGTCATCGCCGTTTTTGTTCATCTCTACGGCGGTTTCTACCGCCTGCAAAAGGCTGTATTCATCAATACCTGCAAGAATGAATCCCGCCTTGTCCAAAGACTCGGGACGCTCGGTCGAGGTGCGGATACAGATTGCAGGGAACGGCTTGCCAATGCTTGTGAAAAAGCTGGATTCCTCGGGCAGTGTTCCACTGTCGGAAACAACGGCAAAAGCATTCATCTGCAAGCAGTTATAATCATGGAAGCCCAACGGCTCATGCTGAATAACACGCTTGTCCAATTCAAATCCACTCTGTTCCAAACGCTTTTTAGAACGCGGATGGCAGGAATAAAGTATAGGCATATCATACTTTTCGGCCATTTTATTGATAGCACCAAACAGCGACAAAAAGTTCTTTTCGGTGTCGATATTTTCCTCGCGGTGAGCCGAAAGAAGGATGTATTTTCCTTTTTCAAGACCCAATCTCGCATGAACATCCGAAGCCTTTATATCATCAAGGTTGTTGTGCAAAACCTCTGCCATGGGAGAACCTGTGACATAGGTGCGTTCTTTGGGCAAACCGCATTCATGCAAATATCTTCTTGCATGCTCGGAATATGCCAAATTAACATCCGAAATAATATCAACAATTCGGCGGTTGGTTTCCTCGGGCAGACACTCATCCTTGCAACGGTTACCCGCCTCCATATGGAAGATGGGAATGTGCAATCGTTTGGCCGAAATAGCCGAAAGGCATGAGTTAGTATCACCCAAAATAAGCAGAGCATCGGGCTTTATCTGATTCATCAACTTGTACGAGCAATTGATGATGTTACCAACGGTAGCACCCAAATCATCACCAACGGCATCCATATAAACCTCGGGGTCCTGAAGTTTCAAATCCTTGAAGAATACGCCATTGAGGTTATAGTCATAATTCTGACCCGTGTGAGCCAAAATGCAATCAAAATATTCACGGCATTTATTGATAACGGCGGCAAGACGGATTATCTCGGGTCTTGTTCCGACGATTATCAAGAGCTTCAGTTTTCCGTTATTCTTAAAGCTTATATCGGAATAATCAAGCTTAATATCCATTATTCTACCACCTCAAAAAATGTGTCGGGTTTATTGGGGTTAAAGCACTCATTGGCCCACATTACTGTAACCAAATCTTCGGTCTCACTCAAATTTATGATGTTATGGGTGTATCCCGGCAGCATATGAACTGCCTCTATTTTTTCACCCGAAACATAGAAGTTCAACACCTCATCGGTGCCTATCTTGCGTTGCTGAATAAGACCCTTACCGCTGACAACAATGAAAAATTCCCACTTGGTGTGGTGCCAATGCTGCCCCTTGGTAATGCCGGGTTTAGATATATTGACGCTGAACTGACCGCATTTTTCGGAACGCATAAGTTCAGTAAAACTGCCACGGTCGTCAACGTTCATCTTCAAAGGAAACGAAACCTTTTCCTTCGGGAGATACGAAAGATAGGTTGAATACAGCTTCTTTGCAAAACTACCTTCAGGAATCTCAGGCATGGTCAAATTGGTAGGTTGGTCGCGGAATTTGTAAAGCAACTCAACAATCTCACCAAGCAAAACCTTGTGCGTTACGGGGACGGCACAGTAACGGCCATTTGAATCCAACACAAAATCAGCACCGTCAAACTCACAATGATGCTCTTCACCCAAAAGTGCGGCAATCATTTCATCAACAATATCGTCAATATATACCAATTCCAACTGAACACTCGGGTCATTAACGGTGATTTCCAAATCGTTTGCAATGTTGTTGCAGAAGGTTGCAACGGCACTGTTGTAGTTGGGACGACACCATTTACCGAAAACATTCGGGAAACGGTAGACAAGCACCTTAGCACCGGTTTCTTCGCAATAGTTAAAGAAAAGCTCCTCGCCTTTTCTTTTCGACTCACCGTAAACACTTCCCGCAAAGCGACCGACCAACGAAGCCTGGGTCGACGACGAAAGCATTACAGGACAGGTGTTGTTATACTTTTTCAATGTATCAAGCAATTTGGATGCAAAGCCGAAATTGCCCTCCATAAATTCAGAAGTTTCTTTCGGACGGTTTACACCTGCAAGATTAAACACGAAGCCTGCCGTTTTGCAAGCATCCTCCAACACCGACTCATCGGTATCAATATCGTATTCAAAAATCTCGCCCAACGAAAGCTCGGGGAATCTTCTATCCTTGCCTTCTTTGATACATTTCAGCGCGGCAACGAGATTCTTTCCCACAAAGCCGTTTGCACCTGTTATAAGTATATTCATCGGTTAATCATCATCCTCTTCAAAGCGATATTCCAAACCAACCGCTTTAAGCTGTTGCTCATATTGAGATATATTTTCTTTAGAAAGTGATTTTATAGCATTATAATGCCGTGTCATTGCGCCCTTTCTATTGATGGCGGTATAAATAATGCGCCAAATCCAAAGAACAGGTAACAATACCGGTACCTTTTTCAAAACCGGAAACAGCAGGCACATATTTGCATAAGGCAAAAATATTGATTTCCAAAATCCTTTAGGACGGTATTTTTCTTTGTTATTATTACCTTTGTTTTTAAGAGCAAACGACATATTCAACTGCTCATTTGTTCCAAACGAACCGCTTTTGAAAATTACGGTAGTCATAAGCTCAACCGTTTCGTCCCATTCGGCACCGTCGAACCATGCGTGCGTTGTTTTCAACACATTGTCAAAAAAAACATCCAACTTTATTTTAGCGAGTTCGGTTCTAACATAGTCAAGATCAAGCTGGGGTTTATTGTTTAAATACACCCACATATCTACCATGTGCTTAAACCCAATACCGCTGCCTCTGTAATGCTTGGCAAAATGGACAACTTGAAAAACAAAAAAGTCCTCATCCTTCATATGGTAGCCAAACTCATTATCGGCATCCTTTTCGGCAACCTTCCAGCCGTCGCCTACCAATTCAAAGTAATCACTATGGTCAGGCTTTAACAAATATTTGTGAAGCTCAAGGTAAAAATCCTGCTTTCTCCAAGCATATTCATTACCCGACTCTTTAACAAACTCATACCCTTGCTCAATGAGTATCGGCTTGATTTTCTCATACTGCTCATCACGGATAAGAATATCGGCATCGGTCATAGTTCGCATTTCGGGCTTGGGGAACATATCACGCAAAATCAAGCCCTTTAACGGCATATATTCAATACCTTGGCTTTCAAACTCCGCAATGAGTTCATTCGAGCACTGAATCTGATACTCGGAAAGAGCAATATACTGGCAGGCATGCAAAAACATCGGTTCTATCAGCGGGTCATCTGCATTTTCAACGCTGTTAACCAAGCCATAATACATCAATACAGGTGCATTGTGCTTCAAAGCAAGCTTATGCATTTTTTCAAAGCTTACACCTTCGGGGATAGTTACCTTCTCCCTTGTAAACGCACTTTTTATGACATCTATAACCGTTCTTTTAAACTCACTCGCCATTGTTAACCTCTTCCCATGGAGTCAAGCTCATCGCGTATATACTGTAGAGACAAAAGCTTTTCCTTAACGCCTTCAACATCCAAAAGCTCGGTGTTATGAGAGTTAAACTCGGTCAAAGGATTGCGCTCAATGTCGCCCTCCTTGAAATACTTATCGTAATTAAGTCCTCGTTTATCACAAGGCACACGGTAAAATTCACCCATATCAAAGGCATTAGCGCATTCCTCATTGGTGAGCAGAGTCTCATACATCTTTTCACCGTGACGAATACCAATAACCTTTATCTCGGTTTCGGGATTGAACAACTCTGCAACGGCTTTAGCCAAGGTTTCGATGGTGCAGGCAGGTGCTTTCTGAACCAAAATGTCACCCGTCACACCGTTTTCAAAAGCAAACAAAACAAGGACAACCGCGACAGCCAAAGACATAATAAAGCGTGTCATCGAAGGCTCGGTGATAGTAATGGGTTTGCCCTGCTTTATCTGGTCTATCCAAAGCGGAATTACCGAACCACGGCTGCACATAACATTGCCGTAGCGTGTACAGCATATCTTGGTCTTTTCAGGGTCAACCGTTCTTGATTTTGCAACGATAACCTTTTCCATCATGGCCTTCGAGGTTCCCATGGCATTAACCGGATAAGCCGCCTTATCGGTGGAAAGACACACAACGTTTTTAACCCCTGCTTCAATAGCGGCGGTCAACACATTTTCAGTACCCAAAACATTGGTTTTTACCGCCTCAACCGGGAAAAACTCGCAAGACGGAACCTGCTTTAAAGCTGCTGCATGGAAAATATAATCAACACCGTGCATAGCATTTTTAACCGAAGCCAAATCACGCACATCGCCTATATAAAATGTTATTTTATCGGCAACCTCGGGCATTTTTGCCTGAAACTCATGGCGCATATCATCCTGCTTTTTCTCATCACGCGAGAAAATTCGAATTTCACCGATATCAGTATCCAAAAAACGATTCAAAACGGCATTGCCGAAGCTGCCTGTACCACCGGTAATAAGCAGTGTTTTATCTTTAAATAAGCTCATTATGAAATACCCCTTACTTGTTAGGTTTGTTTTAATGTCAAATAGTTGAATCACATTGAAGCAAAGCTCAAATTTGCCCTATTGCACGCTTTGCAATTTCACTGTAATAAAAATCCTTTTTGCACTCCTCTGCCGCTTTCTTCATCGCGGCATACTTATCTTTGTCTTCAACCAACTCACCGATTTTCTGCTTTAACTCTTCAACCGAATCTTCCTGCAAAAGTGCAGCATTTCCGTTTACGCAAACATGGTGCATACCTTCCCAATCTTTAAAAAGCGAAGGCACACCGCAAGCACATGCCTGCTCCCAAAGCACCGAATGAGTTCCCGGGAAAACAGCAAGGTCTGCCGCCAAAAAGTAGTCATAAGCTTTGGCCGACTCGATCCAACCCACAGCCCTTACACTATCACACTTGGATAACTCCTCAAACTCAGATTCCATATCCTTGTTTGGCTGTCCGAAAACGATCAGTTTAACCTTTGGGTTATCAAGCTCTTTCACAGCATTTATCAGAAGATGGATATTCTTGGGACGGTCAATCTTACCGCCGGTGACAACAACAAAATCGTCCTCATCTATACCGTGATTCTTACGGATATCGCTCTTCACAGTTGCGGCATTTTCCGAATTGATAAATTCATCATCACCGCCCATGGTAAGCAAGCCTATCTTCTCTTTTGAAACGCCATACACATCGTTAAGGTACTGGCATCTCCAAGGTGTGACACCCCAATACTTGTTTGCAACCTTGGATGCTTTTCTTATCCAATGACCGTATATCAGTTTATGAATTATCTTGTTTTTCATTGATACGACCGGCATATTATAGTAATCGCCGTGCTGGTCCAAAAACAGTTTGATGTTTTTGTGGTTTTTTTGATATTTCACCACATCCTTCAAAGCAACAAACTGACCGCCATGCACAAAAATAACATCCGGCTCGATAGCTTCCAACTCGCCGTACACATTTTCAAAATCGTTATACCTCGAATAGTAGCCGTAACGTGTTGATCTTTTCAGAACCTTAACATGAACACCGAACGGATTTATATAATCTGTTTCGGTTTTCTTTTCCTTTTCGTTACGTGAATTAAACATATAGTCCGACGTTAAAACAAACACGTCGTTTCCCTGCTTTGCGTGAACCTTGGGCAAGATATTTTCCTGGTATCCCCAACCTTCAACATAAAAACAGGCAAGGCAAATGTGTACAATCCTCATTTTAATCTCCAAATATGTGTTTTAATTAAAACAGTGATCTTATTCTTTTAAACTTGCTGAAAAAGCTTGACGGCCGACGTTCCTGTCGCAAAGCCTTCATATTCTCAATAACGGGTAATGTCTCGGTCTTGACAGCATACCCCGTCTTTTCCTCAATTCGCTTTAACGATTCCAAATTCCAATGACCGCGGTATATCGGCGTTCCCCAGTCGTAATCGAAAGGAATCTCTGCACCTTTAAGCACAGAATAGATATCGCATCCTACAAACCTTGCTCTCCAGCTGCCCCAACGTTCAAATTCCCAAGCACTTTCGTGATTTCTGAGAAGTTTTTTCAGGACCTTTGTGCGCCAGACAGCAACCTGACAGTTAACAATATAGCGGTCTTTTTTCTTAAGCAAAGCATAGTTCTTCAACGCTTCACTCTCGTCAACACCGTCGGGTGTGTTCCTGAAAGAGACACATCCAACCTTTTTGTTGTTGCGGATAAACTCCAAGCATCTTTCAAACTCACGCAGATTAACCGGCGATTCAAGGAAAAAATCCTCCAAAAACACCACAACAAACTCACTGTCTATTGTGTTTAACACTTTTCTCAACCTATGCGACCACGATTTGGTTTTGGGAAAATTTGCGGCAGTAATATCTAATCCGTCAAATTCGAAACTTTTTGTCTCGGTGTTTAAAACAACGGGTAAATCAAAATCAGGCCACATTTTTTTCAATAAATCAAAAAAAGGCTGCCACGACTCCGAATGTTTGTCGCAAGTATTAAAAAGAAATGTTAAGTCATTCATTATTTATCACCAATTATAACGCAAATGCGCTTTGTAAAACCGATTGTGCGCATTTACAAATAATAAATATTTATTGGGAAATCCCTTGAGATTACTTTTTACCTCGTTTCAACAAACCAAGCACCATTTTCAATAAATCCATGTTTGTAAGCATGGCAATTACAATTGCTGCGGCAAGACAAATAACATTCACCGTCAGCCCACCAAGGTAAAATGCCACAATCAAACCGGCTATCGGAATTAACTGCCAATAGCATCTAAAATCAGGCTTGATGTTGAAGAATTTCTTTGACAAGAATTTGTTAGCAATAAGCAACACAACATTCGAAAGTGATAGTGAGATTATAGCACCCCACACACCGAGTTTGGGAATCAGCAACAAGCAGAACATAACGTTGGTCGATGCACCCAAAACAGACGACACAAAAACACCGTTTGTTTTTTTGGCACATTGGAAACCTGTTCCGTAATAGGTTGAAAGAATGTTTATGTAGGTCATACCATACAACAATGGCATATACTTAATTGCCGACAAATAGCTTTCATTTAAAAACACAGGAACAAGTACACTTGTCATGGGCACCATTACCATAACAACCGACAGCATTGATTTTGCAATTTTGTTGTATGCCATGCTATAAAACTTATCGCGTCCGTCGTCGTTATATGTTGCATAAGCCGTTTCGGTCCAAGCTAAATGGAAAATACTGTACAGTGAAATCAGCAAATCCGAAATTTTATGTGCAACCGAATAAATACCAAGCACTGCCTCACCGTGAACATTTGAAAGGTGAAGCTTGGTGAATCCGCTTAAAAACCACCAAATCAAATTATTAGGAATAAACGGCAATGCATATTTGATCAATTCTTTCTCAGTCTTCCAATCAAAAGCTCTTGCCGAAATGTGTTTATAAAAGCCAAATGACAGCAGCATTATCGTGCAAGTCAAAACAAATCCAAAAATGGGCGAAAGCAGTAACGATATACTGCCCATATTAAGACCTGCAATAAAAACAACGTTAAGACCTATATGCACACCTGCGTTAAACACGCCCATCACTGCATACATCTTATTGTGCTTCAAACCACGATATATCTGCAGCATATAGCTTGACCAACAAGAAAGCACAATATATATTCCGCCAAGCAATATATAGATATTCGAGCGCAGGAAATAAAGCACTAACGTAATCGCTATCGTAAGAGTACTGGTAAGAAACAGCAAAATAAGTGAATTGCTTATAATTCTTTTTCTTTCCTCAAACGAATCCGTATCTACTAAAAATCTAAATGCGGCATTTTGTATGGTAAGTGACACTACCGGTATCAAAAACTGCGATACCGTAAGCACCATGTCAACACTGCCGTATTGTGCCGGTGAAAGTTTGCCTGTGTATAAAGGCAACAAGAGAAAACTTAATATTTTAGTGGAAAAGTTGGCTATAAAATAAACAGCGGTTGTTCCTGCAAGTTTCTTTGCAATACTACCCTTTTGCATGTTTACCAATAACACCCGCCTTCAACTTTGTCGGCGTTTTTAGGTCTTTCGGTTGCCGCTGCACGAACCCATGCATCGTTATATAATCCTGATATCACAGAGTTGCCCTGGTCTGCTCTTTTGGATTTAATACCAAAAAGATACTGCGTTGCACCACCCATGTGAATTGCCTGTTTTCCCGATTCTTTAAGCATTGCAGCCAACGGGAAGCCATAGGCTCCACAACCGATAATAGCAACATCGAAATCTATCTTCATGGCCTCATCGTACATATACTGCAAAGCCTCGAACCAATCGTTAAAACGCTCATCCTTTTCACCGGCGATTGTCTGAACAGCCTTTAAAGTCTTCAGTTCAAACTCAGGCAACAACTCGGTTCCCGGAAAAAGCAGTTCTCTCTTTTTATACTGACTTTTTATGGTGTCTTCAAAGGGGTGAATTATGAGTACCTTTTTGCCTTTAAGACCTCTTGTCCAAGGTTTTTCAACATACCAAGGTTCAAGTGCTCTGTTTCTTGCGATTTTAGTTTGAGGAGCATAATTCTTTACAATATAGTCCTCCATACGCCAATAAAATGCACCCAGCAAATCAAGCTGAGAGCTTTTTTCCAGCATCAGATCGGCAAACTGTGCGACCTTTTCCTGCTCTTTTGGGAAAAAGCCCGAGCATGTACAGATATTATTCATTTGACCTTCGCTAAAGGCTTTAGAAACCTTAGCAATCTGTGCAACTCTCCATTTAAGGATCGACAATTCGGTCGAACCGTATCTAGCAACCATAAACGGTTTGTCACTTTGCAAAAGTTCGTATATATAATCTGCACCGTCTTCAATGCTCAGCTGCTCTTTACCGGCATACTTGACCGGTCTGGTTTCGCGTGTGTAGCGTTTGGCATTGATTTGAGTCTTAACATAGTTGAAACCAAAAGTAAAAAAATTAACCATTACAATCTCCCTAATCTTTATCCGGTATTAGAAATATAAGCCTCTCGGATTTATCGATAAATATTATTTATTGTTATCAAATAAATAATCCAAATTATCCACATCAGAAAACTTGTGAGCGTTTTCTTTTAACCAGGTGTCATCCTTATCCCACCACTTCAATTCAAGAAGTTTTTGTACCGCTTCATCGTTAAAACGAGACTTGATCTTTTTAGCCGGAACACCGCCGACAATCGAATAAGGCTCTACATCCTTGGTTACAACAGCTCCCGCAGCAATCACCGCACCGTCTCCAACCGTAATTCCTGCAATTAAGGTCACGCCTTGACCGATCCAAACATCGTTCCCGATTACAACCGGGTATTTTTTTTCAGTGTCGGCATATCTGAACTCTTCAAAAAGTTTCTCATTGCAAAACTCAAGTCCAACACGATTGGTTTTACTATAAAAAGCAGGGTGTGTTGAAACAAATGTGTCGGTCGGGTGAAAACCGTTAACAACGGTAACTTCGCCTGCGATGGAACAAAATTTTCCCACCTTAGCAAAAACCTTTGAATTATCACCGATATAACTACCGTAACCCAGCTTCCCCGAGAACACACTTTTTATACCGATATAATTATGACCATCAAATCGGGAACCCATTTGAATATTGGAGCCCTTGCCGAATTTCACATACTTTCCTCTGTTTTTAAAACAGATAGTACATTTTTTTATAGCATTCTTCAACATATACCGCTTCTCCATTAGCTTTAAAAAGCATTCGTAAAATAAGTAATGTTTTATTGCAGATTATACCTATACGAACGACGCTGGCGCGATATCGCAAAGCACACGCCAACCAAGAAATACAGATACTGCTCATAAAGATAAGAGCTTGACATAAAGAGTTTGACAACCGAAATACAGAATAGCATGATAACAAAGTTTCTTATATCTGCATCGGGAGCAATAAACATAGTTTTCACAGGAACAAACAAGAAAACAACCAATAATCCCGTTCCAAATATAATGCCAAAGTGACACCAAACCTCATAAATGAGATGGTGAACATATCTGTCATCCAAGGCAACTCGGTCTCCCATGATACCGCTGCCAAAAACCTTGTTCTGTGATATTGAATTCTTTACAATATCATAAAGTTCATTTCGTCCGCTATCCTTATCGATCTCGCCTTCCAAGAACAGGTCAAATACTCGGGTACTAAGTCCAATACCCTCGAATTTTTCCTTTAGATACTGCGCCATCCTCGCCAGTTCTTCTCCTGAAATGATAAGATAAACCGCTGAGACAACAACGAGAATTGTTATCATTTTCAGAATTATGGACGAAGATCTGAATACAAATGAAATGACATAATAAGAAGTGAAGACTACCGCGACAAAAACAGGACCTCTGGCACCGTATGACAACAAAAGTAATCCACCCAAGGCCGCGGTAATAATCGACAACGGATTTTTACGTTCAAAACTCCAATAAATCAAATACACAACACTGGGCAATATCAAATAAGCCGGGTGCATATCATCGTGCTCCAAATCGCGTCCGAGAGACAAGTTATACATCTGATACGCCCAAAACGCCAAAACGCCGCCAAATGAGCTATAAAAGAGATATTTCTTACACAACTCGTGAGAATACACAACGCCCAACAAGTAAAGCGGCAGTACTTTCACGATAATTTCTTGTAACTCAGGTTGTAAAAACACATAGTTTTCCTTGTACAGTATTCTTGTACTCAGAACAATGCCAACCGCCATAATGTAAATAAAAAGGTCAACGACCCTTATTCTTCTCGAAAAATACGGGAGTGCAATGACCGCTGAAATAATAATTGCGCCCATGATTGAATAGTCGGCAATCAAACCTAAAATCGGAACAGAACGCAACAAAACCGATAAAAAACTCAAAAATGTTTGGCGTGTCCAAACCAAGACCATCAGTATTCTGAAAGCCTTTTCGGAAGTTTTGTATTCAGTTCTTAACTCGTGATGTTCATTAAGAGTATGTTCCATTAAATATATCTCCAAAAACCAAACAACTGCAAAATAAATTGCTTACAATTGCTTACAAAGATCAATTATTCTTTCGACTTGAACTTTATTGTTCTTTTTATCAAGTACAAAATCGGCCGCATTGCGTCCCAACTTAATCAGTTCATCTCCGCTATGTTCAAACACTTGGCTAAGCGCGTTCTTTATACCCTCAACGGTTTCCTCTTCTATAAGGAATACATACTCATTGTATTCCTCGGGCATACCGGGTAATTTTGTGGTCAAAAGAGGTGTGCCGCTAACCATATACTCCATATTTTTTGAGGGAAATGAATATTTAGTATATTCCTCGTTAGTGGGACGCGGATTTATAAGTAGATGTGCTTTCTTTTCTTCATCCACAACATGACTGTTGGGTTTAATTCCAAAAAACTTTACGCTTTCATATTTTTCGCAAAGCGATTTCAACTCGTTTTCAAAATCGCCCGCACCGTAAACATGAAGCTCACCTTCGGGAATCTTCGCCTCAATAAAGCCTTTCACAAGATACTCAATACCGTAAATTCTTTTTAGTGATCCGGCATAAAGACAAACCTTTTTACTATATTTTTGAGGCGCAGTGTCAACTGCAAACTTTTCATTACTGTCAACCAAACCTTCGGCAACAATATATGGCTTGTTCTTATGGTTTATAAGTGTATTCATTTCTTCGGTCAGAAAAACATAACCGTTAAACCGCTTCAATAGTCCAAAAGACATTTTGCTGAACAGCTTTTTAATTGGGTTCTTTACTTTGTCCGCTCTTTTGGTGGGAACATCGGTAACAATACCCACCGCACGCTTTCCTGTCAGCTTACAAGCCATCAATGCAGCCATTGACACAGTGAAATTCAAGACGTCACAAATAACCACTTTTTCCTTGCGTTTTCCGCTGAAAAAAGTTTTGAAAAACACATAGAAAAACACCCATATGTTTCTCAACACCGCAATATTGGGCATTGAAATATATCTGTATTTTTCAGAATTATATTTTGTGCCGTTAAACCATTTTTTACTATAAGTGACCTTTGACACCGGAACGATGCTGATATTTTCAATCTCACATCCGTTTAAATCAAAACCGTCGATTGTGAGATTATGATACTTTTGACCGGCCTGCGAAGGTGTTCGTTTGGCATTAGCAAACAGTTGGTTAAATACCTTTTCCTCTACAGCATTTGAGAAGTATAAAACCTTAATTTTCAACACCTCCGACAGTTAATTCAAATAATTAGTTTATATATGTCTGTGTATTTCTCGGCTATGTCACGCCAATTAAAAATCTTGGCTTTTTCAATCGCCGTGGCCGAAAATCTTTGGTAATCTTTCAAAATTTCTTCAACACGGTCGGCAATTTCAGAAGCGTTATTCGGGTCGACTGAGAATCCCACAACACCGTCGGGGAACTGCCCGTCAAAACCCTCACCCTTGGTATACACCACCGGCAACCCCTGACTCAAAGCCTCAGCATACACAAGACCAAAGCTTTCTTCATAAGACGGCATAACAAAAACCGTCTGGGTTTTATAAAGTTCAATCAATTCATCACGGTTTTTAGGCGGATGATACTGTGCCAGAGGACTGTCAACCAAAGCCTTGTGCACCGTCTCATCGCCGATTCTTCCAACCGCATTGAACGTAACGTCAAAACCTTTTTTCTTCAGTATCTCACACGCCTTCAAGGTGGTAAGATAATTCTTATTGCGGTCAACAAGTCCTGCACAAACGATGTTTACCGAGCCACCGTCATACTTAGACGGTGCGACCTCACTCTGCATCCATCCGTCGGCAATTCCGTTTGGTAAAACAAAAGACTTTTTACTCAATTCCTCTAAATACTTTTTGGGAATATGCTTTTCAAAAACCCTTTGCTTATACGACTCGGAAAGGAAAAATACCGCCGATGCATTTTTCAAAATTTTCATAGCTCTGCCCTTTAAATAAGGACGGTACTTGAAAAATGTATTGACATCGGTATTACGAATTGCAACCACATACGGCGTGCCTGTTTGTTTGTGCAGTTCATAAGCAACATTTCCGTCGGTAAAAAGAGTGTAAGCATGAAACAAGTCAAACTCATTCACGTCAAAATTACTTCTTACCGACTTCAAAATCTTGCCTTGCTTATAGTAAAACGAAACTTTATCAAACTTTTTAAAACAATGGCCTACAACAACATTATTGTTAACTTCAACAACGCCCGACGCACCAACCTGAACAGGAGCGAAAACCGAGTTTTGCACTTTATCCGACTCCAATCGGTCTATCATTTGTTGATGAAGCCATGTGTATATATAGTTCGAATTTATATGAAGTATCTTCATAGATGTAGAAACTTACAGTCTCCACCATCTCAAGCCCGATGCATTAAGCTCGGGAACATTGTAAAGACCCTTAACATCGATAAGCACCTTTTCGTCATCGGCACCCAACTTATACATCTTCTTGATATCATCAATAGACAATGCCTTGAACTCGTTATGTGCAACAGCAACAATAACGCAATCAGCATCCTTAATATCTTCCAAAGCGGTGAGGGTTACGCCATATTCATGCATAGCATCTCTCTCACTTGCCCAAGGATCAACAACCAACGGCTTTATCTCATACTGTGCCATTCTCTTAATGATGTCCTCAACCTTGCTGTTACGGGTATCGGGGCAGTTTTCCTTAAAGGTAAGGCCCAAAATAACAACCTTTGCCGTCTTGGGAGCCTTGCCTGCAGCAATCATCTGCTTGATAGCGGCATCGGCAACAAACTCGCCCATACCATCGTTAACCATACGTCCGTTAATAATAATTCTGCTGTGATAGCCAAGTTTTTCAGCCTCATAAGTGAAGTAATAGGGGTCAACACCGATACAGTGACCGCCAACAAGACCCGGTCTGAAGCCCAAAGCGTTCCACTTGGTATTCATACCGTCAACAACCTCATTGGTATCGATGCCCATACGGTCGAATACCATTGCCAACTCGTTCATGAAAGCAATGTTGATATCTCTCTGGCTATTTTCAACAACCTTGACAGCCTCTGCAGTCTTAATGGTTGAAACAGGATATGTACCAACCTCGATAACTATATCGTAAACATTCTTGATTTCTTCCAAAGACTCAGCATCCATACCCGAAACGATCTTACGGATATTTTCAAGTCTGTGAACCTTATCACCGGGATTGATACGTTCGGGAGAATAACCGATCTTAAAGTCAACGCCGCACTTGAGTCCCGATTCTCTTTCCAAAATGGGAATACATACATCCTCGGTAACACCGGGGTAAACGGTGGACTCATATACTACGATAGAACCCTTTGTAAGATTGCGACCGACAATTTCACTTGCACCGATAACAGGGGTAAGGTCAGGAGTGTGGTCCTGATTTACAGGGGTAGGAACAGCAACGATATGGAACTTTGCTGCCTTAAGGTCGGCCTCGTTCGAAGTGAACTCAACAGTTGACTTACTGATTTCCTCGTCGCCAACCTCTTTAGTGGGGTCGATACCCGACTTGTAAAGTTCGATTTTGGCAGCATTAAGGTCAAAACCTACAACCTTAATTCCCTTATTGGCAAAAGCAACAGCTATCGGCATACCGACATAACCCAAGCCTACCAACGAAATTTTTTCTTCACCTTTAATTATTTTTTCATAAAGTGACATAACACTCTCTCCTCACATATTCTCAAAAAATTCTGTTATTGTATTACAAACCTTACCAATATCCTCATCGGTAAGATAAGGATGCATTGGCAAGCTTAAAACGGTTTTTGTGGCCTCAACAGTGTTGGGGTAATCATCATCCGAAAGATTACGGTCAGCGTAAGCCGACTGTTCATGCAAACCTCTCGGATAATAGACCATTGAAGGAATGCCTTGTTCCTTCAAATAGTCACGTAGAGCATCGCGCTGTTTTGAATCTTTTAAGCGGATCGTGTACTGCGCCCAGCTTGAAACAAAGCCTTCTTTTACGGTGGGCGTTATAACCAAACCTCTTAAAGCCTCGGTGTATTTTTGAGCCACTCGGTTGACATCATCAACCTCATGCTCTTCAAACGCCTTAAGTTTTGGAAGCAAGATTGCAGCCTGCAATGTATCCAATCTCGAATTCATGCCGATGCAACGGTTATCGTATTTATCCTCGGGGGAACGACCCTGAACGCGCAACGAACGCAATAGTTCATCGGTCTCCTTATCGTTGGTAAATATCGCACCACCGTCGCCATAGCATCCCAAAGGCTTTGCAGGGAAGAACGAGGTGGTAGAGGCATCACCAAACGAGCCGACGCGTTGACCGTTAATACTTCCGCCAAAGCCTTGAGCACCATCGCAAAGTATTTTAAGACCGTACTTCTTGGCAATAGGCGTTATATTTTCGTAATCGGCAGGCTGACCAAACAGGTCAACGGGGATTATGACCTTCGGAGTCAATTTGCCTTCTTCGATAACCTTTTTAATCTGAACCTCCAAATGCTCGTAAGACATATTGAAGGTATTGATATCAATATCAACAAAAATAGGAGTTGCACCTAAAATAGAAGATGTGCCGGCAGAAGCGAAATAAGTAAAGTCTGAAGTGAAAACCGCATCGCCTTCTCCAACTCCCCATGCCATAAGCATCAACTGCAAAGCATCGGTTCCGTTTCCACAAGCCACACAGTATTTTGTACCTGCATACTCGGCAAGTTTTTGCTCTAATTCCTTGACGGGCGACCCCAAAATAAACGCTGTGCTGTCTATAACACTCTGTATTCCGGCATCTATCTCATCCTTCAAGGAACAATACTGTGCCTTTAAATCTCTAAATTGCATACAATCACCTTAATATATCATTTAATCTCTGTAAGACCGTTTTCGGTTTCGGTATATTTTCTTGAGCAAACCTCACATTTAAGCTCATCATTCAGTTTGTGCCCGCACTCGCAAGCCCAACCGATCTGCTTGGCAGGAACACCAACCATAATAGCATGATCCTTCACACAGGAGATGACGGTTGCACCCGCACCGATAAGTGCCCAACGACCTATATAGTTACCGCAAACGACCGTTGCATTAGCGCCAATTGAAGCACCCTCTTTGACAACTGTTTTAAGGTATGCCGCACGACCTTTGGGATACTTTGCGCGAGGTGTGAGATCGTTGGTGAAAACGCAGGAAGGGCCGCAGAAAACATAGTCCTCAAGCTCAACACCCTCGTATATCGATACATTGTTCTGTATCTTAACGCCGTTTCCGATCTTAACGTTATTAGATATATTCACATTTTGACCGAGCGAGCAGCCTTCGCCGATCTCGGCACCGGATTGAATATGGCAAAAATGCCATATCTTTGTTCCTTTTCCAACCTTTACACCATCATCGACAAAACTACTCGGATGGACCGTATACTCCATTATTTTTTCACCTTTTATCATCAAATCTGCCTACAAAATCCAAAGTTGAAACATCCTTCAAAGGAAGCTTTACAGGTTTGCCTTCGGCGGCTGACTTATAAATAGCCAAAACCAATTCCAAAGCATTTTTACCGTCTTCAGCCGTAACATAAGGCTGACGGTCATTGTTTATAGCATCGATAACATCGGCATACAACGGAGTGTGGCCAAATCCGTAAACATTGGGAGGATTCTCATGGAACTGCTTTTTGACCTCATCCGAGTCATCCAAAGCATCAGAAAAACGCCACTCTTCTATTATATTAACCGACTTACCGCCTGCCTTAACGGTTCCCTTTTCACCAAAGATATACAAGGTTTCTTCAAGGTTATTGGGGTATATATCGGTAGTACCTTCAATGATACCATAAGAACCGTTTTCAAAACGGACAAGTGCAATTCCAAGGTCCTCTGCCTCAATGTAAGGGTGGTCCAAACGGTCGGTATAAGCAAAAACTTCAATAGGCTTCTTGCCCATCATCCAATTGAGAAGGTCGATATTATGGATACATTGATTCATAAGTGCACCGCCATCCTGAGCCCAGGTTCCTCTCCAAGGTGCACGTCCGTAATATTCCCAATCACGGTTCCATCTTATATGAGCAGTACCGTAAAACAGCTTGCCAAAACGGTTTTTATCGACTGCATCACGTATCTTCTTAATAGCCTTGTTAAAACGGTTCTGGTGGTTTGTACAAACCTTAACGCCCTTCTTTGCAGCAGCTTCAATAATTGCATCCGCATCGGCAATTGAAAGCGCAATAGGCTTCTCGATAATCAAATTGCAGCCATTTTCTATACAATCAAGCGCAATCTGTGCATGAGTTCCACTTTCGGTAGCAATAGCAACCAAATCGGGTTTCTGCTCTTCAAGCATAACCTTGTAATCGGTGTATTGCTTAACGCTATCGTCCAATTCAAACTTTCTTACCTTGTCATCCATATTTTCGGGACAAATATCGCAAATTGCAACGATATTAAGTTCATTGGACTTTGCCGCCGCAATGTGGTTGGGCGAAATTCTACCGCAACCAATAAGTGCGTATCTCAACTGTGTGCTCAAAATTATTTCCTCCAAACAATTAACAGGTCAGCTCTAAAAATTCGTCAGCTAAAACCTTGTAGTTATACTTACTCAAAACAGCACTCTTACCGTTTTGTCCGATCCTCTTTAATTCCTCGGGATCGGTGTTAATAAATTCTTCTATAGCCTTGATTATAGAATCGGGGTCACCGGAATCGATGGTCTTTCCGCATTGAGCATCCTCAACATCGTTGTTGGCAGCCTCAACTCCGTATATGATAGGCTTACCTGCCATCATATAGTCGTATACCTTATTCATCGAAACACCGTATTCATACAAACTGCACTTTTCGGCGCCAACATACAAAAAATCAGAACTTTCAAGAACCGTGGGGACCGCCTTTTTGGGAACCGGAGGCAAAAAGAAAACATTATCTGCCGCCTTGGCCCGCTCCATCAATCTTTCTTTTTCGGTTCCCTTTCCGATAAAGACATAAACAATATCCAGATTTTCGGTTTTCAGTGCCGCATCGACCAAAACATCAAGCTTATTGGAAACCATATGTCCACCAAGATAACAAACAATTTTCTTGTTCTGCGCTTTCAAAGTTTCAAACAAAGCCGCATGTTCCTCGGGCATTGCAACAGGGTCTTCCCAATCCTCCAACACTATACCGTTAGGGATACACTTGAATTTTTCCTTGCTTTCCAATCCACGGGTCAACATATGTTTCCAAGAATATGGCAACACACTTACAACCTTATCGGCGTTTTTATATACCGATTTTTCTGCCATCCCAAGCAATATAACAAAAGGATTCAGTTTTGACATTCCCATAAGTGTGGTCAAGGTTAAGGGCCACAGGTCATGTCCTTCATGAATATAGATAGCACCGGTCAGCTTTGCTATTCTCTGTGCCGCATAGGTATCAAGCGGATAGGTCGACGAGGTAATAACCAAATCGGGTTTAAAATCCTTAATAATCTTTTTAGCTTTAAGGTAAACCTTTGAGCTGAACTGAAGCATATTAAGCATTCTTTTAACACCGTTGGAACCGTATTTACAAGTTTTAATCCATCGGTATTCAATACCGTCTTCCACATATGTATCGAGTTCTTTTTTAACCGTGGGTTGTGTTGAACGCAGGTGAGAGTAGCCTGCAGCAACAACCCTAACCTTATGTCCTTGCTTCATCCACTCTCTCGCCATATAGTACGGTCTGAATTCCATTCCAAGTTCTAAAGAACCGGCATAATGGTCAATATACAGAATATTCAAAATGTTTACTCCTTGATTTTGAGACAGTATTTCAAAACATGTTAAAATCCGTTTCTTGCTTTTTCTTAGTGCTCATACACGGTATCACCTACCGCAGTACCTCACTCCGAGACATCACACTTTTATGGATTCCGAAAAAATATTTGCCCGTTTATATAACGGCATTATTATAGAATCCATCTTGCTCATTGATTTGCTCCACTTTTCCGGCATTTTCTTTTAATTTCTTCCATTTTAAAAACACCGTTCAGCATATGAACTATCGAAATACCATCAAACTTCGTAAAAACTTTTCTGAATGGATACATAATCTTAACGATCCATCCAATTTTGGGATTATATTTAATATTCAGGTTGCAATATGCTTTTCTGAACCCGAAATATTTTTCTAAATAGTCTTGAAATGCTGTTTCGTGATTGATGCTTCTCGCACCGTCGCAAATGTAAAATCCGCTTTTAAGTTTTTCACTCAACAAATCAAGAATACCGAAAACCAACGCCGCATTCACCTCAAGCTTTTCATATTGAGGCTTGGTTTTAAGCACAGGAAGATGAATGCAGATCCCCTGTTCTCTTGTATATGCATAACCGCACAACTCGTCGGTTTCCTTCAAAAACGCACCAAACATTTTATATGTTTTATCCCGAAGAAAAAGTTGACCCAAACCTTCAAACTCTTGTCTTTTTGCAGTCGGTCGATACTTTTTAGGATATGCACCGAAAGCATCGACCTGGACACTATACAAAGCATCAACATAATCGCCGGGTGCAATTTCTTTCACATAGAAATGCTTATTTCCTTTATTGATGACATAGCGTTTTTTAGCCTTCACCGAATCAATGTCAAACGGTTCATTCTTTATCACATACCACCATTCGGTTTCATAACCGCAATCAAAATCATCTGTCCATCGCGCAAACAAAGGCTTTGATTTAGTCTGTTTAAAGATTTTTCCGTTTTGTATTTCGGTCAAATCTTGAACCTCATGCGGTGCGCAGGCTGGAATCATGGCGTGATTATAATATCTCCACTCGTCCATTACGCTTCCTCAACAACCACATATCGTTTAGTTAATTTGCTTTTATCAACAAACCCGCATCGTACAAAGCCGGCTTTTTCAATACCTCTAATAGAGGGCTTGTTGTGTTCGGCAACAACCATATATATATCGGTGCCGTCCTTGGCATATTCATCACAAATTTTTTTAAGTACAGTAGGATATATCCCTTTACCTCGATGAGATACAGCCGTAAAACACGGTCCAATGGATAAATCCCCTTTTTTGAGGTATCCAAATTTGTGACATTTAGGGATAACATACGAGGTGTGTACGATCTCATCGTTATCCGATAAAACATAGTGAATCTCTGCTTTGCCCTTTGTTTGAGCCCAAAAGTTCAAGCGCACCAAACGATTTTTTAATGACAATTTCTTTTCTTGCGGAATACAAAGCTTAAACAACTTTGGAGTGAATTTATTAACTTGAAAATCGGTATAAACACGTTCCTGTTCTAAGGAACGATCGAATTTATACAATATCATCTGCATAAATATTATGCCTCCAAAAGTTTTTTAGCTTCTTCCTGTCTCTTATCATATGTTTCTTGGTCAACCTTACCTTCGCGCAGTAAATAATCGCCAAGATCCTCAGCGGTTGCCATTCCGGCAGCTGAAATACCGTCGCACTTGGTTACCTTCATAACTGTTTTTAAAATGATTTTTATGTCATTCCAAAGTGTTATTTTTTGTATGTATTCAAGGTCATAAACAAACTTCTTTTCCCAAGTGACCGTGTTACGTCCGTTTATCTGTGCAAGACCTGTCAAGCCGGGTCTGACACTGTGACGGGTTCTCTCCTCTTCGGTCATAAACACCATATCACGGACCAGCTGCGGTCTTGGACCGACCACCGCCATATCTCCGATAAAGATATTGATAAGCTCGGGCAATTCATCAAGCGAGGTCGCCCGCAAAAATCTTCCATACTTGGTCAATCGCTCATCGTCAGGCAAAAGCTTGCCATCTTTATCCTTGGCATTAGTCATTGTGCGAAACTTGATAAGTTTGAAAATCCTTTCATTTTTACCCGGACGCTGCTGGGTAAAAAAGGGATTGCCTTTCATTTTTATGGCGCCGACAATTATAAGTATCAATATTATCGGTGAAAGCACCAAAAGTGCAATAAACGACAAAAAACAGTCAATCACGCGTTTAAACGCATTTGCGTACATATGTAAATCAGAAGAAGGAACGAACTATATCGATAACCAACTTCTGCTCCTCCTCGGTCATTTTAATATCACTGGGTAAGCATAAGCCTTTTTTGAAAATATGCTCGTTAACCGGCTTGTCCTCAACATAGACAAAATCGTTATTGGCAAACACAGGTTGCATATGCATAGGCTTCCAAATGGGACGAGCCTCAATGTTCTCCTCCGAAAGCTTGCGCATAATGCTGAGCGGGTCAACATCACAATCATCATCAATGATGATACATGAGAGCCAGAAGTTGGGCTCACTGTCGGGTAAGTACGGATTCATTTTAAGCGGTAGATCTGCAAAAGCATCTCTATAACGCTCATAGATTTCGCGCTTTAATGCATGGTGCTCGTCAAGGTGCATAAGCTGACCGCGACCGATTCCTGCTACGACATTGGACATACGATAGTTGTAACCAATCTCCTCATGCTGATACCAAGGAGCAGGCTCACGGGCTTGGGTTGCCCAGAAGAAAGCCTTAGCACGCGATTCGGCATCGGGAGTAATAAGCATACCACCACCCGATGTGGTGATTATCTTATTTCCGTTGAAACTGATGGCGTTATAATCACCGAAGGTACCGCACTGTGCACCCTTATATGTAGCAGAAAGTGCCTCTGCCGCATCTTCAATAAGCACAGCATTATGACGCTTACAAACTTCGATTATCTCATCCATTTTGGACGGGGTTCCATACAGATGAGCCAACATAACTACACGAGCCTCGGGGTATTTTTGGAACGCCTTTTCAAGAGCTTCGGGGTCAATGTTCCATGTTTCACGCTCAGAGTCGATAAACACCTGAACACCGCCTTCGTAGCTGACGGGATTAACGGTTGCCGAGAAGGTCATATCGGAGCACAACACAATATCCCCAGGTTTTACACCTGCAAGCTTGACAGCAAGATGCAAAGCTGCAGTACCCGAGCAAAGTGCCAGCGAATGCCACTCGCAGTCGCTTCCGTTGTTCATATAGTTGCTTATTTCCAACTCAAAATTATCGCAGTTAAAACCTAAAGGAGCAACCCAGTTGCTGTCAAAAGCCTCTTTGATAAACTGCATTTCCTCGTTGTGCATGGTTGGTGACGAAAGTAAAATTCTCTTTCGTTCTGTTGACATTTTTATCCCCATCCTCAAAATAGTTATATTATGGCGCAATTATACATTTTAATACTATTATAGTTTATCACGCACAATTATAAAAGTCAACGACAAATATTTCTTATTCATATTAAACAAGACATTTTAAAAGACAAAGTGCGAATTTTTTTGTTTTTTTACTTATGCAAAATCAAAACCATCCTTAAAAATAAGGATGGTTTTATAGCATAGTAAATTATTTAATTATTTTTCTGATTATACGCTTAAAGAATTTGGGCACAAAAGGACTCACCTTTCGGACAAACATCCTGCGGTGATACCTCAACGGAATGAAGAAAGAATAAACCTTGTAGCGGAAATTCTTACTGCAGTCAATATATTTCTCGTCCTCATAATACCCGGTGAGAATCCCCTTTATCTGTTTCTCTTTGATAAATCCATCATTAAAAAGGTTGTTATCACCACGAGTGAGATAACCCTGCTTTCTAATCTTTATAATACGGTGAAGGAGATACTTTCCGCTTTCGCATCTGAAAAGTATAACATCCCCTTTTTTAACGGGTGATGTTATTTTTGAAATAACAATTGGGTTTTCACCCTGTCGGAGCATCGGTTGCATGCTTTGACCGTATGTTGTTTCCAACACTTGGCCGTCACGCTCAATAATCTCCTCTATTTGGTTATAACTCATTCTTCAATAAGGTTGTTTGCACGAAGATTAGCAACAAAAGCCTCGACAGCATCCTTTGCAGTAGCTTCATCAATGCTGTAATTTTCCATAACAGCCGAAACAAGCGCCTCCATGGAAATATCTTCTGTATTGAGCTTTTCGAAAATAAACTTTGCAGAGTCGTTGAGCTTAACCATACCGTTAAATGCGGCATTATCGGCACCAATAGTAACAGCAACCGGCTTACCGGCAACTTCTCTGATGACAAATCTGTATTTAAGTTTCATTTAATATTCCTCCAAATTATTTGATATTAAAAATTGCATCGTGCGAGCAAATAGCTGCTTCATCGGAAATATTGCACTTGATATTCCAGAAATTGCACTTTTTAGAAAGCATATCGACCAATTCCAAGGATTTAAGAGCAGTCAACGGGTCTGCAGGACGTAGAACCTGCTGCATTATTTGATCAAGGTAATCAGCAGGGTCGACCTTAACAGTTGAATTTTCCAAACCGCGTTCAAGAATGCAAATATCGGTCAACTGAACACGCATATTGTTCTGCAGTTTTTCTTTACCTGCCCAAGGAGTACCATAAGCATAAGGAACACCATCAAAAAAGCGGATAATAGGCTTGTCACCATTGACAATGGTCAGCTTGTCGCCATAAAGCTTTTGCCAGAGCATGGTGTGGGTCGATTTACCGACACCACTTCGGGCGATAAAGATAATGCCTCTGCCGTCAATCGAAAAAGTGGCACCATGCATGAGCATGGCATCCCTTTGGGGCAGTTCCATAGCAATTTGACGATAAGCACATGTACTTTCAAGTAAAGCAGGATGGAATTCAACATCATATTCCTTAGCTTCGGTATCCATTTCCTGTTGGGTTACGCAAACAGAGAAATCGGCACTCTCATCACCGTCATAAATATAATCAACACACTGCTTTTCAAGATAACGGTATTTATTTTGGATGTCGATAATAAAATCAGCAATTTTTACCTTTGGCATTACACACACACTTTCATCATTTAGCCTATCTTGTTAATGGGGAATATTTTTATCGGGCATTATTCATGAAACCAAGTGATTGATTTTATGAATAACAACCGTAAAAGTCCTTATAATAGGGTTATGAGGATGGGCCGTCGGGCCCATCCTCATATGTTTTGCGCAAATTTCTTGAACGCAAGCTTGCTAATTATGTTTAATAATTAGAGCTCCTCATCAGGAGTAGTGATGTTCTCATCACCACCAGCAGAGGTAGTAACGATATCCTGAGCTGCGAACAAAACGATTTCCATCTCGGGCTTGAACACTGAAATGCACCTCACTTCATAATGAAATATATTCTAAAGAACTCAATTAAGAATTCTTAAGAGCTACACAAGAATCACCGTAGTTGAGCATCTTAACCAAAACATCAGCAAGTTTAGGATCGCTCTTCTTCAAATTGGTTAACTGTCTTGCGACATAGGTCTCAACACTGTAAGAGAAGGTGTTGCTGATAGCGGTATCACCCTCATAAAGAGTAAACTCAACAAGTCTGCTCATCTGGTGTGCGCCCAACTTGTCGAAGAAGATGTTGTATCTCGACTTGGAAGCATCCCATACAAACATATCGGAAGTAACTACAAACTCAGTAGTACCTGCTTTAGCCTTAAGAGTTACATTTTCAAAGTCTACACCTGCAGGAAGAGTTGCAGCAAACTTAATAACAACAGCATCTGCAAGCTCCAAAGCAACGGAGTTGAACTTTGCAGTAGGATTATCAATGGTAGCATAGGCGGTGTTCTGAACATCTTCGTAAGTTCTCTCACCTGTGATAGCGAATGCAGCCTCAGCAGAGGTTAAACCAGCATTTGCAAGGTTTTCAGCATTATAGTTCTGCTTAATCTGGCAAGCAGCTGCATAGTTCAAAAGGCTGGTGTACAAGGACTTCCAAGCATTGGATGTGCCTGCTTTTCTCAACTGAGTGTAAATGTACTTCTCAGCAATGTTGTATTCCAAAACATCACTTACATAGAGTTCACCTTCGTAGGTACCATAGAGGTAAACCTGGAGGTTATCATTAACACTCTGAGGATTCAACTTATAGGTGAACATGTAACGGCCAAGCTGGTTAACGCCGGTTCCTTTTTCAAAGTTTTCAGGATCCATGGGGATAACGGTCTCTTTACCGTTCTTAATGATAACTGCGTACAAATCGGTGTAACCGTCAATAGTCTCAAAAGACTTGTTGGTCTTGAAGTTAACAGCGATACTGCTATCGAGGGTAAGAGAAACGGAGTTCATCTTGAGCATCATGGGAATCTTCTTAACTTCGGTCTCACCGCAAGAACACTCTCTGTGCTTTGAACCAGCAGCAGAAGCGGTAGCTGCGGTATCAATGATCCAATCGCCCCACTCGTGGTCGCCTACGGTACGAACGTATCCGCAAGTGTCACAAGTATCGTCACAGTTGTTTGCATAGTCATGTGCGCCTTCTTCAGACTTAAGACCGCAGTCACACTCTTTCCAGTGGTTGGTCTCGTCCTTCTGCCAGTCGCCAAATACACACTCGTGTGCATCGCCAACAACTACCTTAGCAGTTGCAGTCTCAGCAGCAACATCAGCAGCGCCGTTCTTCATAACGGGAGTAACGGTAACATTATATTCACCATCAGCAGCCTCAGCGTCAACAGTGAAGGTCAAAACAAATACGTCGGTTTCAGCAAGAACAACAGCGCCATCGAATGCGACAGCTGCTTTGCCTTTTTCGAGGTTAACATCAGCAATCTTAGCATCAGCAACAGTCCACTCAGCACTTACGAGAGTGAGACCGGCATCAAAGCCATATGTAAGACCGATAGCGTCAACTTCACCGGTAGCGGCCAAGGTCACTTCAACGGTGTCGCCAGCAACATAGGATTCCTTATCGGCTGTTGCGGTAAGAACGCCGGTAAGCTCTGCTTCGTTAGCAGATACGGATGTGATGACCGAGCTGAACACCATGGCGAAAGCCAAAGTGAGTACGATCATCTTCTTAAGAATTGATCTTTTCATAATATACCTCCTGCGTAAATATATCATTGAACCGTCAGGATATTTTGGGTTTTTATCAATACAGCTACACCGCAAATTACTTCACGGTGCTTGCAAAAAACTATAATACCCATAACTACGGTTTGATTATAATAGTATTTTTTATTAATTGCAAGTGTTATTTTAAATTTTCTTTAAAATATATCGCTATAATTTGAAAGAATTAATGTTACATATAATATTATTCGTTTGGAACAAGCTATATTACTAAATTCTTTCTTTCGTAACGGCGGCGTTGACCGCCGTTACGAAATGCTTTAAACACTTTGATTAGAGAATGGGTTCCCAATCGCCGAAGCCGTCGTCAGGATCCTCGGGAGTGCCGGGGTTGACATTCATACCGTCATCGGTAAGATCAGGCAACGGATACTCTTCTGCACCGAACAATACGTAGTACAGGAGGTAAACAGCATCATCACTGGTGATGTTGCGAGATGCATCGAAGTCAACGTCCTGGTTAATGGGATACTCTTCTGCACCGTAGAGGGTGTAGTACAAGAGGTAAACAGCATCCTGTGCGGTTACTGCGCGGTCCTCGTTAACGTCACCCTGGTCAGCTGCAATAACGCTAATGGTTCCGAAGGTTACGGGAAGTACAAGACCTTCATCATCGTCAGAAATCTTAACAACTACTTCGCAACCAACAGCAGACTTGGAGTAAACAACCTGCTTAGCGATGAAGGTGATTGCAAGAACGTCGCCGTTGACATCAGTGTTTTCTGCGAAAACAACTGCGCCCTTGCTTGCATCTGCATTCCAATCTGCAACCTCTGCATCGATGAGCCACTCTGCGCCAACAAACTCAAGAGCGTTTACATCAAAGATGATGTTTTCGATGCCAATGGACTTTGCACCCTCGATGTTCTTGAGTGCTACATTAACGGTGAAGGTCTCACCGGGGAATACGAGTTTATCTTCAACAATTGCCTGTGCCTCATCGTCAGCAACAACGGGCTTGGGAACATCTACTACGCAAGTAGCAGTGTACTGCTTGCCGTTCAAGGTAATAGTTGCGATAACTTCTGCGGTGCCATAGTTCTTAGCAACAACGGTGCCGTCAGCAGTCAAATCGATAACATCGGTATCTTTAGTGCTCCAAACAACGCCCAAAGCCTCGGGGTCGGTGGTAGCGGTGAACTTGTGAGACTCACCAAGCTGGAGAGTGATGTTGTCTTCAGAAGGAACAACTGCGGGAGTGAGAACCTCGATATCTGCAGTAGCGGTCAAATCTTTGAGAGTAACAGTAAGCTCGCAGATACCTGCTGCAGCGTTATCATAGGTAATTTCGTAACTATGAGTCATAACGGTGGAAACACCATTAGAATCAACATAGGTAACCTTCATATCAGCAAGGTCAAGAGCTTCGCCGATGTAGCAGGTTTCGGGGATGGTATCGAAATCAAGTTCGATGTAACCATTCTCATCGTAGGTACCAACCTTCTCGACTTTGAAGTTCTTAATAAGAACTTCGTTAGAGTTCTCAGCAACGGTACTGTAGACTGTCATGAGAAGGTACTTCATGTCAGCATTGGAAGAAAGGTCTGCAAAGAAAGCAAACTCCACATGCTGCCACTCGTTAAGATTATCGATGAAAGCAGAAACACCGGTGTTGGTCTTGTTGCCGCTAGCTTTACCGGCATTCTCTTTACCTCTGTAGAAAGTCACATCGATATGTGTGGCGCCTTCTGCATCGGAATAGTTGTAAGCATCAAATGCGATGGTGTAGAGAGCCTTATCCTCGAGGATAAAGGTTGCTCCGTCTTCACCGGCAACACCGTAAGAGTAACGAGCGCCTGTAGGTGCGGGGAGTTTAACTGCGGACTCATCAGCATTGAGAGGATCCGCAACGATTTCAAGTGCGACACTATTTGTCGTCTCGTTGGGGTTAAAACCCATTGCTACAACGGGGTCTGCTTCAGTAGCAAAGGAAGTCAATGTCATACCGAAGATCATTGTGACCGCAATGATCAATGACAGAACTTTGGTCAATTTTTTCAATTCAACCACTCCTTAAATAATATATTTTGCCTTTTGGCATTAGCTTGGACATGCTTATACTCATTGCACAATACAAGCTATATGTATTTTATAACACAATCTTTTTCAAAAATCAATATCTTTTGTAAAAATATTATAAAAAAATTCAATATTTTTTTAAGAATATAGCTAACATGGAAAAACGCCGCTTCCCGAATAGGAAGCGGCGTAACTTTACTTTTACTAAATATTAACCAATGGGAATCCATCCACCGAATCCTTCGTCCTGATCGCCCATGTCAACATCGCCGTTAACATCACCGAGAGGATAGTTCTCTTCACCGAACATCACACGGTTCATAAGATAAACTGCATCGGCCACAGTGATTACATCATCACCATTATAGTCACAGAAAATTTCAATAGGATACTCTTCATTGCCGAAAAGGCAGTTGTAAAGCAAATAAACTGCATCATCACTATCAAGCTGGCCATCAGCATTAACGTCACCTGCAACAGTTTCTGCAGCAGATGCGCCGACAGCTGTGAATGCCAACAAAGAGAAGACGAGAACAAGAACTGTCAACAACAAAATAAATTTCTTCATATTTACCACTCCAAAAAATATTTAGACAACTGCAAAAGTTACCTATACTCATAGCAATTTACATTGTTAATATAACACAATCCATAGCCAAAAGCAATAAATATTATTGTTTTATCGTTGAATTTATGTTTTACACAAAATATTTATAAGGTTTTTAGTGAGATTTCCAGTTTCCTCTCCACTATGTAAAAAGCAATATCGCGTAATGCTTTTTGAGAAGCAATTACGCGACATAAACACAATATTGAAGATTATTTAATCTTTTCAAACGCCTCAAGCCAGAGGTTTTTAATCAATTCATGACCGTACGCGGTGGGGTGAACACCATCACCCGTCCAATAAGCGGGTTCGGCTTTTTCGCAGGCCTTGTCGAATGCAAGTTGAAGTTCGATAAGAGGAAGGTTATACTTCTCGGCAATGCGCTTGCAAACGGCAGCCTTTTCGGCAACATCTTTCTGGAAAAGCTCCCAGCGGTTGGGGACTGCCTCGCTGTCCTGAGTTGCAGATCCGTGCAAAACATAAGGAGCGATGATGATAAGCTTGCTATCTGGGCAAGCTGCGTAAATCTCCTCAAGCAGCATATTGTAAATCTTCTCGAACTTTACGGTGTCGACACCGTTTTTATCATTTATCTCATGCCATGCATCGTTTACACCAATATAGATGCTTGCGTAATCGGGCTTCAAGTTGATAAAATCCTTCTTGATTCGGGCATAAAGGTCAACTATACGATTGCCACTGATACCGCGGTTATAGAACTCATACTCGCCGGGGTTTTCTGCGCCTAACTTTGCCTTTACGAGTAACGGATAGCCTACACCGACATTCACATTGTTATCCCTTGCACGGCCGCAATCGGTTATGGAATCACCCTGAAACAAAATCACTTTTGACATACTAATACCTCCGAAGGGTTATTTTCCCTCATAATAGCACCGTGAAATTTGTTTGTCAAGCGCTTTAGGGCAAGTCGAAACTTTTTCGTAATTATATATATGTGACAGTGTAACCCTCCGACTTAATAGGAGGCTTGAACAATCCTGAAAGGACACTATACCGGCTAGTGCAATAGTAATCTCGTTTTTTTCTGACAAACTTGTGAAATCAACTCTTAACTATCTCATACATTTTTTCACCATCAAATATATACTTGTCAGAAATGTATGCCGCAGCACCCGTATGATCACCTTCGTGCAGAACTCTGCCGTCAGATGTTATTATCATAAACTTTTTATAACCGGCGGTAATTATTGCAAGACCGTTTCCTTTGGTAAATGGAGTAACTGTTTCAAAAGAAATTTTACCCGTCATGTTTGCATATCCCAATGTGCTAAACTCGGCAACAACAGCTCCTGTTTTGTCGATTACGGCGTGCTTCCCATCAACCTTCTCTACAAACGCCCTTCCGTTTGCAAACGAATTGGCGTACAGAAACGCAGGCTTGATGACCTCGTTTCCGTTTATGTCAATATAACCCCATTTGCCGTACTTACATATCTCAATAAGTCCCTCGGAATATGCACCAAGATAATCATATTGACACTGAATCTGCACTTGACCCGTTTTGAGGTTTAGTAAGCCCCATTTTCCTGATTCATTGACTATGTTCATATATCCGCCTTCTGCTATGAAACCGTCTATATCGGTTAAACCGTTTTTAATATATATAGTATTGTTGCACTCAACTCGCCAAACTTCTCTGCCGGTCAAATCATACAGCGCGTATTTTTTAGTTAATGGAGAACCGCTTGAATATGTTATCACAAATCCGGCAAACTCAGGAGTATTAACAACCCTTATGTTTTTACCGTCTGTTCCTATAGGTATTGATAATGTAAATTCACTCGTCCTCATATTGCTATTTATTACAAGCGCCTGAATTTGATATTCGCCGTTGGTTTTTAAATTTGTGAAGAGAATAGCTTTTCCGTTTTTAAATATTGTTCCCGAGCCTTTGACTATGCTATTTACATAACTGTCATAAGCAGACGGTACAGTAATGAGTTCTTTGCCGGTTTTGTCAATTATTCTATACGCCCCATTCTCATCACGGACAAAGGCTTTACCTTCGGAAAAACAATCTGCATAAGAATATTTTGCATCGATTACAACATTGCCATGAACATCGGCGTAACCCATTTTTCCGTCATACAAAAATGGAAATAATTCAGTATCCAAGCTTTGATAACTGTCTTCATTATAAAAATGATACAGTTTTTCATTATTCAAGCACGTGAATTGATTAAGAGCGAAATCATCATATAAAATCTCGCCGGTCGAGGTAAGTTCTTTCAGTGTGATATTTTTTGCCGGCTGTGTTACCGATGTGCCACTGTTGTAATCTACGTTATCATTATAATAGTCATCATAATCATAATAATCATTGTAGTCATCGTCGCGGTCGTTGTTGCCAATTTCAATTTCCTTATCGTCACACGCCATTAAACCGAGCGACATCAAGCAAACCAATAACAATGATAAAATCTTCTTAAGCATAACATTACCTCACTGTTTAATAAATTAACAAAAATCACATAACTTTTTAGTTATCTACCAACATTATATCTGTATTACAGATATAAGTCAATATCTTTATTACAGATATTGCATAATAATTGTGAGGTGATTATTATGCAATTTAAAAATCTGCGAGGGATCAGAGAAGACCGCGATATAAAGCAAAAGGATATTGCAAAATATCTTAATGTATCGCAAAACACATATTCACAATACGAAACCGGCGTTATTTCGTTAACAGCCGAGGTTTTAATAAAATTATCTGACTATTATAATGTTAGCATTGATTATTTGCTTGACCGCACAAATAAACCAGACATAAAAAAATAAGTCGTGAATTTCACGACTTATTTTTTTATGTCTTAACGAACTCACAACAATTCCGAAAAATCGTAGATATAGTAATCTGTTGCCTGCTTTATTTCCTCATATCTACTTACTTAGCAGTTTTGTCAGCATTATAAGGTTATCACAATACCCATTCTTATAACCACCACTGTGTAACCCTCGTAGTCGGCTTTGGCGGTTACGTTGTTCATTTCTTATCTACATCTAACATATTGAACCGAACACGGCGGCATTTTACTTCCTGCACCAAAATCGAAATGAGTATCGGTTATCAGCTCGGTTCCGCAACCTGCTTTGGCATCATAATGTGCGGTATACTCATTTTCATCGGCGTTAACAAGCACAATTACCCTCTCATCCTCAAACGCTCTTTCAAAAACCAACTGATGATTGGTCTGATGAAGGATATTGATATTACCGTAGCACAACGCCTTGCTTTCGCGATGAACTTTGGCAGCCTTCGCGATAAACTCGGAAATCTCATTGAACTGTACCGAATCGATTTCAGGTCGCAATGCATCGTCACCGTCTTCTTTTCTACCCTCTATTCCCCATTCGCTACCGTAGTAAATGCACGGAATACCGGGCATACCAAACAATATACCATAAGCGAGAATAATGTGCTTTTTATTAGTGAGTGCCGATGCAAGCCTTGTTACATCATGGTTATCAACAAACCCGATAAGCTGAAGACCTCGGTACATACACCAATCTTCGCTACCAAAGCGGTTACGCAAGGAAAATCCAATCTCAAACATATTCATGGTGTTAAACGAGGAGTAAATTCCTTTATAGCACTCATAGTTGGTGGCACTGTGCAACATACCGTCACAGACAATCTCACGGTAGTTACCGTGTATCATCTCGCCTGCCAAAAAGAAGTCACTTTTCTTGGACAAACAGAATGAGTTGAGTTCCCTCATAAACTGACGGTTGAGCATATATGCGACATCAAGGCGAAGACCGTCGATACCGAAATAGTCTATCCATTCGCCTACGCGGTCCAAAAGATAACGCTTGACCTCGGGGTTGTCGAGGTTGAGCTTGACAAGCTCGTAGTGACCCTCCCAACCCTCGTACCAAAAGCCGTCGTTATATGCACTGTTACCGTCAAAGCTTATGTGAAACCAATCCTTGTAAGGTGAATCCCATTTTCTTTCTTTAACATCTTTAAAAGCAAAGAATTCCCTGCCGACATGGTTGAAAACACCGTCAAGAATCACCCTGATACCGTTTTGATGCAATTTGTCGCAGACATATTTAAAGTCCTCGTTAGTGCCTAGTCTCACATCGATTTTCGAAAAATCGGCAGTATCATACCCGTGTGCAGAGCTTTCAAAAACAGGGCAGAAATATACCGCATTGACATTGAGCTTTACAAGATGCTCTGTAATATCAGCAACCTTACGTATTCTGGGATTAAGCACACCGTCGTTTTGTCTGGGCGCACCGCAAAAGCCAAACGGATAAATCTGATATATCACACTTTCATTGTACCACATAAGAACCTCGCTATTTTATAATCTGGTTTCATTATACCATATGCAAGGTTTAGGCGCAAGTTAAATCAAGAAACAGCGTCAAAGCCTTCCATAATATCCGTCGTTAGCCGGTTCAATAACATAATTATAGGAAATTATTGGATTTATGATGAAGGCAATTGCAGCAATTAAAATCAGCAACGTAAACACAGAGGATTGATTTCTTCTGCATATCATTATTGCGAAAGTTTTTTATGCACACATACTGCGTGATGATATACCATTGCTTTCGCAATGGATAAAAAAATTCCTGTTCCGAAGAACAGGAATTTTTTGTCTCTCGTGTCCAAAAAAAACTGGTCAAAAACCTAATTTTCTTTAATTTATTGGTAACTCCTCTCTGTTCCGTCATAATCCGTCCAAAGATACCACCAATGTTCGTTAATTTTTTCTGCTCTAACAATATTGTTTCCGTAAGTTTCTTTATATAAATACGATTCGGTTTCATCATAAAAAGTTCCGTCTTGCGTATAAACCAATTCCCAATACTGTCCTCCAAGAAAACCTTGTGCATCAATATAAAATGAAACAAGTCCTTCTTCAATATAACAACTATAATTATATTCTTTGAAATGTCCTGAAACATTTTCGCTTGATTGTAAAGAATTAACTGCTATTTGTTCCATCTCGGTTTGATACTTATCAAGTACTTTTAGACATTCGTTTTTAGCCGAACTAAAAGTTTTAGGCAAAATAGAATCTATAAAAAAATATAGCCCAACTGTAATAACTGCAAAAACTAAAACGCATATTACACTTATAAAAACAATTTTCTTGCCTTTACTCATATCATCACCGCCTTGGATGTATTATAGCATAAAAGTGGCGGAGGTGCAATACTTATTACCTATTACTTCTTACTTATTACTTTCCAAAAATCCCGTTCAAAACTTTATTCGAGGTAAGAGTGAAGAGATAAGAAGTAAAAAGTAAAATCCCGCCCACTTTCGTGAACGGGATTTTTGGAGGCGCCACCCAGAATCGAACTGGGGATAGAGGTGTTGCAGACCTTTGCCTTACCGCTTGGCCATGGCGCCACATATTTGATTTTCATAAAAAGACGGGACGCTTACAGCGTTTAAGCGTCCCGTTGGAGCGGATTACGAGGCTCGAACTCGCTACCTCCACCTTGGCAAGGTGGCGCTCTACCAGATGAGCTAAATCCGCATAAGAATGGTGCCTCCGATCGGAATCGAACCAATGACACGGGGATTTTCAGTCCCCTGCTCTACCTACTGAGCTACAGAGGCGTAAGTTGGCGACCTGGATGGGGCTCGAACCCACGACCTCTAGCGTGACAGGCTAGCGTTCTAACCAACTGAACTACCAGGCCACCTAATGGTGGGAACAACAGGGCTCGAACCTGTGACCCTCTGCTTGTAAGGCAGATGCTCTCCCAGCTGAGCTATGCTCCCATCTACGCAGGTTACTGTTTAGTGTACCACCGGCGACGAATGATATATTAACACATCCTTATTCATTTGTCAACACTTTTTTTCAATTTTTTTCAACTTTTTTTAAAATTATTTTTTTGAGGTCTTTTGGGGTGAAAACATACCGTTTATCGCAGAAATGACAGCACACTTCCGTGTCCTTTTCATCGTTGGCCATTTCCTCTAAATCTTCAATTCCAATGCTCATCAATGCGGCCTCGGTACGCTCGCGGCTGCATTTACACTTATATGCAATTTCCTGCTCATACAGAACCTCAACCTCGAAATTCTTGAGAGCCAAGCGTAATATCTCCTCGGGAGACTTTCCGTCGGACAACATTTTGGTTATCGGCTCAATATCCTTGACCGAATCCTCCAGCTTATCGATTTCTGCATCAGTGTAACCCGGCAAAAGCTGAATAATAAATCCACCTGCAACATTTACAGTAAGGTCAGGATTGACAAGCACACCCAAAGCGCAGATTGTGGGTATCTGCTCACTGATAGCATAATAAGATGTTATATCCTCGGCAATCTCACCCGTGGTCAACGGAATCTGACCGACATAAGGGTCCTTCATGCCAAGATCCTTTATAACATATAAAGTGCCTGCACCAACAGCGCCACCAACATCCAATTTACCCTTGGCATTCAACGGAATCTCGACAACAGGATTAGTAACATAACCTCTGACATTACCGTCAAAGTCACTTGCGGCGACAAGATTACCGATCTGACCCTCACCCATTATACGCAAAGTGAGCGTTTGATCATCAGATTTTAGCATATTGCCCATCATCGAAGCAGCAGTCAACAATCTGCCCAAAGCGGCAGTAACCACTGCCGATGTGTTGTGATACTTTTCGGCCCGTGCAACTATATCGGTTGTGTCAACGCAGGTTGCCATAATGGCACCTTCGCTTGTTATACATCTTATAAGTTTACCCATTGTTAACCCTTCTTGTTACGTAATATACCCGTTCTTCGGTTGTATTAGGCGCGTCAAGGCTCATATCGCCCAAAACAGCAACAGTTTCGAGACCCGCCGCCTTGATACACTCCTCTAAAAATTCATCGGTATATGCTCTTTCGGAAAAATCCTCTGAAGTTCGTTCATAAACGCCATTCTCGGTTTCACGGAAGAAGTCGAGTGAAATATCGACAATACCATCCTCATCGCACTCGGAATTTTGCCAAACGCAAAAAACACTATCGGTTTCGGCGGCATATGTTTTGCCGGACAAAACCTCACGATGTTTATATAGTGTGTTCACATCGAAAATAAACAGCCTGTCTGGCTCTAAAAACAGTGCAATTCTCTCTATTGAACGTTTCAGTTCATCATCATCAATTATATGATTCAAACTGTCAAGACAACAGACTGCACCGTCTACAGTGCCGTAAAGGTCAAGCTCCTCGGCTGATTGGCATAGCAACAAGACTTCCTTATCCATGGCCGAAAATTTCTGCCGTGCAACATCCAGCATTTCGGGTGACGGATCGGCACCGATGACCTCTATTCCCTTTTCGGCAAAAGCATACGAAAAACCGCCTGTTCCGCACGCAACATCAAGCAAAAGTGTGGGCAGGCGGTCATATTTTTTGAATAGCTTTATCAGATACTCTGTCCTTTGACCGTAATCAACATCGGTCTGAAGGTCATCGTACACTGCAGCAAAGTTTTCATAACTCATTTTTTGTTTTCCAGACGCTCAAAAGCGGTTCTGTAAGCATCGTTACCGTAATTCAGAGAACGGTTTACACGGCTGATTGTAGCTGTCGAAGCACCTGTTTCGGCAACAATATCGCTATAAACCTTTCCTTCGGTCAACATCTGTGCAACAGTAAAGCGTTGTGCGATGGACTGGATTTCCTTAATTGTGCAAACGTCCTCAAAAAAGGCATAGCACTCATCTATATTTTCCAGAGTGAGAATTGCATTAAAAAGAAAATCAATACTTTCGTTGTGTAACTTACTCATTGGGAAACCAACCTTTCGATTTTTGTGCAACTATTGTCACGCACTAACATTTTAACACGATAAATTGTGAAAGTCAAGCAAAAATCAATAAAAAAAGCCTTCCGTCACAAAAAGCAACGGAAGGCTGAAATTAACCTAAAGTAATATTAACTTTAAATTAGTTGATAGCGGTAACAACGCCGGAACCAACGGTACGTCCACCTTCACGGATAGCGAAGCGGAGACCCTCTTCGATAGCGATAGGAGTGATGAGCTCAACGTCCATCTCTACGTTATCACCAGGCATGCACATCTCGGTGCCTGCGGGAAGAGTGATGATACCGGTAACGTCGGTAGTTCTGAAGTAGAACTGAGGACGATAGTTGTTCATGAAGGGAGTATGACGGCCGCCCTCTTCCTTCTTAAGAACGTATACGTTACCATGGAACTTGGTGTGGGGGTTGATGGAGCCGGGTTTGCAGAGAACCTGTCCACGCTCAACCTCGTCACGGCCTACGCCACGGAGAAGAGCACCAACGTTATCGCCAGCCTCACAGTAATCAAGAGTCTTGCGGAACATTTCCATAGAGGTAACAAC
>JAZUAC010000036.1:0-41359 GCA_045637775.1 Acutalibacteraceae bacterium | reverse complement strand
AGCAAAATAAACTGCGGAACATGAGAAATCGGCCCATCTACACGTCCAATTTCTTTTCCATCGAGATAGTATACGTACTCGTTTTCGGTCCACAAAAGACCGAAGCGGTGAAACTCCTCGGCTTGTTTTTCAAATTCTTCTATTGTATAATCTGCCTTACCGTTAAGACCGTAGTATATACGGCCGGCTGTTTTTAAGTCCTCACCGTAACCGCCATAGAAGTTGCCCGTTGTCAGTTTTTTGTTGCCGAAATACTCCATAATGTCAACCTCAACGCCACTCCATTCGGGGTCGTAGGTTGTGCCGGGAGCCGGTGACTGAATCCAAAACGCACTCCACCAGCCGTTTGTTTTTTGCAATCTGCAACGGCATTCATAATAGCCGTATCGGTGCATAAATGTAGGCTTGGGCAGTTTGCCGAGCGGCCAAAAATGGTTATCACCGCAGGCATTTGTTGCTTCACTGTAAACCTGCTTCGGTATGTCGAAGGAATTTGAACCCGTCTGGAGCTGTGCGGAGCAAATTCGTCCGTCCTCCATTTTGACGGGGGTGAACACTGCGTGTGAGTTACCGTCAAGGGTCACACCCTTATCGCAATAAGCAGGGAACGGCCTGCCCCAAAAATTGGTTCTGTAAAGCCACTTCGTTTCATCAAGAACATCCCCATCAAATTCGTCGGCCCAGACAAGTTCAAAATCAACGCCGTCAGGCAACCAACTTGATTCGTGATTTTCAATTTTATATTCTTTCATTTTTCAACACTCCTTATTAAAATCCAAAATAAAACTTTACATCTTTTGGCGGTTGTGCTATCTTTATTATATAAATTGAAAAACAACATTACTATCAAAATTATATCCTGTTATTTTAAATATTCTATCCTAAAAGGGAGATGATGGCAATGTCACAAGGCTTGCCGAAAATATTTGGCTCAGGCATTTTTGACACAAGTGTACGCCTGGATTACCGAATGAAAAGCACCGAAACCCCCACCACATTGCGAACGGTCAGAGAATACGAGCTTGAGTTTTTCTGTGAAGACGGCGGTGTTTCGTTCATCAACGGCACCGAAAACCCCATCAAAAAAGGTTGTATTCTCATTGCCTCTCCGGGTGACAAGCGTCAAAGCCTTTTGCATTTCAAGGCAATGTTTATACACTTTGCGGCAAGCGACCAACGCTTGAAAGAACTCATCAGTTCCCTGCCGAGATTTATTCGCGATTGCAACTATGAAAAATACCGCAAGCTTTTCAGTGCAATTTGTGACCGTGCGCCCGATTTTGATGATTACACCGATGTTGCCGATGCAGGCCGACTTATCGAACTTTTATATTCCTTGCGCAAGGACTGTGCGGTAAACATTTTTGCAGACGCCAAAACCGAAAACACACAGTCGGCAATTTTGTCGGCCGTTGAATATATAAAAAAGCACTATTACGAGCCCATAAACGCCGATGTTTTAGCGCAGATGTGTCATTTGAGCACATCTTACTTCTATCGCATTTTTACCCAGGTTACCGACCTTGCACCCAACGAATTCATAATTCAGACAAGACTTAAAGCGGCACAGACCATGCTGGTTTCTTCGGACGCTTCTATGGCAGAGATTGCCGAAAGGTGCGGTTTTAACTCGCAAAGCTATTTCAGCTTCGTGTTTAAAGAACGTGTTGGAATGTCACCTAAGGAGTTTCGTAAGAAGCATTTTTACGAGATTTAGCAGAAATTTGTCGTTTTTGCTTGATTTTACAAAAAGTAAAGTATATAATGTAAAAAAGATAGAGGCGCGGTTCTTATCAGTAGTGTGAAACGGTGCGGAAACACCCACACGAAAGGAAGCACCGCCGAAACCGTAAGATTGTTTCCGAAGGCTTGCGGTTGGGACACGGTGAAACACGCCGTGGACTGTCACCAAAGCTGCGTGGAGTGCTATCGAAATTTTTACATTATATGAAATGTTAATTTCGACCGTACCCGCAAAAGTTTTGGGTACGGCTTTTATTTTATAAAAATTTTTGAGGAGGACTTTTTTATGAAACTTCAACCCAAAAGACGTAAAGTCTGGGTTACCGTTGCTTTGATGTGCCTTGTTGTTTTCTGTATCACTTCAATGTTCACCACCGCATCGGCAACCGAAGAATCGGAGACTCTTACTATTGGAAATTCCGAAAACATTGTAGTCGTAGGTGATGCCGCTTATGATTTGTCGAACCACGATTCGGCACTTGAATATGTAGGTGCTTATGACACCAATGTCAACGACGACCCCAATTTTGACAAAAACCTTGACACTGCTTTAGGCACCGTCAGAGAAGAAATCCCCTTCTTCTCAACCATCTGGTCATTGCTTCCGCCTATCATTGCCATTGTTTTGGCTTTGATTACCAAAGAGGTTTATTCTTCTTTGTTTGTAGGAATTTTGGCAGGCGGTTTGCTTTATTCCAACTTCGGTTTTGAAGGCACCGTCAACCATGTTTTGTCCGACGGATTTGTAGGCTCAATTTCCGATTCTTACAATGTCGGTATATTAGTGTTCCTTGTAATGCTTGGCGCTTTGGTTGCCATGATGAACAAGGCAGGTGGCTCGGCAGCCTTCGGTCGTTGGGCAACCAAGCACATTAAAACCCGCGTTGGCGCACAGCTTGCCACCGTTGCTCTCGGTGTGCTCATCTTTATTGATGACTATTTCAACTGCCTTACCGTAGGTTCGGTCATGCGTCCTGTTGCTGACGAGCATAAGATTTCCCGTGCAAAGCTTTCCTATATCATCGACTCCACAGCAGCACCCATTTGCATCATCGCTCCTATTTCTTCATGGGCTGCAGCCGTTTCGGGCTTTGCAGCAGGTGCAGGTGAAGACAGTGGTATGTCGTTGTTTATCCACGCAATCCCCTACAACTTCTACGCACTGCTCACCATCGCAATGCTTATCTTCTTGGCTGTTTCCGGATTCGATTACGGTCCCATGAAGAAGCACGAAGAAAACGCCAAAAACGGCGACCTTTTCTCGACCGGTGTTCACGATGCTGTTGAAGCATTGCCCGAAAACCCCCGTGGCCGTGTGTGCGACCTTATCGTTCCCGTTGTATTCCTCGTTATTGCCTGCGTTATCGGTATGATTTACTCCGGCGGATTCTTTGGCCCTTATGATTCCAGCATCTCTGCAAACGAAAATCCCTACCATAATTTTATTAGGGCATTCTCTTTTAGTGATGCTTCAATTGGCTTGATGTACGGCTCGTTCTTCGCAGTTATCTTTGCTATTATTTTCTTCATGTGCCGTCGCGTGCTTTCCTTCAAGTCTTGCATGGAGTCTATTCCCGAAGGCTTCAAGGCAATGGTACCCGCAATTATGATTCTTATCTGCGCATGGACCTTGAAGGCCATGACCGATTCTATCGGTGCAAACATCTTCATTGCCGACTTCATCCACAGCTCTGCAATGGGACTTCAGAACTTCTTGCCCGCTATCATCTTCCTTATCGCAGTCGGACTTTCGTTTGCTACAGGAACCTCTTGGGGAACCTTCGGTATCCTTATCCCCATCGTTCTCAGCGTGTTCAATCAGGGTGGCGAAATCGCTGTTATTGCTATCTCGGCTTGTATGGCAGGTGCCGTTTGCGGTGACCACTGCTCACCCATTTCGGATACTACCATCATGGCTTCGGCAGGCGGTCAGTGCAACCACATCAACCATGTTTCAACACAGTTGCCCTACGCACTTACCGTTGCAGGCGTTTCGTTCCTTTGCTACATCATCGCAGGCTTTGTACAGAATTGGATGATCACTCTGCCCATTGCTATTGCTCTTATGCTTGGCACCTTGGTTGTTATCAAGTTTGCAACCCGTTCAAAGGCTGCTGAATAACAATTTAACCCGCTAACCAAACAACCGTTATCCGATATAGGATAGCGGTTGTTTTTTATTTTCGCTTTATACGAAAACATAATTAAATTGTAAAAATATATAAATTGTGCTTGATTTTGTGAGATTTGTATTGTACTATTTAATCAGTAACATTTGTAGGGTTGATTCATAAATCTTAATGGGGGTCAAGACGCTATCCCCAACAATAAATTATGAGGTGTATTATGCAGATTAAAACTGTTCTTTTTGACCTTGACGGAACACTTTTGCCCATGGATATGGATGCGTTCACACACATCTATTTCAAAAATCTTGCCATAAAGGCGGCACCCTTTGGCTATGAGCCCCAAGCACTTATTAAAAACATTTGGGCAGGTACCGTTGCTATGGTGAAAAATGACGGCAGCCGTTCCAACGAGCAGGCGTTTTGGGATTATTTTTGCAGTGTTTACGGCAAGAATGCTATCAATCACAAGCCTGTTTTTGATGAATTTTATTCCAACGAGTTTTGCAAGGCAAAGGATGCCTGTAATCCCACCGAAAAGTCAGCCGAAATTATTGCGCTTTTAAAGGAAAAGGGCGTTTCTTGTGTTCTTGCAACCAACCCATTATTCCCAAGCGTGGCAACCGAAAACCGCATAAAGTGGGCAGGACTCGACCAAGATGATTTTTTACTGTTCACAACCTATGAAAACTCGCACTACTGCAAGCCTAACCCGAAATATTATGTTGAAATTCTTAATAAACTGAACCTTGATCCCAAGGAGTGCCTTATGGTTGGCAATGATGTGACCGAGGATATGGTTGCCGAAACCTTGGGCATGAAGGTGTTTTTGCTGACCGACTGCATCATAAACAAGGAAAACAAAGATATTACCCAATACCCTCACGGAGGATTTGACGAATTAAGGCGTTATCTCATTGAAAACTGTTGAGGTGAAATCATGACCGACACGCGTTACAAAGCACTACACACACCAAGTGATATTCGTGGAGATTTTAACAAGGATGTTATGCCTCAAAACCCCATAAATATCGAGGCTATTTACACCTGCCGTCACTTTGAGTTGCCCGCAACCTATAACTATGAGCATAATCACGAAACACACCAAGAATATGAGCTGATTTATGTTGAAAGAGGTCCGTATTACGATTTAAGTGAAGACAGGCCTGTGGAAATGCGTTCGGGTGACGCGGTAATTTACGGACGCAACTATCCTCACAAAAACAATTGCGACGGTAAACACTCGGCTTCGGTGTTTATTGCCACATTTTTGTGTGATTCTGAACTTATGCAGCATTATTTCACCGATAATTCACGTACTTTTGTCAGAATAACCCCCGAACAGCGCAAAATTCTGGCACTGGCCTTTAATGCAGGCGTTAAATCTTATGATATCAACGGTCATTTCAACAAATTGAAGTGCGAACCACCCTATATTGACCGACAGATTTATGTGAATTATCTCGAGATTCTGTTTCTTGAGATAATTAAGTCACTCCGTAAGGAAGACCGCCTCGAAAAGGTGTTTTTTGAGCACACCGAAAAGCAAAGTGATGTAACCTCAAAGGTTATTTCGATACTAGAAAACAAAATTTATTCAGATGTCACCATTGACGACCTGTGCAAGCAGTTGGGTTACAGCCGAGGACATATTTGCAACCATTTTAAAAAAGATACAGGCAAAACTATTAATGCCTATTTTCAGCTTTTAAAGATTGGCGAAGCAAAACGACTTATTCTTGAAACCAACCAGGATCTTAACTCTATTTCTGAGGTTTTGGGCTACAATAATCCGCAGTATTTCAGCAAGGTTTTTCGAAAACTCACAGGCCACACACCCGGTCACTTCAGAAAGACCATTTTCAAGGGTTCGATTGAAAGCAAATAACACATATTTTAAAGTGTATTTCAAAAGTTATACTAAATTTCGACGAAATTACAAAAATTTGCAATTTTTTTGAAAATACCCCTTTTATATTTGCGGATTTTATGTTATTATCTATTACGTGATTGAGGAGTCGTTTATTCGACAGCCTATGTTTTTTATTGATGGTTTAGTGGAGGTAGAAAAATGGACAATTTAGCAACCTACAAGCATCTGCCCTATGGTGATATGGCTATCATCGCAATGAAGGGCTGCGAGGAATTTGCCGACAAGGTAGACTACTATTTGAGACAGTGGAGAGGTCTTAACGAGGGTGAGACCCATGTTATCCATCCCCAGTGTCCCCGATTCGGCACAGGTGAGGCCAAGGGTCTTGTTGAGCACTCTGCCCGCGGACTTGATGCTTTTATTATTTGTGACTGCTTTAACTACGGCGTAACCTACAAAATGTACGGTCAGTCCGTTCCCATGAGTCCTGATGATCATTTCCAGGATTTGAAGCGCGTTATTGCCGCTTTGGGCGGAAAGTCAAGACGTATCAATGTCATTATGCCCATGCTTTACGAGGGCAGACAGCATCGCCGCACTGCACGTGAGTCTTTAGACTGTGCCATGGCTTTGCAGGAGTTGACCTCTTTGGGCGTTAAGAACATTCTTACCTTTGATGCTCACGACCCCAGAATTTGCAACGCTATTCCTTTGGGCGGTTTTGACAATGTTCAACCTACATATCAGATGATTAAGGCATTGCTTCGCACCGTTCCCGATGTTAAGATCGATCGCGACCATTTGATGATCGTTGCTCCCGACGAAGGCGCAATGTCCCGTTGTATCTACTATTCCTCTGTTTTGGGTGTAGAGCTTGGTATGTTCTACAAGCGTAGAAACTACTCTATCGTTGTCAACGGACGTAACCCTATCGAGGCTCACGAGTTCCTCGGTAACGATGTTACCGGCAAGGATCTTATCATTGTTGACGATATGATCTCTTCGGGTGATTCGTTGCTTGACATTGCCGCACAGCTCAAGGCCAAGAACTGTAACCGTGTATTTGCCTTTACCACCTTCGGTTTGTTTGTTGAAGGTTATGACAAGTTTGACGAGTTCCATAAAAACGGTCTTATCGACAAGGTATTCACCACCAATTTGGTTTACAATAAGGAAGATCTTTTTGAGCGCGAGTGGTATGCACGTGTTGATATGTCCAAATATGTTGCTTATCTTATCGATACCATTAACTACGATAACTCGATAAGCTCGCTTTTGAACCCCATCGACCGCATTAAGAACTGCATAGAAAAGTACAACAACAAATAATTTAAAATGCAAAAAACCGTCTCATTTCCAATTTGGATGTGAGACGGTTTTGTTTTAATAATTATAAAATTTTGAGCAAAAATAGTGTTGGGAGATGATGCAGAATGAAAAATCGACACAATAGTCACAGCGGAAGTAACGGCGACAAAGAATTTGTCAATATGAAAAAACACACCGAGAAAAAAGATAGTTTTCATGTACCCGTTGATGCAAGGGTGCAATCGTGGGACCCGACGCCTGACACCGCCGAAGAAATGGTCAACACCTACGGCACCTATGAGATTCAGGCCACAGCCGACACCTTAAATATGTTCCCTGCTCTTTCACAGGGCTTGCCGTCAGAAACGATCGCTGAAATACCAAAGCATTTTCATGAGGGTATTGTGCCTAAATTAAATGACTGAAATCAGCCGAAGAGGTGAAAACCTGCTTCGGCTGACGTTACTTATTAAACCTCAGGCAGACCTGCAACACTGGTCAGCATGGACACGATACCTGCAAGCATAGAGGTGCCGATAACGGTCAGCCAACCGACCTCCTGAACACCGACACCAACAGGTATCATGGCAACTGCGGTTTGGGCAACGGTTTTAATTGCTCTAACCCCTGCCGCCTTGAACCATTTTTTGTGTTTTTTGAACCAGATTTTCATATTATCACCCCTTGTCTAGGGCGCCCTCCCCTACTAATTATTTATGAAATTCCTCAAGGTCGTCAATGCGGTGGTTGGCGACCTTTATTTCTTCATCCACAACAGCCTCATGTTTTTCGAGCTTGTAAACCCTTTCTATGACATTGTTGTGCTTTTCGACCTTTTTTTCAAGCTGTTCGATACGGTATGCCGTGAGCCTATTTGCAGTGAGAATTCCAAACAACGAGCCTGCAAGCGTACCTGCCAACGACAGCACCGCCACCAAAACTGTTTCACTCATTATTTAGCCTCCACCATCATCTTCCAAGTATTGATACCAACCTCGCCGTCAGCGGTCAGCTTGTGTGCCTTCTGCCAAGCCTTGACCGCCTCTTTGGTGTCGGTACCGAACTTTCCGTCAGCCGTGACACCAACTACCTTTTGAATGAGCTTGGTAAGGTTCTTGTACTTGTAGGTCAGCAGACGCTTTTTGCAAACCGCCTTTTTAGCAACCGCATCACACTCCGAACCCCATTTGCCGTCAAGTCCAAACTTCGGGAAACTGAATCCGTCGGCCTTGGCAGCTTTTTGGAACTCTAAAACTGATATTTTAACCTCGGGAGCACCGCCAAAGGTGGTCATAGGCTGTTCACTGTGACCGTACCAAAACGATTTGTTTTCACGTGTGTCAACATGCACAAAATCGACATAAAGACCGATGCCCTTGACACCGATGCTCTCGGCAAACTTTGCTACCTTGGAGGGTTCGATGCCGCTGACACAAATATCGGCCGCACATCCCGACAGGTGCTTTGATTTGGATGCACCGCCAACCGCCTTATTGTGAGCTTTGCAACGGTAACCCGAGTTGATGGTCACTGCCTTGCCGAAATGGTTTCTTATTTCCTGCAGAATGTCAACCAACTCAAGGTCAACCGTTGTTTCACTGCAACAACCAAAACCGTGGCAGTCGAACTCGGTTGACTTAAAGTTTTCCGAAAGCTTTATTGCTTTACCTTTAGTGTATTTCTTCTGCATTCACCTCAGCCTCCTCATTTTTAGAATCGATAGAAAGCTGAATATCGGCAAGGTCGGACTCGTCCAAAACACCCTTTTCAAACCAAGCTGCAGCATTCAAAATAACCTGATAATCGGCCATGTTACCGACTGCTTTGATAAGACCCTGCTTTATAAATTCCTTAAAATTAAACATTACAAATTTCCTCCTGTTGCAATAATAGCGTTTTCAAGATTTTCTATAACCTTGATAAGGTCGCGGTTGTATTCGATGTCAAGCCACACATCGGGGTTGTTGGTGAGGAACGACATACTTGGGTAGATAGACTTAACACCCTTGACGGTACCGTCAGCCTCGGGCGTGTACACGAGGGGTTCAATGTAAGGCTCAAACTCGGTAATAGTCGGACCTGTCTCTATCTGAGGTTTAACAACAACATTGTCAAATTCGGTTGTATTGCCCTTTACCACCTGCACATAAACGTTGGTTATATTCTCACCTTCGCCAAGCGTAAATACGGTATTAAACTTATAGTACAGAGTCCCATCAGGTCTTTGTATCTGTGCATTACAAATACAGTTTTCGTTGCCACTGTTAATGGCATATGTACCGGCAGGCAATGACACCTTTTTGTTAAACGCAAAGTTCGAGTTACCGGTGCCGTCATTCTTACCGCTTATAACCACAGTACCGTCAGCATTAGGGGTAAATGTAACACCTCTGATAGTGGTTTTTGCGTTGGCAAACGGAGGTTTTAAAAAATTCTTACCGCCAACCGTGAGGGTAATGTCGGATGTTGACTTATCATACACCGTGACCTTGGTATAAAGTGTGTCATTTTCAGGATATTGAGAAGCGGGATTATCCTCATCAAGTCCGTAGACCTGACAGAAACCCGTAATCTTCTGACCCGACATTTCCAATGCAAAGCTTCCCGAAATTGTCACAGGCTCCGCGTCAGGCAATTGGGGCAGTGTCTCAATCCTGACCCACGACAACACCTTGTCGGTTACGGTGTAGGTCAAATCAACCTGTGTAATGTTTTCGCTGTATCCGTAAGTGGGAGTTATGGCAAGCTCACTGAAATCGGATAATTGTGTCAAATCCTGACCGTCAAGAAGCGGAATGATTCCCGATGCAGTGTATATACCGCCACTTTCCAAAATCACATGAACACTGTCGCTCGGAGTGTCAAGCATCACAGTATCGTTCTTTTGGTTAAATTCTACGGTTTTGACATTTTCGTTTACACCAAAGATGCCCATATCATCTGCCGTCATCTTTATCTTAACCTCATGCTCCAACGGTGACACATCCTTCAAAGTACCGCGCTTACCTCTTGTGGAGCGACGCAGTGCATTGGCAACATTTCGGTAATCGTAAACCGCCTTGGCCAACACCTCAGCATTTTTGGATGCAGATTCTGCATGTTGTCCCGCCTGCTTTGCACTTTCAAAGCTCAGCGCGGCACTTTTTTCGGACCGGTCAGCGGCGTTCATAGCATCATAGACAGAGGCTTCGGAACGGTTTGCATTCAACCTTGCTGATTCGGCGGCGTTGTCGCACTTTTCCATTGCTCGCTCAATAAGACTCGGATTGCCATCCTCGGGATACAGTGACACCTCGGAGCGCTCAACATTTAACGTCACAACCTCACTTTTGATGATAACCTCAGGTTCACTGTCGGTTGACTTATAGCCCACCAACTGACAGTGAACCGCAGGCGGCTTCATACAGCTTTGAGGTACGGTGTAGCAAATCTTATTATCATCCAAATAAAGCTTGTCGCTATACATTCCGTCTATCACAATTCGGAAAAACTCGATTTGTGAATAAACATCCCTGACATCTGTATTAAATAACACGGTCAACTGCACGGCATTATGCTCACCGCTATATCCCAACTGCGTTGAGTCGGTTGTAGCTCTGCCCATACTGTCCACCGTTATGGTTACGTTACGCATATTTTCCTCCTTAAAGCATGATACAGCTTCCTATAAATAGACATATCAAAATGCAACGTTGGTGCAACAAGGCTGTCAAGAGGGCAACTCAATACAAATTGTATTTTTGTTTCCATAATGCGCATATAAAATGTTTTATGTAAACAAAATAACCTTAAAAGTTTTTCGACTTTTCCCCAAAGATATTAACAACTACGGCGGTTTTCGACACGATTTTCGCCTTGTATATGGTTTTGGCCTGTGGAAAACCCTGTTAATAACGTGGATTACTAAACGTATATAAATAATCGTCATAAAAGATTATGTCAATCTTTGTTGAATTTTTTTCACAATAAAAAAGCGTTGTTGACAAAGCTTTCACTTCATCAACAACGCTAACTTTTGTATTTGGCTTTTCCGTCAATCGGCCATTTTAAGTTCTTTTCTGATAAACGCACCTATATCCTCAAAACTGATGTTCAAGGCTATCGAAAACTCGTCGTACACAAGACGTTGACTTTCCTTCAAAAAACGTTCATCCGAGAGGTGTAAACGTTTCCCCTTGGTTGACAAAAATCTCTGGCGGTTGTAAAGAGTACGCAACAACAACAAAAACGCCTTGCGGTCACCCGAGGACATAATCTCGCCGAATTTGAGTTTTCGCTCGCCATCGCTCTCGACCCAGATATCAGTCTCTTTATTGACAGCACCGATAATTGCCATAACCTCATCAGCGGTAAGCACCTCACGTGCTTTTGAAAGCAGTTTTTCGTTATCGGCAGGCAAAAGAACCGTCGCCGATGCTTGAGCAACCGGCTTTAACACATAGTAGCTCTTGATATCTCTTCCGATTTTTCTCTCCTCGATTTTTTCAACAATGCAGACACCCGTTGTGCCGTACATCACCATTTCGTTGAGCTTTAACATTTTTCCTCCGTTTTAAACCAAACCGCACAACGGCAGCTGCCGTTTAAACAACCCACATGATATGTTACAATTATACACCATCAAGCGAAAAATTGTAATGCGCAAATTCGACAAAATTTTTACAAATTTATCATTAAAAACCAATATATTCTTACATTTCACACAATGCAACCTCACATATAAGCGTGCATGCAGAAGATCACACTTTATTATTGACAGAGGTTTACTTTGTAAAACAAAAAACCGCCCCAAGAAAGGGACGGTTTAAATGCATGTTTTAAAGATTATTTATCGTTGTTTTTCTTGGAAAAAATCTTGTTGATAAGCAGAGTTGAGATGATGATAACACCGATTATAACAAAGATAACCAACATACCTTTACCCATCATGGGCAATACATCAAGTGATTCCTTAGGGTGCCATTCGATACTTGTCTTAGCTAAAAGTCCAAACATTGCGTTTAACAAATTCATCGTAATACCTCCTCAATTAAGCGCCAAAGAAGTTAAGGATAATACCGCCTGCAATAACCGAGGCAATCTGACCCGAAACATTAACACCCATAGAGTGCATCAAAAGGAAGTTCTGCGGGTCTTCCTTTAATCCCATCTTGTGAACAATACGACCTGCCATTGGGAATGCCGAAATACCTGCGGCACCGATCATGGGGTTGACCTTGTTCTTCAAGAAGAGGTTCAAAAGCTTTGCAAACAGAACACCGCCTGCAGTATCGAAAATGAAGGCTACAAGACCGAGACCCATAATAAGCAAGGTGTCGGGCTTCAAGAACTTGTCAGAGGTCATGTTGAAGGCAACCGAAATGCCGAGGAAGATGGTGACAAGGTTTGCCAAAACCTTCTGTGCAGTTTCGGAAAGCGAATCAAGAACACCGCACTCACGGATAAGGTTACCGAACATCAAGAAGCCGATAAGACCGGTTGCCTGCGGAATGATGGCAGAAGCAACAACAGTGATGATAATCGGGAACATGATACGGGTAGTCTTGGAAACAGCCTTTTGCTGATAAGGCATACGGATAAGACGCTCTTTTTTGGTGGTGAGCAGCTTGTTAACAGGCGGCTGAATGATGGGCACCAAAGCCATGTAGGAATAAGCCGCAACGGTGATAGCACCGACATACTGTGAACCCAAGGTGTTTGCAACGGCAATAGAAGTAGGACCGTCAGCAGCACCGATGATACCGATACAAGCGGCATCGATTTCGGGGAAGAATGCACGAGCCATAAAGAAGGTAAAGAATATACCAAACTGTGCCGCTGCACCAAAAAGCATAAGCTTAGGATTGGTAAGCAACGGACCGAAGTCGATCATTGCGCCGATACCGATGAACAAAAGCAACGGGAACAGCTCGTTTGCAATACCTGCATGATAAAGCTCATTGATGGGACCGGTCAACGCATCGGAAAAAGGAATATTGACCAACAGAGTACCAAAGCCCATAGGTAAAAGCAAGGTGGGTTCCATTTCTTTTTTGATTGCGAGGAAAATGAGGAGTCCGCCGATGAGAAGCATTACACAGTCTTTCCACGAAAACTCCAATAGATTTTGCCATAAAATATCCATTAAACTCTAACCTCCTGATAAAGTAGTTTTATAACTTAATTATTTTAACACCTTTTCCCAAAAAACGCAATAGACATAATCTTTAAACTGTCCTTGTTATTTTAAGGTTTCTTTATGCACATTTAACTTGAAAGATATAAACTTTAGGAGTATAATGTATCTAACATATTTTGTCTGTATGATTTCTCGACCAAAAGCGAGGTAAATATTATGAGAATAGTAATAAAGGTGGGCACTTCGACGCTCACCCACAAAACAGGAAATTTGAATATTCGCCATGTTGAAAAGCTTTGCCGTGTTATGAGCGACCTTAAAAACGCAGGTCACGAGCTTATTTTGGTATCGTCAGGTGCCATCGGTATGGGTGTCGGCAAATTAGGCTTGCGTGAAAAACCGCAGGATATGCCGACCAAGCAGGCTGCCGCCGCTATCGGTCAGTGCGAATTGATGTACATATATGATAAGGAGTTTTCGGAGTACGGTCACATTATTGCACAGATTCTGTTGACCGGAAGTGACCTGAAAGACGAAAACCGCAACAAAAATTTCTGCAACACTCTCAACCGCCTTTTAGAGTTGGGTGTTATGCCGGTTATCAACGAAAACGACACTGTTTCGACCGAGGAAATCTCGGTTGGCGATAACGATACACTTGCCGCTATCGTAGCGGTTGAGGCAAAGGCTGATTTGCTGGTGCTTTTGTCTGATATTAAGGGACTCTACACCGCAGACCCGCACAAAAATCCCGATGCCAAGCTTATTTCACGTGTTGATGCAATCACCGACGAGATAACAGCTCTTGGCGGTGGTGCAGGCTCGGCACTCGGTACGGGCGGTATGCAAACCAAAATCAGAGCCGCCGCAACCTGCATGAACCAAGGCATTGACATGGTTATAACCGACGGTAACGACCCCGAGGCATTGTACGACATTGCCGAAGGCAAATCGGTCGGCACAAGATTTTTTGGGAAGGCAACAGTATGACAACGATAGATATTTTGAAAAAGGCCAAGGCTCAAAAGCAGACAGTTGCCGCTTTGAGTGGCGAACAGCGAAACCTTGCCCTTATAAAAATGGCCGAAAGCCTTAAATCACATTGCGAGGAAATAATTGCCGCCAACCGTTTGGATATTGAAAACGCTAAAGATAAAATTTCACCCGTTATGATTGACCGACTGACCTTGACAAAAGAGCGTATTTTTGCCATGGCTGATGCGGTCGTAGATGTAACCCGACTTCCCGACCCTTTGGGCGAGGTTATTTCGACGGTTGACCGACCCAACGGACTTACCATCCGCAAGGTTTCGGTACCTTTGGGACTGCTTGCCATGATTTACGAAAGCCGTCCAAATGTCACCTCGGACGCCGCCGCTTTAAGCATTAAAGCAGGCAATGTGTGTGTGTTGCGCGGCGGTAAAGAGGCTATAAACTCTAACTTAAGCATTGCCAACGCTCTGCGTGACGGCTTGAAATCAGCAGGTTTGCCCGAGGATGCCGTGTGTTTGGTGACCGACACATCAAGACAAAGCGCCACCGACCTTATGACGGCCATCGGTCTTGTTGATATGCTTATCCCCCGTGGCGGTGCAGGACTTATCCGCAGTTGTGTTGAAAATGCCAAGGTACCTTGCATTGAAACAGGCACAGGTATTTGCCATGTTTATATCGACGAGTTTGCCGATGTTGAAAAGGCTTTGAACATCATTGAAAACGCCAAAACAAGCCGTCCTTCGGTCTGCAATGCTGCCGAGGTTTGCTTGGTTCACAGTGCGATTGCTGAAAAGGTGTTACCGCTTATAAAAACGCGTTTGGTTGACGACCGCAAGCAAAAGGGTCTTGTGCCTGTTGAATTGCGTGTTGACCCGAAAGCCGCCAAGATTATCGAAGGCACACCTGCATCCGACACCGATTTTGACACCGAGTTTTTGGATTATATTCTTGGTGTGAAGGTGGTTGACAGTGTTGACGATGCGATAGCTCACATTTCGGCACACTCAACGGGTCACAGTGAGTGCATTGTGACTGAATCTGAGGAAAACGCCAACAAGTTCACCTTGTTTGTTGACAGTGCCGCTGTTTATCACAACGCATCGACCCGATTCACCGACGGCGGTGAGTTTGGTTTGGGCTGTGAAATGGGCATTTCGACCCAAAAATTGCACGCCCGCGGTCCTATGGGACTTAAAGAACTGACCTCTTATAAGTACATCATCCGTGGAAACGGACAGGTGCGCTGAAAAGAATCCCTCCACCGCCATTCGGCGGTCCCCCTCCCTTTAGACAAGGGAGGCTTTGAAAGGATAAACTATGAGTAAAATAGGCTTTATAGGTTGCGGAAACATGGGCGGAACTTTGGCAAAAGCCGCCGCCAAAACGGAACACACCATTTACCTTTCCGACTACAACCAAGAAAAATTAAACACGGTAGCCGCAGAGCTTAACGCCACCGCTTCGACTAACGATGAAATTGCAAATATATGTGATATGATATTTTTAGGTGTCAAGCCCCAGGTTTTGGGCGAGGTTTTGGAGCCTTTGAAGGACATATTCAAAAACCGCACCACACCTTTCACAATAGTTTCAATGGTGGCAGGTGTGACATTGCAATCGGTGTGCGATTTGGCAGGCGGCAACTTTGCCGTAATCCGCATCATGCCCAACACCCCTGCTAATGTCGGTTGCGGCATGATACTTTATTGCAAAAATGACCTTGCCACCAACGACGATATTGCACTTTTTCTTGATTCGATGCAGTTTGCAGGTGTATGCGACTTTATCGACGAATCGCTTTTCGATGCCGCCACTGCCGTTTCGGGCTGTGGACCTGCTTTTGTGTATATGTTTATTGAAGCCCTTGCTGAAGGCGGTGTTAATGCAGGCTTACCGCGTGACAAGGCATTGAAATTAGCGGCACAAACGGTGCTTGGTGCAGGCAAAATGGTTCGTGACAGCGGTGTTGACCCCACCACCTTGCGTGAAAATGTTTGCAGTAAGGGTGGTAGCACCATCGAGGGTGTGAAATCACTCTTTGCGTCCGACCTCAATGCAACCGTTCAAAAAGCGGTCAACGCCTCGTTTGAACGCACCAAAGAGCTTGGAAAAAAGTAAATATTCAAACTACAAAAACACTCCACAGCTTTAAAAAGTTGTGGAGTGTTTTGCGTGGATACGAGATTATTTAAAATGAATTCTTCCGCATTTGGGGCATATCGGTTCGGCGTTGGAACCAATTGCCGTAATGTTTCTAAAATGCATCAACGCCGCCGATGGCTTGCCTTTTTTAGCCGAAAGCGTGGATGTGTCGTTGTGTACGATAAGGTTTTTTATTCTTGTCACCTCAAACGGCTTATTGGTTTCGGGGCAGGTTTCGGTTTTTATTTGTGTTCTGCAATAGGCACACTCAAAATACAAACCGTTTTTGCCGTCAACGCGTTCCAAAGGTTGACCGCAGAACGGACACACATCACGCGTTTGGTCGGAATAAATCATGCCCTTTAGAATGATTTGTTGCAATCGGCGAAACGAATCAATATCATAAATGCTGATGTAAACAGCGTTATCTTCTTCCGAGGGGCAGGCCAACAAATATTCATCGGCTTTATATGACTTTTTGAGTATTGCAAGTGTCCGATTTCCTACTTCCGTATTGGGAGCGGTCAACAAAAGTGTTTTGTGCACCGTGTCTTTTGAAACCGAAAACAAAATAGCTTTAAGACCTTTGCACATAACCGATTTCAACCTCAATTTCCACTTGTCAAATGTGCAAACGGTATCAGTATTTATAAAATCAATATTCTTATCCTCAGAAAATGTGAAATTGAAATGTCCTGCCGCAAAAAGAGATAACAAGGTGCAAAAATGACCGTAGCCCTCATATTGGCCGTTCTGTTCGGATAGAGTATAGTCTTCAGTCCGTGTACCACTTTCCAAAAGCCGTTTTGAAAGCACATAGATCTTATGATATTCTTTATCCATGCGGAAAATATTTGTCTTTTTGAGGGGCAGCACACCGGGGTATCTTTTGCAGTTTTTATATACCGGTCGTGAAAGTCTTGCACGCACAACACGGTCAATAAACAATGCTTTTTCTTTAAGCTTTTCGGCAATGGCTGTGTATTTTGCGTAATCGCGCACATAGCTTGCGTGAAATTTTCCGATGCTCAAAAAATACATCATGTGGGTTTCACTCTCAAGCAGATTGAATTTAAGGTCGCGGTTGGCATAAAGAATACTGTTTAAAAAGCTCAAGTTTCGGCTGATGAAAGAAAGCAGCGTATCAATCGTGCGAGCAAATATGATGTTTTCATAAATGCAAAAATTATCACGGTTGTCCTTGGTCAGCAGTTTGCGCGGTTTAAGTCCGTCTTCGGTTATATTTTCCCACAACTCACTGTGTACCGAAGCGTGAACAATGGTTTCATTGTTTATCACGCGCACCGACTCAACCGGCAAAATTTCGGGTGAGGTTGCGATGCGGGTTATGGGTTGCGCAAAGATTCTTTTGATTGAAGGCAGGGCTTTGATAATCATATCAAGGGTTTTATCAAGCGCATCAAAATCAAACTTTTCGGGTAAAGCAAAAAGATTGACTTTTTTCAAGATTCTCGAGTCAAGTTGTTGATATGTTATGTTATTGTCACTATTGACAAACTCGTTAATAGCCCAATAACTCTCACAAAAAGAGGATTGCTCAGTTGTGTTATATGATTTTTCAGACATCGTTAGTCCTCATTGAGTTTGAGTATAAACTCACTGCATCTCAAAAGTTGGAGCTTTTCAAACTCTGCGGCAAGTTCAACCTTGTTTTCAACGCTCTTGAACTCTAACTTGCTGACAACCTTGCTCAAAAGTATCTTTTCAACGGCATCGTGTAAAACAATGTCAGGATTCATAAAGCAAGAGCAATAGATGCTTACAAAGTTCTCAATCTGATTGGCAATACGGTTACCAAACGAGATGTTATAAGGTGCAAGCAACGCTTCCACTGCCTTAATAAGCGGATAATTGTCAATATCAAAATTGACGGTGGTTTTAGCCTTTTCAAGCAACTTGGAAAACTCCAAAACCGAAACAAAGCGTTGCGGTATGGGTTGTCCCGAGGTCAAGGGCTTGGGAGCGCGTTTGTTAAAGTTCATAGTATGTGCACGGTCATAAACCTTGTCACTTATCTCAAATGTGCTTTCATCGCGGTTGGCGGTGCCGATAAACCATATGTTATTAGGAATTTTTAGCGTGTGACCCTCCGAAAGGCACAGATATTCTATGTTTTCACCGTCTTCAACACGATTAAGTGCAACATTTAAAAGCTTTATTTCTCTTTTGTCTTCTTCGTTTTCCATGAGCGACAAAAAGTCTGAAAAATAATACTCGATACGGCTGAGGTTCATTTCATCGAGCACAATAAATGTTACCGTCTCAGGATTGAGTTTTGCTTTGTAAAGAGCTTGGGTGAATTTTTTGGGCGTATATGTTTTGCTGAACTCGTTATAATATCCCAACAGTTCATTTTTATCACGCCACGACGATTCAACCTCTATAATCTCGCAATTACCCAAAATAGCCTCTGAAAAAATCTTAGGGAGACTGGTTTTTCCGGTTCCGCTCATTCCCTGCAAAATTGTCAGTCGTGTTGCACCAAGACCCGCAATAAAGGTTGCGATATCCTCAGGAGTATAACTCAAATGCAAACGACAATCTCTTGCGTAGTTTACAACAAATTGAACCAATTGAGGTAGACTAGGTGTCTGCAAAGCAAAATCTTTTTTACGCTTTTGCACATCGAAATACATTGCAGCTTTATGGTCAAGCTCGGTAAATGCAGGGCAAGGGTCAACATTCGGCTTTATCAGAGCTTTTGGCTCACTATCGGTATCTTTATCTTTTATAGGCTCATTGTCCTCTTTGCGGTGAGGCAGAGTTGTTTCACTGTCGGACACGGCATTACCAACAAGAACAGGCGTTTCACCTACAGTACCGCGTGAATAGGGCTTACGAATGAGCACTGCAATAACAAGCGCCATGGCAACCAAAAACCATATAAAAGCCTGACCTGTAACATCATATTCAAATTTTAGGTAATCCGAATCTCCGAATTTTCCGATTATAGAATCAACAACATCCTTGTTAAGATGCTGAACAATCTCATAATATTTACCGAACAGACCGATCATAAGCGAACAGATAGCGCCGCTGATAATTTCAGCAAGGGTTATTTTGAAAAACATTTTTGAACGGCTGATCAAAGCAATGAGCGACGCAACAGAAAGCCCAATAGTCACCGTTAAAATAGCAAGCAACAAGAATGCTACAAGTTGCAATCCACCTTCAAGCGTGTTATAGGTCATAAAAATATCATAACCGTTAAGCAATATCGGCTCTGCTTCGGCCGGTTCGTAAAAAGAAACTTTCAATATATCCGAAAGTGCCGCAACTATTGTGACAATCGACACCGCTGCACCAAAAACAAAAAATTCAATGCGTGCCGATTGAAGCGGTTTATCCATAGTGAGTCGGTTTTCGCCTGCAATGTTTCGGCTGACAAACGCAAAAGCAACCGCCAATGCAACACTTATCAGAAAAGGAATATAGCTCAATGTATGATACGACCCACCTTCTGAATTGTTGGTCGAACACACAACAACACCAACCAGAAAATAAATGCCTGTTATAATTGTGTTGAGATTAACAATATTGCGAATCTTTGAAGCAAACTCGGAAATTTCGACCGAATATCGCTTGAATACCGACATCAGCATAACAAAATTTACAATACCGAAAACAAATAACGTAACGAACAGTATAAGCGCCATAATGTGGTCACTGTTGGTTGTAATCGCACTCATTGCGACCACAGAAAATTCACTGTTCTCAACGGTGTATGAGCACAACGGCACATAAAAGAGCGACAACATAAGTGCCGTCGAAGAAACTCCGAACACAGAAAGTCGCCTTTTTAAAGTGTTCAATTCTGATTTTCCGCCAAGCTTTGCTTGCCGAGGCTCATCACAACTCCAAACAAAGCTAAACACGGCAGCTGCCACCGAAACAACAAGTGCTATAATAAGCCATGTAGCATCTCTCAATGCATTAAATCCAAAATGGGATATCAGCATTAAAGCGTGACTAAACACTACTGTTACATACGGCCAAACATGCACCTTTTCCCTTTTAAAAGAAAGCACACACCCCGCAATAGATGCAGCAAGACTAACTAAAAATAAGATTATCAAAATCATACAGGCCAGCGGAACAAAACTTGAACCGGACACCCATAAATCAGCGGTACCCCACACCGTATCTCGTGTTTTGACAGGCGATGAAAACATCACCGACAGATCAAATACGAAAACAAGTGCAAACAGAACGGTTGTTATCAAACCTCTGAATTTTTTGTTAGATATTTTGCTCAATATTACCATCCTACTTTCCTTTGTTTTTTCACAATTTTTACATTTTAAGTATAACATCGTGATATTCTAAAGTCAAGTAAGGGTTATTTTTTGTTAGACAAACTTTATATAATACTATGTTCGGATATAATTTTTAAAACCGTCGGTTAAAGCGAAGATTCAGCAAAAATACAGCCTCGTTTGAACGCACCAAAGAGCTTGGAAAAAAGTAAATAAAACTATAAAAGTAAAGAACTGACCGTTGCGGTCAGTTCTTTGTTTTGTAGGGTCGATTCACGAATCGACCGATTACCTGAATTTTATGAAACCTTAAATGTGTCAAACATTGCGTTCATCACAACGCGAAGTCCTTCGCTCATTTCGAGGGTGTAATGTACATCGAATAAAAATCTTTGCTCACCGCAGTCCACCATGATTACGTCCTTTTGGTAATCGCGGTTGGACTTGTAGTTGTTAAACCGCACTATAACGGCATCGTATTCCCCGATTTTTGTATCATCAACCGAATACGACTCATATTGCGAATCAAACTGTTCCACAATCGAGTCGATAAATTGTTGGCGGTCGGTTTCGTAATAATTTGAAATACAGAAATTGACATCCTTTTCACCGTTCCATTCATCATACGAAAAAATATCAACCGTTTCATAAGAATGCAGCGTGAAATACTCGGGGTCGATGGCGATAGTGTAGTCCCCTACCTTACCGTTGACCGTTGTGACCGGAATTCTCTCGGTTAAGCCCTCTCGTGTGACCTCAATATACTGTTGCTCGGTGGTTGCCGTGTCACTTGAAATGTCGTTGACCGTTTGAGTGTCACTACTGCCGACAGCATCTTTGCGCTTCACTGCAGATTCGGTGGTATTGCATCCCACAAAGCACATCAAAAGGCATATAAGAATCACGCAAAGTGTTTTCTTCATAGCAATCTCCTTTTGCATGTTTAAAGATACTCTACCAACTTTTCCAAATCTTTGCGCTTTTTATCGCGGAGTTTGTCATCGGGATGGGCGTAGCCCAAGGTTATAACAAGCCTTACAGGTGCCGAAAGTCCGCAAATCTCACGAATCTTCTGGTCATCAAGCCAACCCAGAATGCAGGTTGAAAGTCCCTGCTCGGTGGCTTCGGCGGTGATGTAAGCCGACAAAATACCAATGTCTATCGAGCGATAGTCGTTACCCTTTATTTTAGCACCGAAAGCCGCCGTTTTGCAGTAAGACTCCTCGGAAATCACCAACAACACGGGCACATCCGATGCAAATCCGTTAAGACCCATGCTTTGTGTTGCCTTGGCTGTTCTTTTGGCGGTCTCACCCGTGCAGACCGTGATTTTGTAAGGCTGACCGTTGCAGGCCGAGGGCGAAAGCCTTGCCACCTCCAGTATTGCATCCAGTTTTTCCTTTTCAACCTCACGGGTTTTGTCATATTTTCGGCAGGATTGCCTGTTGATTGCAATTTCTGAAAAATTCATATTATTTCCCCTTTTATTTGTCGAAAACAATTTCCGTTTTCAAAGCCTTTATATGCCTTGCATCGTTCACAATTTCAAATTCGGGTGCGACAAGCTTGCCTTCATCGTCGGAGAATTTCACAACGGTAACTGCCGTGAAATCGGGACGGATGGCCGAACAGAAGAACGGAATTGGCAGATTGAATAGGTGGGCTATTGCCGCTGTGGAAGAACCTCCGTGGCTGAACATTGCCACCGTGTCAAACGGTCTTTGACCCACGCGGTAATACATTCCTTCACGCTTATAGCCCAGGGTTTCAAGCCAAATATCAATATCCTCGGCAACCTTTTTAGAAAACCCAACGAGTTTGTTTTGGCAAAAAGGCTCTTTTTCACTCCAATCGGTATCCAAAAGGTCTCGCCCTTCGGCCGCGAGTGTCCTGGCGGTATGCCAAGGGTGACCATCATCGGGCAGTTGAACCTCTTTATTGCCCCAATGTATCTCACGCATAAAATCGCACTTTTCAATATCCAACGAAAGCTTTTTAGCGGTATATTCGGCCGTTTCATAAGCCCTGCCACAGGTTGAGGAATATATTTTTTGAATCCCCTCATTTTTCAATCTTTCGGCCGCCAAAGCCGCCTGCTTGTGTCCAAGTTCGGTTAAGCAATCGTCTTTATAATTCGGATGTCCGTGACGCACAAAAACAATTCTCATTTTTCACACCTCGAAAGATTCACCATATCGTCAATTACCGAAATCATTATAACATGGCACAAAAAATAATGCAAGGAATTAGCGCGCTCGCGCCGAGTTATTTGCGAGGCAAAATAATTTTATAATTTTTTGAAAATAATTGTTGACAAGCGTCAAATAGTGTGGTATAGTATTTAGGCGCTCGAGTGAAGCACACGCTGGTTTAGCTCAGTTGGTAGAGCAGCTGATTTGTAATCAGCAGGTCGGGGGTTCAAGTCCGTCAACCAGCTCCACCTTTTTTAAAAGGGCGCAAAACTTAATATGGGAGTGTTCCCGAGTGGCCAAAGGGGGCAGACTGTAAATCTGTTGGCTTTGCCTTCGGTGGTCCGAATCCACCCGCTCCCACCAAAACAAGAAACCGACCAGTAGGTCGGTTTTTTGTTTTTGCGAAAACAAAGGGTGTGATGAGGACCACCGAAGGTGGTTCGTCGAAGCAGCCGAAAAGCCGCGTCAGGCTTTTCGGACTGTGAAGTCCCGAGCACCGCGGATTTTTCGGGCACCGTTCGCAACGGTCGAAAAATTAAGTGGCGCAGAGTATCCACCCGCTCCCACCAAAACAAGAAACCGACCAGTAGGTCGGTTTTTTGTTTTTTAACATTTATTCGTGTAGTTTTAAATAAACTATAATAGTTATTTAAAATTCAAAAAACCACTTGCCCCATAATAGAAAGTATGGTAAAATAATTTGGTTGATTCTATTCAGGAAAGAGGTGGGCGTTTGAATCCGAAATTAAGGGAAAAAACGAGAGAGTCGCTTACCGCGGTTCTTCCCATAACGGGTATCGTTATGCTGATAAGCATTTTCATTGCTCCCATTGAGCTTGGCCCATTGGTCATGTTTTTGGTCGGCGCTGTTATGCTTATCTTTGGCATGGGATTCTTCCAGCTCGGAGCAGAAATGGCCATGACCCCTATTGGTGAGGGTATCGGTGTTCAAATCTCAAAAACCAAGCTGATACTCACGGTTTTATTGGTTGGGTTTGTTATGGGTGTTATTATCACCGTCTCGGAACCCGATTTGCAGGTTTTGGCTGAGCAGGTGCCATCTATACCAAATCTCGCCTTGATTTTAACCGTTGCGGTAGGAGTGGGAATTTTCTTGGCTCTTGCCATTATTCGTATAAAATATCAGATCGACCTTTCAAAATTACTCATTGTGTTCTATATTGTGTTGATTGCAGGGTCGTTCTTTGTACCTAAGGCTTTTATTGCTGTTGCTTTCGACTCGGGCGGTGTTACAACAGGCCCTATGACAGTTCCGTTTATCATGGCTTTGGGTGTCGGTCTTGCATCGGTTCGAGGTGACAAAAACTCCTCAAGTGATAGCTTCGGTCTCGTCGCCTTGTCCAGTGTCGGTCCTATTCTCGCCGTGCTTGTGTTGGGATTGTTTTTCAAGCCCAATGCGACCTACACACCCGAATCGATTGCCGAGGTTTTCACAACGCGTGATGTAGCCAAGCTTTTTGGCGGTGAGCTTCCGCATTACATAGGTGAGGTTGCCGTTTCGCTTTTACCGATAATTGCGGTATTTTTCCTATTCCAGCTTATCACTCGCCGTTATCCCAAACGCGAATTAAAGCGTGTTATCATGGGTATGCTTTACACCTACATCGGACTGATTTTATTCCTTTGCGGTGTAAATGTTGGTTTTGCCCCCGTTGGTTCGGCAATGGGCAGTGCCTTGGCAGACCTTTCATACAACTGGATACTCGTCCCTATCGGAATGCTTATCGGTTACTATATAGTCAAAGCCGAGCCTGCTATTCAGGTTTTGAATCATCAGGTTGAAAATGTCACCAACGGTGCCGTTTCGGTCAAGGCGATGAACCGCAGTATGTCCATAGGCGTTGCTGCAAGTATCGGACTTGCAATGTTAAGAATACTGTTGGGTATTCCGATTCAATGGATAATCATTCCGGGATATGTGATTGCACTTGTAATGTCGCTTTTTGTTCCCAAGATATTTGTCGGTATCGCATTCGACTCGGGCGGTGTTGCCAGCGGACCCATGACCTCGACCTTTTTGTTGCCGCTTTGTATAGGCGTTTGTACAGCCCTTGGCGGCGACGTTATGACCGATGCCTTCGGCGTTGTTGCCTTGGTTGCTTTAACACCGCTTATTGCGATTCAAGTAATGGGACTTGTTTATCGCTTCAAGGCCGACAAGGTTCAGAAAACCGCCGTACTGCCTACGGGAATTACTGCCGACAGTGACAGTATCGTTGATTTTTAGGAGGTGTTGCAATAATGTCAGACAATATAAAAATGCGTTATCAGTTGTTGGTGCTTATTGCCACTCCTAAACTGTGCGACAAAGCAGCCGACCTGTTTTTGAAAAGTGCCATGCCCATACAGTACCGTTTAAGCGGTGAAGGTACCGCTTCGAGTGAAATTATGGACACTTTGGGTTTGGGCGGCATTGATAAAGGTGTGTTATTGAGTACTGTGCCCGAAAGCTTTGGAAAAGAAATGCTTCATAAGCTTCATTCACAGTTAAGGCTTGACGCGGTAAACAGCGGTATTTCATTTACAATGCCGTTGACCGGTGCAAGTAAGCTTTTGGCAGATATGATGAATTACACTGCTGAAAATATTGAAAGTAAATCACGAAAGGGTGAATTGGAAATGTCGGAATCCGAGTATGCTTTGGTGGTTGCCTTTGTCAACCGAGGATTCAGCGGTGAGGTTATGACCGCCGCAAGAGAAGCAGGTGCAGGCGGTGGTACAGTTTTGCACAGCCGCAGTATAGGAAGTAAGCAGACCGCAGGCTTTTGGGGTCTCGATGTTCAGGAGGAAAAGGATATCGTACTTATAATAACCGATTCCGAACACCGAAAAGGCATAATGACCAAGATTGGCGAGACCTGCGGTATCAACTCTAAGGCAAAAGGCACCGTCGTTTCCCTACCTATTGATTCGGTAATGGGAATCTAAATGAAGAGTAAAACGATATGAAAAAAGACTATTTAAGAAAAATGACCTTATCTGCGGTGTTGCTGGCGGTTGGTTTGATACTTCCGCTTTTCACCGCACAGATAAAGGAAATTGGCGACAGTTTATTGCCCATGCATCTTCCCGTTATGCTTTGCGGTTTGCTCTGCGGATGGCAATACGGCGGATTCATCGGTCTTATATTACCTTTTTTGAGGTCGGTCACCTTTGGTATGCCGCCGATTTACCCGCAAGCCGTTTGGATGGCACTTGAGCTTTGCACATATGGTGCAGTTATCGGTGTTATGTATCTCTTACTCAAGAAGAAAAATGTTTTGAGTATTTACATAAGCCTTATCGTCGCTATGATTTCTGGACGAATTATTTGGGGTATTGCCAAGGCGGTTCTGTTAGGATTCGACGGCAAAGCATTCACCCTTTCAATGTTCTGGATAGGCGGCTTTGCCGATGCCTTGCCCGGTATAATTTTGCAGCTTGTTTTGATTCCGTTATTGGTAACGGTGGTAAATATAACTTTGAGGAGGTCAAAAAATGGCTAATATTAAATTTCCTTTCGGTAAAGATTACTTGGAGTATGATTTTGACGATAGCAGTTTGTTAGGTGTTTTGGAATCATCAATAGAAGAATACAAACCCTTGGGCACTGCTGAGGAATTAGTCAAGACTGCAATGGAAAGCCCTATCGGTTCACCACGTTTGTGCGAGCTTGCAAAGGGTAAGAAAAACATTGTTATCATCGCAAGCGACCATACCCGTCCCGTACCCAGCAAGGTTATAATCCCGCCTATGTTAGAGGAAATCAAGCAAGGCAATCCCGATGCCGAAATCACCATTTTGATCGCCACAGGATGTCACCGCGGAACCACCCGTGACGAATTGGTTTCAAAGTTTGGCGAGGATATTGTAAACTCGGTCAATATCTATGTTCACGATTGTGATGAAACCGAGAAGCTTGTGAATCTCGGCAAGCTTCCTTCGGGTGGCGATTGCGAGGTCAACTCGATTGCTGTTAATGCCGATCTTCTTGTAGCTGAAGGCTTTATTGAGCCTCACTTCTTTGCAGGCTTTTCGGGTGGAAGAAAGAGTGTTTTGCCCGGTGTTTGCGGAAGAAAAACCGTTCTTGCCAACCATTGCGGTGAGTTTATTGCCGACCCTTGTGCCCGTACAGGCATTTTGGATGGCAACCCCATTCATAACGATATGCTATGGGCTGCTAAAACTGCAGGTCTCTGCTATGTAGTAAACGTTGTACTTAACGCCGAAAAGGAGGTTATCTATGCCGTTGCAGGCGACACCTTTGAGGCACACAAAAAGGGCGTCGAATTTTTGCGTGAGCAGTGCGGTGCCAAAGCCAAACCTGCCGATATTGTACTTACCACTAATGGTGGTTACCCTCTCGACCAGAATGTTTATCAGTCGGTCAAGGGTATGACGGCAGGTGAAGCCACCGTTAAGGATGGCGGTGTTATCATTATGATAGCAAAATGCAACGACGGTGTTGGCGGTGACCATTTCTATCATCAGATGGCAGATGAAAAAGATGTTAACAAGATCATGGACGAAATCATGAGCCGCGGTCGACTCGAAACCTTGCCCGACCAGTGGATGACTCAGATTTTGAGCCGAATTTTGCTTCGTGCAAGCGTTATCTATGTTTCCGAAATGGACGATAAGACCGTCAGCGATATGCACATGATACCCGCACATTCTATTGAAGAAGCTATGACCAAGGCAACGGAAATCTTAGGTCGTGACAATGTGACCGTCACCGCTATTCCCGACGGTGTTGCAGTAATGGTTATTTGAGATAAATGAAACAGCGAAAACTCTTTTGCGAAATCAACCCGTTTTTCTATAAGATATCATGCTGGAAAGAGTCCTTCAAGCGCAGTTTGAGGGACTTTTTCAGCCGTGAGAAAATTGCAAAGCATAAGTCAGATGCACCCTTCCCTGCCACGGTTATGCAGCATTCCTCGGTGTTGGTTCGGCGCTTACACAATGTAGATTTACAGTTGCAGGAAAACAAGGTCACCAATATTAGGCTTGCATCAGACAAGATTAACGGACTTATAATACATCCGGGTGAGACCTTTTCTTTTTGGAAAACCGTTGGCAAAACAACGGCTAAAAAGGGCTATAAACCTGGACTCGTAATAAAAAGAAGCGCCGTTTCGTCTGGTATGGGCGGCGGTCTTTGTCAGATGGCAAACATGGTGCATTGGCTTGTTTTAAACAGCCCCTTGACCGTGACTGAGCTTCACCACCATTCGGATGCACTGTTTCCCGATGAGCGTCGCAGAGTCCCCTTTGGCACAGGCACCTCGATAAGCTACAAAAACCTTGACTATCGCTTTAAAAACAACACATCCCAAGCAGTACAGATTCTTGTTTGGTGCGAGGATGGTGAGCTAAAGGGTGAGTTGCGTGCAGAAAGCAAATTTTCAACCCGTTATGAGTTGGTAGAAACTAACCATCACTTTGAGAAAATCGGAGATGATTATTACCGCAATTCAAAGGTTTGGCGAAAGGTGTTTGACCGTGAAACCGACAATCTCTTGGCAGAAGAACTGATACTTGACAACCACTCGTTAGTTATGTACGACCATTCGCTTATACCTGCCGAACAAATCAAGAAATAGCTAAAAAAACCGCTTGTGACCCAAGCGGTTTTTACATATTACCCAAACTTTTTACCAAAAGGTATTTAGGTGTTGAAAACCTGTGCTTTATGTGTTAGAATCACATGGTAACAAATCTATCAGTGAGGACGTTTATGAGAAAAAGAAGAACCACTCTTATTGTGTCGGTTTTACTGTCTATGGCAATTCTTGTTGGCTGTGCCACGATAAGCAATTCTGACGGACAAAACAAGACCAAAGCTGACAATAATTCTATCAATTCGCTCACCTCTTCCAATTTGGAAAGTGTTTTATCGGATATTACCGGTTCTGAGCAAGTCACAAGCAGTGAAACAGCCCCGAGCGAAGAACAGACATCAAGCGAAAACGAAACTTCGAGCGAAGCTGATACCTCAAGCAAGGTTGAAAGTTCAAAGCCCTCAAGCTCCAATACCACATCATCCTCGACCGACAATCCCATTACAAACACCCTCTTCCCCGGATATAAATACAACTCGGTGTTTGATATTGAGGATAACGTGTTTTTGGATGCTTTGCAGTACACCGGCTACAACCTTGAAAAGCACCGTAAGGACGGCAAGATGTGGCAATACATTTTGTCAAACGATAAAAAATGGCGCGGTTGGCTTTCAAATATAACCTACGGTGGTGGAAGCTCGGGATTAGAGACCACTGCTGACGGCCTGCCGAACATCAAGGCTTTTGAACGTAACGGACTTGTTTGTGCCTCGTTTGCCACCTATGTCTATTTCAACTATCTTCCCAACATTGCTAAAATAGACACCTCTTGTCTTGACAAGGCCGAAAAAACCTGGAATGCACAAAGCTTTTATCTTGCGACACAAAAGTGGCTCCAAAAGGGATATACCTATAACATTGGTTTCACTGCCAAAAACCGTGCCGAAGGAATCGAGTTCCATCCCGACGAGGAGATTCCGATTGGATCGATCATTGTTTTCCGTGACCTTGACAGTCCCGGCAAGAAGGAAGCCGATCATATCACAATCTATGTCGGTAAAAAGAACGGCTACCACTGGGTTATTCAAACAGGAAATAAAAACGGCCCCGAATTTTGCGCTGTTGAGCGTTTTAAGTTTGGCCCCGACCCTCAGTGGCCTTTGAAAATATTTGCTACACCTACCTGCATTTATGATGCAGTTGGTGAAGCTAACAATTCACCTAAGATGGAAAGCTCTGCCGACTCGGTCACCTCAGAGGTTGCATCCAAACCCGAAGAGTTGGAAGAGCAGTAATTTTTAAAAAGTTTATAGTGACAAACTGTAATCGATGTGTTATAATGATACGGTAATCCCTTGTGACTGATATAGAATTTCAAATTTGGAGCGTATTTTTAATATGAACATTCAGTTTTTAAAAGAAGTAACCGATATTTTGGCACCCTCTTTGAGCGAAAACGGTTTCCCTCAAGATAAAGATAGCATCGGCTCGTTTAAAGGTGAGAACAAGATCTATCGTGTTTCCTACAATGAAGATAAAAAGGTTTTTGATGTAGCTGTTGCTCCCGTCGATTCGGAAAAATTCACCGTTTTGAGTAGCTGGTACTTTGACGAAAACGACCATGGTCCCAAAGATACCCTTTGCATTGGCGAGGATTTTTTACAGGCCGTTGCTAAAGATGCAGGACTCAAAATCATCACCGCCTCCGACGGTTCTGTCACACAAGTTGCTCTCCCCGAAAAGGCGGCAGTAGGAACTGAGCCCGGTATTGAGGCTTTTACACAGAAATTCCTTGCTATGTTCCCGCAGTATAAGGATGCTTATAAGGCTGAGGTTGCCAAGTACGGTGACTTCATGTATGTCGATTTCTACAAGAAATACGGCATACAAAAAATGCGTGAACTCATGGCTGACGAGACTGCAAACAAAAAGCAGCTCACAAAGTATTGGAACATGCTTGGAGATATGCACTATGAAGGTGAGCTCGTTGTAGCCGACCTTATCTGCACCGTTATTTTGGCCGGTTCTTTCGGAAACGAGCCCGAGAAATATGATGCCGCCGCCGAGAAATACCTCGCCGACTATCCCTTCCTCAAGGCTTCGGGTAAAGCATCTGTTCATGATTATAAGCACAACAAGAAGCTTCGCAAGCTTATTGAAGGCTGATTTTAAATTTACGAAAAAAAGACCTCTGTCAGACAGAGGTCTTTTTTTATGCTCATTGTTTTAAAATCACTCACCGAAAAGGAGTGTATCAAAAAGGCAATCGGCAAAGAAAACATGCATCTCGCGGGTGGGATGGTTTATGTAGTTATCAAGCAAAAGTGTGGTGTCTACACCTATTTCGTAAAGTTTTTTCCACTTTGCGTAGCAATCGCAAACCGTAACACCCATTTCGGCACACACTTGTCTTGCACCGTCCATAAACATATCCATTTTGCCTTCATTTTGGTGTTTGGCAGTTTTTACTGCATATTCCTTGTGAACTTCGGCAGTTTCGGGACAAAAGCGTGTGTTGAGCATATTGGGTGTCATGAAAACAATATCACAACCCAAATCCTGCAAGCGTTTGAAGGTCTCTGTGAGGTTTGCCTTGTAATTCTCAACAACGCCATTGGAATCGTTTAGCCCCCAGCAAACTATACAAAGGTCGGGTTTCTTTGCAGCAACATCCGATTCAAAGCGCTTGAGTCCCTGACCCGATGTCTCACCGCCAACGCCTGCATTTATAACCTCAAGGTTGCAGTTTGGCACAATATTGCGAAGCTTTTGACCCAAAACCTGATGATACACGGCAGAATCATCGCGTTCTGAATGGAATTCGTCACCCGACTTGAAATAGCCTGCCGTAACACTGTCACCAAAGGCAACAATAGTTGTTTTTTCGCCTTTGATAAGCTTTTTCAACCACTTTTTCATAGTCAGCACCTCTTAATACTTGAGCTGTTCAACAGTATAGCCGTCTAAAACAGGGATATACTCGGCAGCCTCACGCTTGGCATCGGCTAAATCGTGTTCGAGGTAGTTTCCACATTCAATTGAAGATACACCGGGAATATCACCCTCAAAATCTCGCAAAAATGTGAAGGCATCACGCACAAGGGTAATAACATCCTTTGGCTCAATGTCACGCACTAAAAGATAAAATCCCGTGCGGCAGCCCATTGGGCCAAAATATATAATTCTGTCTTTAAACTCACTGTTTCTCACGAATGTTGCAACAATATGCTCAACGGTGTGCATGGCAGGATTGTTGAGATAATTCCCCTTGTTGGGCAGCTTCATTCTTATATCATAGGTCGTTACATCACCGTCAACGCGTGAGGTGTAAAGACCCCTCTCAAGTATATCGTGATTGACCTCAAAGCTTGCAATTCTCTCCATTTTTATCGCTCCTTGAAATATTCCTCATCCGTAATTCCGAAAATACATACATCATTGACCTTGCCGTTATAATAGTAGCCCTTTTTGGCAACGCCCTCAAGCTCAAAGCCCAGCTTGTAAAGCACGCGGTGTGAAGCGGTGTTTTGAGGCAAAACCCTTGCAAACACCCTTTGCACACCAATACGGTTAAAGGCATAGCCCATTAAAGCATCGGCAATCTCGGTAGCAAATCCTTTGTTCCACAGGTCGCTTAAAACACTATACCCTATCTCGGCTATTTTATAATTAGCATCCATCGAGACGTAACTGCAGGTGCCGATTACCCGACCTGTTGCCTTTTCCTCAACCGCAAAGAACATGCAATCTCTCTTGCGGTAACGCGAAATCTGATAGCTTATAAACTCCTTGGTTTCGGCCAATGACTCGTGCGGACTCCAAAGTGAATACCTTGACGTCTCGGGTCGGCGGCAAAGCTCGTAAACATCCTCGGCATCGCGTTTTTTGACCATTCGGATGATAAGACGGTCGGTCTCAATATTGGGATAAGGCACAAAATATTCGTTATACATTTGAAATCTGCACCTCGTTAAAACAATGTCATCTGGTTGGTGTCGGGCAAGAAGCTCAACGCTCCAACCGCCTTCAGCTTTTCGATAACCGTTTTGGAAACACCCGATTCAATCTGCAAATCGTCGATAGACAGATAGTTGCCATCATCGACAGCTTTTTGAATATCGGCAGCCGCCTTTTCACCAACACCGGGCAAAATTCCGATAGGCAGACGCATATTACCGTCCTCAACCAGGAATTTGCGGGAATGTGATTTGCGAAGGTCGATAGGCAGTATCTTAATTCCTCTCGACAGCATTTCGTTAAAGATAAGCAGGTTATCCAAAATGCCTTTTTCCTTAACACCTGCGGCATTGCCCATGAGTTTAATATCGTTTATACGCTTTTTAACGGCATTCTGACCGGCTAACAAAGTGTCAACCTCAATATCGTCGGAACGCACGGTGAAATAAGCACAGTAGAACTCAACCGGCTTATGAACCTTGTACCAACCAAGGCGCAAGGCGGCAATCATATAAGCGGCTGCGTGAGCCTTGGGGAACATATACTTAATCTTATAGCATGAATCAATATACCATTCGGGAACATTGTTATCCCTCATAGCCTGCAAATGCTCCTCGGTCAGTAACTTTTTAGCCTTACCCTTACGAACTATCTCCATAATCTTAAAGGCCATCTTCTTGGGAACACCGCGATAAATAAGGTAGGTCATAATGTTATCACGCGTTCCGATAACCTCGGAAATGGTGCATATCTTCTGTTGAATAAGGTCTTGTGCATTGCCTATCCAAACATCGGTACCGTGGGACAGACCCGAAATCTGAAGCAGGTCGGAGAAGGTCTGCGGTTTGGACTCGACCAGCATATCACGAACAAATTTTGTTCCCAATTCAGGCAATGCGTATGTGCCCGTTTTGGAAAAAATATCGTTTTCGGTAACGCCCAAAGCCTCAGGCGATAAGAACAGACTCATAACATCGGGGTCACTCATCGAAACCGACAAAACCGATATGCCTGTGTTTTCCTCAAGGTATTTATAAATGGTCGGCACATCGTGTCCAAGTTCGTCGAGTTTCAGAATGTTATCGTGAATCTTATGGAAATCGAAGTGGGTTGTAACCATGTCGGAATCAACCTTATCGGCAGGGTGCTGAACGGGACAGAAGTCATAAACCTCCATATCACGCGGCACAACAACCATGCCACCGGGGTGCTGACCCGTGGTACGCTTAACGGCCGAGCCTTCAATAGCCGAGGCAAGACGGGCCTCCTCGGCCTTGTTCATGGTGATTCCGTAGTCCTCGGCATAGTGTTTAACATAACCGAAAGCCGTTTTTTCGGCAACGGTAGCAATAGTTCCCGCTTTGAAAACATTTTCGGGACCGAAAAGTTCTTCGGTATATTTATGGACAAAAGGCTGAACCTCACCCGAGAAGTTCTGGTCGATATCAGGAACCTTATCTCCGTCGAATCCCAGGAAGGTTTCAAACGGAATATCATGTCCATCGCGGTTGTAGTCTGCACCGCATTCGGGACACTTTTTAGGCGGCAAATCAAAGCCCGAACCGACGCTACCGTCGGTTATAAATTCGCTATGCTTACAATTAGGGCAAACATAGTGAGGCACAAGCGGATTAACCTCTGAAATACCGTTCATGGTTGCGGCAAAGGATGAACCAACCGATCCACGCGAACCGACAAGATAGCCCTTGCTTTCGGAGTATTCAACCAACTTCTGTGCCGTAACATACATAACCGAGAATCCGTGACGGATGATTGAATCTAACTCGCGTTCGAGACGCTCTTTAACCACCTCGGGCAACGGGTCGCCATAGATTGCGTGTGCTCTGCGGTAGCATTTTTCGGTCAAAATATCGTCCGAACCTTCAATTTTAGGGGGATAGTTTCCGCTGGGAACTGCACGGACATTAGGCTCAACCATGTCGGCAATTTTTTGCGGATTATCAATAACGACTTCTCTTGCTCGGTCCCCAAGATATGCGAATTCCTCAAGCATTTCGTTGGTGGTCTTAAAGTACAACGGTGCTTGATCCTCGGCATCCGAGAAGCCTTGTCCTGCCATCAAAATGGTTCGAAGTCTTGCGTCCTCGGGATTGAGGAAATGTACATCACCCGTTGCAACAACAGGCTTGCCCAATTTGTCGGCAATCTCAATAATACGACGGTTAAAGTCAAGCAGTTCCATTTCGGAATTGACCGTGCCGTTACGAAGCATAAACATATTGTTGCCTCTCGGCTGAATCTCGAGATAATCATAAAATTCGGCAAGCTTTAATATTTCCTCTTCCGACTTTCCGTCCAAAATTGCACGGAAAATCTCACCCTGCTCGCAAGCACTACCGATAATAAGACCATCGCGGTATTTGTTAATAACGCTTTTGGGCATCAAAGGTCTTGCGGGACGGGGTTTTGCGGGGTTGCTCTTATTATATGTTTTAAGGTAATAGTTTAAGTTTGCATAGGAAACCAAGCGGTAAAGATTTTTCAATCCCGCCTGATTTTTAACCAATATTATCTGGTGGTAACGGGTCAAGGTTGTGGAATCGACACCGCCGTCGATACCGCCTTGTATCTCTTGACCGTCAATATCATTTACAAAATAATCCTCAACACCGTAGATTATCTTGAAATCTGCACCTTCATTGTCACCCATAATGTCATCATAGGCACTCATAGCATCGGGGAAGGACTGCACAACACCGTGGTCGGTGATGGCAACCGCCTTGTGCCCCCACTTAAATGCACGCTTTACAACATCCTTAACAGGCGCTACGGCATCCATCTGCGACATACTTGTGTGCAGATGAAGTTCAATTCGCTTTTCTTCGGCATCGTCGGTCTTATCGGGCTTTTTCTTAACGGTGGCAATACCGTCAACATCAAGGCAATAATCCTTTTCCCAATCATCCATTGCGTATTTTCCGTGAATTATGACGCACTTGCCCTTTTTAAGCTCATCGCCCAAAACATCGGCATACTGATTGCCTGCAAAACCCTTTGCAGTTATAGAGTTTGTGCCGTCATATATCTGAAATTTAAAACGCTGACCTTTTCCGCTTTTGGCAGGGACAACCTCTGCCGAGAATATCTCACCCCAAACAAGGCTTTCATCGTCCTCGGGGTTTATCTGCGACAACGGAATAAGTGAACCGTGAATCTTTTTGCCATAAACTTGAGTCACTGTATCGGCAAAAATGGGAGCATCCTCGGGGATGAGCAATCCCGTAATTTTTTTAGGCTCCATAGGTTTGCTTTCGACAGGTTTCGACTCACCGCGACTGCCCGAATTTCCACCAAAATTACCGCCAAAGCTCTTTTGTGCCTGCGGTTTGGGTTCGGGTGCAGAGAAGTTGACGGGTTCCTGCTTGTATTCAGGTGCTATCATCTCAACCTCTTCGAGCTGACCGTCAAAGCTGATTTGAGTCTCTACACCAAAGCGTTGAGCCACAAGTGCACCAAACTGACGCTCAAAATTACACTCTTTTATGGTTTCCATACCGCCGAATTTGAGGGTTATATTGGTGCACGAATTCTGCTCTGCACCGTCATGCACATTAAACTCAGCGCCGTTGAAATAGCCGTTGAGCATAACATTGGATGCGCGAAGCTCCATTGCTATATCCTCGGCCGCCAAAGAACCGTAGCTTTCGGCATCGTATTTAGCGTTTATTTTGGCATCATGCAAGGAAAGACTCTGCCTTATATTGTCCGACAGTTTTAAAAGGTCTTCCCTTTTTATGTATTGGGCAAAATGAACCCAAGCCGTGAGCGTGCGTTCTTCGGCACTTACCTCACAGCGTTCCAATTTTCCGTTTTCAACTGTATTTCCCAAGCCTTCAACACTACGGCCAAAGACACTCACCAAGGTTGGAAAACCCATTTTCAACTCTCCGTTTTTTATGATTATAAGTTTTCGATTTCCTTCATCAATTCATTCAGCAGTTCGGTTTCGGGCACCTTGCGGAGTATCTCACCTTTCTTGAAGATGATACCGCATCCGTCACCGCCTGCAACGCCGATATCAGCCTCTCTTGCCTCACCCGGGCCGTTTACCACACAACCCATTATAGCAACGGTTATGTCCTTATTTAGGGGCATAAGTAATTCTTCTGCTTTTTTTGCAAGCTCAATTAGGTTTATTCTGGTTCTTCCGCAGGTGGGACACGAAACGATTTTCACACCATCGTTACGCAAACCTACGGCTTTAAGTATATCCTTTGCGGCTCTGACCTCTTTTGTGGGGTCATCGGTCAAAGAAACGCGAATCGTGTCACCGATTCCGCGAAGTAGCAAACCGCCGATTCCCGCAGCCGAACTGATAACACCGCTACGCTCTGTGCCAGCCTCGGTAACACCAACGTGCAAAGGATAACTGCACTTCTCTGCCGCCAAGGTGTAAGCCTCATACATGGTCGGCACGGTTGACGATTTCATAGACAAAACAATATCATAAAATTCGAATTTTTCGAGCAAAGAAGCGTGATACAACGCACTTTCAACCAAAGCCTCGGCCGTGGGAGCACCGTATTTCGCCAAAATTTCCTTTTCAACCGAGCCCGAGTTGACCCCGATTCTGATAGGAATGTTTTTCTGCTTGCAGGCATCGGCAACCGCTTTGACGCGTGTGTCGTCACCAATGTTGCCCGGGTTTATGCGAATCTTGTCAACCCCTGCGGCAACCGATTCTAATGCCAATTTATAGTCAAAATGAATATCGGCAACGATCGGCACCTTTACTGCATTTTTGAGTGCAGGAATAAGCTTAACGGCATCCATATCGGGAATTGCGGCACGGATTATCTCACAACCCGCCTTTTCCAAGGCAACGGCCTGCTTGACCGAAGCCTCAATATCATAGGACGGTGTGCTCAACATCGACTGAATCGAAACGGGACTGCCACCGCCTATTTTAACATTACCCACATATACAGGTCTTGTGTTTGCATGAGTTGTCATATCAATACACCCTTATAAAAACTTCCAAATATCATTTAGCGTTATAAATGCCATAAATCCAAGCAGCAATATCAATCCCACCGCGTGCACAACACCCTCAAACTTTTTAGGGATAGGTCGGCGGATTATCATTTCAATAAGCAAGAAGAACGCTCTGCCACCGTCCAAAGCAGGGATTGGCAACAGATTGAACACGCCTAAATTGATGGTAATAAGTGCTATCATGGGCAGAAGGTCCATGATACCGCGTTGAGCAACCTGGCCTATTGCCGCCGTAACACCGACGGGACCCGACATAGCACTGATGCCATACTTACCCGTTACAAGGTCGATAAGCGAAAACCACACAACCTTGCCATAGGATACAGTTCTTGAGAATGACTGTCTCATAAATGAACCAAACGTCTTTTCTTCGGTATCTAAATAAAAGTCAACATCAACATAGTTAATGCCCTCATGGGTTTCGGCATTAAACTTTACATCAAGCGGTACTTCCTTGCCGCCGCGTTCAACCACCATTTTAAGGGTATCGCCGCTGACATTTGAAAGACAATAGCTCAAATCGTTTACCGAATAAATACTGCGACCGTTTATCTCAATAATATCATCGCCTGCCATTAAACCGCTTTGCTGACTCATGGCATTTTCTTGGTGAAAACTATGAACGGTGGTGGTAATATATCGGTCGGCAGGAGCCAAAGTACACATAACGAGTATAAGACCAAACACAAGGTTCATAAAAGCGCCTGCAACGATAATGATAAGCCTTCTCCAAGGCTTTTTGTTACAGAAAGCCTTACCGTCACCGCTTTCCTCGTCCTCACCCTCCATAGCACAAAAACCACCGAAAGGCACGGCACGGACGGCATACAAGGTCTCTTTTCCTTGTTTCTTGAAAAGTGTTGGGCCAAATCCGATAGCAAATTCATTAACCCTGACACCCATAAGCTTTGCAGCAATAAAATGACCGAATTCATGTATGAAAATCATGAAAACGAACAGAAGTATGGCCACTAAATAAGGCCACACACTGCTCCAAATATTGCCTATTGTTGAAAAAACGCTGAGTAACTGCACTCCGTTTACCACCTGTAAATTATTTAATCAAATCAAAAACAAGCTGACGCGCCGCTTTGTCGGCATTAAGCACATCATCCAATGTGAACTCTTTAACATCGGGTTGGGCATTTAACGCCGCCTCAACCAGCTCACCAATCTGCAAGAAACCAATCTTACCGTCCAAAAACAGTTTAACAGCGGCCTCGTTTGCACCGTTGACCGCAGTCGGCTTCAAACCGCCCTGCTTAATGGCCTTTATACAGTTGGGCAAGCACTTAAAGGTATCCATATCGGGTTTATCAAAGGTCATGGTGCCAACCTTAAACAAATCAAGTCTTTCGGCTTGGCAATCCGACCTTTCAGGGTAGGTCAAAGCATACTGAATAGGCAACCTCATATCGGGTGTGCCTAATTGTGCTATAACCGCACCATCGGATAACTCGACTGCCGAATGAATAATACTCTGTCTATGCACCACAACGGTTATATCATCGGGACTCACATCAAAAAGATGCACCGCCTCGATAACCTCAAGTCCTTTATTCATCAAAGATGCCGAATCAATGGTTATCTTTGCACCCATCGACCAATTAGGATGTTTGAGCGCCTGGGCTACCGTGACATTTTTTAATTCTTCACGGGTCTTACCAAAAAACGGACCACCCGAAGCTGTCAGCAATATCGACTTCAATGCACCTTTGGGTACGCCCTGCAAGCACTGAAAAATTGCCGAATGCTCACTATCGACCGGCAGTAATTTGACCCCGTTTTCGTGCACCGCCTTTTTAACAAGGTCACCGCCCGTGACAAGCGTTTCCTTATTGGCAAGTGCAATATCCTTTTTAGAGTTTATGGCCGCCAATGTAGGCTCAAGACCTGCAATGCCGACAATAGCATTTATAACGGTGTCGGCTTGCGTTTCAGCGGCAATTTCGACCACCGCTTTGCGACCAAAAGTAACCTTGGTATCGGTGTCTTTAACCGATTCGGCTAATCTATTGCCTGCCGTTTCATCCATAACAGCAACCGTTTTCGGCTTAAACTCTCTTATTTGTTGTTCCAACAGTTCAATATTGCTTCCCGCAACAAGCGAGCAAACCTCGTAGCCGTGCTTTCTTGCAACATCGAGGCTTTGTGTTCCTATCGAACCCGTTGAACCCAAAATAGCAATTTTTTTCATTTTATTTTACCAAAGTGAGATGTTCAACCGCAATGTACATCAAAGGAGCAACCACTGCAATACTGTCAAATCTATCCAAAACGCCACCATGACCGGGCATCAACTTGCCGTAGTCCTTAATACCGCAATCGCGCTTGATGTAAGAGAAAATGAGGTCACCCATCATTCCCGCCAAGGCTAAAAACGGAGTAACAGCAAGGATTGTGACAAGATTTGCACTCTTGTCGGTAACCGAGTTGAAGATAAGGCAAGCGGCAAGCATAAGCAAAACATCAATAATAATTCCGCCAACTGCACCTTCAATCGTCTTTTTAGGGCTGATTTCGGGAGCCATTTTATGCTTCCCGAAGAAATAACCCGAAAAATATGCACCCGTGTCGCATCCCCAAGCGGCAATGCAAACAATTATGAGATAGAAAAGACCGTTTTTATCGGGACTAGAGAAAATCGATGCCAAGCTCCAAAAAGCAAAGGTTATTGCAACGGTTGCGGCAAAGGCATAAGTAACCTCAAGCGGCTTTATCTCCTTATGCTTGAACATAGAAACCGCAAAAATAACGGCACCAAAGAGAATAATGCAAACCTCATGCTTGATGTAAAGTTCAAAGCCAAACTTTTGACCCAAAAGACCGATGCTATAAACAAACGGAGTGACCGCCGCATAGATAAGCGAAGCGGTGAGCAAAAATTTCGACTTAACAAAACCGGTAGGCTTCAAGGCCTCATAAACACCAATGCAACCGATTGCGGCCAACAAAACATGGATTATGAGTGTATCTATCTTCAAAGCGGCAAAAATTGCGGCTACAAGAATAATTATGCCGACGGCACCGCTGATTATACGGGTTTTCATTTTTTATCCTCCTCAACACCACCGAAACGACGGTTTCTTTTGTTGAAATCATCTATCGCTTTATCCAGATCCTTGGATGAAAAGTCGGGCCACAAAACATCGGAATACCAAAATTCCGCATAGGCCGATTGCCATGTGAGAAAGTTTGAAAGACGAAATTCGCCACTGGGACGAATAATAAAGTCAGGGTCGGGACAATCGGCATAAAGCATTTTGGAAACCGTGTCCTCGGTTATATCGTCAACCGAAATTTCACCCGATTTAACGCCTTCGACAATGCGCTTCACGGCATGGACTATCTCATCCCTGCCACCGTAGTTGACCGCCATATAAACAGTTAAGCCCGTAGCCTCACTCGAATCGATTTCGGCCTGCTTTATAAGTTCTTGAATATCCGAAGGAAGTACCGAAAGCTCGCCGATAAAGCGCAATTTTATGTTTTCGGCCTTAAAGTTGGTCGAATCCTTCAAATATTTGCGAAGCAGGTTCATTATGCCGTCAACCTCATCCTTGGGTCGCTTCCAATTTTCGGTGGAAAAGGCATAAACCGTGAGGTACTTCACGCCTATTTTATTGCAATATCGGGCAATTGTTTTAAAATTTTCCGAGCCTGCGGCATGACCTGCCGACCTCGGTAACAATCGTTTTTTTGCCCAACGACCGTTGCCGTCCATAATGATTCCGATATGTGTGGGAACCGCACGGTCAACCTGAATATTATTTTTCTTGAACCAAGCCATAAGCCCCTCCAAGTTCAAAATCCCATCAGGGGAAAGTTCCCTGATGGGTCGTGTTGGTTTTAGATCTCCATTATTTCCTTTTCTTTAGCTGCGGCGGCATCGACGATGTCCTTGCAGTATTTGTCGGTGAGGGTCTGAATCTTCTTTTCACCGTTTGCCTGATCATCCTCGGTGATCTCGTTTGACTTCTTCATTGCCTTGAGCTTTTCGATAGCATCACGACGAATGGAACGGATTGCAACCTTGGAATCCTCGGA
>JAZUAC010000035.1:0-8991 GCA_045637775.1 Acutalibacteraceae bacterium | reverse complement strand
AACATACCGTTGGGTCCAATAAACGGAACGGCAGAGCCCTGAACACCGACAAGTGTGATTTTTACCGACATATAGCCGTTTTCAATAGCACCTGCCTCGAGGGTCATGGGAACCTCAATGTTCTGGATATAATACTGGTTCATGGGGAATACCTGCTGGGCATTGTCTACCATTTCGGCAGAGTTTGTACCGCCACGCCAACCGGTTACCTGGAAGCACTCATAAGCAGTACCACCGTTTTTGATGGTGACCGAGCCTGAGCCGATGATAAAGCCCCAAGCATAAAGGTTAGCACCGCTGTTTACAGTGATGTTACTGTTCTCCTGCATTTTAATCATGCTTGTTGAACTATGCGGAGCTGATATGCCACCGCCTGAACACTGTACAGCAGACAAGCTGATAGCACCGTTTACGGTGATATTAGCACCTGAAGCCATGGTCAGGGTGCGATATGTAGTAGGCTTCTTGTAGGTATCTTCGGTTGTACCGGGTGTAGTAGTATAAAGTGTGTTAGCTGCATTGTAAGGAATGAGCAATATGACACCTGCAGGAATGGTGTAATTTCCGGCAGGCAATGTAGCATTGTTTGCCAAGACAACAGTCTTGTTAGCAACACTGCCGACAGCGGTCATTGCTTCATTCAAGCCTTCGTAAAGGCTATTAGAGTTTACCAAGAACCAAGGAGAGGTTGAGGCAAATACAGGTTTAACCGTCATATCATCAGCAGGCTGCAGGGTGAAGCTTGCGGTAGTGGAAATAATGGTGTGGTCAGCAATATCGATCCAACCGAGGAAGGTTACACCGCTTGCGGGAGTAGCAACAACGGTTGTACCGTCTTTAGAAATAGTTACGGCATCGCCGCTGTTAACAGCGTTACCACCTACTGTAACACTACCGAGAGTGCTGTCAAAATCAAATATAACACTTGATTCGTTCTTTAACTGCGTAAGTGCAAAGTTACTCATCACCAATTTGTTGGTAGTGCTGTTCTTGGCGGTGGTAATAGTAACAACAAAGCTTTCACCGGAATCCAACACTTTACTAAAGCTGCCGGAAGTACCTGTATACTTGGTTCCGTCAATTTTCAGCTCGTTAACCGACGAAGCTGTCCAATCAAATGAAAGAGTAGCGGTTGCTTCGGAGTCATTATATATGGTAATGGTAGCCGTCTTGGCAGAAGCACCTATACCAAAAACACCACCGGAGCCTTTTGCTGTTACGGTGACAGCGCCACTTGACATACTGTTATCGGTTGCACCGCTGACGCCAACGGTAACACCGTCCACAGGTGTGTGTGTGCCCGAAGCAGCAAAGAATGCCCAATCACCATTGAATATATCACACAATGTCTCGTATAAATATCCAAAGGTTTCTGTGCTTTCATAGAGCTTTGCAAAGTAGACCTCTTCAACGGTCATAGGTTCTGTTTTGATACGAAGTGTCTCACAGTCATCCCATGAGTTGAGCATATCTTCTTCACTCATGTTCCAAACGATTTCCTCAACATCCTCGAAAGACATTTTTCTCGCTCCGAGATATTTGTCAAGGATAGCATCAATGTCTGCTTTGACTTCTTTGAGAAGTGCGGTTTCTTCGAACGAATCGGCATCCATGTTTTCGTGATCATGGTCTGTTGCGATTGCACCGTCTTCAACTGCTACTGCATGAAACGGAACAAGTGTAAAGATCATCATGGTCGCCAATAACCAAGAAATCAATCGCTTGCTTGTTTTGGTCATAAATAATCCTCCTAATCAATTATTGATAAACATTTTATAATAACACTCTTACGAGTGAGATCATACTAAGTAGATACAAAGGAAAGGGCACTTTTCCACAATCACTATATATACAATAGCATTGTACTATATTTTGCTTAAAACTTCAATTGTTTTTTTGTATAAATTAGTTAATAACTTTTGTGCATAAATATGAAAGTGTCCTGTAAGATAGTCTTAATTAAAAAACCGCCTTGCCAAATTGGCAAAGCGGGGTAGGGGTTGAGTTTGCACCAATTTAAACTTATTAAGGTGTTAAAGAAACTCTTTTTTAGTGGTTTCAAAACGGTTCCCTTGTACTCTTGTATTCCTTTTAACAGTCATTTTGTGTTTTTTTGAAAACAAGTGCTTTTGAGAAAACATAGTTTAAAACCACAACTATAATACTTATTATTACTTTAGCAACTATACCCTCTATATTGAAAAGCGTTTGATTCAAACCCAAAGCCATCAATATCGGAAATCCAAACCATTCTATCGCACCGGTCAGCAGTCGAGAAGACACAAAAGCACAAAGCTCCTTGCAAACAACTGCCGCTTTTAGCACCTTACTTTCAAACACCCATAGTTTGTTGGTGATAAAAGCAACCAAAACTGCACAAACCCACGAAAGCACATTTGCACTATCGATACACTTTATTGTAAAGCCAAAAATCGAAATTTCTGGGATGATTTTTGTAAATATCGCAAAGGAACACCACGACACAATCGTGGTAAACACCCCTAATATAAGATACATTAAAATCTCTTTTGACGACTTATTAACCATAACGCCCTCTGTAAATCATGATTAAGGTTGCTTTTTTTCGGGTTCAAGATTAGTCTCAGATGTAATATACATAGGCCTACGCTTAACTTCAATATAAATCCTTCCTATGTATTCACCCAAAACACCAACCGACAATTCAATTATGCCACCCAAAAATAATATTGAGCATTGTGTTGTGACATAACCCGGAACATCAATACCGTGTATTAACGCATCACAAATAGTAATTGCGATGTAGATAAAGGCAAATGTTGAAATAATGAAACCCATTATAGCAATAATTCTTAAAGGGAATACCGAGAACGACAGTATGCCATCCATTGCGTATTTATATAGCCCAACTACGCTCCACTTGGGCTTGCCGATCGGCCTTTCTACATTTTCGTATTCAACCCATTTTGTATTAAAGCCAACCCACGAGAAGATACCTTTTGAAAACCGTTGTCTTTCAGATAGCTTAAGTACAGCCTGCACCATTTTTTTGGTCATTATGCGGTAATCAACTGCTCCGTTGGGCATTTTTGTGTGTGATATTTTTTTCTGTATACCAAAGAAAATCTTTGAGAAAAATCGTCGGAAGATATTTTCGCCTTTTTGTTTTGACCGATAGAATGCACAGCAATCATAGCCTTCCTCTATGCCCTTGATCATTTCGTGAAACTTTTCCGGCGGATGCTGAAGGTCGGCATCCATCAAAATAACATAATCGGCGGTGGAATTTTTAAGTCCGGCGTACATTGCAGCTTCTTTACCAAAATTGCGAGAAAAAGAAATATATTTAACATTTTCAAAACTTAAAGAAAAGTTTCTGATTATTTCAAGCGTTTTATCACTGCTGCCGTCGTCAACAAAAACATATCGGAAGCTATAATCTGAAATTTCCGATATTACCTTATCTACCGATTCTTTGAAAAGCAATAAAACATCCTCTTCGTTAAAACAAGGAACAATAATATCTATTGTATTCATAACTACCTCTACAAGCTTAACAAACTTCTAAACACATTATAACAGTGCAAATTATAAAAGTCTACATTTTTTTATATTGATACATAAAAAGGGTTTGAAATTGCTTTAAACTATGATATACTGATTTTATCCATTTAAATAACGAGGTATCAAAATGTTTAATTTTAAAACTTTACCTATAAACAAAATCAAGAAAAATTGCATTAAAATAATTGATCCCGAGCATAGCGCTAATTTTTTCGTTCGCAACATTTGGTTTTTTATGGCCTTCTTAATACCATTTTCACTGATGGTTTTAAAGTTGATCTTGGCCAATGTTGCGCCTTTTGGAAATCGCTATATCGTTATTTATGACGCGTTGCACCAATATTTGCCGTTTTTTGCGGATTTCCAAAGCAACTTACAGGAAGGTGGCTCACCGCTTTGGTCTTGGAATTCCGGCTTAGGTGCCGATTACTTGCCACTTATAGCGTATTATTTAGCAAGTCCGATTAATCTGTTGACTATCGTTGTTCCTCCGGAGTACTTACGTGAGTTTATCGCCATCGCAACATGTGTTAAAATAGGCTTTGCCGGACTGTTTTTTGCTCAGTTTTTGCGTATAGTCTTTAACAAACGCGATATTTCGGTCACAGTGTTTGGATTGATGTATGCTCTTTCTGCGTATTTTATGGGGTATTATTGGAATATTATGTGGTTGGATGGTGCCGCACTTTTGCCTTTGGTTGTTGCCGGTGCAATTTCCCTTTTACGCAATGGCAAGTTTAAGCTTTATGTCATTTCACTCGCATTATTGATCTTATTTAATTGTTACATTGGCTTATTCGTCTGTATTTTTATTTTCCTTATCAGCATTTGTTACCTTGCGACAGAATATAAAAACTTCCAAACCCTGCTTTTAAGTCTTGGTAAAATGGCGTTATTTTCAATAATAGCAATAGCAATTACTGCAATATTAACCGTGCCGACAATGCTGCACCTGAGTAATGCCACCGCTTTTAGACATGAGTTCCCAACGGCCTATGAAACAAATATAGTTGACAGCAATAATATTATTGGAACCATCAAGGCATTTTTTGTTGTTGTTTCTAATTTGGTTCCTTTTAATAAACCGAATGATTTCAACGGTCTTCCTAATATATACTGCGGTTTGATCGCACTGGCATTTGGGTTACTTTATTTCACTTGTTCGCGTATTAGAACTCGAGAGAAAATTGCAAGCGGAAGCTTATTGTTGTTGCTGATATTTAGCTTTATTATCCGAAATCTTGATTTCATTTGGAATGGTTTTAGGTTCCCTAACGGCCTGCCATACCGCTATTCCTTTTTATTTTCTTTCTTGTTGCTTTTTGTTGCATACCGTGCATTCATCAATATTAAATATATCAAACCAATAGGTTTTGCATTGGCTGGGTTGCCTTTATTGGCAATCGTTGTTATGGCATTCAGATCATATTCATCAACCATCGCGATTGTGAGTGCAAGCATTATTGTTATGATATTTATAGGCATATGGATTTACCGAGTCAAAGCACTCCCGACGCAAGTATTTGCGGCTGTGTTATTTATAATATGTCTGCTTGAAAGTGGTGCCAACACCTACGTCGGAGCTAAACTAATGACCACCGGTGAAGCAAAACTGCCCATCGGCAATACTGATGCCGCTAAAATTGTGGATTATATTGACAACACGGAATCGCAAAACTATGATATTTACCGTTGCGAGGTCAGCAAGACAACAACCTTTAACGATCCGACTTTAATGGGAATTAACGGTGTGTCTATCTTTGCTTCTACCGCCAATTCCAATATTTCAAGCCTTTTGGGTCCTTTTGGCGTCAGTGCATGGACCAACGCAAACCAATATACTTATCAGGAAAACTCACCGTTTACAAACATGATGCTTAATATTAAGTATCTGATTTCACCGAATGGTGTGCAATTGGACAAAACCCATACTGAAGCTGTTACTCAAATAGGCGATGCAAAGCTGTTGAAAAACAACTATTATTTGCCGCAAGGCTTTATAATTGACAAAGCCTTATTGGATTTTGATTTCAACAACGCAAGTGCAAACGCATTCGAGAATCAAAATGAAATATTCCGGCTTATAACCGGTTTATCCGGCGACCTTTATACCAATATAGAAATTGATTCTTACGAATACTTGAAGGATGATGGCTTTCAGGTCAATAATGTCGATAAGAATATCTATGAATTCACCTCGTCAGGCGCAAAAGAGTCGCCGTTTGTTGAATACAATTATACTGCACCCTTTGACGGCACGGCCTATGTGTATTTCAATTATAAAACCAACCAACAATACAATGTTGATTTAAGCGTTAACGACGATCAGGTTAACAGCACTAAAATGTACCGTCCTTATATTATGCCGATAGGCAATGTTAAAGCAGGTGATAAGCTTACAGTATATTCCGAATTGGCAGGTAAAAATTCCGGAACAATCACAATAAACTGCTGTATGTTAAACGAAGATCTCTTTTTGCAGGGATATGAAAGGTTAAGCCAAAGCACCTTTAATTGCACAAAATCGTCAGACACGGAAATTTGTGGTACGATAGATGTTAAGGAGGGCGGGCTGTTTTATACTTCCTGTGCCTATGATCCGGGTTGGAAAGCTTATGTTGACGGTAATGAGGTGGAGATTACTCCTGTTAACGGTGCTTTAATAGCATTTGAATTGGATGCAGGTTTTCACGAAATCGAGCTTAAATTCTATCCCAAAGGCTTAACCGCAGGAATAATAATCACAATAACCGCTGTCTTGGCTTTTGCAATTTTAATTTATATCTCCTCGAAAAAGAAAAAAGAGCTTCTTTCTTAACATTGCACTTTTCACAGAATTAAATTATAAACAAAAACATCTTCGTACCTTTTGGGACAGAGATAATAAAACACAGAGCCGTCCTTCGAGTCTGCTGTGTCTTTATGCAAAATTATTTCTTGACAATGCTATACTCAATCAGTATAATATTCATAATGCCTATGTTGGCTTAGTATGCGTGTGAACAGATTAACACAAATCGAAAGGTTGTATTATTTATGTCTAAAGCAGTTCTTTTAACCTCCGAGGGTCTTAAAGCACTTCAGGATGAGCTTGAGAACCTCAAAACGGTCACCCGTAACGAAATTGCCGAGAAGATCAAGATCGCTCGCGGTTTTGGCGACCTTTCCGAAAACTCGGAATACGATGAAGCAAAGAACGAGCAGGCCAAGATCGAGGCTCGTATCGTTGAGCTCGAGGCTATGCTCAAAAATGCACAGGTTATCGACGATATGGACATTGCTGAAGGTACCATCACCATCGGTTGCACCGTAAAACTCTATGATGAAGAGTTTGACGAGAACATCGTTTATACTATCGTTGGCTCGGCCGAGTCCAACCCCGAGGAGTTCAAGATTTCCGATGAATCGCCCGTTGGTGCCGCATTGATCGGTCACAAGGCAGGCGATGAGGTTACTGTTGTTTGCGAAGCAGGTCACCTCAAGTTCAAGATTCTTGACGTTGCAAGATAATTTATTCCATTTTTGATTCAAGGATGTGTAACAATGGAAAATAACAACAAGCCCCAGCAGGACTTAAACGAAATTTTAAAGGTAAGACGTGAAAAGTTGTCCGAACTGCAGAACGCAGGTAAGGATCCTTTTGTTATCACTAAATACAATGTAACCAATTACAGCACCGCCATTAAAGAGGATTTTGATGCTCTTGAAGGCAAGGTTGTATCGGTTGCAGGCCGTATGATGTCCAAGCGCGTTATGGGTAAGGCCAGCTTCTGCAACGTGCAGGATCGCGATGGTTCTATCCAGGTTTATGTAGCCCGTGACAGTATCGGCGAAGACCTTTATAAGGACTTCAAGCGTATGGATATTGGTGACATCGTCGGTATTGAGGGTGAGGTTTTCAGAACCAAGACCGGTGAAATTAGCATCCACGCTGCAAACGTAACTCTGCTTTCCAAGAGCTTGCAGGTTTTGCCTGAAAAGTTCCATGGATTGACCAATACCGATCTCCGTTTCCGTCAGAGATATGTTGACCTTATCGTCAACCCCGAGGTAAAGCGTAACTTTATTATCCGTTCGCAGTTCATCAAATTCATGCGCCGTTATTTGGACGATCGCCGTTATATAGAGGTTGAGACTCCTGTTCTCAACACCATCGCAGGCGGTGCATCGGCTCGTCCGTTTATCACTCATCATAATACACTCGATTTGGATATGTATATGCGTATCGCAACCGAGCTGCCTTTGAAGAGACTTATCGTTGGCGGTATGGACAGAGTTTATGAAATCGGCCGTATCTTCCGTAATGAAGGTATGGACCCCAAGCATAACCCCGAGTTTACCTCTGTTGAGTTGTATGAGGCCTATGCCGATTTCCATGATATGATGGACATTGCCGAGGGTATCATCTCAGGTGCTGCAAAAGAGATTTTGGGCACTTATGAGGTTGAGTGGATGGGCGAGAAGATTGACCTCACTCCCGGTTGGCGCAGAATGACCATGGTTGAGGCTGTTAAAGAGTATGTCGGTATTGATTTCGATGCCATTACCGATGACGCTGAAGCCATTGCCGCTGCCAAGGCCAAGGGTGTTGAGTTGAACGAGGCTGCCGAGCCCACTTGGGGTAACGCTTTGTACGCTTGCTTCGACCAGAGAGTTGAAGAGCACCTTATTCAGCCTACTTTTATTACTATGTATCCCGTAGAGGTCAGCCCGTTGACCAAAAAGTCGCAGGAAGACCCCAGACTTACCGAGCGTTTTGAGTTGTTCATTTGCCACAGCGAGTTGGCAAATGCTTATTCCGAGTTGAACGATCCTATCGATCAGCGTGAGCGTTTTGAGAAGCAGGTTGAACAGCGTGAGCGCGGTGACGATGAGACCGAAATGCTGGATGAAGATTTCCTCCTCGCAATGGAGTATGGTATGCCTCCGACAGGCGGTATGGGTATCGGTGTTGACCGTGCCGTAATGCTGCTCACAGGTTCCGACACCATCCGCGAAGTAATCTTGTTCCCCACGATGAAACCCCTTGATTAAGAAAATGCCGTAAAATAGCGGTATTACAGGGTTTTCAAAACCTTGTAAAAACCGATTTACGACACATTTACGACAAATGAAAAAATGAAGACACCCTATGACCGTAAAAGTCATAGGGTGTTTTTGCATATTTTTATTAAACTGACCGACAAATTGGAATTTGTTGAACTGTTTGTTTTATCAAAACTTATACTTTTCAAAATCAAGCGGTTTTGCATTGAATTTTTTAATAAAAAACTCATTGATGTAAAAAGCAGGTTTACTGTTTAATGATAATTGCTCCACTCGCAAAATAATCGATTCATTAAACGCATCAACATTGATTTTATACGGATATTTGCCATTGTACAGCATAAAAGTAATTACGGTATCATCATTAGATAAGGTATATTCCAACACATCCTGCACATTCGG
>JAZUAC010000034.1:0-16497 GCA_045637775.1 Acutalibacteraceae bacterium | reverse complement strand
AGAGCAATGCAGATCGTTGCTAACGAGGATCAGCTTCGTCACTACCTCAAAACAGCCGTTGAAATCGATGAGGACAAGCCTGTTCTTGTTGATAAGTATATCGAAGGCCGTGAGGTTGAGATTGACGCTATTTGCGACGGTCGTAATGTATTTGTTCCCGGTATTATGGAACTTGTTGAGCGTACCGGTGTTCACTCGGGTGACTCTATCAGCGTTTATCCTTCCTTCAGTATTTCCGACAAGGTTAAGGGCATCATCCTTCAGTATGCCAAGAAATTGGGTCTTGGAATCGGCATTGTTGGTCTTTACAATATTCAGTTCATCGTTGATAAGGATGACAATGTATTTATCATCGAGGTCAACCCCCGTTCTTCAAGAACAGTTCCGTTCCTTTCCAAGGCAACGGGTTACAGCTTGGCCGATATTGCTACCGAGTGTATCTTGGGCAAGAGCTTGAAGGAACAAGGCATTTTCGACATTTATCCCGAGGAGAAAAAGCGTTGGTATGCAAAGGCTCCCGTTTTCTCGTTCAATAAGATTCGCGGTCTTGATGCTTACCTCTCACCCGAAATGAAGTCTACCGGTGAAGCTATCGGATACGATGATAAGCTCAACCGTGCACTTTATAAGGCTTTGCAGGCATCGGGTATGCATTTGCAGAACTATGGTACTGTTTTGGCTACCATTGCCGACCGTGACAAGGAAGAGGCTTTGGAGCTTATCCGTCGTTTCTATAACCTCGGCATTAATATCGGGCCTACCGAGGGTACTGCAGCATTCCTCAAAAAGAACGGCATCCGTACCCATGTTTTGGGCAAGATCAGCGACGGTTGTGAGGAGATTCCCGAGGCACTCCGTCAGGGTCACATTGCTTATGTTATCAACACCAAGGATCCCGGCGATACCGCTAACGGTAACGACGGTCATCAGATTCGTCAGATCGCAACCGAGAACAATGTAACCATCTTCACAGCACTTGATACTGTTAAGGTTTTGCTCGATGTTCTTGAAGAGACCACTCTCTGCGTATCGACCATTGATGCTTAAGGAGTAGACATGAAACAAGGTATTTTTGAAATTACCGAAAACCGTATGATAGCCAAAAACACCTATTTTATGGTATTAAAGGGTGATGTTTCAGGCGTTACGGCTTCGGGTCAGTTTATCAATATAAAGTTAGACGGATTCTTCCTTCGCAGACCTATCTCGGTCTGCGATTGCGGGGAAGATACCGTTACTATAATCTATAAAGTTGTCGGCACAGGTACCGAGGTTATGGCCAAGATGCAGGTCGGTGAAAAACTTGATGTTCTCACCGGTCTTGGCAATGGTTATGACCTTTCAAAGTCGGGTGAACGCCCTGTATTGCTTGGTGGTGGTGCAGGTGTTCCGCCCATGTATATGCTTTGCCGTTTGCTGATTGCTGAAGGCAAAAAGCCTTCGGTTATCTTGGGCTTCAACTCAAAAGAAGAGGTTTTCTTTGAGGATGAGTTTAAAGCTTTGGGTGCTGATGTCACCGTTACAACTGCCGACGGTAGCTATGGCGTAAAGGGCTTTGTAACCGATGCTATGAAAGATATGGACTATACATACTTCTACACCTGCGGTCCCGAACCGATGCTCAAAGCCATTGACAAAACTGCCACCACAAGCGGTCAGTTGAGCTTTGAGGAACGCATGGGATGCGGTTTCGGTGCTTGCATGGGTTGTTCCTGCAAGACTAAATACGGCAACAAGCGTATTTGTAAAGATGGACCCGTTTTGGAAAGAGAGGAAATTATATGGTAAACACTAAAGTGACACTTTGCGGTGTCGAGATGGACAACCCTCTTATTCCGGCATCCGGTACATTTGGCTTCGGCTATGAATTTGCCGAGATTTATGATATTAACTGTCTTGGAACATTTTCCTTTAAAGGAACTACCAAGGACCCTCGTTTCGGCAACCCCACCCCTCGAATTGCCGAGTGTGATTCGGGTATGATTAACGCAGTTGGTTTGCAGAACCCCGGTGTCGAGAAGGTTTTGACTGAAGAACTCCCCAAACTGAAAAAGTGCTTCCACAAGCCCGTTATGGCAAACGTTAGCGGATTTTCGGTTGAGGATTATGCTTATACTGTTGAGAAATTGGATGTTGAGGAACAGATTGGCTGGTTTGAGGTCAACGTTTCCTGCCCCAATGTTCACGGTGGTGGTATGAGCTTTGGCACTAGCCCCGAAGCGGCTGCAGAGGTTACTCGTGCTTGCCGTAAGGTGACTAAAAAGCCGTTGCTTATCAAGCTTTCACCCAATGTTACCGATATTGTGTCCATTGCCAAGGCTTGCGAGGATGCAGGTGCCGACGGTATCAGCATGATTAACACAATGCTTGGTATGAGAATAGATTTAAAGACCAAGAAACCCGTCATCGCTAACAAAATGGGCGGTTTCTCGGGTCCTGCGATTAAACCCGTGGCTTTGAGAATGGTTTATCAGGTTTATGATGCCGTAAAGATTCCGATTGTCGGAATGGGCGGTATCAGCACTGCCGAGGATGTTATCGAAATGATGCTTGCAGGTGCAACAGCCGTTCAGGTTGGCGCCGCAAACCTTGTAGACCCCTATGTTTGCAAGGACATTATTGAGAAATTGCCCGAGGTTATGGCAAAATACGGAATCAATGATTTAAAAGATATTATAGGAGGAGCACACAATGGGTAAGGACGTTATTATCGCTTGCGATTTTGCGAGCAAGGAGGCTTGTCTTGAGTTTTTGGACAAGTTTACAGGCAGAAAGCCGTTTGTTAAGATTGGTATGGAGCTTTTCTATGCCGCAGGCCCCGAAATTGTAAGAGAAATTAAGGCAAGAGGACACAAAATTTTCCTCGACCTTAAACTTCACGATATTCCCAATACCGTTAAGAAGTCGATGGCAGTTTTGTCCAACCTTGATGTTGATATGACCAACCTGCACGCAGGCGGCACCATTTCTATGATGGAAGCAGGTCTTGAGGGACTGACGAGAGCCGACGGTACAAGACCTTTGCTTATCGCCGTTACACAGTTGACCTCCACCGATCAGGAGAGAATGGAAAACGACCTTCTTATCAAAGAGCCTATCGACAAGGTTGTTATGCACTATGCTCATAACGCTATGGTAGCAGGTCTTGACGGTGTTGTTTGCTCACCGCTCGAGGCAGGCAAGGTTCACGAAACCTGCGGTGAGAAGTTCCTCACCGTTACCCCCGGTGTTCGTTTTGCAGACGGTGATGTTGGTGACCAAAAGAGAGTTATGACCCCTGCTGAGGCCAAGAAAATCGGCTCCGACTATATCGTTGTCGGCCGTCCCATTACTGCTGCAGAGGATCCCGTTGCCGCTTATGAACGTTGCGTAGCCGAGTTCTGCGACTAATTTTGAGGTGAATTTGAGATGAGATACGTTTGGGATAACGACCTGCATATTCACTCACAGCTTTCACTCTGTTCGAGAGACCCTGAGCAGACACCCGAGAGAATTTTGCAGTATGCCAAGGATAACGGTCTTAAAACCATAGTTTTGACCGACCATTGTTGGGATAACCCTGATATTCCGTCAAGCGATTGGTACAAATATCAGGATTATGAATATTGCAAGCGTTCGTTGCCTTTGCCCAAAGCAGAGGGTATAGACTTCTTGTTCGGCGTTGAGAGCGAAATGTACAAGGAATTTTCCATTCCGTTAAGTCAAGAGGCTTTTGACGAGCTTGATTTTGTCGTTGTTCCGTTGACCCATATGCACATGGTGGGTCACGCTATCTCTCAAGAGCAGGGAGCAACCCCCGAAACCAGAGCCAAGGCTTGGGTTGACCGCTTTGAGGCCATCTTGAATATGGATCTGCCTTTTAAGAAAATGGGTCTTGCTCATTTAACCTGCGGTTTGATTGCCAAAACCCGTGAGGACTACTTGAAGGTTTTACAGCTTCTGCCCGAGGATAAAATGACAGAACTCTTCAAAAAAGCGGCCGAAGTGGGCGTTGGCATCGAGCTCAATTCCGATGATATGAACTTTAAGCCCGAAGAGGCCGAAACCGTGCTTCGTATGTATCACATCGCAAAGGCTCAAGGCTGCAAGTTCTATATGGGCTCTGACTCGCATCATCCCAAGAGCTTTGAAAAATGCGATTTCGTCTTTAATCGCGCAATAGATATGCTCGGCCTTTGTGAGGACGACAAGTTTTATATTGGTAAATGAATTTTAGGATTTAAGGAGATATAAAAATGGAAAGCTATAAGAGAGAATTTATTAAGTTTTTGGAAGGTGCCGGAGTTTTGAAGTTCGGCGATTTCACCGCAAAGTCGGGAAGAAAGATTCCTTACTTCATCAACGCAGGCGACATCAAGACCGGTGACCAGATTTCCAAGCTTGGTGAGTTTTATGCCAAGGCTTATTTTGAAAAGGTTGGCAACAAGAGAACCGTGCTTTACGGACCTGCTTACAAGGGTATTCCCATAGCAGTTTCGGTTGCTTGCGCACTTTCCAAAGAAGGTCTTGATGTACCTTTCTTCTTCAACCGTAAGGAAGAAAAGGACCACGGCGAAGGCGGTGTTTTTGTAGGTTACAAGCCCCAAGCCGGCGAGGAAATCGTTATTGTTGAGGATGTTATCACCGCAGGTACCGCTATCCGTGAGAGCATGGCAATTTTGTCAGGACTCGAGGGCACAAAGGTTGCTGCAACCTTCGTTATGGTTGACCGCAAGGAAAAGGGTCAGACCGAGAAGAGCGCAATGGCCGAGGTTGGCGAGGAATTTGGTTTCCCCGTATATTCGGTTGTTGATGTTTACGATATCATCGAGTATCTCGAGGAAGATGAGAAGAATCGTGAAAACGTTGACCGCATCAAGGCTTACCTTGCCATCAACGGTGCAAAGGCATAAGATAATATATCCAAAGAAAGGCTGACTGAAATGAGAAGTCTTATCAGTATTCTTGATTTAAGCGTTGCCGAGATAGACGAGCTTGTGGCAACGGCTACCGATATTATTGCAAACCCTAAAAAGTACAGTGAAGTCTGTCATGGCAAAAAGCTGGCAACCCTGTTTTTTGTGCCTTCGACCCGAACTCGTTTGAGCTTTGTGGCCGCTATGTATGAGCTTGGCGGTAATGTGCTTGGATTCTCCGAGGCTTCCAGCACCTCGGCAGCAAAGGGTGAAAGCGTTGCCGACACTGCCAAGGTTATTTCCTGCTATGCCGATATTATTGCAATGCGTCATCCTAAAGAGGGTGCACCGCTTGTTGCTTCGATGAACGCAAGCATTCCCGTTATCAATGCGGGTGACGGCGGTCATAACCACCCCACACAGACCTTGGCTGACCTTTTGACCATCAAACGTGAAAAGGGAAGATTTGATAATCTTACCGTAGGCTTCTGTGGTGACCTTAAATTCGGACGTACGGTTCATTCGCTCATTGAAGCAATGGCTCGTTATGAGGGTGTTAAGTTTGTGCTTGTGTCACCCGATGAGCTTAAGCTTCCGAGCTATATCAAGAACGATGTAATTAAAAAGCATGGCATTGAGTATGTTGAAACCACCGATCTGGAGGCTGTCATGCCCGAATTGGATATTCTTTATATGACCCGTGTTCAAGGCGAACGCTTCTTCAATGAGGAGGATTATCTTCGCTTGAAGGATAGTTACATCCTGACCCCTGAAAAACTTAAAACTGCCAAATCTGACATGGCGATTTTGCATCCGCTGCCGAGAGTAAACGAGATTAGCGTTGCTATCGACCAAGACCCCAGAGCCGCTTATTTCAGACAGGTTTTGAATGCAAAATACATGAGAATGGCGTTGATAATGAAGCTTTTGGAGGTGAAGGCGTGATGAACATTAACCCTATTAAAAACGGTATTGTTATCGACCATATCACCGCAGGTAAGGCAATGCAGATTTATAAGCTGCTTGATCTTGATAAGCTTGATTGCTCGGTTGCTATCATCAAAAACGTCGAAAGTGGACGTATGGGTAAGAAGGACATTATAAAGATAGATTTCGACTATGAGATCGATATCGATGTTCTCGGATATCTCGATTCGGGTGTTACCGTTAACGTTATTAAAAACGGTGAGATCATTGAGAAGAGAAGTGTCGAACTGCCTGAAAGATTGACCAATGTTATTTTCTGCAAAAACCCCAGATGTATTACCACCTGCGAGCAGGAATTGCCCCATATTTTCAATTTGACCGATAAAGAAAATAAGGTCTACCGTTGCCTTTACTGCGAAACCAAGGCAAAGAATCTGTAATGTATTAAACTCCATAGAACAGAAAAAGGCTCCCTTTGCACAAGGGAGCCTTTATTTTTATCTTTGTACTTTGTTTTGAATCTTACAACTCGATAAGTTCCTTTATCATTTCGGCATAGGTTACGCCGTTGTCGTAGTCTTTTCTGGCGTAATGCGTGTGGGTGCCGTGCATTTCCTTCAAAATAACCTTGTCCATATCATATCCAAAATGTCTTAAAGTGCCAAGCACCAACATTGTCTGTTCATAACGGTTCTTCATATCATTGTCCGATACGATAAATGCCATCTTGGGATAGCATTCCTCAATACCGATATGATAAAGCGGTGCACTTTCGTCGATTATAACACGGCGATGGTCAAGTCCACTGTATTTCAAAACATTGAAATGTGCGGTGGGCTGACCAGCATCGTGAAAGTAACCTGATATTTCACTAAGGTCTATACCGACTGCATTTAACCAACGACGGTCAAACATAAGCATCATCGAAAGATAACCGCCTGCCGACGAGCCACCAACATAAATGCCTTCACAGTTTCCGTATTCTTTGATATGTTCTTTTACCCATTTTACTCCTGCCGCCGCATCCTCGATAAAATCGGGGTACTTGGCGTCGGGAAACATACGGTATTCGACCGAAACAGAGGCAATTCCTTGGTCGCTCAACTGTTGGGCAATGTGGTTAAAGCCTTTACGACTGCCTTTTTCCAAACCGCCACCGTGAAAATGGACGTAAACGGGGAAGCTGTCGCAATCGGGTATGTAGACATCAAGCAACTGCATTTCGGTTGCGTTCTCAATATAAGGAATATCAAAAAATGTTTTCATGCCGCTTACTCCTTGTTGGTTTCTGCAATTTTATCAAGTTTTTTGTTTCTGAAATATAACAGCAAATCGGCAAAAACCATGATAAAGTTTAGTACGTAGAAGAACAGAACATACCATTTTGACGAGAAGTTTGCCATATAGGTCTCGTTGACGACCTTTGAAATGATGCCCGCAACATAACCAAACAGGATTAAGCACAAAAATGACAGGCTTTTGCCTTTGGCAGTGCGCGCTTTGTTGGAACGTATTACATTAAACGGCCACGATGCTCCAAAGCTCACGATCATAATAATTTCAAAAAGTTCAGGTATCTCAGGCATTAGTGTAATTCCTTAAAATTATTTTGAACAAATACGGTGCGTGATAGTTTTGACGACCTCAAGACGATCGAGCGCAGGTTTGCCCAAAACCCCAACCTTCTCTTCGGGCGGAAGAAAAGGATTAGCGGTTATGTTACCGCCAAGCAAGGTTTCAAACCAAGTTGCGGCAACTGCGTAACGACCATATAAAAGGTGCATATGAAAACCGTCACGGCAAAGGCTTGGTTCTTGAGGATAGTTGAATTCAGGTGTTTGTCTTAAAGTTTGAATAACATCTCCCGAAGGAATGATTCCGTCGAGCGATACCTCTTTTGTAATCTTTTCACACACAGTGCATATTGCCGAGTACATTATATCTTGATTTTTGCAGTAAGCAGTAAAGCCCGAGTGACCACTGTCAATTTCATAGGCCCATGTCTTGTGCCACCAAATTTTTGCGCTTGGCTGATGCATTCTCAAATATTTCACCAACTCATCAACATACGGGTGAAAGGTTGAATAAAGACCACTCATGTGGCTCACCTGCTGAATTGTGATAATATCAAACTGTTCGTTTTCAACCACTTCTGAAAGCCTGGCGTTTGGCTTGGTTTCACCATTCACCAAAAAGCCATATTCGGGCAGGTCGGCCATCATATTGTTATAATGACGCTCAAGTGAACAACCACCAATGTGCAAATGCCATACTTCAACCGAAATCTCGGCACAATCGGCCATACCTTTAAAATAGGCAAGTGCATCTTGCGAAAAACTGTTTCCGATACTTAACATTTTTATCAAGCGGACCACTCCTTTAAAACAATAATACATCCAAACAGCGTTATTGTCAACCGTGTAATAATGTATAGTTACTATATGTTGACAGTTATAGTAAACGGTGGTAAAATGAGATTTAAAGAGTGAAAAGAATAACCGCAATAATGCCGAGAATAGTTATCAGTATGGTTTTTAAGGTTGATTTTTCTTTGAATATAATAATCCCTGCCACAGATGAAAGCAAAATGGTCAGAATGTTCTGAGTTGGAAAAAACACGGCGCTTGGTAATCGCCCTGCAAGTAAAGTGTTGCAAACGTTGGCACCGCCGAAGCAGATGCCGGTTACAGCAGGAATGATTGCACTTTTAAACTGTGGTTTTAAACAAGGTCGGCATAAAAGAAAAGCAAAAAAAGAAAAAGTAAAGGCTACCATAAAAGCCACAGTCAGAAAGGCTGCCTCTTGATTTGCTGTTGGAGAGGCTTGCTGTACTTTTTGCATTATACCCAGTCCTCCTGAGGCGGCGGTGGCAGAAACGATTGCTAAAACAAATTTTTTGCCACCCAAGTTGCTGTTATCTTTCCTGACCGTCAGTGTAATTGCAGAAAGTGCCGCAATAAGCCCGATGCCTTGCAATACGGTAAACGGCTCGTTCCAAAACAGCGTACCCGAAACCGTTGGGATAAGGAATCCCATTGAATAGACAACACTACAGACTGAAGTGTTACCCAACCCTAAAGCAATGGTCAGCATCCATTGTGAGAGTATCAGCAAAAAACCGTAGATAATGCCATATATTACGGTTTGAAAAGCAATCTCAAACGACCGAAGTCGCAACAAAATGATGAGTACTGCCGCCACCCCAAACAGAATTGTTTGTGAAAAGTAGAACTGCACTTTTTCATTTGAGTCTGCCGCAGTTTTCTTTGATGTGATATTTCTTGTCGAAGAAAGCATTACCGATAAAAGCAGTAACGGAAGATTTTTGAGCATTATACTTCGCCTCGGATGATTTTTGCCATTTTCTCACTTAAAATACGACGGTTGTCATCGTCAACAAGGCTGAATCGGTTGCCGTCGTTGGGAGTACTCAAATAGTTCCACACACAGTAGGGAATATCGTTTTCCTTCAAAATGGTGATGATATCACGCATCCAGTTTTCACGCCATTTTATATTGGCATGTCGTATGGTACCAAACTCGCCGCACCATAGAATTTTGTCGGGGTGCTCTTTGACAAAATCGATAGCGCCTTGTATTGAATCACGGAGATAATCAATATCCATTTTTGTATATTTAACATAGCTTTCAGAATTACCGTGAACGACCTGCTGATAATCGCGGTAGCGTTCAATATCACAAGGGTAGGGCATAGTGCGATTATAGTAAAGCGGGTCGCATTGTAGAACACCGCGCTGATGTGTAAATTCAAATGGACTGTAAGTATGGAAGGTGTAGATTATATTTTCATCATCATAAAGCTTCAAAGCTTTAAGTCTGTTAGGGCTGTTCCAACCCGTTGAACCGATGATTATTTTTCGTGTCGGGCTTAACTCGCGAATGACCTTGACCGTTTTTTTGGCCAAGGTATTCCACTTCTCGGGGTCCACATTCCGTACCTCGTTGAGTAGTTCAAACGCAACTTTTGGTTTGCTCCAATATCGCTTTTCAAAGGTTTCCCAAAGAGAAACAAATCGGTTTTGCAGTTCTTCGTTGTCAAGCAGTTGGACATCCTCAGCAATGTCGCAATAATTTCCGATGGCTTTGTGCAGATTGAGTACAACATTGAGATTGTATTTTTCGCACCACGATATGAAGTTATCAATATGCCCGAATATCTCCTCACGGTAAACGTAAGGACGTTCTTCAACAACGATCTGATCGAACCCCAGCCGAATGTGATCCATACCTAAACTTGCGATATACTTAACATCGTCTTCGGTTATGTAGGTCGCAAAATGTTCCATATCGCCAATGGTGATATGGAGTCTGCGTTCTTGTGGCAGAACGTTAAAGCGCTTGTAGTTGGTGAGCCAACCGCCAATGCCCATGCCGTGTAAAAAACCTGTAAATTTTTTCATAATACCCTCCTTTTCATAGATTATACTTTAAATATTTCCTTTGTGGAATGGCGAAAACAAAACTATACTTGTATAAAAGATAGATTTGTGTTATGATTTTATTGGTGATAATATGAACAATATAAGTGTTACTGTAACTCAACCGAATACATTAAAATATCCCTTGCACCATCATCCAAGATGGGAGATAATGTATTATCTTGAAGGGATAGGGTATCTTGCAACATCAAAAGAGGACATACCGTTCAAAAAGGGTGATATCATCATTGTGCCGCCAAAAATCGATCACGGTTCGGTTTCGGAAAACGGGTTTATCAATATTTCGATAAGCGGTGATTTCGAGCATCTACTTATGTTTGAAAATTCTGTCAAACTGCACGACAACGAGTCTTTTGAGGGTGAAAAACTGGCGCAACTGATTTTGCAAAACCGATACTCAGGTGACGAATACCTGTCAGCACTTTGCACGGCGTATATTCATTTTTTGCTAAAAAACGCCGAGTACGACAACCGGTTAAGCCGTGCGGTAGCTACAATCGTTTCACAAATGACCGAGCGTTTTTCAAATCCTGATTTTAGTGTGGCTGAAATTTTGAACCAAAGCGGATACACCGAAGATTATATCCGTGCCGAGTTCAAAAAGCGAACAGGCGTAAGCCCTGTGAGATTTTTGACCGACATACGCATAGAGCATGCCGTAAAACTGTTTGAAATCTACGGTCAAAGCATTACTGTATCTGAAGTAGCAGTCAAGTGCGGTTTCTACGATGTTGTGTATTTTTCAAAAAGATTCAAACAAATTATAGGCGAGTCTCCGGATTTGTTTAAAAAACGCAAGAGGTGATAAAATGGAACTTTTACAGTTGACATATTTTTGTGATGCGGCCGAAACTGAAAATTTCACCAAAACCGCACAGAAATTCAATGTGCCCGCATCTAACATTTCGCAAACAATACACCGACTCGAAAAGGAATTGGGAGTGAAGCTTTTTGACCGTCGTGCCAATAAAGCAACGCTAAACGAAGCAGGACGAGTGTTTTACAAAAACGTCAAGGCGGCTTTGACATCAATAGAGGAAGGCAGACAACGATTGGAGGACCTTAAAGATTCGGTTTCGGGTGAGATTAAGCTGCTTATTCTTACAAGTCGAAATATTGTAGCCAAGGCTATTGGGAATTTCAAGGAAAAGTATCCGAATACTGTGTTTTCGGTCAGTCATAGGCATGAAAATTCGGATGAGGATTTTGATTTGATTATAAGCGATCAACCGCCATTCGGCCGTCAGATGCAAAGGAGACTGCTCTTGACCGAGGAAATGATGTTGGCGGTTAAAAAAGGTGGTGAATGGGATAGGGAAGATATTAAACTTTCCGAGCTTAGTACAGCACGTTTTGTATCGATGTATCCAAGCCACAGTCTTTACAGAATTGCACATAAGGTGTGTGCAGATTTGGGTTTTAAACCTAATATCGCCATACAAAGCGATGACCCGTATTACATGAGAAAATATGTTGAGCTTGGAATGGGTGTTGCGATTGTGCCAAGCGTTTCGTGGCAGGGATTGTTTTCTGATAATGTAGTTTTGAAGAGTCTTGGCGGAATAAAGCGTGAAACCTATCTTTACTGCGACCCGAAAAAGTATATGCCGACCATCGTAAATCTGTTTTTGGACGAGCTTCTGAGCGTTTGTGAAATATCGGGAAAACAAAACCTCACAAATCAAAAAAATACCCTATAAAAATAAAATAAAAGGGTAGATTTTTGGTGTGAGTTACTATACAATGAAAGTGAAATATATCCTGTTTTCAAAAAAGGAGGTAATATTTATGTTTTATAAAAATTTGAAAAATCCCCCTAACAAATACCGCCCCGCACCGTTTTGGTCGTGGAACGAAAAGTTGGATGTTGAGGAAACCGTCCGTCAGGTAAGAGAGATGGAAGAGGTTGGTATCGGCGGCTATTTTATGCACGCCCGTGGTGGCTTGCAGACCGAATATCTTTCTGATGAGTGGTTTGATAATGTCAAGGCTACCGTTCGTGAGGGTAAAAAGCTCAAGATGGAGTCTTGGGGTTATGACGAAAACGGTTGGCCGAGTGGATTTGGTTCGGGTGCCGTTAACGGTTTGGGACTAAAATATCAGCAGAAGTATATCCGCCGTGAAGAGACCGATTCGGCAGTTCAAAAGGATAATACTATCATTAACATTCCGTTTGACGGAAAGAATGTACATTTTTATTACGACGTCAACCCGTTCTATGTTGACACGCTTGACGGTGAGGTTATTTCGGAGTTTATCCGCATTACCCACAAGGCTTATAAGGACACTTTGGGTGACGAGTTCCCCGATATGGCCGGCTTCTTCACCGATGAACCTCAGATTTCAAGAAACGGCTATCCTTGGTCGTTTATTATGGAAAAGGAATATATGAAGGCTTATGGCGAGGCTTTGGCACCCAAGCTTTTGGACCTTTTCTATGACACCGAAACCGCAACCGAGACAAAATATAAGTATTGGAAACTGGTCACCGACCTTTTCTCCGAGAATTTTATGAACAATATCTACAAGTGGTGTTGTGAAAACGGTTCGGCATTGACGGGTCACCTTGTTATTGAAGAAGGTCTTTGGTCGCATGTTATGGCCAACGGTACCTGTATGCCGCATTATGAGTATATGCACATTCCCGGTATGGACCATCTTGGACGAAGCCTTAACTCCATTCAGTGTCAGATGCAGTTGTGCTCGGTTGCAAATCAGTTTGACAAAAAGCAGATTTTGTCCGAAACTTTTGCACTTTGCGGTTGGAATGTCAGCTTTGAGGAGCTTCGTTGGATTTATGAGCATCAAATGGTTCACGGTGTGAACTATCTCTGTCAGCATCTTGAGGGTTATACCTTAAGAGGTATCAGAAAGCGTGACTATCCCGCAACCTTGTTCAAACAGCAGCCTTGGTGGGGTGACTATCGCATCTTTAACGATAAGGTCAGCCGTATCGGTATGCTTATTGCCGAGGGTAAGATTGAGCATGAAATACTCATAATTCATCCTTCCGATGCCGCTTGGGCAAACTTTGACTTTAAGTCATCTAATTATTCTCAGGTGCTTGTCGATAATCTCATTGATACCCAAAAGCGTCTTGAACACGCACAATTCCAGTATCACTTGGGTGATTCCACTATTATGAAGCGTCACGCCAAGGTTGAAAACGGCAAAATTAACATCGGAACTCAAAACTATTCGGTTGTCATAGTTCCTCCGTGTGAGTGCCTTAACGATAATACTGTGAAGATACTCAAGGAATTCAAAGCACAGGGTGGACTTGTAATCTTCACCGAAATCGTACCTTCTATGATTAACGGTAAAAAGACCGACGAGGTTCAAGAGTTTGCTAAGGGTTGCGTAAATGTTGACCACAAGGATGTGGCTTCGGTTATCCCCGAGTCTTACCGAAAGATTGCTCTTAACTATGAGGGCGACCATTTTGAAAAGCCTGTTTTGACCGCTGTCCGTCGTTTTGATGAGCAGAAAATGACCATGTACTACCTCTATAACCCCGAGTATGTACGACATGAGGTCACCGCAACCGTTAAGGCCAAAAGTGCAAGTGTTTTCAATACCATAACGGGTGAGGAAGAGGCAGTTGTATTCACCAAAAACGGTGGTAACATTGATATTGAATGCACCGTTTATGAGCGTGGCTCGGTTGTTTTGTTTGCCTATGACGAGGATGTCAAAGCACCTGCCGAAAAGTGCATAAAAGAGTTGAAACCTTTGGAATTCTCGGGTGAATGGGAATTAGAGGCTGACGACAACGCATTGACACTTGACTACTGCGATGTTTATTTTGACGGTGAGTTAGCGTATGAAAATCTGCCTGTCAGCGATGTTCAGGAAAAGGCAATTGCCTTTGGTCGCAAGGTTAATACCAAGGTCGTTTTCAAATTCAACGTTAAAAAGGCGGCTTTCACCAAGTTCGATTTGGTTGTTGAAACTCCCGAAATTTTCGATATTACCGTCAACGGCAACGAGGTTGAAAAGAAGGTCAACGGCTATTATCACGATACCTCGTTCAAGGTTATCGACATTGCCAAGTTTGTCAAAGAGGGAAGAAACCAGATTACCCTTACCTGCGACTTTGTACAGAGTGAGCAAACCTATGAAAACTGCAAGAAATCTCTTGTGTTTGAGTCCGAAAAGAACAAGCTCAGCTATGATATGGAGATTGAAGCAATCTATGTGAAGGGTGATTTTGCGGTTCGTACCAATGATGCTTTCCACCACATTGATAAACGCGGTATTGTGACCAACGGCAGATTCTATATCACCGAGGCACCCAAAACCGTTAAGGTCGGTAGTCTTGCCGAGCAGGGTTATCCCTTCTTTGCAGGCAGCGTAACCTTTAAAAAGACCGTAAATCTCACCGCAGATGAAATAAAGGATCGTTCGGTCAAGTTCCAAAAGCTTTGCTCAACTGTTACCAAGGTTAAGATCAACGGTGTTGATGCAGGAACGGTTATGTGGCAACCCTATGAGGTCGATGTTTCAAAGCTTCTCAAAGAAGGCGAAAACGACATCGAGATTACTGTAACGGGTAACCTTCGCAATCTGCTTGGTCCCTTCCACCTCAAGGTTGGTGAGTCGCACGCAGTAGGTCCCCGTCAGTTCTTCCACGAATCACCGATATGGTACAAGGGAATCAACCCCGATTGGGTCGATAGCTATTGCTTCGTCGAGTTCGGTTTGTTCTTCTAAATGTATAAACCGAGGGCTTTTTGCCCTCGGTTTTGCTTTTATCTTTACACCATTTAGTGGACGTGATATAATAATTTTCAGGAAAGTTGTTGTTTTGTTTTAAACGGAATAGAAAAAGATAGTATTGTCGCTGTTTCCACCTTGGGTGTAAGGATATATATATATCATGCTTAATAAAAACGATTGGCGATTGACATATCAAGACGAATATTTGCTTAATGCAGAGTTAAAAAAGCTAAATTTTTGGAAGAACAGCAAAAAACAGATCATTGTCACTGTGCTTTTTGTTGGGAAAAATTCAGTGAAAGAAAAATGGATATTAGCGATGGTTATTGTACTAAAGACGGCAGATATTGGATTTGCGAGGAATGTTATAGCGATTTTAAGGATAGCTTTAATTTCAAGCTGATACCGTGAAAACTTTGCTATATATCTAAAATTTTGAATTTCGGGCAAAAGTTATACAACAATTTTGCCAAACCTTAAATTTCCTTTAAATTTTTATTGACTGTAAGCGTTGTTTAATGTATAATATTTAGAAATATAAATACTTATATTTGCTTAGTATTACTTTTATATAAAACGGAGGAATTTAAAATGGCAATCTTTATTAACGAACCTTCGCATACTTTTAATGAGTATCTGCTTATCCCCGGATACTCCTCAAGCGAATGTATCCCTGCAAACGTAAGCCTCAAGACACCGCTTGTAAAGTTCAAGAAGGGTGAGGAATCGGCTATCACCATGAATATACCTATGGTTTCTGCAATTATGCAGTCGGTTTCGGGTGACAGACTTGCTATTGCTCTCGCAACCGAGGGTGGCGTTTCGTTCATCTATGGCTCGCAGTCGGTTGAGGACGAGGCTGCTATGGTAGCTCGCGCTAAGAACCATAAGGCAGGCTTCGTTAAGAGTGAATCCAATGTTAAGCCTACCGATACTATGGCTGATGTTGTGGCTTTGAAGGAAAAGAATGGTCATTCCACCGTTGCCGTTACCGATGATGGTACTGCTGACGGTAAGTTGCTCGGTATTGTTACCGGTCGTGACTACCGTGTCAGCCGTATGGATCCCGCAACTCCCGTAAGCGATTTTATGACTCCGTTTGAAAAGCTTATCGTAGCTAAAGAGGGTACAAGCCTTAAAGAAGCTAACGATATTATTTGGGATACCAAGCTTAATTCTTTGCCCATTATCAATGATGCAGGTCAGCACTGCTAGTTCGTCTTCCGTAAGGAGCATGATAGGACAAAGCAGAACCCCAACGAGTTGCTCGATGCATCAAAGAGATATGTTGTAGGCGCAGGTATCCACACCCGTGACTATGCAGAGCGTGTTCCCGCACTTGTTGAAGCAGGTGCCGATGTTCTTTGTATCGACTCGTCCGAAGGCTTCTCCGAGTGGCAGAAGCTCACTATCGAGTGGATCCGTGCCAAGTATGGCGATACCGTTAAGGTTGGCGCAGGTAACGTTGTTGACGCTGAAGGCTTCCGTTTCTTGGC
>JAZUAC010000033.1:0-21131 GCA_045637775.1 Acutalibacteraceae bacterium | reverse complement strand
TGATATTATGACCATGCCCGGTCTTCCCAAGGTTCCTGCCGCCGTCAATATCGATGTTGACGATGACGGCAAGATTACCGGATTGTTCTAAATTATAAAGGCACTGTCTTGCTTTTAAGGCAGTGTCTTTTAAAAAGAATGGTTATATTGTTTTTAAACTGTCCAAATTAACAAATTGTTAAAATTAGGGTTTTTCGGTTGACAGTTTTAAAATAATATGCTAGTATAAGCATACATACTTTTATATTAAAGGAGTTATGAAAAATGAAAAAGTTACTTTGTTTACTTATGGCAATGTTTGTTCTGTTTTCGTTTGCTGCTTGCGGCGAAAGTGAGGGTTCTGCTGATAAGGACGCTGCTTCTAAAGACAACGGATCGGTAGTATCCGATAAAAACGACAACAGCACAAATTCCGATTCCACTGTTGCTACCTCTATCAAATTTGATGCAGAGAGCTATACCATCGGTATTGGCGATGACATCAAGCTTATCGACCATGTGACTGTTGAACCTGCAGGTGCTGCAGTTGAGTTCTCTTGCTCTGATGAGTCTATCGCTGTTATGTACAGCAAGTCCACCGGCGATATCGGCGGTGAGGCATCCGGCGAGGTTACCATTACCGTAACCTCCGGTGATGTATCTGCAACCTGTAAGCTTGTTGTAGCAGGTTTCGGTACAATTGTTGCACGTGACAAGAATGTCGGCGGTATCACCAACAAGCGTTGGGGCGCTGTTGAGAGACCTGACGATCCCGATGCATATGTTATTATTGTTCCTAAGAACCTTTCCGGTGCTGATATGAGCAAGGCAGTTAACTATGTTGAAACTGCAGGTGAAAAGCTTTCCGACGGTTCTTGCGCAGTAGCTGTAAACGGTTACTATGTTGCAAAGTCCGGCGATACCGGTAACTATACCCTTAACGATGTACCCGAAGGTGAGTATGTTGGTATCATTATCAGCAGTATGGACTACACCTCCAAGAAGGGCTACGATAAGGCAGAAGCAATCGCAACCTTTAAAGCTTCTCCTATGGCTAAGTACTTTACCGATGCCGAAATTAACAGCTTTGTTGGAAATTTCTATAATCGTGAGTTCTATGTAGGTGAGTTCACTGTAACCGCAAACACCAATAATGTTTTCGGATATGATTTTGAACCCGACCTCCACATGTAATTTTAGTCTAAACTAACTAAAACCCGATGCCTTGAAATTAAGGCATCGGGTTTTGCTTTTTCTAAATTATTACAAATGGTTACAAATAGTTTCAATTTTGTAATATCGGTTGACATAAAGTTTGCGGTTCTGTATTATTAAAATATAAACCTACAAAATTTCAAGAGAGGGTAGAAAATGAAAAAAGATAACCTGTTTAGAGCCGTATTTGTGATTTTGGCAATTGTTATAGTTGTTGTGTCGGTTTTAGCTTTTGAACCCAACAAAACCTTGAACACAAACGCCGATTCTTTGGTCAGCAACACACAAAACACAGTGAGTGATACTGTTAATAACAACACATATAATACGGTAAATTCTCCCGAAAGCAATGGGATCTATGCAGGTGTGTATACTGACTTTTTGGTTGAACTGTATGAGAGCACCCAAAAAGATATGCAGTTTTGCATTAGGGATATGGACGGTGACGGCTCTGATGAGCTTGTGATTTTTGCCCATCCCGAGTTTACCGTCTACACCTTCAAGGAAAAAGCAATAAAAATCGGGTCACTTGATTTGTTAAGCGGTTCAACAATGTTGCTCTATATGAAGGGCTATTACGGGTTGTTGTGTTATAGTGTAGGAGGCGGTCGTGACCATTATAGTCATATAACTGTGACAAATGGCAAGCTCGTTTCAAAGGATATTTTAAAGCATAATTACAGCGCTATTGAATACCACCCAGAGGACGAGGTGCTTACCGATGACAAATCGCTTGTTGAGGCTGCCAAAAACGCAATAAAAAATCAGACCGACGCAAGTTTTATATCACTGAAAGACTTTTACGAGTCGTTAGATACCAATAAAACCGCGTGGTATGAAAGAATAACTCGCATACAGGGTACGCGCGGTTCACTCCCGGTTGTTGAGAATAACGGAACATTTTACTACACCGCCGATTCAGGACTTTATAAATACGATAAATCTACTAACCAAAATTATCTGATAACATTGGGTTGTTATTCGGGACTGTGGTACAGGGATGGTATTGTGTATTACCACACTCAAAACGAAATTCTGCAATACGATACCAAAACGTATAAAATTTCGCACTTTTGGGGGCTTGACGAAATACCCAACGGTTCAAATGTTGATACTTTTGAAGAAATCTGTGATTTCATGTTTCACGGCAACTACCTCTATATTTGGAACAGTGGAATTTCGTGCTTTAGGGTAAATCTTACGACTAAAGAGGCTGAAAACTTTTTAGACGATGTTTCAAACTGTGTGTTCAGTGATACCCATTGTTATTACATAGACCATGCCGAAAGAACCTTTTCAATATTTGAAAAAGACCTTAAAACTCTCGAAACAAAACTCATAGCAGGTGAGGGAGTATATAAACCGCAAAACATTAGTATTAGTCATGTGTATATGCTGAACGGTGAGCTGTATTATCACGAACGTGTGAGTGAGGCAGTTTACAAGTACAACCGAGACGGCAAAGACGAAAAGTTTGTTGATAACAATATATTTTCACCCGAGATTTTGTGTTGGCAAAGCGAAGGTTATCTTTGTTTTGCCAACGATGAAAACGGCAAATATAATATTTATCGCACCGATGTGGTGGGTGAGCCTCAATTGCTTTTGACCGAAGAATCGGAAGCACATAACGGAGTTCATGTCGTGACAGAAAGTGCTATATTCTGTGTACCTTTTTATACAAGCGAAGACAAGGTGTCGGTTAAATTTGTTGAGAGTTTGGGTTATAAACGCGCCTTGAAAGAGGTTTCAAAATACATGAAAGAGGGTAATGTTTTAAGAGGAACAGGATATACCCAAAAAGTGAATGGTGTTGAATACTATCTCATAAGTGAGGCAGAGGATACACCTGAAAAACAGACCGTTGTCAGATGGTATGCCGTGCATCCAAAGAATTATTCCGTTGGAGAATGGGATGTGGCACTTGATACGGTGTCTTTGATTGGTTTGACCGACATGATTGTTGAAAATATCGACAAAGCATACAAAGCGGATCAGGAATTACCCGAGTTTTCAACAACCGGCGGAATGGTGCAGCTTGCTGAGCAATATTCTCTGAAATGGCAATCCGTTGCCGAGGAATATTACGGCAAGCTTATGGAGTATCGGTTTTCCGAAGAATACCCCGAAATGGGTCAAACTACCGAAGAACTGCATAAGGTTATTTCTGACATGAAAGAAAGCTGGGAACGGTATTATACCGAAGAAATTAAAAATTATGAAATTATTTTGAATCAGATATATGCAGGCGGAACTATCAGATATCCGTTGTTGGCTGATTACAGGTATGAACTGAATATGGAATGGGCATTGAAGCTGGTTTCTATATACGATTCTTTGTCGGGGTGAGTAGTTCAAACATAGCGTTGCTATATCATCCGTGTCTGTAGGGAACGGATATCATTAAAAAAAGTCACCTTTGTCGGTAGACAAAAGTGACTTTTTTCATGGTGCCGCTGACCGGGGTCGAACCGGTACGGTATCGCTACCGAGGGATTTTAAGTCCCTTGTGTCTGCCTATTCCACCACAGCGGCGTATGTTTAATTGTTACTAAGATATTATATATTCTAAAGTGCCGATTGTCAACTGTTTTTTCAACTTATAAAAACGATAAAAGTTCTGATTTTATGGGGGGTTAAGTGTTCAATACATCTTGCACCCAAAAATTCTATATGTTATAATTGTTGAATAAGCAAATTTTAAGGATGTGTTGTTATGGAATGTACAAATGCTTTTGAGGTTTTGGGGTTGATTCCTGCAGAGGGTGTACCCACAAACGAACAGATTATGGCAGTTAAAGGTTTGGGTTGCCTTCGTGATAAACGTTTTCCTGATGTTTTCAATGTTCGCGTCATTACCCGTAACGGCAAGATAACCACCGATGAATCACGCGCAATTGCTGAGGCTGCTGACCGTTTTGGCTCGGGTGAGGTTGCTATGACCAGCCGTATGACGGTCGAGATTCAAGGCGTTTCGTATAACAATATTCCGTCCTTGGTGCTTTACTTAAAGGGTAAGGGTCTTGAAACAGGCGGTACAGGTCCCAAGGTGCGCCCTGTTGTTTCCTGCAAGGGTACAACCTGCCAGTTTGGACTTATCGACACGTTTTCTTTGAGTCTTAAAATTCACGAGAGATTTTATGTCGGCTACCACAATGTGGTGTTGCCTCATAAGTTTAAAATCGCGGTTGGCGGATGTCCTAATAACTGTGTTAAGCCTGACCTTAATGATATCGGTGTCATCGGTCAGCGAGTTTTCACATCAAATGCCGACAAATGCCGTGGATGTAAGACCTGTGCAGTACAAAATGCCTGTCCTATGGGTGCTGCAAAACTTTTGGACGGTAAGATACATATTGACTCTGCTATTTGCAACAACTGCGGTAGATGCGTTTCAAAGTGTCCGTTTGGTGCTTTGGATAACGCAACCGAAGGCTTTAAGGTGTGTATCGGCGGCCGTTGGGGTAAAAAGACTGCAATAGGTAAGCCTTTGAGCAGAATTTTTACCACCGAGGACGAGGTGCTTGAGGTGATAGAAAAGGCAATTATTCTCTTCCGCGACGAGGGTGTCAAAGGGGAACGCTTTGCCGACACTATTGAAAGATTGGGCTTTGATTATGTTGAAAAGAAGCTTATCGGTTAAGCTTGTTTGTTTTTGTCTTGTTCTGGTATTCGGCGTTTTGGCCTTTTCGGGTTGTGGTAACGCAAATATTGCAAAGCCGCAGGGCGAAACGGTAACATTTACCGATGCGCTTGGGCGCAAGGTTGAGATTGCAAAAAAGCCTCAACGCGTAGCGGCGTTGCTTGGCAGCTTTGCCGATATGTGGATGCTTTCGGGTGGTGACATTTGTGCTACTGCCGAGGATGCTTGGGACGATTTTGGCTTGAATTTGCCAAAAGCCGTGAATTTAGGTGGTGCGCATTCTCCTAGTCTCGAATTGCTTTTGTCAACCAATCCACAACTTGTGTTGGCAAGTGCTTCAACGGCATCAAATGTGCAAATGAAAGAAACCTTGGAAAACGTAGGTGTTACGGTTGCTTATTTTGATGTTGACTGCTTTGAGGATTATCTCGAAATGCTGAAAATCTGTACCCAAATCACCGACCGAAGCGACCTTTATGCGAAGAATGGCGTTGAGATAAAAGCACAGATAGACACGGTAAAAAGCGAAATTGTAAAAGCTGAGATACCGATCGAAAACCGCAAGATATTACTGCTTCGTGCTTCTTCGGGATTTGTTAAAGCCAAGGGGAGTGAAGGTACGATCCTTGGAGAAATGCTGAACGACATAGGGCTTATCAATATTGCTGACGGCGATAACAGTTTGCTGGAGAATTTGAGCGTTGAGGCAGTTATTAAAGAGCAGCCCTATCGTATTTTCGCTGTCACTATGGGTGACGATACCGAAACGGCAATTATGAATTTTAAAAGGACAATAACTGAAAATCCTGCTTGGGGCTCACTCAATGCAGTAAAGCAGGGTAGGGTTCATATAATGGACCGAAAATATTTCAATCTCAAACCAAATGCAAAATGGGCGGAATCTTATGAAAAACTCGGCAACATCTTGCTTGAAAAATAGAATAGTTTTGCTTTATACGGTTGGTTTCCTGCTTTTTTTGGTGGCGGCTGTATTTGGTGTTTCGTTTGGAAGTACGCATCTGTCTTTTGCTGATATAAAGCAGGCAATCTTCGAAGACTTTAACTCATCGGGCGGTGCTATGATTTTTGGCTATGTCCGTCTTCCGAGAACGATTGCCGCCCTTTGTTGCGGTGCGGCACTTTCGGTTTCGGGTGCTGTTATTCAAACGGTGCTCAATAACCGTTTGGCTTCACCGAGTGTTATCGGTGTGAATTCGGGTGCCGGTCTCGCCGTAACACTTTGTACCGCTTTTGGAATTTTAGGCGGTTGGCAGTTGACAGCTTTTTCCTTTTTAGGCGCGTTTTTGACAGTTATGTTAGTTAGTCTAAGCTCTCAAAAATGGGGTGCGTCAAGAGGTACGGTTATCCTTATAGGTGTTGCCTTAAACAGCTTGATGGGTGCTTTGTCGGACACTGTGGTCACCTTTTTCCCCGAAGTGGGTGTTATGAGCAACGATTTTAAAATGGGTGATTTTTCAAGCATAACATATTCGGGACTAATGCCGGTAATTGTTGTTGTGACGGTTGCTGTCGCGGTACTGCTGATGTTTTCAGGTGACCTTGATGTTTTATCGTTGGGGGATAGCGGCGCCAAAAGCCTTGGTATGAACGTAAGCGCTATGCGGACCGTGTTTTTACTGCTTGCGGCATTGCTGGCAGGATGTGCTGTCAGCATTGCAGGTCTTTTGTCTTTTGTGGGGCTTATAGTGCCGCATATTGTCAGAAGGCTCGGCGGCAATAAATCGGTTCACCTTATAGCTTTAAGTGCGCTTTTTGGCGGCGGTTTTGTCTGCCTTTGTGACACTGTTGCAAGAACTGCATTCTCGCCTTACGAGATACCGGTTGGTATTATAATGGCATTCTTGGGAGCGCCTTTCTTTGTGTTTATACTCATAAAGGGCAAAGGGGGTCGTACCAATGCTTGAAATCAAGAATCTTTCGTCAGGCTACGGCAAAAACGAGGTCTTACACGGCGCTTCACTGACCGTGAAAAAGGGCGAGGTGATTTCGGTCATAGGCCTCAACGGTTCGGGTAAAAGCACCTTGCTCAAAAGCATTGTGGGGATAGTCAAACCGCATTCAGGAAAAATCATTATTAACGGAATCGATAGCGATACTATGCCGCGTTCAAAAAAAGCTCAAAGCATAGCATATCTTGCTCAAGGCAGAGATGTTCCCGACATGATAGTGGGTCAAATGGTGCTTCACGGTAGGTTTCCTTATTTGGGATTCCCCAGGGTCTATTCCGATAACGATAAAAAAATCGCTGTGTCGGCAATGGAGAAAGTGGGCATCGAAGAACTATATAATAAACCGTTGAAAACACTTTCGGGCGGAACAAGGCAAAAGGTTTATATTGCAATGGCTTTGGCGCAGGACGCCGAGTATATTTTATTTGATGAGCCTTTGACCTATCTTGATATAACACATCAGCTTGAATTGATGCGTGATATCAAAGAACTTGCTGATTCGGGTAAGGGGATAATATGTGTTATGCACGACCTGCCATTGGCATTTACATTTTCGGATAGGGTGGTAATAATAAACGATGGTGAGATAGTGGTCGAAGACACACCCGAAAACCTTTATAACAGCCAGACGGTGAAAGATTTGTTTAAGCTACAACTTAAGCTAAATCCTCAAAACACGGGATATTATATTGAATATTAGGATGATGAACTATGGGTGAATTTGACGGATTGCTTATCTGTACTGACCTTGACGGAACGCTTTTGCGTGAGGATAAGAGTGTTTCAAAAGAGAATAAAGAGGCTATCGAGTATTTTAAATCCGAAGGCGGAAAATTCACCTTTATCACGGGAAGACCGCCTATCATAGCAGGTGATGTTTATGAACTTGTAAAGCCAAATGCACCTATCGGTTGCTTCAACGGTGGCGGAATTTACGATTTTATAAATTGTAAATTCCTTTGGTCGGTCGAGCTACCTAAAGAAGCGTTTGAATTGATGCGATATGTTGAGCGAAAAATGCCGCAGATAGGCTATCAGCTCAACACCACGGGAAGAATTATTTTCTGCAAGGAAAACTCAACAATGAAATGGTTCAGAGAGGTTACCAACATTCCAAACGATGCCTGCAATTTAGATGATGTGAACGAACCTGTTATAAAGGTTGTTTTCGGCAGTGATGATATAAACGAGGTAAAAGAGCTGGCCAAGCTTTTGAACGAACATCCTGAAGCCTCGGATTATGATTTTATCCATTCCGAAGCAAGACTTTATGAATTGTTGCCTAAAGGAATCAGTAAGGGCAACCTTTTGATAAAGATAGCCGATATTTTAGGGATAGACCGCAGGAATACGATTGCGGTAGGCGATTACAACAACGATATTTCCATGATAAAGGCGGCGGGAATAGGTTATGCCGTTGCCAATGCCTTACCGGAAGTCAAAGCTGTTGCCGACCGTGTTACCGTGTCAAATGAGCAACACGCTATTGCTGCTATAGTAAAAGATCTGGACAATGATTATAGAAAGTTGAAATAGTGCATAGGTGACGGTTGCTGAATGGGTGCAACCGATAGGCTGTGAGCAATACGGCTCTGACAATTCAATATTTGTGATTACTGTAGGATAAAAAACACCCGAACATTTCTTTTGAAGTGTTCGGGTGTTTTTTTTTGTTATAATCACAATATTTTGTGGTGTGACATGTTGCACAATACAACTTTAAAAATTTTGTTGAAATTTGCGTAAAAAAACACTTGAAATATTAGGGTTGTCCTTATATAATGGAATTACGGTGGTGAAAAGTGGAGTGAAAAACCACTTTAAGACCACAAAAGTGGTGTGAAAGGAGCGGTCTTCATGTTTTTTGGACAACATTATCATAACGTGGATAAAAAAGGCCGCGTTTTCGTACCTGCAAAATACCGCGAGGAATTAGGCGAGGAGTTTATGCTCAGCCGCAGTCCCGACGGTAAGCGTTGTCTTTGCATTTACCCCATGGTTGAATGGCAGAAGATCGACGAAAAGTTGAAGGCTTTGCCCGCAGTTCAGGCAGGCAAACTTATTCGTTTTATGTATTCAGGCGCAGAGCAGGTTTCCTGCGATGCCCAAGGTCGAGTTCTCATTCCTTCTAATTTGCGAGAATATGCCGAGCTTGACGGTGAAGCCGCAGTTATCGGCATGTCCTCCAAGCTTGAGATTTGGAACGGTGATGCCTTCCGTGCCGAGGAGGCAGAGGAGACTCCCGAATCGATTGCCGAGCTTGCAGAACTTTTGGGATTCTAACGCGCTATGGAATTTGTACATAAATCGGTTCTTCTCGATGAATGTATCGAGAATCTCAGTATTAAACCAAACGGCATATATGTTGACGGTACCGCAGGCGGTGCGGGTCATTCAAAAGAAATTGCCAAGCGTTTGAGTGGCGGTCATTTGTTTGCACTCGACCGTGATCCGGATGCCGTAAAAACCGCAACCGAGCGATTGAGTGGCTTACCTGCAACGGTTATCCAAACCAACTATGCCGATATGCAATCAGCATTGGCCGAAAAGGGAATAGACGCAGTTGACGGAGTGTTGCTTGACCTTGGCGTTTCTTCCTGGCAGTTGGATAACGGTGACAGAGGTTTTTCCTATCATATGGATGCTCCGCTTGATATGAGAATGAGCCAAAGCGGTACTTCGGCGGCTGACCTTGTTAACACATTAGGTGTTCAAGAGCTGACCGATATTTTAAGAGATTACGGCGAAGAAAAGTTCGCCTATAGAATAGCCTGCAATATTGTCAAACAGAGAGAAATCGCTCCTATAGAGACAACTTTGCAGTTGGCAGAGATCATTTCAAACTCGGTTCCTGCCGCTGTTCGACGTGACGGACATCCTGCCAGAAAGAGCTTTCAGGCTATCCGAATTGCGGTAAATCAGGAGTTTGAGGCTGAAACTATTGGTATAAAGGCTGCTTTTGAAATGCTGAAGCCGGGTGGAAGACTTTGTGTGATAACCTTCCATTCGTTAGAGGACAGGCTGGTTAAAAATCTGTTTGCTGAGTTTGCAAAAGGTTGTATTTGTCCTCCCGAAATACCGATTTGCGTATGCGGCAAGAAACCTTTGGGCAAACATATAACACGCAAACCGATAATTCCAAGTGATAAAGAGATTAAGGATAACGCACGTTCAAGAAGTGCAAAATTGAGGGTAATTGAAAAACTTTAAAAAGGGGAATTTGGGTAAAAATGGATAATCTCAAGTATTATAACGACAGTTTTGCTTACGATTATGAGAGATTTGCACCCGCTGAGAAAAAGGCGAAGATTCATGATTATCCCGGTGAAAAGAATAATAAATCAACCAATAAGAGAACAAGAGCCGCTTTGAAAGGAAAGGCCTTGATGGCTCGTAATCTTATAATTTCGGCATTGGTGGTAGCGTCTGTTTGTGCAAGCCTTTTCCTTCGTGCCGAGATTTCTTCCATGAGCAGTGAGATTAACAGCCTCAACAAAGAAATTACCGAGCTTGAAAGTGAATCGGTAAGACTTTCGGTTGAAATGGAGCGTCGCGTTTCGGTCACCAACCTTGAAGAGGCTGCCAAGGCACTGGGTATGCAGAAATGTGAAAAGAGCCAGGTGACCTACATTCAGACCAATAATGCCGACACTGCAGAAAATTCTAATGGAGAACTCACCGCTAATCTTGAATAAAATAAATTTTAGCAAATATAATTGTATGAAAAGAAATTTTAGCGAGAGTCGGACGTTTTAGTGGTTCGACTCTCGTTGAGGTATAGTTAAGGTATGTAAATAAGGAGTGAGACGGTTGATTAAAGGGCCGAACAGAAGTATGATTATAAGGATCATAACCGTATTTACGGTTATGGCTCTTTGCATGTTTGGACTTATAGGCGGCCGTCTTGTTTATTTGATGGTCGCTCAAAGCGATTTCTATCAGAAAAAGGCAGCAGAGCAACAGCTTTATGATATTGAGCTTGCCGCAGAACGCGGTGAGATATATGACCGCAACGGTGAGTTGCTCGCTACAAGTGCTCAAGTTTGGACGGTTTATATAACTCCAAACAGTTTTAAGAAAATTGATGACGATGCCGAGCGCCAGGCGGTTAAAACCGAGATAGCAACCAATCTTTCGGCTATTTTAGGACTCGATTATCAGACGGTTCTTGATTACACTAACAAGAGCACAAGCTATGTTAAGGTTAAAAAGAATGTTGAAAAGCCCGAGGCTGATAAAATTCGTGAGTATATCGCCAACAGCACTTATAAAGTAGGTGAATACATCGGCCTTGATGAGAGTAGCAAACGTTACTATCCCAACGATAGCCTTGCTTCGGCTGTTTTGGGTTTTGTCGGAACCGATAATCAGGGTCTTGCAGGTCTTGAACTGCAGTACGAAACCGAACTCACAGGCATTCCGGGACGTGTTGTTGCTGCAAAGGACGCGACAGGTAATGATATGCCTATGAGTTATGAGGTTGAAATTGCCGCTACGCCGGGTAATTCACTTGTAACCTCGCTTGATTCATACGTCCAGAATGTCTGCGAAAAATATCTTCAGCAGGCTATTATCGATAACAAGGTTACCGAGCGCGGCGCCGTTATCTGCATGAATGTCAATACAGGTGAGATTCTCGGAATGGCGGTCAAGGGCGATTTCAATCCTAATGACCCATTCACCTTGTCGGAGTCTAATCAAGCAATAGTCGATGCACTTGAGGGCGATGAAAAAACAAAAAAATTGAGTGAGCTCCGCAATCAGCAGTGGCGAAACAAGGCTGTTTCCGATACCTATGAGCCGGGTTCGGTTTTTAAAATTGCCACAGCCGCCATGTCGTTAGAAGAAAACGTTGCAGGTCTTTCAAATCACTATAATTGCAACGGTTACATTGTTATTGCAGGCCGCCGTTATAACTGTCATAAGCGTGAGGGTCACGGCGCAGAAACCTTTACACAGGCGGTGCAGAACTCCTGTAACCCGGTGTTTATAACATTAGGTCAGCAGTTGGGTGCTGAAACCTTCTCAAAATATTTCACAGCATTCGGTCTTACCGAAAAGACCGGTATCGATCTTCCGGGTGAGTCAACACCTGTGTATCACACATATGAAAAAATGGGTATAACCGAATTGGCTTCGTCTTCCTTCGGTCAGACCTTCAATATTTCGCCTATTCAGATGATTACCGCCATCTCCGCGGCTGTAAACGGCGGTTATCTTGTCCAGCCTCATGTTGTTAATGAAATTATCGACGCTGACGGAAACACCGTTAAATCCGTAGGTACAGTTGTAAAACGTCAGGTTATTTCGGCAGAAACATCGGCAGTTATCCGTAATGTTATGGAAGCTGTTGTTGAAAGCGGCGGCGGTAAAAATGCTTATGTTCCGGGTTATCGCATCGGCGGTAAGACAGGTACTTCACAGAAAGTTGCCAAGATGCTTGAGACAGGAGAAACAGGTCTTTATATTGCTTCGTTCTGCGGTGTTGCACCGATAAACGACCCCGAAATTGCATTACTTGTAATGCTTGATGAGCCTCACGGCGACGCCTATTACGGCGGTACAATTGCTGCACCTGTCGGAGGTCAGATTTTCTCGGAAATTCTGCCTTATCTTGGTTTTGAACCGCAGTACACACAAGAAGAGCTTGACAAAATGGCTGTTAAGATACCGTCGGTAACAGGTCAAAGTGTTGAGTTTGCTAAGAAAGCTATAAAAGAAAAAGATCTTAAATACAAGATAATCGGCAACGGTGACACTGTTATCAAGCAGTTCCCAACTGCTACAGAGTCACTTTACAGCGACGGTGTTGTGATGCTCTACACCGAAGAAAGCGCTGTAATCAGTAAGTCAAAGGTGCCTGATTTCTACGGAATGTCATTGAGTGCCGCTAATCAAACGGCGGTTGATAACAATATCAATATCAGCTTCTCAGGTGCCGCAATGTCGGGCTCAAGCGTTTTTGCTTATAAACAAAGCATCGAACCGGGAACTGAGGTTGATTCGGGTACAATAGTCACCGTTTACTTCCGCACAACCGAAACTGCGGAATAACTGAAAGGAAAATTTATGAAACTAAAAGAACTTTTAGATAAATGCCCGGAAAAATTTTCCGAGCTGACAATAAGCGGTATAACCTGCGATTCGCGTCATGTTACCGAAGGATGTGTGTTTGTGTGCATCAACGGTGCCACAGATGACGGTCATAAATATGCCAAGTCAGCATACGAAAAAGGTGCTGCTGTCATTATTTGTGAAAAAGACACGGGATTTGACAATCAGATTTTTGTTGAGGATTCCCGCAAGGTTTTTGCTCTGTGCTCGGCAAAATGGTTTGGTGAACCTCAAAAGAAATTGAAGGTTATCGGTGTTACGGGTACTAACGGTAAAACATCGGTTTCCTATATGCTGAAGTCAATTTTGGAAAACTGCGGTCACAAGGTCGGACTTGTCGGCACAATTCAAAATATGATAGCCGATGAGGTCTTACCCTCTAAAAACACAACTCCCAGTGCCTATGAGTTGCAGTCGATATTCTCATTGATGGTTGCTGCAGGATGTGACTACTGTGTTATGGAGGTTTCGTCCCACGCATTAGACCAAGACCGTGCTTACGGTGTTGAGTTTGAGGCAGGCTTGTTTACGAACCTTACTCAGGATCATCTGGATTACCACATCACAATGAATAACTACCTCAAAGCCAAGCGCAAGTTATTCGGAATGTGTAAGGTCGCCATCATGAACTGTGACGATTCCTATTTTGGCGAGATGTCAAGCGGTCACGAGTGTGACGTGTTTACCTATTCGGCCAAAGACAGCAATGCCGACTTTTTTGCCGATAATATCATATTAAAACCTGACAGAACAACCTTTAATTTTGTTGGTGACGGATTCAATAAAACTATTTCCGCATCAATCGGTGGAAAGTTTACACCTTACAACGCTTTGTGTGCCGCCGCTTGTGCTGTAAAGATTGGCTTCTCGGTCGAAAGCATTGCAGAGGGATTCGCAAAAATGAGCGGCGTAAAGGGTAGGGCAGAGGTTGTACCTTGTGACAAGGGATTCACAATTATTATCGACTATGCACACACTCCCGACGGTCTTGAGAATATCTTGAAAACCTTCTCGGATTGCGAGAAAAACCGTCTTATTGTTTTGTTTGGATGTGGTGGTGACCGCGACAGAACCAAGCGTCCTAAAATGGGCGCAATTGCTTGCGATAATGCTGATTATGTCATTGTTACAAGCGATAATCCGCGAACCGAAGAACCTAAAGCTATCATTGACGATATAGTTGAGGGTATGAAAAACAGCAAGGTTCCTTATGAAATTATCGAAAATCGTGTGGAAGCTATAAAAAAAGCCGTGCAAATTGCCGAGAAAGATGATATAATTGTTTTAGCAGGCAAAGGTCACGAGACTTATCAGATATTAAGAACCGGTACAATTCACCTTGATGAGCGTGAAGTTGTAGCCGAAGCCTTGCAGGAAGCTTGATTTTGGAGGAAATGAAATGAGTGGTTTTATACCGGCAATAGCTGCATTGGTTGCATTTTTGGGTGCCTATGCTTTAGGTCTTCCCGGAATTCCTTTGTTGAAAAGACTGAAATTCGGTCAAACTATACGTGATGAGGGTCCTCAGTGGCATAAGTCCAAGCAGGGAACACCCACAATGGGCGGTATTTTCATCGCTTTCGGCGTTTTGCTCGGAACTGCCGTTGCAATGGGTGTCAGCGGTCTTCTTGGCGGCAACCTTTCCTTGGAGTTTGGTACAAACATAGGCTTTACCAAGGTTTTTGCAGGTCTTGGATTAGGTTTTGTGATGGGTCTTATCGGCTTCCTTGATGACTATATCAAGGTTGTTAAAAAGAGAAACCTTGGACTTACCGCAACTCAAAAAACCGCTTTGCAGGCGTTAGCAACAGCCGCATATCTCATAAGTCTTGCACTTGCAGGTCTTAAAACCACATGGATTCCCTTTGTCGGCAATATAAGTGTTGTTTCGGGCTTTGGAATTATCTTCTGGCCTATTGCGTTCTTCTTTATTTATGGATTTACCAATGCTGTAAATCTTACCGATGGTATCGACGGTCTTGCATCAAGCGTAACCTTAGTCGTTTCGGTTGCTTTTATGCTTATTGCAGGAACCTTCAGCCTTTTGGGTGTTAATATTGTAGCATCGGCTTTGGCAGGTGCTTGTATCGGATTTTTGACCTGGAACTGGCATCCTGCAAAGGTGTTCATGGGTGACACAGGCTCAATGTTCCTTGGTGGTATGGTAGTAGCTTTAGCTTTTGCTGTTGACCGTCCCATTTACCTAATGCTTGCAGGTATCGTTTATCTTGCCGAGGCTCTTTCGGTTGTTTTGCAGGTTTTCTGGTTTAAAAGAACAGGAAAACGTATTTTCAAAATGAGTCCTATTCACCACCATTTTGAAAAATCGGGTTGGAGCGAGGTCAAAATCGTACTTATCTTCTCGATTGTAACTTTTATTGGCTGTGCAATTTGCTTTGCCGCAGTTAAGTTCTTCTGATATTATCTTAAAAATTTGATTAAAGGAGTGATCCGTTTTGCCCGAAAGAACAAAACCCCAAAAAGAGGGCTTTTTCTCTAAATTGAAAATGGAAGGCAAGATGGATCTTACCTTTTTCTTTATTCTGTTAATAATCCTCACAGTAGGACTTGTGATGCTGTTTTCGGCAAGCTATATTTTTGCTAATACCTATTATGGTAACAGCTATCACTTTATTATAAAGCAGGCAGGTTTTGCGGTAGTCGGTGTCGCACTGATGTTGCTGATTTCAAAAATTGATTACCACTTCATTCGCAAATTTGCCATACCGCTTTATTTAATAATTTTACTCTTTCTGTTTATAATGTTGCTTTTGCCGCCTATGATGGCAGGTACGGGCGTTAAACGTTGGTTCTCGTTGGGACCAATCAATTTTCAGCCTTCAGAAATAGCAAAGTTTGCGGTAATACTTATTCTGGCTCACCTTATTGCCGCTAATCAAAAACTGATGAAAACCTTTAAATTCGGTTTCTTGTTTTTGGGTTTAGTTGTCGGTGCGGTTTGTATTCTTGTTGTTCTTGAACCACACCTTTCTGCAACCGTTTTGATTTTCCTTATCGGTGCTGTTATGATGGTTGTTGGCGGTCTTCAGTTGAGATATGTATTTGCCGCTTTGGGCATCGCTGCTGCAGGCGTAATTGCGGTTTTGAGTGGTGTCGTGAAATATGCACAGGACCGAATCACATTCTGGCTCGATCCGTGGGCAGCCCCTGTCGGTGAAGGCTATCAGACCATTCAGTCTCTTTTGTCTATCGGCTCGGGTGGTTGGGTAGGCAGAGGTCTCGGTCAATCGAGACAAAAACATCTTTGGGTTCCCGAACCTCATAATGACTTCATTTTCTCCATCGTTTGCGAAGAATTGGGCGTTATCGGTGCTATGATAATAGTTATTCTGTTCTGCCTTTTGATGTGGAGAGGATTTGTTATTGCAATGAAAGCGCCTGATAAATTCGGTTCACTTTTGGCATTTGGTCTTACTTTCCAGGTTGCATTGCAGATGACACTTAATATTCTCGTTGTTACCAACACCATTCCCAATACGGGTATAAGCCTCCCGTTCTTCAGCTACGGTGGTACGTCTTTGGTTATACTGCTTATGGAAATGGGTGTAATACTGTCGGTTTCACGAGCGTGTAACGATAAAAAGACATTGTAAACAAACGGCTAAGGAGTAGGTTATGCATATAGTTTTTGCGGGCGGCGGTACTGCAGGTCATATTAACCCTGCATTGAGCGTTGCTAATTATCTTAAAAGGGTAGACCCCGAATGTAGAATCAGCTTTGTCGGAACGGCTCGAGGTATGGAAAGCCGTCTTGTACCGTTGGCAGGCTACGATTTTTATACGATAGATGTACGTGGTTTTCAAAGAAAACTCACGTTCAAAAATATGTGCCGAAATGTTTCAGCTGCATATAAGGCTGTGACGGCCTCTTCGGCGTCTAAAAAGTTGCTCAAAAAACTTCAACCGGATGTTGTTGTGGGTACAGGCGGATATGTTTGCGGTCCTTTGCTTCGCAAGGCGGCTAAAATGGGCATCAAAACCGCGGTACATGAGGCTAATGCTTACCCCGGCATGACAATTAAAATGCTTGCGCCGTTGGTTGACTGTGTTATGATTGCTATGGAGGATGCCGTTAAAAACGTCACCCCAAAGAATCCTGTAGTTATCACAGGTAACCCTATCAGACAGTCGTTGACTGAAATAACCAAGCAAGAGGCTAGACAAAAGCTTGGTATTGCCGATACGGAAAAGGTTGTTTTGTCCTTTGGAGGAAGCCTTGGTGCAAAGGCTATCAACAATGCTGTTCTTGATGTTATTAAGTGGAATCTCGAAAACAAAAAGTTTATTCTTTTCCATGCAACCGGTAAGGCTGCATATCATGGTTTTCTTGAGCAAGCAAATGAAATCGGATATAAAGAGGATAACGGTAACGTTAAGATAATCGAGTATATCGACAATATGGATGTCATGCTTGCGGCGGCAGATATAGTTATCAGCCGTGCGGGTGCTATGTCGGTTAATGAGTTTCAGGTTTGCGGTAAACCCGCTATTCTGATTCCTTCGCCCTTTGTTGCCGAGAATCATCAGTTCCATAACGCTATGTCGTTGAAAAGAATCGATGCGGCTGAGCTTATTGAGGAGAAAGATCTTACGGGCGAAAGCTTGCTTAACACGGTTAACGATATGCTGGCCGATGAACAACGCCTTGAAGCTATGTCCAAAGCCGCAAAGGAATCGGCAATAGTCGATGCCGACCGCAAGATTGCCGAGATTATAATAAATCTTGCAAAAAAATAACATATTTTAAAGCACATCATAGTATGTACCGAGGTGCATATTATGTCTTGCTTTTTGGTAAACGGTTCACACAAACTGCATGGCGAGGTGGTCGTGCACGGAGCCAAAAACAGTATATTGCCTTTGCTTTCGGCTGCTTTTTTAATAAGCGGAAAAAGTGTGCTACATAACTGTCCAAGGCTTTCGGATGTCGAAGCTTCGATAAAAATTCTGGAATGCTTGGGTTGCAAGTGTCAGCGTGAAGGCGATGTTCTTATAATCGATTCAGACAATGCTTGCGGTAATACAATACCCGAAACTCTCATGCGCGAAATGCGGTCATCGTTTGTGTTTATGGGTGCGGTGGCCGGCAGGTGTCAAAAGGCTGTCATGAGTCTGCCGGGCGGATGTGAATTGGGTCCGCGACCTGTTGATATACACATCGATGCACTCAAAAGATTAGGTGCAGATTTTCAGTTTGACTCAGGCAACATTGTGTGTGATATGCCAAACGGTTGTATCGGGTGCGAGATAAATTTGAAATTCCCGAGTGTCGGTGCAACCGAAAACTGCATACTTACCGCAGTGTTGGGCAAGGGTACAACGGTTATAAAAAATGCTGCTTGCGAGCCTGAGATAGTTGACCTTTCTGCGTTTTTAAACAAAGCAGGTGCAAAGATACTCGGCGCGGGTAGCAGTACTGTAATAATTGATGGCGTAAATGAGCTTCACTCGGCTGAACACACTGTTATGCCTGACCGAATCGTTGCGGCGACCTATTTGTTCGGTGTTGCGGCATGCAAGGGTAAGGTGCTTTTGAAAAACGCGGTTCCCGAACATATCTCGCCTATAATTTCCTGTCTTGCGGATTGCGGATGTGATGTGTCTTTTGATAAAAGCGGTTTGCTGCTGTCTTGTCATTCGCGTTTGAATGGTTTTGATACAATTTCTACCGGGCCGTATCCGGGCTTTCCGACCGATGCGGGACCATTGCTCGTGGCAATGTCATCTGTATCACAGTGAACATCGGTTTTTGTTGAAAATATATTTGATAACCGTTTCAGATTTATTGACGAACTGAAACGCATGGGTGCCAATATTAAAACAGTCGGCAGAGTGGCTATTGTCAACGGCGTTGACAGACTGCATGGTGTACAGCTTCGTGCCGACGATTTAAGAGGCGGAGCCGCTTTGCTTATTGGTTCTATGGCAGCAAGAGGAAGTTCAATCGTTTGTAATACTGAATTTGTTGATAGAGGATATGAAGATTTTGAGAATATGTTTAATATTCTCGGTGCGGATATTAAAAGAATTCGGGAGTAGAAGATGAAAGTAGAGTATTCTGAAACCTCGCGCAGACCTCAAAAGAAAAAAAGACGCAAGCTTTCAAAGGTTGGAAAAATACTTGTTGCGTCAGGCTCAATACTGCTTATTGTAGCAATTACCGTCACCTTGATGCTGACTGTTCTTTTTAACGTTTCGGCGGTAAAGGTTGTGGGCAGCAGTGTTTACAGCAGTGACGAGATTGTGTATGCTTCGGGCATTATGAATGGTGATAACCTGTTCAGATTGCCGTCAGATGAGATTGTGACACGTATTCAAACGGCTTTGCCTTATGTGAAAACGGTTGAAATTGAAAAAGCTTTTCCAAACACAGTCGGAATCAGAGTAACCCCTGCAACCGAATCGTTTTTGGTAGAGGGCGAAAACGGTTCTTATATTGCTGATGCTGATTACAAGGTTTTGAGAAGTGTTGCCGAAAGACCTGAAAAACTTTTGAGAATAAGGGGCATTGAAACTAAATCATTTGATATTGGGAAAAATATCAATTTTACCGATAAACAACAAAAAAAGATTCTTGATGACATTCTGAAAATTTGTGACGAAAAAGGTATTTCTGTGCAGTTTGTTGATATAGGAAATCTCGTTGATATATGTTTCTTGATGGATTCAAGATTGTATGTGAAACTGGGTAGCTATAACGAACTTGTTGCCAAAATGGAGCATCTAGCTCAAACAATAAAAAAGATCAATTCGGATGTGTCTGCCAGTATTTCACTTGAAAATTGGTCTGCTACCACCAAAGAAGCAGTTTTGAGGTATGAAGATATCTCTGAATTTATCAAATAATTCAACATATAGCGGTTTATTTTGAAAAATATTACTATATTTTTGATTTTTTTCAATATTTAGTATTGCATTTTTATAAAAAGCATGATAGAATTACTAACAGAATACTGTAAGATTAGGTATTGGTATATATAAAATTGGAAGGATGATTAAAATGGCATTCGAAATTGATAACGAAACTGCTGATGTAGTACAGATTAAAGTAGTCGGTGTTGGCGGCGGCGGCGGTAACGCTGTTAACCGCATGGTTGACGCAGGTGTTCGCGGTGTTGAATTTGTTGCAGTAAACACCGATAAGGCAGCACTCTTGCTTTCTAAGGCTACCCATAAGATCCAGATCGGTGAGAAGCTCACCAAGGGTCAGGGCGCTGGCGCATCTCCCGATAAAGGCGAAAGCGCAGCTCAGGAGTCTAAGGATGAGATCGCAGCAGCACTTCGCAGGGCAGATATGGTATTTATGGCAGCGGGTATGGGCGGCGGTACCGGTACCGGTGCAGCTCCTGTTGTTGCTCAGATTGCAAAGGAACTTGGTATTCTTACCGTTGGTATCGTAACCAAGCCTTTCGCATTTGAGGGCAGAAGAAGAATGATTCAGGCTGAAGAAGGCATTGCAGCTCTTCGCGAGCATGTTGACAGCCTTATCGTTATCCCTAACGAGAGATTGAAGTTCGTTTCCGAACAGAAGATCACTTTGAAGAACGCTTTCGAAATCGCTGACGATGTTCTCCGTCAGGGTGTTCAGAGTGTTTCCGAGCTTATCAATGTTACTTCCATGGTCAACCTCGACTTTGCTGACGTTACCTCTGTAATGAAGGATGCAGGTTTGGCACACATGGGTGTTGGTATTGCAAACGGCCGCGACAAGGCAGAGCTTGCAGCTCAGAAGGCTATCTCCAGCCCGCTTATCGAGACCAGCATGGAAAATGCACGTGGTGTTATCATCAGCATCATCGGTTCCGAGGATATCGGTTTGGAAGAGGTCGAACAGGCATCTACCATCATCTCTAACATGGCTCATCCCGATGCAAACATCATTTGGGGTGCACAGCTTGATCCTAACCTCGAGGATGAGATGCGTATTATCGTTGTTGCAACCGGTCTCGGCGATGAGTTTAAGGATGAGAAGAGCCCTGCTGACGATATTCTTAACACCATTTCAGGCGGTCAGAACGATGATGACGGTTACATCACCATTCTTGACGCTTTGAACAAATAAGTTGATACATAAAGACCTTCCTTCGGGAAGGTCTTTTTTATATTTCTTGTTCTTCACCAAATATTGACAGATGGTAAGAATTGTTGTATCATTAAATAATAGTTAAGGCAACATATTATATAAATAA
>JAZUAC010000032.1:0-48500 GCA_045637775.1 Acutalibacteraceae bacterium | reverse complement strand
TGGCAGACTCACCTCGCGAAACATAATTTTGGGTAATTGTAATTTAACATTATTGCATATTTAACAACAGCATGATATTATTAAGTAATAAACTATTTTTTAAAAAGGTGATCGTATGAGGATTCTAAAAGCTTTATCCCTTATTCTGGTATTACTCTTATCGTTTTCGTTATTATCGGTTTCTGCTTTTGCGGCACGTCCTTACCCTTCCCAACCTACCACATCTATATATAACGGTATTCTGACCTACCGCGTTTCACGTAACAGCGGTATCACCATTACCAAATGTGACGCCACCGCTTCCGGCATAGTGGAAATCCCCTCTCATATCGATGATGTTGCTGTCACCTCGATCGGTGACTACGCTTTCCAGCATTGCACTGAAATCACCGGTGTAATCATCCCCGAGACCGTCACAGGTATCGGATACAGTGCGTTTTACGGCTGTACCGCACTTAAATCAATAGATATTCCCAGAAGCGTCAACAAAATCGAGTACGCCGCTTTTTACAATTGCAAGGCTTTGAAAACCGCAACTATTTCCGACCTTGCACAGTGGTGTGCCGCTGAAAAAGACGGTGAATATGCCAACCCCGCACATATTACAGGAACTCTTTTACTTAACGGCACCCCTTTAACCGAGGTTACAATTCCCAACGGCGTCGCCACTATCGAGGATTACACCTTCTACGGTTGTAAAACCATCAATTTAATTAACATTCCCGATTCGGTCACCACAATCGGTGAATGTGCCTTCTACGGTTGCGAAAAGCTCGACAAGATGGTCATTTCTGCTGCCGTTTCGGAAATAGGTGACGGTGCGTTTTCGGCTTGCGATAACGTAACGGTGATCGATATTTCGAGTGACAATAAACACTACAAAAATATTGAAGGTTGCCTTGTGGAGATCAGTTCAAAGACTCTTATCAAAGGCTTTAACAACGGCAAAATCCCCGCCGACGGAAGCGTCACAACACTCGGTGAGTTCGCCTTTTCGGGATGCGAGGAGCTGACCGCAATCACCGTACCCGATTGTGTCGAGGTTATCGGTGCAAGAGCTTTCAGCGATTGCCAAAAACTTCAGAGCATAACACTCCCCAAGAATCTCACTGCAGTTCGCGCCGGTGTTTTTGCAGGCTGTACCGAACTCGCAGGTATAACCTTACCCAACACCGTCGAAACCGTTGGTGTCAGCGCATTCAGCGGTTGCACCAAGCTTACCGGTATAACCCTGCCGGAAAAGCTTGCCGTTATTCAGAGATTTGCTTTTGCCAATTGTACCGCTTTGACCGAGATTTCCATACCTGCATCGGTTGACGATATCGGCGAGGGTGTGTTTGAGGGGTGTTCGGCACTCATCAGCATAAAGTGTGCCGCAACAGACAAGCGTTACGGTAATCCGGGCGGTAACAAGGGCATGCTTTACGATTGGAAGAAAAACATTCTGATCCGCGGCAGTAAAATATGCATCATCCCCGATTTTGCCACCAAGATCGATAAGTATGCCTTCTCGGGCTGTGCTGATATGGAGGTCATGGGCATCCCTGCATCGGTCACCGCTATCGACTTTTCGGCGTTCGAGGGTTGCAATAGCTTGAAAACTATTTATTACGGCGGTCAAAAAGAAGATTGGGACAGAATCGAAATAATTGAGGGTAATGAAATTCTGGAAAACGTTCAATTTGTTTACGGCAACGCCAAAGCTCCCGTGCCTGTTCTTGACGAAAAAACAGGCGAGGTTATAGACAACGTTGTCAGCGTGCCTACCGATGTCATTGAGCCCCAAGCTAATTCATCAAATGTTTGGTGGATCGTTATAATCATCGTAGCAGCGGTGCTTATCGCAGGCGCAGTTGTTTTGGCTGTCATCTTAAAGTGCAAGAAAACAGAGAATTAAATCAGGTGATACTAAACCGACATTGGTAAAACAATGTCGGTTTTTGTTTTTACAACACATGAAAAATAAAAAATGAAATCATCAGGTAATTCGGTTGAAAAGCCTAAACAAATATAGTATAATATCTTTACTTGGAATTTTAGGAGTTTTGAAATGCCCGATATCAACACAAAATTTTTAACCTTGCGGCGTGAGGTTATTAAAAAATACTTCAGCCGTATGAACAATATGCAGTTTAAAGGTGTGGTCACCTCCGACGGTCCTGTGCTTATTTTAGCAGGTGCAGGAAGTGGAAAAACCACCGTTTTGGTCAATCGCATTGCCTCACTTGTAAAGTTCGGCAACGCCTTTAATTCCGACTATATTCCGCCCTTTGTGAATGAGGAAACCTTTCCACAAATTGAGCAAATGGCGGCTTTGGACGACTTTGAAAACGGTGGAATATTCTCGGTCGATGCCGCAAAACCCTGGGAAATACTTGCTATCACCTTCACCAACAAGGCTGCCGGTGAACTCAAAGAGCGTATTTCCGCAATGCTGGGTGATGACGGGCTTGACATTTGGGCAGGCACCTTCCACTCGGTTTGTGGGCGTATTTTGCGCCGTTTCGGTGACCGTATCGGTTATTCCTCGCACTTTACGATTTACGACACCGACGATTCTAAACGCGTTATGAAAGAGGTCTACAAAAACATTGGAATGGACGAAAAAATGTTCCCCATTAAGTCCACCCTCAACGCTATTTCCAATGCAAAAGACCGACTTATTACCCCCGAGGAGTTCATTAAGGAAAACACGGGTGATATCCGTCTTTCTAAAATCGGCAAGGCATATTCCTACTATCAAAAAGCACTCAAGGAAGCCGATGCAATGGATTTTGACGATATGATTGTCAACACCGTTAAGCTGTTCCGCGAATCGACCGAGGCTTTGGACTTTTACCACCGCCGATTCCGTTACATAATGGTTGATGAGTATCAGGACACCAACCACGCACAGTATGAGTTGGTTAGCCTGCTTGCTCAAAAAAGCCGTAATATCTGTGTTGTGGGTGATGACGACCAGAGTATCTACCGTTTCCGCGGAGCTACCATTGAAAATATTTTAAGCTTTGAGGACACCTATCCCGATTCGACCGTTATCCGACTTGAACAGAATTACCGTTCAACCTCGGTTATTCTTGATGCCGCGAATGCCGTTATTGCCAACAACAAGGCTCGAAAAGGCAAAAACCTTTGGACAGCCGATGACGGTGGTGACAAAATTGAGGTCTACACCGCACCCGATGAGCAAAGCGAAGCCTCACATGTTGTTGACGGTATCTTAAACCTGGTTGCAAAAGGCGGAAAATACTCCGACAATGCCGTTTTGTACCGCATGAACGCACAGTCCAACGCCATTGAAAATGTGTTGGCTCGTTCGGGTGTGCCATACCGTGTTGTTGGCGGTCACCGATTCTACGACCGCAAGGAAATCAAGGATGTTATCGCCTATCTTAATGTCATTGCCAACCATGGCGACCGTGTGCGTTTGACCCGTATTATCAACGAGCCAAAACGCGGCATTGGTGACACCACGGTAGCACGCGCTATCGAAATTTCCGACCAAACAGGTCTTACACTTTTTGAGGTATTCAACTCGGCAGAGGACTTCCCTCCTTTGCAGCGTGCCGCTAAAAAGCTTAAAGAATTTTGTACTATGATAGAAAAGCTGACCGAGTTTGCGGCAGAGTCGACATTGCTTGAACTGTTTGAAGAAATGCTTGACAAATCGGGCTACACGCTTGCACTCATTGCCGAAGGCAAAGAAGGTGCCGACCGACTTGACAACGTTAAGGAATTGGCTTCGAGCATTGCACAGTATGAAAAGGAGCATGATGACCCCAGTCTTTCGGGATTTTTGGAGGAAGTTGCCCTTATCAGCGACATTGACCAATTCGATTCAGAAGCCGATGCCGTTGTGCTTATGACCATACATTCTGCCAAGGGTCTTGAGTTTAACAATGTTTATCTTGTGGGTCTTGAAGAAGGTATTTTCCCGGGCAATCAGTCGGTCTACGGCACCGAAGAAGATATTGAGGAGGAGCGTCGTTTGGCCTATGTTGCCATAACGCGCGCTCGAAAGAATCTTCATATTTCCAACGCCTATACCCGTATGCTTTACGGTACCACAAGTCGAAATGCACCGTCCCGTTTCCTTGAAGAAATACCCAAGGAGCTTTGTAACATAAAAAGTGTCCGTGGTGGCATGTCGGCGTTTGGCATGGGCAGTGCCGAGTTCCGTTATTCAAGCGGTTCATCGTTTGGCAGTTCATCTTACGGCGGTTCGGGTTCGAGATACAATTCTTATGGCGAAACCAAATCAGAATTTGACGATTATTTCAGCGCAATACCTAAGAAGAATGAGACCAAAGGCACAATTTTACAAAGATCGCAGGCCTCAAGCAAAGCCAAATCATCAAGTAACAGTTACTCGGTGGGGCAAAGGGTCAAGCACAAGGTTTTTGGCGAGGGTATGATACTTTCTGCAAAACCTATGGGTAATGACACACTTTTGGAGATTGCTTTTGACTTAAAGGGCACCAAAAAGCTTATGGCAAACTTTGCAAGGCTTGAAAAACTGTAAAAGTGATAAATTTTTGCATTTTTTACTTGTAAAATGAGAAACTATGTTGTACAATTATAAAAAATGCGATTAACAGATTTTAACAAATGAGAGGTGCTATAAATTATGAGCAGCGGAAACAATCAGAGTACCATAACCTTTAGCCTCGGTAATGAAAGCGAGCAAGAGGTCAGAAGAATAATGCTCGTGGTCTATAATGCCCTTAAGGAAAAAGGTTATAACCCCGTGAATCAGCTTGTCGGTTATATTTTGTCGGAGGACCCGACCTATATCACCACCCACAACAATGCACGCAACTTGATAAGACGTATCGACCGCGATATTTTGTTGCAGATTCTTGTGAAGTATTATTTGACCAATTGATTTGAAGCAAGTCAAAAACCGATGTGAACAAACTGTTCACATCGGTTTTTTTATCGCTGTGTTTATAGTTAGTAAGTGAACACAAGAAGTCAGCGCCGTTTCCCTTTTGTGTCATCTTGTTTTTATTGAACTTTCTGTTTTCTCTGCATTCTTTTCCAGTTATAAAAGCCATACATATCGTTGGCAAAAAAGGCTATAAAGCAGACTACCATGGAAATGTATTTAATATCGGTAACGCTCGCCATTATCCAAAGGGCTATCAGCACAATGTCGTTAGCGGCGTAGGCAAGGGCATAGTAAGGGCTGCGGAAAAATGTCAGATACGACGCCAAAAAGCTTGTTGTTACCGAAACAGTGCTTACAGTAAGGTTTGCATTGTCAAAGTAACCCAATATAAAATAAAAGGCAACCGTCACCACTGTGGTCAAACACCACATAATTGCCACATTACGCTTGGTGAGTTTGGCAATCTCAACCTCATGCGAATTATTATAAGGGTGTCTTATCCACGAAACCACCGATGCGGCGGCTATTGGAGCCGTCATGCACATATAGGTTATCATTTCGCCGTAATAGTTGAAAGAAAGCGATATAATTCCGTAGAACACACTGAAAACAAGTGTCAGTATCTGACCGAAAACATCGCCTTTGGCAACAAATATCAGTGCAGTGACACCCACGAAGGATGCAACGGTTGACATCCATCCGTTTGACCCGCCCAAAACGCCCGACACAATGACAGCCATTGCCGAAAAACAGTATAGCAGCCACTCAAAGCGGTTAAGCGATGAAAAAGGATTACGTATCTTCATGAAAACTCCTAAAAATGTTGATTATCCGCACAAATTTATACTTGATATTTTATCACAAACCCTTATTTTGTCAAGGCAATGTACCGTCGAATATTACCGCCTATTTCACACTCAAAAATAAAATTTATAAAAATTCCCTAAAACCTCTTGACAAATTCGCTTTAAAGTGTTAAAGTTTAAATCAATAAAGCGATTTTGCGCTTTAAATCATCAAAGAGGTGTTAACATGTCGAATTTAACTAACCTATTATCCGTTTCACCAACCGTACTTATCTCGGTGCCTATGCTTATCTGCTTCTTTGGATTGATGCTTTTCGTCGGTTTTTCCTGCCGAAAACATTCAAAGAGTGTTGACAGCTTTGTTTTGGGTGGTCGTGCAGTCGGTCCGTGGCTTACCGCCTTCGCCTTTGGCACGTCGTATTTCTCGGCTGTTATCTTTGTCGGTTATGCAGGTCAGTTCGGTTGGAACTTTGGTCTTGCATCCACTTGGATAGGCTTGGGTAATGCCTTTATCGGCTCGTTGCTTGCCTGGACTGTTTTGGGTCGCAGGACGCGTGTTATGATCCAGCATTTAGGCTCCAAAACCATGCCCGATTTTTTTGAAAAGCGTTACGATTCCAAAAAACTCAAGGTTGTGGCATCGTTTATCGTTTTCGTGTTCCTCATTCCCTACACAGCTTCGCTTTACAATGGTCTTTCCTCTCTTTTTAATAATGTTTTCGACATTCCCTACTGGGTTATCGTTGTCGGAATGGCTGTTTTGACGGGTGTTTATGTTATCTTCGGCGGTTACATGGCAACCGCTGTCAACGATTTCATTCAAGGAATCATCATGCTTGTTGGTATCGTTGCGGTTGTCGTGGCTGTGCTTTCGCAAAACGGCGGTTTCGCTGAAGCAGTGCGATCACTTGCCGAAAGCGAGCATGCAGGTCATGAGTACACCTCAATGTTTGGTCCCAATCCAATATTCCTGTTCTTTGTTGTTATTTTAACCTCTTTAGGCACATGGGGTCTGCCTCAGATGGTCGGCAAGTTCTACTCCATTAAAGACGAAGGTGCCATCAAAAAGGGCACAATAATTTCGACAGTATTCGCCATTATCGTTGCAGGCGGTTGTTACTTCCTTGGCGGATTCGGTAAATTATACTTTAAAGAAATGGAGCTCGCAGGATTCACCTCTGCCGCAGGAACCAAGTTTGACAAGGTTATTCCCACCATGCTTCAGAATCTTCCTGCCGCTATAGTAGCTCTCATCATCGTGCTTGTATTGGCAGCTTCAATGTCCACACTTTCTTCACTTGTTCTGACCTCATCCTCTACCTTAACACTTGACGTTGTTAAGCCAACAATGGAGAAAAAGAAAACGGTCAGCGATAAAAAGAGCGTGTTTATTATGCGCCTGTTCATCGTATTCTTTATTGCAGTTTCGGCCGTCATCGCCATTCTTAAAGATACCATTTGGGCAGATTCGGTTTTCATTGCACAGATGATGGGCGTTTCATGGGGTGCCTTGGCCGGAGCCTTCCTTGCACCGTTCCTCTACGGTTTGTACTGGAAAAAGACAACACGCGCCGCCGTTATGGCATCGTTTATCTTTGGCACAGGACTTGAGATAATTCAGCTTTGCATCTCGGTCGGTTGGCTGAATGTAGCTAACATCCCCATAGTAAACTTCATCTTCACCAATTCGCTCTACTCGGGTGTTTTTGCAATGATTGGGGGACTAATAATCGTTCCCGTTGTAAGCCTTCTCACCAAAAAGACCCTTCCCAATAACATTGACGAAAAATTTGATTGCTACAACCATACAGTTGTAACCAACAAAAAGGATTCTCTGGGATAGTGAAAAATAAAGACCGCCGGTTCAACCGGTGGTCTTTATTGCTGTCTTAACTCCTAAAAGGGGCACCTAAATAATATTTTCGCATCTGATGCACCGCAACCCGTAAACAGGTAGTTGCACAAAGCCCCCTGTGCAAGGGAGGCTTTTTATTGCTCCGCACTCTTTCTTCCGCCGATAGACTGTGGTTTATTTCAAGGCCTGAAGGTACAAAAAACAAAAACTCCCACCGCCAAAGCGATGGGAGTTTTAATGGTGCGCTGTGAGGGACAAAGCCGCTTCGCGTCTTTCATCCTTGCGGCATAGCCGCTGCGGACTTCGAGGCTAAAAACAGTCCACCGGACTGTTTTCTTAACGCCTCTCACCCTCTCAGGGTTCGAGTCCCTAACCGAAAAATTAAAACTCCCACCGCCAAAGCGATGGGAGTTTTAATGGTGCGCTGTGAGGGACTCGAACCCCCGACCTACTGGTTCGTAGCCAGTCACTCTATCCAGCTGAGCTAACAACGCACATAGGTCCTTTCGGAACTGCCATAGTATATTAACACAAAACTTTTGAAAAATCAAGAGTTATTTTCAGAAATTTCAAAAAAATTTTTTAAAGCCCGATTTCTTCCTCGATTTTTCGGCTCAATACCGCTTATATTTATGCTTTTTGATTTACTTGTGTAATCACAAAACAATGACCAAATTATGAAATAAATCAAAGGATTTTGATTGACTTTTATCTTCAAAAAGGTATAATCAAGTTTAGAAACCTTTTGAAAGGCGGTAATATTATGGCAACTATTAAGGTAGATTTCACAAAAGATTTAGGTCCCATAAAAAACATCAACGCTGTCAACAACAGCCCTGTAAAAAAAGGTCGCAGTCAACATCTTGAGAATTTTGAGGAATACAAAGCACTCAATATCCCTTACGCTCGCAACCACGATGCATCGCTTTGTTATGAGTACGGACTCAACCACTGTGTTGATGTCTGTAACATTTTCCGCGATTTTGATGCCGACCCTGAAAACCCAGATAATTACGACTTTTTCCTGACCGATAAGCTGATTGCAACCACACTCGAGGCAGGAACCGAAACATACTACCGTCTTGGTGAAAGTATCGAGCATTGGGATAAAAAGTATGACACCCTGCCCCCGAAGGACTTCAAAAAATGGGCGGTTATCTGCGAACATATTATTGCCCATTATAACGAAGGTTGGGCCAACGGTTTCCATTACAATATAAAGTATTGGGAAATTTGGAATGAGCCCGAAACCGAAGAGGGACAAGACCCTATTACCCAAAACACCTGGGGTGGTAACACCGAACAGTTTTTGGAGTTGTTTGCCACCGCCGCAAAGCACCTTAAAAACCGTTTCCCCAGCATCAAAATCGGCGGTCCTGCGCTTTGTTGGTTGCACGAGTGGGGCGAGATGTTCTGCAAATATATGAAGGCTCACGATGTGCCGCTTGACTTCTATTCTTGGCACATTTATACCGACAAGGTATGGAAACTCAAGGCCGACTCAGAAAACGTCCGCCGTTATCTTGATGAGGCAGGCTATCCCGATTGCGAAAGTCATTGCAACGAGTGGAACTATATCAAGAGTTGGTGGTCAGGCTTTGCCGATACTTTGGAGGATATGAAGGACATCAAGGGTGCCGCATTCATTGCCGCCATGATGATTGAAGCACAGCATCTGCCCATTGATATGATGATGTACTACGATTTCAGAGTGCATTGTGCCTTCAACGGTGCTTTTGATGCCGTAACACTTCGCGTCAGAAAACCTTATTACACCTTCTTGTCGCTTGCCAAGGTTATTGCCACAGGTAATGAGTGTGAAAGTGTGAGTGACGACGGCGATGTTTACAGCTTGACCGCAGCAGGCAACGGCAAATCGGGTATGTTGGTTTACTACACCCATGAGGATGACCCCAAAGAAAAGGAAATCACCCTTGAATTGACCGGTTGCTCCGACAATGTTTCGTTCACCTTGTTGACCGCTGACAAGACCTTCGAGCAGGTTGACGATATAAAGGTAACGAACGGCAAGGCAACATTCACCCTGCCTCCCCAATCGGTTGTTTATTACGAAGAAATTTAAAATATAAAAAGAGAGCGTTCCACCGGGAACGCTCTCTTTTTATCATCATCCTCGGGCGAACACAAGAAAGCCCTTCGGAAGGTTTACACACATTCCGAAGGGCATTATGTTACGATCTCTATTTTGACGTACCTCTGACTTTCTGCAGATTTATATATCAAAGTTTTCACTATTAAGTTGTCAGCGCCTTGGATTCACTTCTCATGTAGAAGGGCTACCGCAAACTATTCATTGGATTCATCATTTTAAATCAATTTACTTGACGCAAGGTTTAAAACCTATTCAAAAACGCACTATTTATGATCCCTTAAAGCTTCTCGGTAACACCAAAGCTATTTTAAAAATTTTTGGAGTTTAAATCACCTGTTTTTCGGACTCATTCCCTTACATGGATTTTGGATGAGGTTATTAACTTAACTGTTCTTTGGACTCATTCCTTTACTTAAATTTGGTTTGAGTTTTATAATTTAACTGTACATCGGACCTGTGTCCTTTTCTTAAGATTTTGGTCGAGTTCGGGATTAACTGTTCTTCGGACTCATTCCTTTCATTATAGATTTCTTAAAATGTGCGGGTGGATCATTTTCTATTTTCATCGGAATCAGTCCCCTTTCATTCCCGACTACTTCGCGGTTTTTGTCTGTCTTTTGTTTTCTTTCTGACTACAGTATACACGACCGATAGACAAATGTCTATTCGCAGAATGTATAAATGTACAAAAAATATTTTGTTTATCTCGTCAGTAGACATTTTCACTTGAATATGGTATACTAATTTTGTTAGTTCGTTCAAAGGCGGTGCTTTTGAACGAACTTTTTTGTGCAACAAAAAAGAACGGAAGCGACGCTTCCGTTCTTTTTGGCTGTTTGATTATTATTTGATAAGGCTCTGGATGTACTCAAAGCTCTTTCTTGCGCTGTAATCAATAGAATCAAAGCCCAAGGGCCAAATATCCTGCTCGTAGCAAATATGCTTAACACCGGTCTCGGCTGCAGCCTTGATCGCGCCTGCGATGTCAACGTTACCATCGCCACACTCGGTGATGAATCCGTTGTCGTTGGTGCCGAACTTAAGCGCACGGTCCTTCAAATGGAGAACGTCGCAACGACCTGCCAACTTCTCGATCCAACCGGTTACGCTAACGTAAGAGTTTGCCAACCAGCAGGTGTCAAGAACGAACTTGACGTTGTTCTTGTCAAAACCGTCTACCATATAGTCGATAACACGGTCGCCACCGGGGACCTTGCCGAACTCGTGGCTGTGGTGATGGTAAGAGAACTTCATACCGTAAGCCGAAAGCTTTTCGGCAAGCTCGTTGACCTTGTCAATGTAAGCTATAACCTCAGCCTTGGTCTTGCCATAAGCACCGCCACCAACACCTGCGGTATCGGTACCAAGGGTCTTATGAAGATTGACATACTCATCAAGGTCGTTGAAATCTGCGGGCATACCATAGTGGGTACCAACGCAGGTAAGACCTGCATTCTTCATGTGCTCTGCAAACTTTTCAACCTCACAGGGGAAAGCGCCTGCAGTCTGAACCTCTTTGAAGCCAATCTCTGCAAGACGGTCGAAGGTGTACTTTACTCCTGCCTCGTCCTCCATGTGGTTGCGGACGGAGAAAAGCTGAATACCAATTTTGTCAAACATAAAACAACACTCCTTTTCTTTGTCGGAAATTTAAAGGCTCCGACCGACCTTAATTAACTTTATTTTTTCTCAGCGGGCTTCTCGGGTGATTCAGGCGGTATTTGCGGAAGCAGAGTTCTGTTGGTATATGTGCCGTTTTCATCTTGATATACCCTTATCCAGTCAACCGTGAAATCAATAGGCCACATTGCAACCTCGTCGATCGCTACCTGCTCGGTAAGATTAACACCCGCGATCATATCAAGATACATTTCGGTGTTAAGTGCCTTGAATTTATCGGAACCTATTTCAACCTGACCGTATGCCTGACCGTCGATATAATAGGTGATACGGTTCGGTGCCCATTCAACACCATAGGTGTGGTATTCCTCGTCGTTCAACAATCTGCCATCATCAAACGTTCCCGAACGATAGCACTCGTAGCTTGGCTCGTTTAATTTAAGGTAGTTACTGTAATAGGACTGTGATTCAAGTGAGCCTGCACTGGCAAATATTGTATCATTACTGCCCAAAGAGTTGAATACATCAATCTGCGAGATCATGTCTTTATTGTCGTTCTGGTCGGTCAACAAAAACTTGATCCAAACACCCGGCGCGGTTCTGAACTTGGCTTTGATCTCAACATATCCGTATTTCATGCTGAATGAATTCTGCGAAGTGACATGGCCCGATGCGTAACCTTCATATCCGAGATTGGTGCGGATAGACATAGTGGCAGTGTCAGAAATAATGTTTTCGGGTTTGAAGAACAGAAGACCCGCAGCATCACCATAGGTGGTAATGGCGCCGTTTTCAATAAGCCACTTTTCATCATCGAGCTGCTTAGTGTTGAACTCGTCCGAAAAAACCAACTCATATCCGTTGAAATAACTACCGCCATAGGTCTGAATGTTGCCAACATTACAATAACCCGCCTTAATGTGAAACGGTTCGGCTGTGACCGCTGCCTTTTTCACAAGTGCGGTGAAGTCACTAACAGCCTTTGCAGTTGCTTCGATCTGGCCGCCTCTTAAAATCAGCTTGGTATTGTATTGTGCCACTACGTATCGTTTATCGTTAAAGAATGACGATACATATGTCTCTCCTCGGTTGGTGTCACCGACTAAAATCTCATACCGCGATTCATCAGCCACATCGGTGACCAACGGAATCTTCACACCGGTTGCATCTTCAATGGTTTTTACGAGATTTTCTGCCGCATTACGCTCAATATACGACGGTGCCGACGGCATTACCACCGAATACTGCGTAATGTTAATATCGTCAACAGTAACCACCGGTAAATCGGTACGATCGCTGAGATAGAGATAACTATACTCGGGAGCGAACATTTTATCCAGTCCGCTGCTCGTCAAGGTGTTCAGTATGTACTCGAAAGCATCCTCTCGTCCGAATTTGGATATCCACGACACAGTCAATGTGTTCTTGTAGCCATTTATGAGATAATCGTAATAATTATCGGATCTGATACTTTCCATAAGTGACGTTGCCTCAGCCGATTCACTGTACAAGGTGTTGCCCAAAAGAATTATCTTTTGGTTAGGATCGGTCACCGGCAAAAGGTCGGGACAAATTTGGAAACTCTTGGACGATGCAGCCGAAAGCTTTTCCAAAAACTTGACAAAAGCATCAACCTCGTTATAATTTGCCTGATTGCGGTAAACCAACAGATAATCACAGTTGATCTTATCGACCGAATCGACTATCATAGGATAATTTCCCTGTATGTAACTGATTTCAACCTTTTCGGCGGGCTTGGACTCAGAACATCCGCCAAAACTCAATAATAATATTACCGCAGCCAAAAAAGCCGCCAAAGAACGTATAGAAGAACGTTTCAAAATAAAATCACCTTTCAAAAAACTTTCTGCAATTATTTGCAGAGACGCACAGTATTACATTGTAATTTTACTATATTACTATCAATGAGTCAAGAAGTATATTTTTACAAGTTTGTAAATTATTATATAAATAACACATAAACACCAAATCCGAAAAATTTTCGGATGTGTGACACCTTGACATCCTCTACGGTGTTATGGTATACTTACCTCGACTAGTGTTGATTTCTGTTAGTTCGATTTGTTTTGTTTTGGTAATTATAGAAATTTGCACTAAAATCACACATACATAAGGAGAAAGACATGAAAAAGATTCTTTCAATCGCAATGATTCTTGTTCTGACACTGTCGTTGCTTACCGCTTGTGGCGGAAGCGAAGACTCCGGAAATAAGGATACTACCAGCACAGCATCTAACACCAGTTCCACCACTTCAGAGCCGACCACCATCATCCCCGATGATGGCATCATTTCTCTTGATGATGTTAAGTTCAAAAGTGATAGCGGTGACGCAGTCTACCGTATTGTTTTTCCCGGCGGTACAGGTTTGAACGACCCTGTGCGCAGTGCTGCGGCATATGTAATGACCCAGATGAGAAACAAAATCGATGTTTCCATGCGTAACGTTGAGGATACCGTTGATGACGGCGTTGACACCTATGAGATCCTCGTTGGTGAAACAAATCGTCCCGAGACTCAAACAGCAAAGCAGTATCTTTCTTTGAGCACCGGTGGTTTTAAGCCTGACTATATTGTTTGCACCATCGGCAAGAAGATCGTTATCTATTCTTTTGACGATGCTACTCTCCGTGCCGCTGCTGAGGCTTTTGTTACCGCTTGTGCAAAACCCGAGGGTGTCAAGGGCGGAATCAAGATCGTTTATAAATCCGATGCCGCCAACAAGCCTGTAACCATTAACGGTGCACACCTTAGCGCTTTCACTATTATTCGCCGTCACTACAACGAGTCATACATAACCCAGGCACAGATTGACAAGCTTGTCAAAGCCATCGATGCTTGTGGTTACCGCGTTGAGTATGTTGATGATGCATATACTGAGGAAAAGGCAGATGCTTACGAAATCATTGTAGGTAACGCCAGCCGTGCCGGCGTTACCACTATTTCTGCACGTAACGACTATTCTATCAAAATTTCGGGCAAAAAGGTATTCATCAACGGTGGATGTCCTCAGTCAACCGCTATTGCTGTTGCTGAATTCATTAAGATGATTGAAAACGGTGCAACCTTGACCGATGCCAACAGCACCACCGGCAATTACGAAACCGCAGTTGCAAGCTACGATAAATCCAAGTACTATACCATGACTTGGGGCGACGATTTCGACGATACCGCTATCGATACCACCAAATGGTATCATGTTCCCGAAGGCAGCTACTCCAGCCAGGGTATGAACGGCAGAACCTCTATTCGTTCTACCGACCCCAACCATGTTTATGTAGCCGACGGTAAATTCCACATTGATGCAGGCTACAATGATACCCAGTACATTGGCGGTATGCTCATGACCGACCGTACCATGCTTTATAAGTATGGCTACCTTGAAATGAGTGCAGTTCTCCCCGACGGTGACGGTCTTTGGACCTCTTTGTGGCTCGACTCGCGTTGGCACAATTACAATGTCGATGAAGGTGCAGGTTACTTTTATGACTTAGAGATCGATGTTAATGAGTGTTTTGGAGACTCTCAGATAATTCAGGCTAACTGCCACAAATGGCCCACCGCTGAAGGTGAAGCTATGGACTGTGAACACACCTCACTCGACCAGCCTCAATTTTCAGCAAAACGTCGTGAAGCAAAGGAAGGCAACTTTAACTCAGAGTTCCATACCTTTGGTCTTTTGTGGACACCGGAGGTTATGTCCTTCACCTGCGACGGTGAGATCTATTTCACCTATAAGATCAACGAAGACGAAATGGACCTTGACGGTTTCCACACTTTGGCTTACTTGAGACTCAGTGCAGCTATCGGTTTTGCAAACAACCCCAGGGGCGTTGTCCTTGCCGATGACGATCCCAAATGGTATACCTCTAATCAGTTCATAGTTGATTATGTACACCTCTATCAGCTCCAAGACGATATTCAGCAGTTGGTTATCATGAAATAATTTTTGAAACTTACGCCTTCCCTTTATTGGGAGGGCGTAATATTTAACTATAAATAGCTTTAAGACGGCGTGCAAAAGTAGGTTCTTATGGGTCAGCCGCCCTTTTTCTACCGCCCGTAGAGTTTCAAAATGTAACCTCTACACCCACTATTTCAGCTAGATAGACGGGTGCTGCAACAGTAGGTTGAGTAATAAACTGTAATAATTTACAATGGTCCTATCCAATACGGAAAGGACCATTTTTTATGAATATAAATTCTGTTAAAATTGTTGCCGATTCATCGGCAAATTTGATGATGTTGAACGGTGTTGACTTTTCTTCTGCCCCTATGAAGGTAATCACCGCCCAAAAGGAATACATCGACGATGCTTTGCTTGACATAAGTGCCATGGTTGATGAGCTTGCCGGCTACAAGGGTCGTTCTTCTTCCTCTTGCCCCAACTGTGAAGATTGGCTCAACGCTTTCGGTGACGCACAATACGTTTTTTGCGCCACAATCACCTCGGGACTTTCGGGCAGCTATAATGCGGCAATGACGGCAAAGCAAACCTACGAATCCGAGCATCCCGACCGCAGAGTTTTTGTACTCGACTCACTTTCGGCAGGCCCCGAAATAACCCTTGCAGTTGAAAAAATGCGTGAGCTTATACTTGAGGGGCTTGAGTTTGATGAGATTGCCGGCAAATTGCAAAATTATATCAAAACCACAGGATTGCTCTTTTCACTCGAAAGCATGCGAAACTTTGCCAACAACGGACGCGTAAGTCCCATTGTTGCCAAGGCGGCAGGACTTTTGGGCATACGTGTTGTAGGCAAGGCAAGCGACGAAGGCACGTTACAACCACTTCACAAGTGTCGCGGCGAGGAACGTGCGCTACGATGCATCATCGATGAACTTAAAACACACGGGCTCAAAAGCGGCAGGGTTATCATTGCCCATTCGTTTAATTCAACCGCCGCCGAAAAGCTGAAAACCATGATAACCGAGCATTTTAATGCAACCGATATTAAAATAGCCGAAAATTTAGGACTTTGCAGCTTTTATGCCGAAAAAGGCGGAATACTTGTAGGTTTTGAAAAACAATAGAAAAGAAAGACTTCTGAAGCAACACACCTCAGAAGTCTTTTTGTTTTAAATATCTGTAACCGCACCCATAAATATGGGAATGTTTGTCTCATTATCGATTATCATGTAAACGAACGGACGGTCGAGTGTGACCACCTTGCGGCCAAGAGCTGCACAGGTATCGCGCAATTCAACCTTAGTTACGGCACCTGCCTTGGTACCAAGCTCATCAACCAAAATAAAGGTCTTGTGCAATACATCACCGACATATATGTTGCCGTTGGAAGAACGGCCAAGCTTTGTGAAATCAGCTTCTCTCCAGTCAAACGCCTTTACCATTCCATGCTGACCTAAAACGCCGTTCATTTTAAGCTCATAATCATAGCTGAATTTTGGAATAGTGGCGGCAACCTCGGTAAATTTAACGTTGGAAAGGGTGTTTTTAAGGGTTGCGGCATCAAGACCTGAAATATAATCATAAAGGTCAACACCCTCGTTGGGAAGCAATGCCGCAAAGCTATATTTTCCGCCTTTATAATTTTTCAAGAATCCGGTTGCCTTGCCATCAAAGATATATTGGTTTTCCTCAGAGTGCATCATGCTGACTGTGTTCTTTTCGCCCTTGATATCGGTAAACGTGCCGTCTCTCACATCGCCTTTTGAATAAACTGTCTGCCATTCGGCATCAAAGGTAATGGCATTTATAAGGTACATAACGGCATCATTATCGATACTGTCCAAAATCTTATCAATCATGCCGTCGGTATTATCCTTGACCCAATCATTGATTTTCTTCAAGGTTGAACCGTCGAACGGAGCTTTAAAAGCATCGGCACCATAGTAGTTCGCATTGGTCTGCAGAAAATTCTTTTCAACCTTCAAGCGGTTTTCATTATCCCTGAACCAAATTGAATTTGCTATTTCGAGTTTTGCCTTTTCATCGGACGGAAGACCGTCGACATAAGATTTCAGATAACGGTTAAGGTCATCTATCGACATTCCTGCTCCAAGCAAGGCTTCCATTTCTTTAAGGGTTTCACCTTTAGCACCGTTAGCCGTCATAGCTAACGCCAACTGTATAGACAAGGGCGAAACCAACGCATTTTGATTTTTAGTGGTGATTACAGAGGATTTGAATAGCTTTAAGGCTAATTCCATCTGACTGTTGCAAAACGCATCGTCAAAAGCCTTGCCTTCAACATCCTGTGCCTTAACACCGTCCATAAGATTTGTAACCTCGGCGGCACTGACTCCATTGCCGCAACCGCTTAAATTAAACACCATTACGCACGAAAGCAACAAGCTCAAAACAACCAATACAACATTTCTGCGGTTCATAATTTTCCTCCCAAAAATCTTATTTATTTAATTATATTACATTTTCGGCAAATTTTCAACCACTACAATTTTTAAAAAAATCAAACAATATGTAGTTTGCATCACGGAGCAAAGCCGCATAAAAGCTTTACCGCCGAAGCCAACAGAAGACAGTCGGTGCATTCATCTTCAAATTTCACGGGAAATTCTGCGGGTTCAAACACACGGCCGTCCACTGTGGGCAAGCGTCGTTGCAAACACACCGAAAGTTGCTCATAAGTACTCGACAACGTCACGGTGTCACGGTATGACATTCCGCAGGTGACAGTCCTTACGCCACTTTTCATAAGTGTTTGCAAGCCTTCACGATTGTCAGAGCAGACCACACCTATACATCCTATCGGAACCGCAGCTTCAGCCTCGGTTGCTTGGTCTATAACAATGACATCGACCGAACCTTTTGGCGGCAAACACTCGGTCCTGATTATCGTTTCAACGCCGTTTATCAAGCCTTGAAATTCATCAAATCTTTTTCCGTAATACATCACCGTTGGCATACCATTCACCTTTTAAAAATCGGGCACACCTTAAAAACGATGTACTCTCGTTTGCTACTCTTCGTTTCGGTAACAGTATTATTATCGCTGACCAGTGTATTATTGCAGGAAATTTTACGTAAAAGAAAAGACTTGAAGCTAAAAGCCTCAAGTCTTTTACTCTTAATTAGTGTTCTTTAAGCCAAATCTCTGCCTTTTCCTTGGAGATGCTCTTAATATTCTCCTTGGGGTAAACAGAATCTTCGCCGCCATTCACATAAAGGAACAACTTGCCGTCGGGCATCTGATAAAGTGACTCTTCATAGCCTTCAGCGTCACCAAACTCACCAACGGTATACTTCTTCAAAAGAGTGGCAATATCGGTGTCGTATTCGCGTTTGCAAATAATTTTTTTCATACTTTTCTCCTTATATTTATTTACGCAAATATTTTGCGTTGAAAACATTAAAATATTATTCCTCTTTTGGAACATACTTGAAGTTGGGGTAATCGCGGCAATCATAGCTACTCGACTTTTGGTCGATAGGCTTAGTTGCATCACCCGAAGGATAATAGCTTATGGGGACATCGTTAATAATAATAGTATCGGCTTCATCCCAATTAGTGATGCAAGCACGCGTTCCTATCTGCCAATAAATAGTCCTGCTCTCATGTGTTTGGTCGTTACACAAAACAGCTCTTATAGCGGCAGGATGCTTTTGCGTTGCGGGAATCTCATACACCTCTATGAAATAATGTTCTTCAAAAAGCACCTGTGTGTTAACAAGTGTACCGAGCTTTACACCCTCGGGAAGATCGTCGAGTTTGTAGTAAAACTCATCCTTTATCATATACGCTACATTAGCCGCGGTTATTACTGCCACAAGCAGGGCAATTATCATACACGCTTTGCGTTTCATTTTAAACTCCTTGCATTTTCATGCCAAAAAGCAAAGTTATTTGAAGATTTTAAGCGAAATATCAAAAGCCTTGACTGAATGGGTCAACGCACCGATGGAGATAATATCAACACCAGTTTCGGCAACGGGGCGGATGGTTTCGGCAGTGATGTTGCCCGAAGCCTCCAGCAAAGCTTTACCGTTAGTCATTTCCACTGCCTTTTTCATGGTATCACAATCCATATTGTCAAGCATGATTATCTCACAGCCTGTGGAAAGAGCTTCAGCCACTTCATCAAGATTGCGGGTCTCAACCTCAATCTTTACAGTGTGACCGATTTTTTCACGCAAGGTCGAAACAGCCTTGGTAATGCTTCCGCAAGCATCAATGTGATTGTCTTTGAGCATTGCGGCATCCGAAAGATTAAAGCGGTGATTTTTACCGCCACCGCAGGTGACCGCATACTTCTGCAAAGCACGAAGTCCCGGCAATGTCTTTCTTGTATCGGTAACGGTGGCATTAGTGCCTTTGATAAGTTCAGCGGCTTCGTGAGTCATTGTAGCAATGCCCGACATGTGCTGAATCAGGTTCAAAGAGGTGCGTTCACCTTTAAGCAAAAGCTTGGTAGGACCTTCAATCTCGGCTATGATATCACCCTTTTTAAGGATGGCACCGTCATTCATATACTTTTTGATATTGAAATTGCCTAAAAGCTCAAAAACTCTCAAAGCAACATCGACACCGCAAAGCACACCGTCGGCCTTTGCCAAAAATTTTGCCGAGGAAACCTGATCATCGGGCAAAAGATTGTCGGCCGCCATGTCGATATAGTTAATATCCTCAAGTAAAGCCTTCTTTATAATATCATCAACATAAAACTGCATCATTTGTGAAGTGCCTCCTTCAAAACTATTGAAGCTATCGTTGCAAGCGAACGTGCCTCAAGATAGTCATTGGTTATTTGAAAACGCGTGTTATTCAGTCTTGCTGCAATGTTCTCAACATCGGGGGAGTATTTTCTCACCGCCTCAAGATTGGGGAGAACAAAGTGGCATTTTTGCATTATATTTCTTATAGAAGTTCTTGTGCCTGTCGGCATAGGTGCACCGTCAACCGGATGCTCGGGTGCTTTGCCGAAAACACTGGTATCGTTGTAGCAACGGTTAATATCCTCGGCTGCACGGCGGCCGAAAACAAGTGCTTCCAAAAGACTGTTTGAAGCCAAACGGTTTTTGCCGTGAACACCCGTGTGAGAACATTCACCGACAGCATACAAGCGGTTGATTCGCGTTCTTGAATTCAAATCAACATTGATACCGCCCATAAGGTAATGGTGGGTAGGGAAAATCGGGATAGGCTCTTTTGTTATATCAATCCCCTCAGAAAGACAACGCTCGTGTATCATGGGGAAACGGTCTTTAATAAACTCGGGGGTTCGGTGTGTTATATCAAGATAGAACTTGTCGCTGCCTGTTCTGCGCGATTCGAGAATGATTCCTCGCGACACAACATCGCGGGGGGCAAGCTCCAAGCGCTCATCATAGCGGTGCATAAAACGTTCGCGGTGGCAGTTGACAAGGTAGGCACCCTCGCCGCGGACAGCCTCACTTATAAGAAAACGTTCACGGCAGTTGTCGCCGGCAAAACCGGTTGGATGAAACTGAATATAGCTCAAATTCTCAATTCGGGCACCTAAACCTGCCGCAATGGCAATTCCGTCACCCGTAGCAATAGAAGAATTGGTAGTATACTTATAAACACGACCGATGCCGCCTGTTGCGATTATAACATAGGATGCCGCAACGGTGTGCAGCTTGCCATCTTTAAGTAATGATGCATAATAACCGTTATTGGCTTCATCCAAAAATGCCAATGATGTGTTTTCCTCAATATCAATATTGGGGAGCTCTTTTGTTGCGGCAATTATGGTACGCATAAGCTCCTCTCCCGTGGTGTCACGGTGGTGAACAATACGTCTGCGACAGTGGCCGCCCTCCAAAGTTGCATGGATGTGCCCGTCAACCTTATCGAACTCGGCACCCAACTCTATCATCTTGCGAACATCATCGGGACCTTCTTTAACCAACACATCAACCGCTTCAATACGGTTTTCGTGTCCGCCTGCAATCATGGTATCCTCAATATGCAGGTCGTAGCTGTCATTTTCGGTGTCAAGCACTGCGGCAACACCGCCCTGAGCCAGGTTACTGTTGCACAGTCTCAAATCACGCTTGGAAACAACAAGTGCATTTATCCTATTGTCGAGATTATAGGCGGCATAAAGTCCCGCAAGACCTGCACCAACTATAAGCACATCATACTTATCACGCATTTTTAAAACACCTCTTACAAAACGGCACCGATAAAGTTCGGTGTAAGGATGTATACTTTTTATAGCCATTATAACACATATTGTGCAAAAAGAAAAGAGGGAAATATAATAAGAAAACCCACCCGATTTCTCAGGTGGGCTATGTGTCGGCATTACCTATTTTCCCGGGCCGTCACCAGCCAAGTATCTTCGGCGCAAATGAGCTTAACTTCCGTGTTCGGGATGGGAACGGGTGGACCCTCATCGCAATCAACACCGACTATGTAATCGCTACTGCTCCCGACCACCGACTACTGTGTTCTGTCGAGCGCAAGATGTATATTACCACAACTCTTTGCAAAATGCAAGTGTTTTTTTCAATTTTTTCAAAAATTTTTTCGATACCCGATTTTCGCAACGATATAAGCAACAAAATTCATGTTTTATACAAATTTTGTTGCTTATATTTCATTGTTAGTTTTGAGCGGTGGGCGGTAGTCCCAACCTTTTCAGCACCGACAACCACATTTCACTGCATATTTCGGGAGACAAAGCATGAAGTTCCTTATCCTCTTTCAAAATGTAGTAAAGGTTGAGATGCTTTCGGGTATCGGCGTTTTTCATTTAATCACCCCAAAAATTTGTACCAAAATAATTAGCAAAGCTAAATTTAGTGCCGTTACATTCGGGGACAGGCCAGTCGCAATTTGACCAATCATGGTGCATCTCGGTCATTTCTTCTGATGTGCGGTTGAAATAGTAGTGATATGCTGCACCGGACTCGCCACCGATAGGATCATCAAAGGTGATGTCACACATATACCACTCGCCATCAAGCTCAACAGCATTCCATTTGTGACCGCCACCTGCAGTACCAACAACGCCCATGCAGTTTATACCAACTGCATTACACAGGGTCTGGAAGGCTTCGGAATAGGATTCGCAAACACCGTACTTATTGACGATAATGCCATAAGCATTCCAGTTAGGCTCACAAACGCCATTCCACTTGGCGCTGAGGTTGTAATATGAATCCATAAGAATGCGGTCGTAGATAAGTCTTTCCTTTTCGACATCGGGTGCATCGCTGGGGATAGTGCTGACAATACGCTCGACTTCTGCGTCAAAGATAGCCTTCTTTTCGAGAATGCTTGCACGCAGCTCGTCGGTCAGATAACGGTTCTCTCTACCGTAAGCACAGTAATTAACCCCGTCGGAATAGCAAAACTCGATTTTAGAGGTTCCATCGCCATTGTTACACAAGGTCATGGTGTTGCCAAGATAAAAATGCTCGGAGTTATCAGCCATATAAAGGAAATAAATGTAATAATTTCTGTTTTCGCTCATCACAACATCGAAGGATGCTCCATCCTCAAGATTTGTAATTGCCTTATCGATAGTACGGTACCAAGACTTTTGCTCCTCAGTCAAGATAGAGTAAAGATAACGCTTGGTGTAGTGCAGCTTTTGATGTTTTTGATTAGTAGTGTAGGTGTAATGATTCTTTGCGGGTTTTTCAGGCTCGGGTTGAGGTTCAGGGGTCACTTCCGGCTCAGGTTGAGGCTCTGGTGTAACCTCGGGTTCGGGAGTAGGTTCAGGCGTGGGAGTGACCTCAGGCTCGGGATTCACTTCGGGTTCGGGAGTGATTTCCGGTTGCTTTTCAGTTTCAGGATTGGTTTCGGGAGTAGGAGTGGGTTTGACTTCAGGCTTTTTCTCGGGTTCGGGGGTTGTCGGTTTGGCGGGAGTTGTAGGGGCGGTCGGCTTAACCTTGTCGATAGTGGGTATTGCAGGTGCCGTTTCCTTGATATTCACATCCTCATCATTGTCAACGGTAGGCTCTTTTGCATCAATAACAACGCTACCATCCTCATGCTCGGTAATGTCTACATCAAAATTCTTGTCAAATTCTTCTACAAACTCATCAAAGCTTGTAACATCGGAATAACCCTTCAAACCTTCAATTTCAGACGAAACGGTTTCATCGGTCGACTCGGTTTCATCGCCTGCCATAGCGGTATCGCTCCAAGATTCGGTTTCGGGCTTTTGCTTTTCTGCCGATTCTGACTTGCCGCAGGCTGAAAGCGAAAGGATAAATATAACGCTCAAAATAAGTGCTGTTAATTTTTTCATGATAAAAAACTCCTAATAATTTATTGGGCTTTTGCCCCTTACACTTATCAAGGGGAATGACAAATCGAATCGGTTTTATTTTTCTGAAAAAATTTTAAAAAAATTTAAGCCTGCTTGCAACCAATGTCAAGCAGGCTAACGATTTTTAATTTATTTGAATCTTTGTGCATAGGCACATCGGCGGCAAAGTTCCTCCGATGCTACACGACCGTCAAAGCCCTTGACCATCGCCTTGGCTCTTTCGGAATTGAGTATATCTTCAATGTTTTGCTCAAAAACATTGCCCAACGCGATGCAACCGTCACTGTCAAGACAACATGGCACCACCGTGCCGTTTGAAAGAATGCCGAAATGGTCACGCAGACCATAGCAGAACACACTGTCACCTTGAATGTCGGCATCCTTATCAGGCCAACCGAATCGGTCGCCATACTCCAAAAACAATCGGTCGCGAATGCGCAAGCCCTTGGTGTTTTCAACCCAGTCGCCATCAATCTGCGTTTTAAGAAAATCAATAGCTTCGGCATTTTTACCGCCGTCACAACCATTGTTCCAAAGCCTTAATACAACAATTATCCCGCAACTATTGGCTTTTTTGGCAAACTCGGCAACCTCGGTTATATATTTTTCATGCGCAATTCGATCATCGTCCTCAAAACTATGTAACGAAACACTGACCTTATGCACCTTTTGGTCGATAAGAACCTGCCCTTTATGCTTGAGCAGCGTTCCGTTGGTGGTGATGACCGATTTGAAGCCTTTTTCGGTCGCAAGACGGATAAACTGCTCCAATTCGGGGTGGGTCAACGGCTCACCCATAAGATGATAGTATATGTAATTGGTATGAGGCTTTAGTTTTTGCAAAATGCACTCAAATTCCGAGAGGGTCATTCTCTTGGGCGGTCTTTTTGTGCCATGGCAGAATGAACAGTTCATATTGCAAATGTTGGTTATCTCAACATAAACCCTTGAATACACTCTATCACCCCTTTTTAACCATTGCAATGAATATCGAGCCAATCCAAATTAAAATAATTTGGCGTTTCGACATTCTATAATCATTATAACATATTCAAAGTGAAATGTCTAAACTTTTTGAAAAGTGAATGCGCTAATGCACAATTCCTCTGCCCTATAAAACACAGAATTGACGGGAGGATGATATCCTCCCCTACAAAATCGCCAACCCCTACGAACCTCCCCTACGAGTTTATTTTGTGTGAATTGTAATTTTTCACTCCCTCTTGACAAATTCTAAATCATACCGTATAATATATTTAACAATTCGGTTAAATGTTAAATATATTGATATAAAGGAGGATATTTATGGGCTTGCAACAAACACTAAAAGCACTTTCCGACCCCATTCGCCGTGAGATTTTGAATCTTTTGAAAAACGGCAGGCTGTCGGCCGGTGAGATTTGCGACCACTTCGATGTGACGGGCGCCTCGATTTCACGGCATTTGTCGGTCTTGAAGGACGCCGACCTTGTTCGCGACCGCCGAGAGGGTCAATTTATTTATTATGAACTCAACGCCTCGGTTTTGGAGGAAATTTTATTATGGGTGACCGCCCTGAAAGGAGAAAAAGACAATGCTTAAAAAGTATAAGTTTCATATTCTAATCACCACCCTTGTAATGTTTTTACCCACAGTTTTTGGCGCGATTATGTGGAACAAGCTCCCCGAAGAAATTCCGATTCATTGGGGCATTAACGGCGAACCTGACCAGTTTGGCAGTAGGGCAGTTGCGGTCTTTGTTGTCCCGTTGATTCCGCTTATTGTTCATTGGATTTGCATACTTGCAACTACATTCAGCCGTCGAGCCAAAGAACAAAACAGCAAGGTAATTGCCCTCGTTTTGTTTATCTGTCCTTTACTTTCGATAGTTATCCACAGTGCAATGTACCTCACCGCATTGGGCAAATCGGTCGACATTTCGTTGGTCATTTTGCTCTTCATAGGATTCATATTTGCCCTTATCGGCAATTATATGCCCAAGTGCACACAGAATAAATATATCGGCATCCGTGTCAAATGGACACTCCAAAATGAAGACAACTGGCGTGCAACCCACCGACTCGCAAGCAAGCTGTGGCTGTTTGGCGGTATTGTCATGATGGGAATAGCATTTCTGCCCGATATAATAGCATTCATTTCTACAATTTGTGTTTTGATTTTGATCACCGCAGTACCAATAATCTACTCCTACCGTTTTTCGAAGAGGAAAACTAAAAACTAAATCGGCATATAACGATTATAGTTAGTCGTAACAGTACAAACAGAACCTCCCCTGACAAGGGGAGGTTCTTCATTTTACTATCATTCGTAGAGATTTGATTACTTTCAAATCTTATTATTTAACCGTAATCTCAATATCGCCCGTGTCGGTGGTTATTTCACAGCGACCACCCGTTACGGTTTTAGGCACATCAACATCACCGGTATCGGTTTTGGTGATAAACACCTTTTCTGAAAGCAGGCTACCCTCAACATCGCCGGTATCGGTTTCCATAAACAGTTCCTCGGCATCACAAAGCGCCAATTTTATATCACCTGTGCTTGTTTTAAGTGAAAGTGTTCCATTCACAATGACATTCTTTAACAAAACATCACCCGTAGAAACCGCAATCTGAAGCTTGCCTGCCGACAAATTCTCGACACGGATATTGCCCGTAGACAAATTGATTTTCAAGGCATCGGTCGTCGAGGCAAAAACATTCACATTACCCGTGCTTGACGAAACACCAACGCTTTGGAAACCAAAGTCCTTTGGAATTTCAATGTCTCCGGTGCTGTTTTTTATATCAAGTGCACCGTATTGAGCTTTGGGCAGATAAACGGTTATCTTGGGTGTTTTAAACGAAAACACCTTTATATAGTCGTACCATTTTCTCTCGTCAACCACACTCACGGTCAAAACACCGTCCTCAACCGTGACGGAGTGCTTGACCTTGCTTCGCTCGAAGCATACGACCTTGCACTCGCCGTTTTCGGTCAGTACAAAATCTATGTCGGCTGTGTCGGTTTTTATTGATATATTGTCAAACTCTTCGGCTATTTCATGTGTGTTTGTCTCAAATTTTGAGGTATCAAGCTTCAAGAAATCCCATTTAAGCACCGTCATCACTCCTGCAAAAATAATACATCCAACAACACTCAACGAGGTTGCAACAATAAGCCAAATCTTCATTTTATTACTCATCATGCTTCCTCCTTTTTGGTGAAACGGTTTTTAACCCACAGTATTGCCTTTTTTGTCAATTGCACAGTAACCTTTGTAACTGCAAGGCAACCGAAGAACGCAAAAATCGAAAGTCCCGCACAAAAAACACCTGCACCAATTGTGGCCAAGCCTGTCAAAGAGTGACCCTGGCATATAGCAATAATGCCACCAACGGCACCCGCCAACACACACGCAACAAGTGACACAAATACTGCCCACAAGGACACTATGCCCGCCCATATCGAAACATAAATCGAGAATGCTACGGCAATTGCAGCTATCAGCAACGAACCCCACACGGGTGCGCCGACTATAAGCAGCACAATCTCCCATGCACGGAGCTTGCGTCTTGGTTTGTTGCCCGATTGCGAAAGCTTTACAAAGTGGTTATCTGCCACTATTTGTGTCACCACTTCATCCACATTACCGATTTTGGCAACGGCATCTTCCTCTGACAAGCCTTCTTCCAAAAGGTCGTCTATCATTTCACTGTAAAACGCTATTCGTTCATCGATTTCTGCCTTGGGTAATTCATTCAACCCGTTTTGGAGTTGTTGCAAAAACTCTTGTTTAGTCATCGACCTCATCCTCCTTGGTCACAAATTTATATATTGCCATTATTTCGTTCCAATCGGCTTTAAATTCTTCAATTCGCTTTCGGCCCTCGTCGGTAATATTGTAATATTTCCTGAGTCGACCGCCATGCTCTGCGGAACGAACGGTCAGCATTTTTGCTGACTCCAAACGCTTTAAAATAGTATACAGCGTCGATTCCGACAGTTCTGTATACGGCTTCAAGTCCTTGATTATCTTATAACCGTAAGATTCTTCGTCCTTGATAGCGGCTAAAACGCACACATCCAAAAGGCCTCGTTTCAACTGATTATCCATACCATACCTCCCTTTGCGTAATACATCATATCGCGAGGTATTGCGTTTGTCAATACCTAAATTCAAAAAAATAAAACCGACCCTTGTATTTGTAGTCCACAAAGGCCGGCTGTTTATTATTAAATTTCGGGACCGTAAACCCTTAACACCTTCAATATCTGTCCGTTATTGGGTGTGATGTCAAACGGTTCACAATCGGCAGGAACGAAGAACTGGTCGCCTTGGACAACCTTTTCACCGTTAAGAGTGCCTCCGTTTTTAAGCATATACAAGCCGCTGAAAGCCTCACTCGGTTGAACGGTATATTGGTCAGAAACCTCTATCATTTCCATTTTGAACATCGGGGTATCATCATATCCAACCAACTCAGCAACGGTTGCGCCCTGTGCTTTTGTAACCTTGGGGTCGATGTGCCACTTTTTAAAGGTTTCTTCCTTTGAAAGTCCATTGTAATCAAAGCAATCAAACATTTTTTCAAAGCCGATTCCTTGGTGGCAAGCAACATCGGGCACCTTGCCCGTAGACGAATAACGCTCGGTACGGATGGTGTAATCGGTGGGTTCCTGAATTTCAACAAGGAAGCAACCTGCACCGATAGCATGAGGCTGACCGCCCATTATAAGGAATGTGTCACCGATTTCCACATCAAATTTATGCAGGCAATCCAGCATTCCTTCGACATTCTGCGTATCAAACATTTCTATCCAATGCTCTCGGGTGACACCCTCTTTAAATCCCAGATAAAGGCAAGGCTTTTCGCCGTTTATCTCACGCGTGGCAATGATATGCCAGCACTCGGTTTTGCCAAACTGCGAATTAAAAAGCTCATGTGCTTTTTCAACACTCGGATGCACCTGAACGGCAAGTCGCTGCGCCGAATCAAGAAGCTTTAGCAAAACACCAAGGGTTTCACCGTGGCGATTGATATGAGCCTCGCCAAGCATGGAGTTGGGGTCTTTTTCGATAAGTTCCTTCAAAGAAACTCCGTCAGGAGTCATGCTCAATCCTTCAACGATATGTTCACGTCCGATATTTCGTGCACGAACAGTGGAAATTATCCATTCCTCAGGGAAATGGGAGTCCTCGGCTGTCTCACCGTGAAGCTCGGCAATCATTTTACCGCCCAAATACGACCTATAAGCCGTGGCGGGCAACAATTTTATGGGTAACATTAGCTTTCCTCCGACAATTACTTTTTAGTGAATTTTACGGTTTTGATTTCCCACGGTTTGAACTCAGCCTCAACCGTATCGCCACTAACCGCAAGACTTGCAACGGAATTTTCCAAGAAGTCAACTTCATCAACCGTAATAATAGGTTGTTTGAAGCTTATATTGGCGATTTTCAGCTCATCAGAAGCATTGAAGGCTCTCACGATATAACCCTCACCGTCATCCGCCATTTTAAAGAGGCTCAACATGATATCCTCAGCATCAATTTCGACAAATGATTTCGGGGTCGGCATGGGAGTCTCGGCAGAGACCTTGGCATTCATCGTTATATCAACATTTTTGAGAGCATGCTGAACCTTTAAAAGGTCGGCATACGAGGTGTCGGACGTCATGGGGACTATTGAATATTTAAAGGTCAGTTTGCGTTGCAGCTGCGACAAAATCGACTCGGTCTGCATAAATACGCGGTCAAAGCAACGGAACAATGTTACTGCAATGGTTGAATCGCGGTCGTTCAGAACACCTGCCTCATGCAAACCTTCGGCCGAAACAAATGCCAAACCGTCACCGTTTTGCGATTGCTTTCCAATTATACCGTTCATGTTGCGTTCAACACATTCGGGCTCATCCCAACACGCTTTCTCGGGGTCGGTTCCCACAGGACGAGTAACCTTGCAGAATGCCTGCCCCGCAAAATATGTGTCACCATCCACATTGGTGGGAAGAATCAATTTCAAGCGGTGGTCTTTTGCGGTGTTATCAATCTCGGTTTCCACCGTGACATTTGCGCTGTCGCGATTGAGTGTTATTGTACTTACGACCTTCAATATCGCTTTTTCTTCACTGCGGTTAAGCGTTTTTGCATTCAGATACTGCGGAACGGCAAGTTGTTTCACAACCTTGAACACCGTTTTCACTGCGCCGTTGCTGATAAGACTGATCTCGGCAGGTGTGCCAAAATCGGTCACAGCAAAATCATTCATGGGTGTTTCATGACGCCATCCGTCACCAACCTCACCGTTGTCATTCAATCCGCAAAGGTTGGTGTAAGCTTTGCCGTTGCGTTTGTCGGTTAAATTGATACGTCCGTTAGGCAATATTTCCAACCTTACAAGGCCATTTTCTGCCCAATTTTCACCACAAGGCATTTTATCGGCAAAAGCCACCCTTGTTTGCTCGGGCACAACTCTGAACGAGGCATGACCCATAGCAGGCACCGTTGCCTTAAAGCTTATGGTATAAACATCAAAGGTATCGAACTTTTGAGCAACCGATGATGTTCTCAAAAGACGGTTGCGGTCGATTCGGTCGATTTGGTAAGGTATCTCGTTTCCGGTTGAATCAAGCAAACGGAAATTGTTGTGATTTTCCTTTAAAGCATAGCCTTGACGCACGGTCGAAAAGCCTTTCATCGCAAGTTCGACGGTGTGGGTTTTATCGACTGCGGTCAAAAGCGTGTTATAAACCTTGATAATATAATCGGTTTTATCCCCGTCAAGCGAAACAGGTCGCTCACCGTCGCAAAACGCCTCATAAAGACGCTTTGAAATATCCTCTGCCTGCTCAAAGCGGTAGGTCATTTGTCCGTGAACACGGTCGCCCGAACAACCGCAAATCGAATCATGCGGCTGGTTCTGCAAAAGCCACTTCCACGCAGTATCGACAAATCGATGATTCAAGGGTCGATTTTCCATTGAAGCCATTGCAAGCATGGGCTCAACGCGGCTTTCCAAAAGGTTCTGGCAACGATCGTTTTGCTGCTTCAAGGGGTAATGCGCCGACAGGCAATGGTACACAAGTATGAGATTGCGTGCTTTGTGCTCTTGGGTGTCACGCGGTTCAGAAAGCTCACCCGAAACGGTGGGCAGTACATCTTTATACTTTTTGAGTTCCTCGGCCATCTCGGTGAGGTCAACATCACACACCTCGGCCTCGGGGAACATTGAGCGTATCATATTGAGTATTTCGGGGGTTCTGCGATCGGGTCGTACATGGTCGTTGGTGTTGCTGAAAAATGCCACGGGAGCCTCACTTCGGCTCATGGCAAGCTCAACCCAATCCTTCAAAATGGTGGGGAACTCCTCGGTGCCATAGTGCTTCAATTTACCCACAACAAACGCACCGTAGAAGCCTATGGAAGTAAGACACTCGGTACCGTCGGGTGAACGCCAGATAAAGTGGTTATACTCGGTGTTGCCCAAGCCTCGACCGATGTAAGCACCCTCAATTCCGAATCCTTTCAAAATTTGAGGCAACTGGGCAATATGACCGAAAATGTCATTGGCGTAGCCATATTTCCAAGGCTTGCCACCCCACTTTTCGGCCAATTTGTGTCCCATCGAAAAGTTTTTGATAAGGCTCTCTCCCGAAACCAAAAATTCATCGGGCATAACATACCACGGGCCGACAACCACCCTGCCCGACTCGATAAACCCTTTGAGTTTCAGGGCATTTTCGGGTTCGATTTCGGCATAATCCTCCAAAACAATGGTCTGTCCGTCGAGTGTGAAAATTTTATACTCGGGGTCGGTTTCAAGAATGTCAATAAGCTCATTCAAGGTATCAACCAAATTGTAACGGAAATGCTGAAACGGAACATACCACTCACGATCCCAATGAGTGCTGTTGAGGTAAAAAATCTTCATTGCTGTTTCCCCTTTAACCAAAGTTTTGTAGGTTTAACTTTTATTCAGTATAACACACCGATTCACACCGCGTAAAGTAGTGCTTTGTACATTATCAGCAAATAGTCCATAAAGTGTAAAATCGCCATATTAAAAACGTCTCAAAATCAAAGATTCCAAGACGTTTCCAATTTACATTATACTATTTTAAACCTTGTTGCCGTTGTTATTGCGCGGGAACTTAAAAAGAATGTACACATTAAGTCTGTTTCGTGCGCCCACCCCGCCCATAAGATGTGATGCAATATGTCCTCTTGAATGCGTTCCGCCTTCCCAATTGACGATTTTTACATTAGGATGCTTCTGCTGCCACTCACCAACAAACTCTTTGGTGCCTTTTTTTACCAAGGCTGTCATTTCTTCCTTCACAAGACCGTATTGGTTTTGGTTGTTCTGCTCAAAAAGCTCATATTCAATGACAAACTGATTAAGCTCATACTTGTTGGCAAGCAATCCCAACGCTGTATCCATGCCAAATTGACATTTGATATTGGCGGCTTTAGGATGCCACTGAAACCATTTGTTTATATTTGCAATAAAATCCTGCTCTGATAATCCGTTACGGACAAATACTTCTTTGTATGTATTTATCTGCTTTGTTCCGCAACCGGAGCAAAAAGTATCATTGGCGCCGATTTCTTTACCGCATTTTTTACAGAACATATTTTTACTCCTTTACTGTAATCTCGTTCCGCAGATAGAACACTGAGTTGTGCCGGCCGGATGTACACCGCTGCAAGTCGGGCAGGTTACGGTATATGCTGAGGTTGCAGTCGTTTTACGATTCGAGCAAACAATTATAAACACGATCAAGCCCAAAACATTGCTGAACAGTGGAATAAGAGCCCACAATCTGGACATACCGCATTTAGGTGCCTGGATGTAAATGTATGCGATTTCTGCAATAAGAAGCGAAACCGCAACGATAATGATAATCACAACAAAAACAGCCATTGCATCAAAGCCGCTTTGGGCGTTCTCCCTTATTTCCTCGCGCTGTTTTCTCAGTTCCTCACGTTCCTTGTGCATCTCTTCAACGCGGCTTTCATACTCTTTTTGATACCAATCTATTTCACTTTCAAAATCTTCCAGCATCTCTTCCTGCGTCTCATGAAAGTCGTTGTGATTGGTTGCCGCACTCATTCTTCCAAACTCAAGACCTGCCGCAGAAGCAGGAATGACCGCTATCGCAAGTACTGTAACCACCATTGCCAACACTGTAAAAATTTTAATTGCTTTTTTCATTTTTAATTTCTCCTTTAAGCGTTTTTATCGACTTTTATCGTCCTCACATCCATAAAGGGGAACAAAAGATTAAAAAGGTTTTAAATTTTTTAATTTTTTTAAAATAATACCCTTCCACTCAACGCGGAAAGGCATTGGTTGTAAAAAAAGCAGGGACAATGATAGACTTTTTTATTCTTTGTCCGACATATTATAACACAAAACATTCAAGATTTCAATATAATCCGAAAAGTGTCGCAAATATTTACGATTTACAATTTATCGACCACCCCAACCCGCAGCGATGCGGTGTTGGGGTTTTCTTTACATAAAAAACGGCTTGGAGGCATAATTCCAAGCCGTTTCGTATTTATTATTGTAAAAGAACAAACTCATATAGCGTAAAAAGACAAAAATATATATTCAGTCAACACATATACAATGTATTATTTAAAAACCACATAAACCCATCAATACAATCTGTATCACAACAAGTAAAACAACTAAATATATTAGTAAGATAAGCAGTAAGTAAAACCAGTGAAAACCCTTGTAAATCAAGAGGTAGACGGCATCAACCGTGTGCTTTACAACCAAGCACGTTGGGACTATTGAGTGGGAATAACTTTATTTGTCCCAATCCAAACGGTTTCATTCTCAAAAGAACAAAACCGTCTATTCTGTGACAAACACAAAAATTGCCTTTCTGCATTTAGCAGAAGGGCAATTTTTCTTTTCAATTATTCCCACTCGATGGTGCCGACGGGCTTGGGTGTGAGATCCATAAGTACACGGTTGATGCCGTCTACCTCGTGGGTGATGCGGTCGGTAATCTTGTGGAGCACTGCGTAAGGGATCTCCTCGATAGTGGCGGTCATAGCGTCCTTGGTGTTGACGGCACGGATGATTGCGGGCCAACCCTCGTAACGGCTGTCGTCCTTAACGCCAACCGACTTAATATCGGGCACTACAACGAAATACTGCCATACCTTTTCGGCCAAGCCGCACTTATCAAACTCATCACGGAGGATTGCATCGGCCTCTCTCAAAGCGTGCAAACGGTCACGGGTGATGGCGCCAAGGCAACGAACACCCAAACCGGGACCCGGGAACGGCTGACGGTAAACCATTGCGTGGGGCAATCCCAAAGCCTCACCGACAACACGAACCTCATCCTTATAAAGCAACTTAATAGGCTCAACAAGGGAGAACTTCAAATCCTCGGGCAAACCGCCAACGTTGTGGTGGCTCTTTACAGCCTGCTTGCCTTCTGCCTGCTTGATGCTCTCCAAAATGTCGGGATAAATAGTTCCCTGTGCCAAGAACTCAACGCCCTCAAGCTTTCTTGCCTCATCGGCAAAAACCTCGATAAACTCTTTACCGATAATCTTTCTCTTGCTTTCGGGGTCGCTTACACCTGCCAAAAGGTTCAAGAATCTGTCGGTAGCATCAACATAAATGAGGTTAGCGTCAAGCTCCTCGCCGAAAATCTTTACAACGTTCTCGGACTCATCTTTACGCATAAGACCGTGGTTTACGTGAACACAAACAAGCTGTTTGCCGATAGCCTTGATAAGTAATGCGGCAACAACCGAAGAATCAACACCGCCCGAAAGTGCGAGCAGTACCTTCTTGTCGCCAACCTGCTGTCTTACAGCCTCAACTTGGCTCTCGATAAAAGCGTTAGCAAGGTCGAAATTGGTTATACGAGCCATTGATTCAGGACGTACATTGTTTTCCATTTTTATTCCTCCGTTAAAATTCGGTGTTTTCAGAAATTAAGTATCGTAAAAATTGCATCAAGCAAAGCCGAAATAGTATCGGCTTTGCTTGGAATCTTTAGTTAGTATAGTTATCAAAATAGCCTTGAACGAGGACAACGGGGGTTCCCTTATCGCCAGAACCTGAGGTAAGGTCGCAAAGCGAACCGATAAGGTCGGTCAACTGACGGGGAGTTGTGCCCTGAGCGGCCATGTTACCAACAAGGCTGCTTCCGTCCTTCTTCTTGATAGACTCGGAAATAGCCTTTTTGAGTTCGTCACCCGAAAGGTCTTTAAAATCGTTGTCGGCAAGGTATTTCAATTTAAGTTCGTTAGGTGTACCGATAAGTCCATCGGTAAATGCGGGAGAAACAACGGGGTCAGCAAGCTCCCAAATCTTGCCCTGAGGATCCTTGAAAGCACCGTCACCGTAAACCATAACTTCAACATGCTTGCCGCAAGCATCAAAAATCTTCTTCTGAACATCCAGAACCAAATCCTTGCACTCGCGGGGGAAGAGTTTAATCTTATCCTCGGTCGATTTATTGGAGCCAAGCAAACCGTACTTTTCGTTGCAGCCGCTTCCCGATACAGGTGCATTGAGGATCTCATCAAGACCCAAAACAATCTTGGCACCTGCTTCTTTGAGCAAACGCTTGGTGCGGACACGGGTGTGAATATCGCAGGTGAGAACCTTATCGGTATAGTTCAAAATAGCCTTGGCCTGGTTGGCAAAAACTATCTCGGCCTCACAACCGCAGGACTCGATAAGGTCTTTATAATACTGAACATAGTCAACACCGGTGAACTCCAACTTTTGAACGCCGAATACCTCACGGTATCTCTCAAGCGACAAAACATCGGAATACGGGTTGATTCCGTTAGCATCGATAAGGTCATAAGTAGCAAGTGAATTGCCAACCTCGTCAGACGGATAGCTGAGCATAAGAACGATTTTCTTACAGCCCATTGCGATACCTTTAAGACAGATAGCAAAACGGTTGCGGGACAAAATGGGGAAAATAACACCAACTGTGTCGCCACCGAATTTTGCCTTGACATCGGCTGCAATATCGTCAACCGAAGCATAGTTACCCTGTGAACGGGCAACGATAGACTCGGTCATGGAGATAACATCGCGGTCACGAAGCTCGAAGCCTTCGTACTCGGCAGCCTCAAGCACCGAGGTTGCCACGATGGATGCAAGGTCATCTCCCTCACGGATGATAGGACAACGGATACCGCGCGAAACAGTACCAACTCTACGTTCTTTTTTGTCCATTAAAATACACTTTCCTTCCATAAACACAAGTTTTAAAAGTTTTGGAATAGTAAAATATCTATTACTGATATATTTTACCCTAAATTATGTCATATTTCAAGATTTTTTTATACCGAGTCAGAATTTTTTTAAAATTTTGAAACATCATCGGCATTGTACCTTAATTACTTAATAATTATACAGCAAATCTCGAAGATTATCAAGTGTAAGGCTATACAAAAACGATGACATCTTGCGGCCAAGTTATATTAAAAACAGAAAAAATCACCCATCGATATGACGGGTGACAATTTATGTGTCGTGTTATTTCTCAAGTGCTTTTATCAAATTGCCCAGACCTCGTTCAAAATCGACGCCATAGCGATGGTCGGTGCCACCCATTGCGGTTCGCTCAATACTGTCAACCGTGAAATCGACGGCAATTTTGGTTGCATCCTGCAGGTCTTTTCCTCTTAACAATGCCGCTGTCAATGCACTTGCAAAAACATCGCCCGTGCCGTGGAACATTCCTTCAACACGGTTGCGGAAATAGTAGCTGACGGTGTTTTGACTGCGGTCAAAGCACGCCGCACCAATGGTGTTATCCTCAAAGCACACACCCGTGAGAACAACCCTTTCGGGACCCATTGCCGACAACTCATGCAATGTGTTTTCAACATACTCCTTGGTGTAAGGCCCGTGGAAATACTCGCGGTCAAGCAAAAATGCCGCCTCGGTCATATTAGGGACGATAATATCTGCCTTTTTGCACAAACGCTTCATCGACTTGGCAAACTGCATATCAAGAAGCGCATACATCCTGCCGTTATCGGCCATTGCGGGGTCGACTATTGCGATATTGTTTTCGGTTCTAAAGGTATCGATGAAATTTGACACAATGTCTATCTGACGCTCGGAGCCTAAATATCCGCTGTAAACGGCATCAAAAGTGAGATTAAGGCTTTCCCAATGGTTTGCTATTTTGGGCATTTCATCGGTCAGGTCAAGATGCGTATAGCCCTGAAGACCGCCCGTATGGGTTGACAAAATCGCAGTCGGAATAACCGAAACCTCAATCCCTGCAGCAGAAATAACAGGCAGAGCCACAGTAAGTGCACACTTACCGAAGCCCGAAATATCATGTATTGCGGCTATTCTTTTTTGCCTCTCCATCGTTTGTACCATCTCTCAAAAAATTTTAAAACAGTATATTATATAAACTTCAAAATGTCAACAGCGGTTATTTCAATGTAACAACTGTGACTCCGTCTTCGCCTTCTCCGTAAAGGCCGAAACGAAACTCTTTGACACTTTTATTGGTGCGAAGATAGGCGTGAACAGCCTTTTTGAGTGCACCTGTGCCCTTGCCGTGGATTATCCAAACGGTACCCAATCCACCCATTATCGAGTTATCGATAAATCGGTCAAGTTCCATAGCCGCTTCATCGCCCGTGAGACCGCGAATATCGATTTCGGACAGCGCGGTACGCACATTGTTGTCAATATTTCGACTTTGTTTGACAGTTCTGGTCTTGGCAACCGTTCCTTTGGATTTTTCAATCGGCGCAAGGCTTGTGACCTTGACCTTAATCTTCATGGCACCTGCCAAAATAAGCACATCGTCACCCTTTTGGTCTTCCAAAACGGCAGCTTCCTTACGAATGTCCAAGAACATTACGCGGTCGCCTTTTTTTAGCGGTGCAGTGAAGTTTCCGCCCTTGCTTTCGTTGTTTTCAATGGGGTCGGCAGCATCCTGCATTTTGCGGATTCCACCCTTGACCTCGGCTCGAGCTTTACGGATGCGTTCTTCAACGCTGTCGTTGCTCTTTTTAAGCGCCTCAAGCTCGGACAGTAGTCTTTCGGCCTCGGCTCTGGCTCTCTCAACCACGGCGTTAGCCTGCTCGCGAGCCTTTTGCATAGTTTTCTCGCGGTTCACCTGAAGTTCATCGGCTTGAGCCTTGCGGGTGGCCTTTAAGGCTTCCATTTCGCCTTTGATTCTTTGTGCCTCGGCACGGTCGCGTTCGGCCTCGCGCACGGCGGTTTCAAGTGTCGCAACAACACGCTCAAAGCGTGCATCCTCATCCTTGACCAAACCCTTGGCAAGCCCAACCGTTTCAAGGTCTAATCCCAATCTTTCGGATATTGCAAAAGCGTTCGATCTGCCGGGCAGTCCCACATGCAAACGGTAGGTCGGCTTTAATGATTGAACATCGAACTCACAGCTTGCGTTGCACACGCCCGCGGTTTCCAAGGCATACGACTTCAACTCGGCATAATGGGTAGTGGCGGCAATTTTTGCTCCCTTGCGGTTCAATTGCATCAAAATCGCCTGCGCAAGCGCAGCACCCTCAACTGGGTCGGTTCCTGCGCCAAGTTCATCTATAAGCACCAACGAATGCTCGTCGGCAATATTCATTATTTCAATAATTCTCTTCATGTGCGAAGAGAAGGTCGACAACGATTGTTCAATCGACTGCTCATCACCTATATCGGCAAGCACATTATGGAAAACCGAAACCTCACTGCCATCGGACACAGGCAACATAAGTCCGCACATAGCCATTAAAGTTAACAAACCAACCGTTTTTATCGAAACGGTTTTACCACCCGTGTTGGGACCTGTTATGATGAGGGTGTCATACTCCGAGCCTAACGGAATGGTTACAGGCACAACCGTCTTTTTATCAAGCAACGGATGACGTGCGTTTTTGAGGTATATTCTGCCTTCATCGTTCAAATTCGGCTTGCAGGCACGCATCTCAAACGCCAACGACGATTTGGCAAATATAAGGCAAAGCTTGACGGTTGCATCGTATGACTGCATGATATTGGGTGCAAAGGTGGCAACCTCACTCGAAAGTTCAGCCAAAATGCGGTCGATTTCTTCCTTTTCCTTTATCATCAACTCGCGTATTTCGTTGTTTATTTCAACGATTGCCATAGGTTCAACAAACAATGTTGCACCCGACGATGATGTATCGTGCAAAAGACCCGGAACCTCGGAACGGCTGTCGGCTCTGACGGGGATAACATATCTTCCGTCACGCTGGGTTATGATAGAATCCTGCAAATATTTAGAAACACTTGCCGAACGAATCATCTTCTCCAATCGGTCGCGGATATTGAGCTCGGATGAATGTATCTTTCGACGAATGTCCTTGAGTCTTGGCGAAGCATTGTCGTCCATTTCATCCTCGGAACGGATTGAGGTAGTGATTTTATCCTCAAAATATTTGTTGGGCAAAAGTATCTCAAAAAACCTTGCAATGTGCAAAGAATCAACGTTTTCGCAATGGGCTCGCCACTCTTTTAACGAACGGATTATGCGCAAAACCTCGGCAATATCAAGCAATTCACGCATTGAAAGAATACCGCCGTTTTGAGCGCGTGCCAAAGGATTGGCAACATTTTTTGCATTACCGAATGAAGGCGAACCGTATCCTGAAGAAAGTCTGAACGCATCATCGGTTTGTTCAAGCAGCTCTCGAACCTTTGAAAGGTCGGTTTCGGGGCGCAAAGATAAAGCCTGCTGCTTTGCATCCTCCATAGGCGCCCTTGCAGCCAGCATTTTCAAAATTTTATCAAGTTCAAGTGCTTCGGTATGTTGAATAAAGCTCATTATATCTCCTACTCACAGCCGTGTTTCAAGGCTGTGGAAAAATTCAAGCGTTTTGAATTTGCGGTCGGTCTGCGCCAATAAGTACCGTTCGGTCACAAAGCTTAAATACCGCGCATTTTGAGGCGGTAAAGAAAAGGAAAAAACCTTGGAAAAATCGGAGTAAACAATGTGACGCATTGCGGCAAAGGTGGTTTTGTCAAGCTCGGCAAACTGACCCTGTACTGTCGAAGTGCTTTTGCACTCGGTACACAGCATATCACCGCCAAGCAGATCTAACCACAATGGGAATTTCAGGTCGGTTCCGCAATCCTTGCATCCCACAAGGTCGGGCATAAAGCCTGCAACCGACATCATCCTGAGCTCGCAGACTGCTTTTATTGAATAAATATCCATTGTGCCCTTGGCAATAAAATGCAGGGAATTTAATGCAAGACGCAAAAAATCCTCACCCTCGACTCCATAGGGTACCATAACCTGACACAACTCGCATATGTACTGTGCAAGGCTCAATTTTTCAATATCGGTTCTGATATCGAAAAAGACATCAATAGCCTCCGACTCGGTTATACGGTAGGTATCCTTGGTTTGGGTAAGAGTCAGATGCGAATAGCAAAGCAAAGCCGTTGCGGCAGCGTTTTTCGACTTCGGTTTCCTCGCACCCGAAACAAATGCACTAATAAGACCCTTGTCCCTCGTCAGCACCTGCACAACACGGTCGCTTTCGCCGACATTATTCTCTTTTATCACAAGACCGTCGGTCGAAAATTTCACCGTCTGACTGCTCCTTTTCCTTGTATGTGTACCTTTGTTGGCAGTAGTCAATATAATCAAAAACACTGCCCGATTTATAAAACTTGTCCCAAGCGTTGACTTCCAACATTTCTAACCCTCCGCAAAATAAGTTTTATTACATAACTATTTTGCGAAAAGTCCAATGTCTTAACCATGAGAAAAATTGGATTATTTATTATCCAACCCAAACGACCTTATCAGTCCGTCGCGGTTGCGCCAATCCTCTTTAACCTTGACCCACAATTTAAGGTTACACTTGCAACCGAAAAACTCTTCAATATCGGCACGTGCGAGCGAGCCGATTTTCTTGAGCATTGCACCGCCCTTACCGATGATAATTCCCTTGTGTGAGTCGCGTTCGCAGTAAATTATCGCCTCGGCCTCGATTATGGGTTCACCCTGCACGGTATCACGCTCAAAAAAGCGTTCAAGACCAACGGCCACGCCGTGGGGAATCTCTTTATCGAGAAGGTGAAGCATTTTTTCGCGTATCATTTCGGTGACCATAACGCTGTCAGCCTGGTCGGTAACTTCATCGTCGGCAAAGAAATGCGGTGAGGGTTTGGCATACTTCAACTGTTCTTTCAACAGCTCGTCTACTCCATCGCCTGTTTTAGCGGATATAGGCAAAACAGCCTCAAAGTTATAAAGCGAGGTATAGGCCGAGATAACCTCCAAAAGGTCGCTCTTATCCTCTAAAATATCGATTTTATTTATGCAAAGAATCGCTTTTAAGCGGCGGTTTTTGAACTCCTCAATAAGAGCCAATTCCGCCTTCGGCATATCTTCTGCATCAAGCTTGAATTTAGGTTTTGCCTCGACCACAAGCGTCACAACGTCAACATCCGAAAGGCCTTGTGAAACCGAGTCCATCATCCTTTCACCCAATTTGTTTTTAGGCTTGTGGAATCCCGGCGTGTCGATATATACCAACTGTGTTTCATCAAGGGTTTTAACACCCATAATGCGGGTACGGGTGGTTTGCGGCTTGTCCGAAACAATGGCCACCTTCTGACCCAATACACAGTTCATCAACGATGATTTTCCGACATTTGCACGTCCTACAATGGCTATAAAAGCCGATTTCTGTTCACTCATTACTATATTCCTTAATTTAAAATTTATCTCACTCTAAAAATGCGACTTCGCGTGTGAGTCCCATCTGCAAAAGCACCGTTTCTTCCTTTTCACGCATAGTCTCGGCCTCAATACCGCCGTTTACATGGTCATAGCCCAACAAATGCAACATGGAATGTACCGTCAAAAATGCCATTTCGCGCTGGAAGGTGTGACCGTATTCCTCGGCTTGTGCCTTGGCGTGTTCAACCGAAATGACAATGTCGCCAAGCATTTTGGCACCCGTTGCAGGGTTTTCGTCATAAACTCCGTCCTCACCCAAAGGGAACGACAAGACATCGGTCGGGCGGTCGATATTTCTGAACTGCATATTCATTTCGTGAATCTGCTTGTCGTCAACAAACGAGACCTCTACTTCGGCCGAATCGTGGAATTCTTCCATCTTCAAAACGGCAATGCAGGCACGGCGAATCAGCATTCTGATACCTGTGGGTATCTTTTCGACCTTTTGCTTGTTGGAAATGTTCACTTTTACCTTATCTTTCTCCACTGTGTCTGCTCCTTTGCTTTTTTTCTTCATACTTTTCGTATGCCTTGATTATCTCTTGAACCAGTCGGTGACGGACAACATCGCGTTCATTAAACCTTGAAATCGCAATATCGTCGACACCTTCCAGAATGTGCAAAACCTCTTTCAAACCCGATTTTTTGCCATCGGGCAGGTCGATCTGTGTGATGTCACCCGTGACAACGGCTTTTGAGTTGAAGCCCAATCGGGTCAAAAACATTTTCATCTGTTCAGAGGTGGTGTTTTGTGCCTCGTCGAGGATTATGAAGCTATCGTCAAGCGTCCTTCCGCGCATATAGGCAAGCGGTGCTACCTCAATATCTCCGCGTTCCTGACATTTTTGGAAGTTTTCGGCTCCAAGCATATCAAAAAGCGCGTCGTAGAGAGGGCGCAAGTAAGGGTCAACCTTTTGTTGTAAATCACCCGGCAAAAAGCCCAGCTTTTCGCCTGCCTCAACGGCAGGTCGGGTGAGAATGATTCGGTTTATCGTTTTGGCTCTGAAAGCAGCCACCGCCATCGCCACCGCCAGATAGGTCTTACCCGTTCCCGCAGGACCGACACCGATGGTCACAGTGTTTTTGTGTATAGCCTCAACATATTTCTTCTGACCGATAGTTTTGGGCTTTATCGGCTTCCCCTTTGAGGTGATACAGATGCAATCGGTATCCGACATTTTGCGGATGCCGTTGTCGTCTCCGTCGGTTGCCAGAGACATGATATAACGGATATTCTGCTCGGTTAAGGTTTCGCCGCGGCTGATAAGCGACAAAAGTCCGTTCAAAGTGCGAACCGCCTTGTCAACACCTTCCGGCTCACCCGAAACCTTTATTTCACCCGAACGCAATGAAATTTTGACCGAAAATTCTTTTTCGATAAGACGGATGTTTTCATCCAGATTCCCAAAAAGTCCGTACACATATTCAACACGCTCGATGTTTATGGTCTGCTCCGTCAAGCTTCATCACACAACCTTTCAAAAAAATTGAAAAGTAACAAGATATACTCGTCCACATACTATTCTACATTATTTTCACTCCAAAATCAACAATAAATCAGTAATTGCGATGTTTTCCAAACATTTATATTTAGCTTTCAGTAAAACGCCGTTCGACTTCAGCTCAAAATCGACCTTTCTCTCTAAGATTTCTGTATTATTAAGCTCGGTTTTTTCATAATTTTCAAGCTGTAACATTCCCTTTTGCCGTGCCTCTTCCTGAGATAAGGTTACTGTTTTGGTTTCAAGCTTGTAAAACACCGTTTCGGTAACCGTTATGGGTAGGTACATTTCATTTTTCTCATAACGTTTGGTTTGTGTTTCAGTTTCGTAGTCGCCCTTGACCGAGCCTAAATAAAGCGGAATTTTTATTCCAAAAAACGACAATGCTTTTCGGGTTTTGGGAGTGCCCACACGCACCGATTGAGTTTCTTCAAACGGTACAAAGATTTCGGTCTCGTGTACTGTTTCGGCAAACACCTTGCCTTCGGACACGCCAAACTGATATGTACCATCCTTAAACTCGGTGATACCCGAGACCAAAAGCTGACCTTTTTGCACGGTTTGACCGACCTTAACGGCTATTGTACCCGCTGTGACCTCGATTTTGGTTATGATTCCGTCAACCGAGGCTTTAAGGTTACAAGGCGGTGTTTCGGGGGTTTTTCCGCCCTTAGACTCCGAGATGTTGACGGTTGCCCTGACACCCTCAATATTGACCGACGCCCAAGCAATTCCATCCAGCTGTAAAGCAAGTCTTGTTCTTATCTGCTCAACATCCAGTTTTGATATATCGGCACCCTCATAAAGTCCGAGTTCACGGCAGGTGGCGATTATTTCCTCGGTCTTGATGCTTTCGTTTCCCACAACCCGCACATTCCACACAAAAGATTGCATGAAAAACAACACCGAAAAATACAAAACAAGACCTGCAAAAAAGCCTACCCTCAAGCGGTATTTTGACGCAAAAAAAGGCAATCCGTGGCGGGTGAGTATACGTGTTCTTACCCGATTTTTGCCTCGGTACTGCCTTATCTTGAAATAATCCTTGATGCTGATGCAAGCCGTGATGTTTTTACCTTTACGTGCGATTCCCCAAACGCTGACACCGTTCATGCTGAGTTGATTTAAAAGTCTTTCGGGGAACTCACCCGTAACCTCAAACCGAACATATCCAAAAGTTTCTCTCAACGCTTCGATTATCATGTGTTCCCATTCCTTACCGCAAACTCAACATTGTTGAGCTTGCCTTTTATCGTCGCCGAAGAATCGGTCAGGGTGGTGATTTTCAAATCGGTGCCGAAAAATGTGACTGCACCGCCCGAAATCGACAGCTTTATTCGGTCGTCATAATAATCCACCACCGAACGGCAACCGTCAACCGACACCTCTTTGTTGCCGCATAGCTTTATTATAGGGCCCGAAATCTCGGGCAGTTCGGCAAAAAAATTCAGCTTAGGTTTTGAAAACTTCATGTCAGGCTTTAATTTTTTCAAAGCAAACACTCCTTTTTAAAATCTTATGTCGATTGCAGTTCATTCATTCAAACAAGTTGACATATATTATTTCTAAAGGAGTGATTACCATGCCCAAAGCCTTTGTCATCGTTAAATTAAAAACCGCCATTTTAACCGTTGTTGCGGTTCTTTCAGCGGTTGCAGTACTGCTTTTGTCGGGCTGTGTGCGGTTTGGAATAAAAAAAGGGCTAATGCTTTGTGCAAGCAATGTTATACCCTCGTTATTTTTGTTCACGGCGGTGGGACTTTTTATTTCATACTCTGGTGTCGGTCAGGCTTTGGGACGAATTGTATCACCCCTGACACGGCTTTTATTCGGACTTGAGGGTGACGCAGCATCAGTATTTTTACTGTCAACCATATCAGGCTATCCTGTCGGTGCAAAGCTATTGAACACGTTATACAAGGACGGCAAAATTTCACACACAAAAGCACTTAAAATGCTGACCTTTTCGGTCAACGCAGGACCTTCGTTTGTTGTTACGGCGGTTGGTTTGTGTATGCTGAAAAGCAATGATATTGGTTTACGGCTGTTGACGGCACATCTGATGGCAACCGTTATAATTGCCGTTTGTATAAGATTTGTGCCCGACAGTTTTTTCGGAAGCGACATACAAACCGTTTCTGAGAAAGTGCCTCACACTCGCTCGGTTGCCGATGCCTTTGTGACCTCGGTTTCGGATGCAGGGATGACCATACTTAACATTTGCGCATTTGTGGTGTTTTTTTCGGGAGTCGGAGAGATTTTATCAACCGTTATTCCAACTAATTATCCCGAAATTATCGGATTTTTAGAGGTTACGGTAGGGTTGACACATTGCACCGTAAAGCAACTGCCGTTTATGGGTTTTTTACTTGGGTTTGGCGGTGTTTCGGTAATCTTCCAGGTCATGTTTTCGGCAAAAACGATAAAACCAGAAATCGGATTAATAGTCGCATCTCGCATAGCGCACGGCTCACTGTCGGCGATGATAATAACTTTTATCAATAATATATTTCCTTTGACAGTAGAAACGGCAAGTTTCAATACGGCAAGTGCAAAAATGTCCAACAATAGCCTGCCCGCCGCCGTTGCCATGCTGATATTATGCGTTACGGTATTGAGTTTTTGGGAGAGATGCCGAAAGAACGCATAGGGTAAATAAAACTTTTCAATTTTCTAAAATAATGCTTGACTTTTCTACTGCGATTGTATATAATAACCCTTGCAGTTGAATAATGGACGTTTAGCTCAGCTGGTAGAGCCCCCGCTTGACGTGCGGGCGGTCGAGGGTTCGAGTCCCCCAGCGTCCACCAAAGAATAACCTCAGCTTTGATACAGTTGCGGTTATTCTTTTTTTGTGTTATGATTGTCCTAAACAAATCGCCTGGAGATGAAAATATGTTTTTTGACTTTAAAAACAAAAAATTTAGAATTTGTTTATTTGGAGCGATTATCAGTTTAACTGTACTAATAATCGTATTCTTCGCTACTGACGGATTGCTCGGAGATAAAGAATTTTCGGAATATACTCAAGATGATTGGTCAATTGCCATGTTGCCCCTTTCAATTTTAATAATCTCTCTCATTTCCACTTTGGTTTTTACAATAATATTAATAATTCCTCTCATACGGATATACCCTGCACTAATGGACTATGTTACAAATAACAAATTTTTTGATATTGATTTAGAAACAGAATTTCTTGTTTTTGACCATAACGAACTTAAGCGCGCTTGTTGTCGCACCGAAACACAAAACGTGTTATGGATTTCCGTTAAAGAATACGATTTAAAAACAAGGAGTTGGACAGTGCTTGAAGAAGGACGGCGCATTGAAAACGCCGATGACTTGGCTTTTATATTAGAAAAAGATTACAAATTTGATAAAATAAAATTTTATGATATTCCCAACGATATGCAATAGATCGATTACATCTAATACCGCACCCTCTAAACAAACAACCCGACAGAAAATCTGTCGGGTTTTAATTTTTATTTTATCTGTTCAACCTTATAACCGCGATCTTTGAGCTGTTGTACCATACCGTCATCACCCACAACGTGTGCCGCACCGACACAGATAAACACCGTATCGCCCGAGCGAAGTGCCTGTTCGGCATAATCGGTCATGGTACGGTTTCTGTTGACTATCAGTGCATCATCATACTCCTTAAGCAGTTTTTTCTGATCTTCAGTCAATAAGACGTTGTCGGAGTCAGGTCTTGCCATTTCCACTATTTTGTCAGCGTCGCCCTTGCACCAAGCATCCAGCATTTCCTCTATCTGCTCATCATAATTATCGGCATAATAACTTGCAATTGTGCTCTGCAAAAGCATTTCCTGCAATCCGTCGGAAAAGTTTGCAAACATATTATACTGAAACTCAACCGACTCGACTTCGGCAATGGGCTTTTTGTCGTCGTATGCTTCATTGATAAAAAAGCGGTCAATACCATATTCGGCCTCGTATTGGGACTTCGACTGCATAAACGCGTTAATAAACTCAGACCACATATAGGCAGTGTAGTAGTCCATTACCGATGAATAATAATTATTACTCTTTAAAATCTCAACCGCTTGTTGATACACATTTGTACTAATGTGATCTTCGATGGTTGTGCCGTCCAAATACATGAACTTTGAGAGCATTGCTGTGGTTGCGTTGGCATCTTCCTCAAACGCTATAATATCGCACTCAACCGCCAATGTATCAGATTTTTTATAAGCATCAAGCACATACTGCGGTAACGGATACATATCCTCATATCCCACATGAATCGAACCGAGAAGATAAACCTCGTTGCCGTTTGAATCGGTGGCTTTATACAACAGCGGTGAATAGCCGACGGAATCATCGTCTGAGTCTTTGTCGTCAGCATCGCCGTCATCTGAATCATTATCGTTGGAATTTCCGTCATCTGAATCGGTTGATTCTATCTCAAAGAATTCATCCCAGACCGAAAAAACAGTGTCGGGATTATCCTGCTTTGAATAACCGCAGGCAGTAACCGACAACATCAATACAAAAGCCAGTAAAACCGATAGCCATTTTTTCATCACGCAATACCTCCAACACTATATTTAAAATAATAAATTGTTATATAAGATTCTTATATATTTCGTTTCGGCGGAAGCCCGTGAGACCTGCGGCACTTTTAGCGGCGGCGGTGGGTGACATTCCGTCATTGATAAAGCCCTTGGCCATTTCCACAGCCATCTCGATGGTGTACTCCTTCTCGGTGTCCTCGGGCTCTGCACCTGCAACTATCAGAACATACTCACCCTTGGCGCTGCCGTCAGAATACTTCTCGTTAGCTTCAGCCAAAGTGGTCAATTCGCAGTTTTCGTGCAGCTTGGTCAGCTCCTTCACAAGTGCAATCTTACGATCACCAAAATACTTCAACATATCTCGAAGAGTGGTTGCAAGCTTGTGAGGTGCTTCATAGAAAATAAGGGTGTGGGTATACTGCCTTAACGATTCCAAATGGGCTTCCCTTTCCTTTTTTTCGACCGACAAAAAGCCTTCAAAACTGAAGCGCTTGGACGGCATTCCCGAAATTGCAAGCGCGGTTATAAGCGCACTCGGTCCCGGCACCGACTCAATAGGCAGTTGCCTTTCACGGCAGTAACGCACCAAGTCCTCACCGGGGTCGGAAATAGCAGGCATGCCTGCATCGGTTACCAAAGCGCAGGTTTCACCCATTTCTATTCGGTCAGCGATTTTTTCATGCTGTGATGCCTTGTTATGCTCATGATAACTCACCATCGACTTTTTTATGCCAAGGTGATTAAGCAGTTTAACCGTCACACGGGTGTCCTCGGCGGCGATAAAATCGACCGTTTCGAGTATTTCGGCCGCTCTTGGCGACAAATCACCAAGGTTGCCGATGGGAGTACCCACAACATATAATTTACCTGCCATAAGGTGATCCTTTCTGATTTCGTTTGAATTCTGCGGACGATGAACTCCTTTGGAATCCCTCCACCGCCATTCGGCGGTCTCCCTCCCTTTAACAAGGGAGGCAAATCTATATTTTACGACCGTGACCTTCCTTATAGTCACCGTAAATTTCTATCATTTCATCGGTCAGTTGACCGTTCTTTTCAACATAAAGCGGCGGCAAAACCGTCATTCCGCGGTCTCCACCCAATTTTCCTTCAACCAACACAAGCCAAGCCTCTTTGCCCTCGCGTTGGATAACCTCACGCAAAGCTTTAGGCT
>JAZUAC010000031.1:0-19832 GCA_045637775.1 Acutalibacteraceae bacterium | reverse complement strand
AGAAGCTCACTATCGAGTGGATCCGTGCCAAGTATGGCGATACCGTTAAGGTTGGCGCAGGTAACGTTGTTGACGCTGAAGGCTTCCGTTTCTTGGCTGACTGCGGTGCTGACTTTATCAAGGTTGGTATCGGCGGCGGGTCTATCTGTATCACCCGTGAAACCAAGGGTATCGGCCGTGGCCAGGCAACCGCTTTGATCGAGGTTTGCAAGGCTCGTGACGAGTACTTCAAGGAGACTGGTGTTTACGTTCCCGTTTGCTCTGACGGTGGTATCGTTTACGACCACCACATCACTCTTGCACTTGCAATGGGTGCTGACTTTGTAATGCTTGGCCGTTACTTTGCACGTTTCGACGAAAGCCCGACCAATAAGGTCAACATCGGCGGCAACTACTTCAAGGAGTACTGGGGTGAGGGTTCGGCCCGTGCTCGTAACTGGCAGAGATATGACCTCGGTGGTGACAAGAAGTTGTCATTTGAAGAGGGTGTTGACTCTTATGTTCCTTATGCAGGCACCTTGAAGGACAATGTTGCTCTGTCTTTGAGCAAGGTTAAGTCCACCATGTGCAACTGCGGTGCTTTGACCATCCCCGAGCTTCAGGAAAAGGCAAAGCTTACTCTTGTTTCGGCAACAAGTATCGTTGAGGGCGGTGCTCACGACGTTATCCAGAAGGAAAAGAGCACAGCAATTAAATAATCCAACTGAAAAACGGATGGCTTTGGCTGTCCGTTTTTTTTGATATTATATATAGAAATCGTTATCAAAATATGTAAAATTGTGGGGTTTGCCACTTGCTTAATTTTGAAAAATATGTATAATATTATAATATAGTAATTTCCCCACGGAGGTTAAAATGTTAGAGCTTAAAAATGTTTGTTTCAGTGCCGAGAATGACGAGGGCACCAAAGATATTATAAAGGATGTCAGCCTTACCATTGACGAGGGCTTTGTTGCTTTTACGGGTCCCAACGGTGGCGGTAAATCGACCCTTGCCAAGCTTATTGCAGGTATCTACACGCCTACATCGGGTCAGATACTTTTTAACGGTCAGGATATCACTAATATGTCAATAACCGACCGTGCAAAGCTTGGAGTTACGTATGCTTTCCAACAACCTGTACGCTTCAAGGGTATTACCGTGCGTGATTTAGTCACCTTGGCAAGCGGTAAGGATTTGAGTGTTGCTGAGGTTTGCAAATACTTGTCCGAGGTTGGTCTTTGCGCAAGGGAGTATGTCAGCCGCGAGGTTAACGAAAGTCTCTCGGGCGGTGAATTGAAGCGTATTGAGATTGCAATGGCAATGGCAAGAGGTACCGAGCTTACCGTGTTCGACGAACCCGAAGCAGGTATCGACCTTTGGAGCTTCTCGAACCTTATTGCAGTTTTTGAGAAAATGCGTGAGAAAATCAACGGCTCGATTCTTATAATCTCCCATCAGGAGAGAATTTTGAACATTGCCGACCGCATTATAGTTATTGCCGACGGCAAGATCCGCGAGGATGGCAAGAAGGAAGATATTTTGCCTTCATTGCTCGATACTTCGGCCGCCGCTTGTTCGGTTTTGACCGATAAACTTTGATTTAAAATCTATTTGGGAGTTTAAATATGGCATTAGACAGTATTCAGAAACAGTTGTTAGAGCAGGTTGCCGATCTGCACGATGTACCGAGTGGCGCATATAACATTCGCGCCAACGGTGAAAGTGCCGACCGCAAGACAACCGCTAATATTGATATAGTAACCAAGACCGACAAACCCGGTATTGATATTATCATCAAACCCGGCACCAAGAAGGAAAGCGTGCATATTCCGGTTCTTTTGTCCGAGGCCGGTATCCGTGAGACGGTTTATAACGATTTCTACATTGGTGAGGATGCCGATGTTGTTATCGTTGCCGGTTGTGGAATTCATAATGACGGAGATATGGATTCCGAACATAGCGGTATTCACACCTTCTATGTAGGCAAAAACGCTAAACTCAAATATGTTGAAAAGCATTATGGATCGGGTGACGGAGAAGGCGAACGACTCATGAACCCCACCACAGTTGTCAAGGTTGAAGAAGGCGGATATGTTGAAATGGAAACGGTGCAGATTAAGGGTGTTGACTCGACCTACCGTACTACCACTGCCGTGTTGAAGGATAAGGCAACTCTTATTATCGGTGAAAAGATCATGACCCACGGTAGTCAAACCGCTACAACCGATTTTTCAGTTGATATGGACGGTGAAGATTCAGCAGCTCATGTTGTTTCACGTTCGGTTGCTAAAGATAGATCGCATCAGTTGTTTATTTCCAATATCAACGGTAATAACCGCTGTAACGGTCACACCGAGTGTGATGCCATTGTTATGGACAAAGCAACCGTTTCTGCTATACCTAAAGTTAACGCCAACCATGTTGATGCAAGCCTTATTCACGAGGCAGCTATCGGCAAAATCGCAGGTGAACAGCTTATTAAGCTGATGACTTTGGGACTGACCGAAGCTGAAGCCGAGGAACAGATTGTCAACGGATTCTTGAGATAAATCCATATATAAAAAGGGAAGTGTCGATTCGACACTTCCTTTTTGTTTACAGTTTTCTTTTATATTCGTTTTTGCGAATGCCGGGGTATTTTTCGTCGAGGTAATCCTCACGATAGGGGTTTACACCCTCGGGCAATTTTTCGGGTGTGTTGGATAACAACCACGAAGGCTTTTTGTAGAACGGGTTATGGAATTTGTTTTCGATTCGGTCGGCTTTTTCAAGCATATTCATGCAAGCTCTGATACAACCTCTTGCACCGCAGATTGCAAAGTATCCCGTGTGCTTGAGGATATAGTTGTAATATTCCTCAACAGCATCGGTGTTGGGTTTTCGACTCCATTTGGCTTGAGCTAAAGAATAACACAAAATATATGCCTCTTCCTCGGTCATTTCACTGTTGCGAACATCAAAAGCCATATTAGGGAACTCTTTTTTGAGGAAGGGTGAACACTCGTTGTTAAAGCCGTGGTGCGAAAGCGTGCATCGACCCATGTGAACATCGCCGTACCATATCTTTTTCTCACCGAAATCGACCTCAAGGCGCTTGTTTTCATCCTTCACGGGAGGAATAGCACTTCCGGGACACTCTCTTACACAAGCACCACAGTGCATACAAATGTCACCTGTCTCAAGAATCGGGTCGGGTTCAAGCTCGCAATCGGTGAAGATAAGTCCCAAACGGACACGCGGACCAAACTCCTTAGTCAAGAAAACCTTGGAATAACCAACCTCACCAAGTCCGCAACCTGCTGCAATTATACGAATGCTGCAAACAACATCGGCAGGCACCTTGCCGCTTGCCACAGGCTCACTGTTAACGCCGTTTCCTTCGGGAACGGCAGGGTAGTGTGCAACTGCCTCCCAACCGTGGTCCTCAATAAAACAGCAAAGCTCATAGGTGCGCTTGGGTCTGAAAAGAGTGTTGAGTTTGTTATAAGAATAAAAGGTGTAATTGTGCCAATGTGTGCCTTCTTCAATACCGCGATAGGTTCCGCGGGGGATTCGCATTGCAACGGCAATTACCGACTTGGCTTTTGGGAAATATGTAATAGGGGACATAAGTTCGGGAGCATCCTTGAAACGTTCAATATTACCAATGGCAATACAGTCAACGCCAAGCTCTTTGGCTTTGTCTTTAATCATTTGAGAGGTTAATTTCATTTTTCGTTACCTCTGCTTCCGCAATTTGCAAATTCGCCGCCGATAACGGTTTCGGGCTTTGATTTTCCGTCGGTATAAGGCTTTGTGCCAATACTCCAAACGGGTGAGGTTCTGAAATTGTTTTCAAAGAGGTTTCCGACACGCTTGTTTTCTTCAAGGCAGGTCATACAGGTGCGGTTGCAAAGCGCTGCAATACGGTCAGGTTTTGCGTTGGCGGAAAATCTGTTTTTAACTGCTCCGTTTTTACAAGCCTTGCACTTTTCATAGTCGATTTTAGCGACAGTCATCTTCTTGCCGCAAATCTCAATTTCCTCGGTTTCGGTCTTGCTAATTGCACCAAGAGGACAACTGTCGGCACACTTCATACATTTGGCGCAAACGCTTTGTTCCAAAATTGGTGAGGGTGTCAGTTCAGCATCGGTGATAATCATGTGAAAACGCTGACGAGAGCCGAACTCGGGTGAGAAGGGCAAACGGTTGTAGGAAAGCTCACAAACACCTGAGGCTACCGAAGCATATTCAAAATCGGGGAAAACGTTGGGCTGAGGACGTCCGTTGCCGACCGAAATACCCATAGGTGCAAGTTCGCTGGGGTTGGGGAAAATCGGCACAGCCTCCCAACCGTTGTCTTCAAGAACATTGGTCAAACCATAGCAGGCAAGGGCCAAAAATTCATCCTCAAGCCATCTTAAACCAAAGACGCCGTAATCACCAAAATTGGTACCTTCTTCTACACCGCGAAGCGAACCGCGGCAGATTCTTTTGCCAACCATAATAACGGTTTTACCCTCGGGAAAGATTGAGAAAGGGTTGACCTCGGGCGGGAGAGCCTCGAAACGCTCCTTCGGTGCAAATCCGATAACGTCAATGCCTTCCTTTTTTGCAGCTTCTTTAATAATCTTGTCTAACTGTGTCATAAATTTTACCCCTTGTGTTTTTAGTTGACTATGTGGGAGCAATTCAATAATTTTATAATTATCACATATAAAAAATTACTCCTTTTACATAAATTTACCACTAAATACTTGATTTGTACATTTTATTTTCATAATGAAATTTATAAATTTCCGAACAAAACAGTTGTAATCTGAAATCGGGAGCGATATAATATGGTAGAGGTCGGCATCCTCGACGACCCTTTTTAAAAGGTTTATGTTTTTGTGAGGTGTATTTATGTTTTTCGAAAGTTCGGATATAGATTTCAAAATATTAACTGTGTTGGATATTGAGCGTAAGTGCGATAATGGTTATTCCGGTTTTAGACCTTTTCACGCTTTGTCGTTCAGAATTTTGGGCGATGCCACCTTTACCCACGGGAATGATATTGTGACGGTTGGGAGTAACGATATGATTTTTGTGCCCAAAAATTATCCTTACACGATAGCGTCGGGCAAGGAAAGGCTTTTGGTTGTGCATTTTGATACCAAATCAAAAATGCCGCAAAAATTCAAAAAAGTAACCGTCAAAAACGTTGAAAAATATACTCGTGACCTTGTGCGTCTTTATTCGGCTTGGACTTCAAAGCGGGTTGGTTATGAGCATGAATGTAAGTATCTTTTGCATAAAATATTTATGAATATCGAAAGAGAAACGTTGGACGAACCCAATACCGATGACCGTTTGAGTGATGCTGTCGAATATATCCACGAGCATTTTTGCGAACGCGATTTGTCGGTTGAACTTCTTGCTAAAATGTGCTCGGTTAGTGATACCTATTTCCGCAAAATGTTCAAAGAAAAACATTCGGTTACACCGCTTAAATACATCAATAAGTTGAAGATCAATTATGCAATCGAGTTGTTGCGCTCGGAATATTACACTGTGACCGAGGTAGCCGAAAAGTGTGGTTTTGATAATGTGTATTATTTCAGCTTATTTATAAAAAAAGAGACAGGGAAATCCCCGTCTCAAGTGGCCGACTTTAGGTAGTGTTATATTTTAATTTTCATCAAACCATGGCGGTTGCAGTAAGCATAAAGATAACCGCCGCCACGAGGTTGAATTCTTGTTTCGGCATTACCTTCGGGATAAAGCTTTATAAACTGCATTCTGTCCGAGGTGACGAAAGCTAAAAACGAAATAAAATGGGTCTTGGTCATGTCGTGCTTGACCGTAACAAAATATTCATCCTCAACCCTTTCAACGGTTATTGCGTGGTCATCATCAAACGGCTCGGCAGTAAGCGGCGGCAAGGTTATACCGCAACAGTTTATAACTGTATCGCCCATTGAGTTAATAATGTTTCCGCAAATTGGACAAACATAGAATTTTGTTCTTAAAACGTTAGATGAAGTGTTTTTATTGGTCACGATTTCACCCGAGAACAACTCGTTTACCGAAACATTCAAGGCCTTGGCCAGTGCTTCAATCAATGATATATCGGGCAGTCCTTTGGCTGTTTCCCATTTTGACACAGTTTTTGAACTGACACACAAAATATCGGCCAACTCGTTTTGAGTTAAGCCTTTATCTTCACGCAAACGCTTTATAGTAGCACCTGTAATGTAATTATCCATAGCTTTCGCCTCCGAAATAATTGTAGTCCAAGTTATTCAAAAAAGCAACCTACTTTGCGTAGGATAGAGTATAAAAAAGACCGTGATGTTTAAAACACCACGGTCTTTAGCTTTTTAACAATTAGTCCTGAAGCTCGGATGTGCAATGTGCGCAACGGGTAGCTTCAATAGCGATTTCGGACTTGCAGAAGGGGCAAACCTTGGTAGTGGGAGCGGCTGCCTCGGCCTCGGCGGCTTCTTCAGCTTCCTTCTTGCGGAGAGCTGCAAGCTTCTTCTGTGTGGTCATCATGATTTTGATAACAACAAAGATAGAGAGTGCAATAAGCAAGAAGTCGAGAATAGCCTGGAGGAATACACCATAGGTAATGGCAACCTCGGCCTGTGTCTCAACCAATTCGCCGGTCACAACGTCGAGTTCCTTGACTGCATCAACAAGAACATACTTGAGTTCGCTCAATGCAACATCGCCGGTAAGCAAAGAGATAAGGGGGTTGATAATGTCGGCAACTAAGGAAGATACGATAGCCTTGAAAGCAGTACCGATGACAACACCGACTGCCATGTCGACAATGTTACCCTGACTGATAAATGCCTTGAAATCTGCGAAAAACTTTTTCATTTTTTCCACCTCATATTTAATTTTTTTAAAACAGCAGTTCTCCGATAACTGCATTGGAAACTAAAAATCCTTGAACGGTTAGCTTCAAATTGCGGTCGGTCAAGGTCAAAAGACCTGATTTTTCAAATCTTTTTGCCTTGTTCAAAAGCTCTGCAACTTTTTTAATCCCATACTTTTCTGAAAGTGCATCCAAATCAATACCGTCCGACAACCTCAACCTCAACATACAGTATTCGTTAAAATCGCCGCCGTCACCGTCCGAAATTACTTCGGGGAGGGTGAGATACTGCTGGCAGTTGCGTTCAAAGCTGAAGCGTTTGCCGTTTATATAAGAATAAGCGGCAGGGCCTAACCCTAAATACTCCTCACACAACCAATACCGTGTGTTGTGCTGTGAACGTAAGCCTTCTTTGGCAAAGTTAGATATCTCATAATGCTCAAAGCCTCGTTCGGTAAGGTACTCGGAAACGAATAAATACATATCCGAAACCGTGTCCTCATTCGGTAGGTTGAGCGTTTTAATATCGGCTTTGCCAAACGGGGTATCAGGCTCGATTTTCAGCATATACGCCGAAATGTGGGTTGGGTCGAGCGATAAAAGGAAATCAAGCGACTGCTTTAAGGTTTCCATCGTCTGATGTGGAATACCAATCATCAAATCAAGCGAAATGTTATGTATTCCTGCCCGTCTTGCATCCTTTACCGTGCGTATCACGTCGTTTACGGTGTGACGTCGGGAAAGAGCACGAAGCTCATTATCAACGCCTGACTGAACACCCAACGATATACGGTTAACTCCTGCCTTGGCCATAAGTTCAAAATCATCTTTAAGGTCGTCGGCGGGATTGCACTCAACCGTTATTTCGGTGATGTTATGACCGAATGACTGCTTTGCGGCACAAACAAGCCTTGCAATGCGTTCACCACCCAAAAGGGAAGGTGTGCCACCACCGAAATAAAGCGTGTCGGCCGTTCGGTTCAAACGCTTGCCGGCTTCTGTCAAATGCTCGCAAAGTGTGTCGGTGTATCGGTCATAAAAGCACAAGTCCGCTCTGTAAGAGTAAAAGTCGCAGTATGCGCATTTAGAGTCACAGAACGGAACATGCAGATAAAGTCCTATTGAATTATTCAACGATGGTAGCCATGCAGCTTCCGGGGATAGCGGCTGCGTTTGCTTCGTCGGTATCAACGTGCATAGCAAGTGCATACTTGGGGCTTACGCGAACGATGGTATCGCCGTATACGAGGCTTCTGCCATCGGTAGAAACCTTAACATTAACAACCTGGCAATCCTTAACACCAAGCTCTGCAGCATCTTCGGGGGTCATGTGGATGTGACGCTTTGCAACGATAACACCTTCTGCGAGTACAACCTCACCGCAGGGACCAACGAGCTTGCAAGCACCCGAGCCCTTAACATCGCCGGACTCACGAATGGGAGCAGTGATGCCGATAGAACGAGCATCGGTAGCCGAAAGCTCAACCTGGGTTTCGGGACGGCAGGGGCCAAGGATGGAAACACCTGCGAGTTCCTTCTTGGGGCCTACAACGGTAACGCGCTCTTCACAAGCGAACTGACCGGGCTGGGAAAGATCCTTCTTGGGGGTGAGCTCATAGCCTGCACCGAAAAGGGTCTCCAAAGCCTCTTTGGAAACGTGCACGTGACGTGCGGAAATTTCAACTAAAAATTCTTTTGCCATAATGGATTACTCCTTTAAAAATTATTTACATTTTATTTTAACATATTTTTCGAGATTTTCAAGTACTAAAGGCAGTTTATTTGTTGCAGAAGCTTGAAATTTTGCTATAAAAAACGAAAAAGGCTGTCGGAATTATTCCGACAGCCGTTATTTCGTCATGCAACACTAATCAAGATTAGTTAGCTTTGTTGAGACGGACTACGAGAGCAGATTTCTTTCTAGCAGCGGTGTTCTTATGGAGAATACCCTTAGAAACTGCCTGGTCGATCTTCTTAACTGCAACCTTAACAGCCTCTGCTTTGTCAGCGGCGTTAGACTCGATTGCAGCATCAGCCTTCTTGATAGCGGTCTTAAGAGCAGAGTTGATGCTCTTGTTACGCATGTTGTTAGCTTCAGCGATAAGAACGCGTTTCTTGGCGGACTTAATGTTAGGCATAGTTCCACCTCCTTGAAATAATACATTGCGGACATTAAATTCCACAGTGAATATATAATACCACTCCTGTCCAAAAAATGCAACACTTTTTTTGCCGAAATTTTAATTTTTTTATTCTGTATATTTTGAAACAGGAAATTCAAAATAATATTGGTTATTTTCATTAAAAAGGAGTGCTTTTAGTGGGTATCAGAACTGATATTGCGGTTGAGTTTATGGCCGATAAAACCAAAAGTGAGGATAGTGTAAAGGTCAGAAAATATGACGTTGAGGGAATAGAGGTTACAAATGTTGAAATCTTGAATGAAGATGCGGCTAAGGAAATTGGCAAGCCGATTGGTAAATATGTCACCCTTGAAACACACAAAAACTATAATATTTTCGATTCCGATATGCTTCGTGAACTGTTGATTGCCGAAATCAGAGGTCTCGTTGGATCCATTGAGGGGGATTTGCTTGTTGTTGGAATAGGAAATAAAACCGTGACTCCTGATGCTTTGGGTCCCAAATCCGCCGAAGGTGTTTTTGCGACACGGCATATTTCCGAACGAATCAAAAAGCATTTGGGATTAGAGCATATGGCGTCGGTGTCGGTTATATGTCCCGGTGTGCTGGGTCAAACCGGTATTGAGGCAAAGGAGATAATTGAGGGTGCGGTTGAACGCATAAGACCGCAGACCGTTATTATTATTGATGCACTTGCCGCTCGAGATATTTCCAGATTGGGAAGAACTGTTCAGTTGAGCAATACAGGGCTGGCGCCCGGATCGGGAGTTGGTAATTCAAGAACCGAGCTGACCGAAAATACACTTGGTGTTAAGTGTGTGACGATAGGTGTACCCACTGTTGTTGATGCTGCGACTTTAAGCTTTGACCTCACAGGTGAAAACCGCCGCGAGCATGAGCCGCTGATTGTGACACCTCGAGATATTGACCGTATGATTGAAAAATCCAGTCAGGTCATTTCTTATTCGATAAACGTCGCCCTTCAGCCCGAAAATGCCTTTGAGATACTTTCAGAATACGTCTAATTATCTGCCTCGATTCATATAAATAAGTGAATTATGTGAATTGAAGGTAAAGAAATGAAACGGTATAAGGGTGCTTTTAAAATTTGTGCGGTTATTTTAAGCGTCGCCGTTGGCATGATGGGTGTACTGTCACTCGATATGCCAACGGTTTTCGGTAGGCTTGCCGCATTCAGTGTCATGGCAGTAACGCCTGAAGGTTTGTTCGGCGCGTTTTCAAAAGAGGAAACGGAAGCCGAAAAACAGCCCATGGTTGAAACTGTGGTCGGTGAAGTAATTATGGGTTCATCTGATAACGAAAAAACATCCGATTGCGTGGCGGTTGAGCAGGTGACACTTGGCAGTATTATAAAAAAGACACTGACACCCTATACCGCAAACACCAAAAGTAACGGTGTGTATATAAGTAATCAAAGCGGTGCTTCGCTTGATATTTACAAGGATATTACAAACCCACTTGAGTTTTCTGTAGAAAAGTCAAATGAACCACAGATACTCATTTACCACACCCATGCGACCGAAAGCTACATGACCGACGAGAGTCAATATTATACCGATTTTGACGAGCCTCGGAGCGAGGATACCGAGCTCAACATCGTGAAAATCGGAGAGATAATCTCGACGAGATTGAACGAAGCGGGGTACACGGCTCTCCATGATAAAACCTTGCATGACGGACCATCATATTCGGGCAGTTATTCACGTTCTGCCGAGACGGTCAAGAGTTATCTACAACAATACCCATCGATAAAGATAGTTATCGATATTCACAGAGATTCTATTTCAAGCGGTAAAAGTGACAAGGTTGCACCTGTTATAGAGGTCGATTCAAAAGAAGCGGCTCAGGTTATGATAGTAATGGGCAGCGAGACCGGCACGATAGAGGATCATCCCAGTTGGCGTGAAAATGTTCGGCTTGCTACCAAATTACAGTTTGTTTTGGAAAATATGTATCCGCAGTTGGCAAGGGCGATGCTCTTAAAATCCTCAAAATATAACCAAAACCTTTCAACAGGGTCAATACTTATAGAGGTTGGCAGTGACGCCAACACATTAGAACAGGCAAAATATTCAGCCGAACTTTTGTCCAAGGCTTTGATTGTTTTGCTTGACTCACAGTAAATTATAAAGGAAAACTAAAAATGACGGTGCAAAATAAAAGAAATCGACAGTTTTTTAGGTCGGTAGTTACTACAATGTTTATTATCTTATGCGTTGTTGTGGCGCTGTGCCTTATGGGGTGTGCTTATTCTGCCACCGAAAGGACAGCTTACGGCAACAGTGTGTCGGCCTTGACGCTTGCTGATGAAGAGCATATTTCAATCTTTGGAAAAGAAGTATACCTTCCGATTTTTAAGGTTGCAGATGCTTTGGAAAAGGTGAAATTTTTTGCATCAACAGGAATAAATAAGCTCCTTGCACTGACTGTTGACGGTGCAAAGGAGCTTGTTGAACTTTTTATTCGGCAGATATAAAGCGGTTTTTATGCAAGTGATTGATACCGGAGTCGCGGTGAATATGGACGCTCATAACAAGCGATAACCCTAAATAGGTACACAAAAGCGAGGTTCCTCCTGCCGAGAAGAATGGCAGAGTAACGCCGATAACGGGTATGAGCCACAGACACATTCCAATGTTGATAACGGTCTGTGATAAAAGCATTGTGAAGATGCCTGCGCATATAACCAAGCCTAATTTTGAGTCGGCACGGAAACCCACGCGTAAAATTCTTATGCATACAGCCGACATCAACACAAGCACGGCGATACAGCCGGCCAATCCCAATTCTTCACCGATGCAGGTGAAAATAAAGTCATTGTAGCCTTCGGGTATGCCGCCGGATTGAGTGAGCGAACCGTTAAACAAACCTTGTCCGAATATTCCGCCGTTTGCCATTGCAACACGTCCGCGGTATTGTTGGAACATTGTGCCGAGATAGTCGCCCTCTGTGCCGAAAAACAAAGCATTGATACGTGCCTGCTGGTCATCATTCATGACAAAAAGATAAACAAACGGCAACGCAACGGCGACAACGCTTATTGCTATAATGAAGTAGCGCAGTTTAACACCTGCTGCAAACATCATGCCGATAAACATAAAACCGAAAACCATGGCGCTTCCGTCGTCACCTTGGAAGTGAATAAGCAAAACGGGAATACCGCCGTGAATACATAAGGGAATAAGGTGAATAAACTTTTTGACCCTGTCACCCAAAACGTGACAGTGGTAGCCAAATGTCAAAGTGAAGCAAATCTTCAAAAGCTCGGAAGGCTGAAACGAAATGTTACCGGGCAGCATCAGCCATGCTTTATCGTCTGTGGCACCCGGTGCAAAACCGATAAAGAAGGTCAATACAACAGGGACAAGCCCTACAATAGCTATCAAAAACCACAGCTTTGAGAACCGCTTATAGTCAAAATTGCTTATGACTATCATAGCACCGATTCCGAGTCCCAAAGCGCCGATCTGGGTTATGAACTGACTGTAGCTTTGCCCGTAGTAATTATATGTTGTTGAAAGCACCATAACACAGCCGTAAAACGTGGTTAATATGCAGAGTATATATAAAACCTTATCACATTCGCGGATGTAGTCCGCAATGCGACGGAAAATCATCTTCATACTTTTCCTTTCCGACGGTCAAAACTGCGCCGCCAAAATAAGCATTAACTATATTATACTCTAATTATAAAAATAGTTCAAGTAAAGACTTTAAATTTTAGAAAATATGTGTTATACTGTATGGAAATGATTAAAAACCGCTTTGAGGAGGTAAAAAAGGACTATGACAGTTACGGTTACGCATTCAAGAACCGAGACCGAGAATTTTGCCGCAGAGTTTGCCAAAGCGGTAAAGTCCGGCACGGTCATTGCCTTTGAAGGTGACCTCGGTGCGGGCAAGACCTGTTTTACTTCGGGTTTTGCTAAAGGGATGGGTTATGATGGTGAGGTTAATTCTCCCACATTTGCCATTGTCAATGAATATTTGGGCGGCAGACTTAATATTTACCATTTTGACATGTACCGTGTCAGCGGTTGGGATGACCTTTACACCACAGGGTATTTTGAGTATCTCGAAATGGGCGGCGTTCTGATGATAGAATGGAGTGAGAATATCGCTTCTGCCTTGCCTGATGATACCGTTATAATAACCATTGAAAAACTCTCGGAGGATGAGAGAAGAATAACCATAGAGGATTAAAAATGAGGATTTTGGGAATTGAATGTACCGCAACGCCGGTATCGTGTGCCTTGATTGAGGACGGAAAGCTAAAGGGCGAGTTTTTTCTGAATTTAAAAACAACCCATTCGCAGACACTTTTGCCGATGGTAGAGCAGTTGCTTAAGCTGTCGGATTTAAGTATTAAGGATGTTGATGTTATCGCCGCAACTGCAGGTCCGGGTTCGTTTACGGGTGTCAGAATCGGCATCAGCGCCGTCAAGGGCTTGTGCTTTGCCGAAAGTAAGCCTTGCGTACCGGTTTCGGTGCTTGAATCCATGGCTTATAACATGATTTCGCAGGATTGCATTGTGTGTGCCTGCATGGATGCGAGATGTAATCAGGTCTATAACGCTTTGTTTGAAATAAAAGACGGTGAGATTATAAGACTATGTGATGACCGCGCTTTGATGATTGATGAGGTTTTTGAAGACCTTGTCAAAATACATGAGAAAAACCCTGATAAAACTATTTTTGCGGTGGGTGACGGTGCCGATCTGTTTTGGAGAACCACCGCTGATAAAGGTGTGCCTATAAAACTGCCGCCCGAGCATCTCAAGCTTCAAAGAGCGTCAAGTGTTGGTATGGCAGGTTGGGAAAAGGCACTTATTGGCGAAACGGTTGACCCCGATACACTTTTACCCGTGTATTTGAGATTGCCGCAGGCCGAACGCGAGCTTAAAAAGAAACAAGAAAATCTGAAAGGAAGTATATAAAATGGATTTCAAAAAAGGCGATGTTTTGAGTATTGGTTGCGACCATGGCGGTTTTGAACTTAAAAACGCTATTATCGCACACATGAACGAAAGAGGCATAGAGGTTAAGGATTTCGGAACATTTGACGGCTCGGCTGTTGATTATCCCGAGATTGCTTTGAAGGTTACCGCTTCTGTCACCTCGGGTGAATCTAAACGAGGAATCCTTGTTTGCGGAACCGGTATCGGTATGTCGATGGCTGCTAACAAGGTCAAGGGTATCAGAGCTGCAGTTTGTACCGACCATTTTTCTGCAAAGTTTACCCGTTTGCACAACGACGCTAACATAATGTGCTTGGGTGGACGAGTAATCGGTCCCGGCGTTGCTTGCGAGCTTGCTGACCTTTTTGTTGACACCGAGTTTGAGGGTGGACGCCATCAACGCCGTGTTGATATGGTTATGGCTATTGAGGAAAACAGATAACAACTAAATTACAACGAATAAAAAAACTGTTTCGCAGATTTGCGAAACAGTTTTTTGCTATTTTATAAAGGTTTTGATAAGCTTCAAAAGTTCAAACACCACCGGGATAGAGAAGGGGATAAACACGGCAGTTGCCAGTCCTTTTGCACAAAGCGTTGACATTGAGAAAAGCTCTGACGCGGCGGTTAATGTCAAAACAACCATCACAACGGTACAAGCGGCACACATTGCCATTAGGAATCGGTTGTGGAAGATTCGCTTGTAGAAAAATTCGGTTGAACGGCTTGTGAAAGCATAGAGTATCAACGAAATTACAAGCGACATAAATGTTGCTGTGTTAGCGCAAGCCTCACCGTTGTTTATCATATAAACAATGATCGAGGGCAACGCAATAGCAACGCCGATACCTGCTGAAATCAAGAGACGCTTGACATCAAACATCTTGCTTCCGATATTCCACGGCGGTGCCTCCATGGTGCTGTTATCGGCAGTCTCAAAGCCCAAAGCCGACATGGGGAATATAAGTGTGAATATCGATGAAAGCAAAAGCAACTGCGGTGAAAGTACAGCAGTACCAAAGCATATCATACAAAGTGCCAGAACGGTGAACATACAACAGCACATTGTAACATAGTACTCGGCATATTTTGTAAAGTTGGCAAATATGCCGCGGCTGTTTTTTATTGCTCTTACAATGGAAACAAAGCGGTCGTCATCAATAACGACATCGGCATTTCCTTTAGCAACGTCGGTACCTTTTTTACCCATACCGCATCCAACATCGGCAATAGCCATGGGAGCATGGTTTGCGGCACTATCGGCAGTGATAAGTACAGTTTCTTCATGAGAATGCAGTGCGTTAACAATTCTTACACGCTGTTCAGGTGATATTCTTGCACAAACCTTAATCTTCTGAACAATTTCCAAAAGCTCTTCATCCGAAAGCTCGTCAAGGTGTTCACCTGTTACGGCGATATCACCGCTTGAAAGAATACCCATCTGTTCAGCAACTGAAGTTGCTGTGTTGATGTGATCGCCGGTGAACATAACGGTTGAAATGCCTGCGCTTCGGCACAACGCAATTTCGTTTGATGTACCTTTGCGCTCACGGTCACTAAAGCCCATTAACCCTAAAAATTCAAGACCGTATTCAAGGTCATCTTCGGTAGGGGTAGAGGGTATATCATCAAGTATCTTGTAAGAAATAGCAAGAACACGCATACCCTTCGAGCACATTTCTTCATAAGCTTTGGTGATGGTTTCCTTGTCGGCATTTATGCAACGCTCAAGAATAATATCGGGAGCACCTCTTACAATGGAGAACACATTACCCTCAATCATGTTGACCGAGGTTTTTATCTTTCTCTCGGGGGTCAGCGGAATAGAGGTCACACGCGGAAACTCCGAATCGAAATCGGATTTTACAATGTTAAGGTATCTTGCCGAAGCCGAAACCATAGCGGCCTCGGTATGGTCGATTTCATCTGCGTTGGCTGAATCACAGCTGAGTGAGGCAAAACGCATGGCGACTTCGCATTGTTTGGTGATAGTATCACTCGAAAGGTCGATTACCTTCTTGCCGTCAAAGACCTCGCGCATGACCATTTTGTTTTGGGTCAGAGTGCCGGTTTTGTCGGCACAAATAACCGTAACACCTGCCAATTTTTCAACGGTTGAAGAGGCAAAAATAGTAGCACGGTCTTTTTCAAGACGCTTGACGCCGAGTGCCAGCATACAGGCAACCCTTGCGGCAAAATTTTCGGGAACAACAGCTATGTAGAACGAAATGGCTACGATTGCCGACTCCAAAAATTTGCCCCAAACAATATTACCCGAGACAGCAAAGGTTCCAAGCAGAATTATGATAAGGCAGGCGATCAAAGCGGTCGTGTTAAAAACCTTTAAAAAGCCGCTAAAACGGTCGGTTATGCGATCTTGCACACCCTTGTGAGTAAAAACGCGGTCACGTTTGAAATGTCTTCTTATTTCGGCATTTTCACCGGTTTCGGTGACAACCGCCAAGGCGTTACCCGTCATAACATGGCAACCGCAGTATACCATGTTGCTTCGTTCCTCAACGGGACTGTGGTCGTCGTGCAAAGCAACGCTGTACTTTTCAACCATGACTTCTTCTTTTTCATTGAAAAGCATCGCTTCGTCACATCGCAATGTTGTCGATTCAATAAGCCTTGCATCAGCGGGAACAAAATCGCCTTCAGACAAAACTATAATGTCACCGGGGACAACATTGACAGCGTCAATAACAGTTTCGTTGCCTGAACGTATGACCTTTGCCGATGTGCTAAGGCGGTTCTTCAGGCGGAACAGCATATTAACGCAACGGTATTCCGAATAAACAGCAATGGCTTCTTTAATTGCCAAAACTATAAGTGCGGTTATGGGTATCCAGAAACGGTTGGTGCCCAAAACCAATTCACGCAGAACGAAAATCACCAACAACGACAACAAAAGTATTACTGAAGGCTTTTTTAACTGTGCCGTTAAAGCCGATGTCAAGCTCAACTCACGGTCGCTGACATAATAGTTTTTACCGTATTCGTCCAGACGCTTTTTGGCTTCCTCGTTGGAAAGCCCTTTTTCCTTGTCGACCCCAAGCTCGGTCAAAACCTCCTCGGGTGTAGCATTGTGCCATATCATATAAAATGAAAACTCCTTATTAAGAAATTCCACGCATATTCATATATACAAAGACAGTATACTACATCCTGCAATAAAAATCAATTATTTTCGGTGACTTATTTGTAGGTGCGCTTCACAAAGCGACCGTTTCTCTCCTTCAGTCATTTTCGTAATAAAAAGCCATCGTCCTCTGTGGAGGAAGGTTCGTAGGGGAGGGCCTAAAAGGCCAATGTAGGGACCGACCTCCCGGGCGGTCCGTAAGTTGACGAACAACCCCAAGTATTTGTAGGGGAGGATATTATCCTCCCGAAGACTCTCAATAAACCATCGGGACGTCGAGGACCCGTCCCCTACAACAGCCCCAAAATTTATTGATCTAATCGCAGGGGCGTTCTGCGAACGCCCGCGGGAGGGGGCTTAACCCCCTCCCTTACAACAAAGCCGATAGATTATAATCGAGTTGTCAGCCTTCCCTTGTGAGGGAAGGTGGCAGGCAAAGCCTGACGGATGGGTAGTAAAGCGATATCTATCATTTCTACTAAACTATAACCTAACTAACACCTCATCCGCCTCACATTCGTTCGGCACCTTCTCCCACTGGAGAAGGCTTTCGGGAGGGGACAGACCCCTCCACTACAACAAACCCGTGTATTTGTAGGGGAGGATATTATCCTCCCGAAGACTCTCAATAAACCATCGGGACGTCGAGGACCCGTCCTCTACAACAACCCAAAAATTTATTGGTGTAATCGTAGGGGCGATTCATGAATCGCCCGTTAGTAGATTGTTTAGATCTGCTTTTTCGGTCGCATCACGATGCGACCCTACAGTAGACCTAGCGACCTACGGTGACATTGCCGAATTGCATAATAAAAATACTACATTTCAAAATTTTTACAAAATTGAAAAATAACTGTTTATTTTATTGAGAAGTTGTGTTACAATAAATTGATTAAACCAATATGGTGTTTTGAGGGTGAAATAATGGATTGGACCGAAATTAAGATTAAAGTGCCCGTTGAGTCTACCGAAACTGCCGAAGCCATTGCCAACATGGTTGTGCCTTACGGTATTTATGTTGAGGATTACTCGAATTTGGAACAGGATGCTTTGGATATTGCTCATATTGATATGATTGACGAGGATCTGTTGGCTAAAGACCGCACTGTGTCTATTATTCATATCTATATCAGCGATGAGGAAAACCCGTTTGAGGCGGTTGCTTACTTAAAAGAGCAATATGCTGCTGTGGGTATTGGCTGCGAGATTGATACCGATTCTATCAGCGAAGCCGAGTGGGCCGATAACTGGAAAAAGTTTTTTAAAACCACCGAAATAGGTGAAAAGCTGGTTATCCGTCCCAGTTGGGAAGAATATGATAACAAAGCGGGTCGTGTTGTGTTGAGCATCGACCCCGGTGCTGCTTTTGGTACGGGTACTCATGCCACAACAAGAATGTGCCTCGGTCTTCTTGAAAAATACATTTACCCTGATTGCACTATGCTTGACATTGGTTCGGGTAGCGGTATTTTGAGCATTGCGGGTGTTTTGCTTGGAAGTAAGTGTGCTGACGGTGTTGATATTGACCCCGTTGCCGTTAAGGTTGCTGCTGAAAACGCCGAAATGAACAATATTTCCGACAAAGTAACCTTTATAAAGGGCGACCTTTGTGACAAGATAACCGACCGATACGATGTTGTTTGCGCTAATATCGTTGCCGATGTTATTATCTCGCTTTTAGAGAATGTCGACACCTTTATGAAGGAAAACAGTGTGTTTATCTGCTCGGGTATCATTGATATCCGCGAGGATGATGTCAAGGCCGCCTTTAACAAGTATGGTTTTGAGATAATCGACGAGGAAACAATGGAAAATTGGCGCGCTTTTGCCGTTAAAAAGATAAAGTAATTTTAAGGAGAAATTTATGCTTCAGTTTGAAGAACAGAGATTAAGACTGACCGCCATTGAGGACGATATTAAAGAACTGGGCGACGCGTTGGGACTAGAGTATTTGAAAAGAGAAATAGAATCATGTGAGGTTCAGGCTTCGGCTCCCGGATTTTGGGATAACCTTGAAAAGGCTCAGGAAATTCAGCAAAAAACAAGCCGCTTGAAGGATAAGGTTGAAAAATACGAAAACCTTGTTTCGCTTTTTGATGACACACTTGTGCTTATTGAAATGGCCGACGAAGAAGGCGACCTTTCGATGCTTGACGAAATTGTTGAGTCGGTTAACTCGGCCTTAAAGAGCCTTGAGGAACAACGCCTTGCAACCTTGCTTACGGGTGAATACGATGCCAACAACGCTATTTTGACCTTCCATGCAGGCTCGGGCGGTACCGAGGCACAGGATTGGACTCAGATGCTGGTCAGAATGTACACCCACTGGGGTGAGCGTAACGGATTCAAGGTTAATATGATTGACTTCTTGGACGGTGAAGAAGCAGGTCTTAAAAGTGCTGTTCTTACCTTTACCGGTGAGAATGCTTACGGTTATTTGAAGGGTGAAAACGGTGTTCACCGCCTTGTTCGTTGCTCTCCGTTTGACTCTTCGGGAAGAAGACATACGTCTTTCGCTTCACTTGAAGTTATGCCCGAAATTGATGACACCATCGAAGTAGACATCAGCCCTGAAGATATCAGAATGGAAGTTTACCGTGCATCAGGTGCAGGCGGACAGAAGGTTAATAAGACCTCCTCTGCCGTACGACTCATCCATATCCCGACAAATATCGTCGTTTCCTGTCAGGTTGAGCGAAGCCAGCATCAGAACCGTGAAGTTGCTATGAGAATGCTTAAGT
>JAZUAC010000030.1:0-53463 GCA_045637775.1 Acutalibacteraceae bacterium | reverse complement strand
GATTTTACGCTCGCGACAGAGCTCATAAATTCTGTTTACTGTAAATTCGTATATACCCACACATATCACCTACATTGTTAGTGTTTCTATATATAGATGATATATCACTACAAATTTCTTTGTTAGTTAAATATCACTAATAGTCGTTGACAAAATATAGCGACAGGTGTATATTAGTGATATATAACTAACCGGTAGTTACGTTATGGAGGAATCGACATGAACGTGCACAAGATTAAAGAATTGGAAAAACAAAGAGAAGTTTTTATCAAGCGTTTTTCCGCCGAAAGAATACGTAATATGCAAAAAGAAGAATACGCATTAGGAATGGGTGAAACAACTTTTTGTCGTCAGTTCGAATATGCTCTAAAAGAGTTGGGAAACAACAGTGGAGCTACTGCTCAAAAATATGGTGTATGGTTTGGTAAGTTAGGTAAAGATACTGAGTTAAAATATCGTGCAACCAAGAAATTTGGTGATGGGGATATAGACAATATTGATGTTGCTTTTGAAAATGTCAAAAGCGAACTTATTAGTTTGATTTCACTTATTCCGGGCACAAAAGAAGCTCAAGGAATTATTTCATCATCAAAATTCGCGCCACTTGTATTAGGAAAGGTCTTGTATTTGTATCATCCAAAAGAATTTATACCGATTTACTCACTTGACGATATGAAGTTCTTTATAATTTGTTTACAAGGTGAATGCGAGGTTGACAACGACTTCTTGTCATTACAGGAGAAACTAAAGCAAATTAAAAATAATGCTTGCAAAACAATGGATAATCTTGAATTTTCAAACTGGTTGTATGATACATACTATATAGATATTGAAGAAGTTGAAGATAATAAATTAAGAAAAGTACTAAACAAAAACAGCAGCTGGAATCGAACCGAAAATTTTAAAGGATATAAACCAAGCAACAAGAAAAATATTAAAAAAATAGATGGGGTTGAGGTTTATCCGAGAAATCCTAAAGTGAGTAAGAATGCCTTGATTTTAGCTAATAATGAGTGTGAAGTTTCAAAAATACATAAAAGTTTTTTGCGAAAAAATACTAATGTTAGATACACCGAAGCACATCACCTAATACCGCTGAAATTTCACGCTGATTTTGATACATCTTTAGATGTCGAAGCAAATGTTGTATCACTTTGTAGTGAGTGTCACAACAAACTACATTACGGTAAAAATAATAAGGAAATTTTAGAGTGCCTTTTTAAAACACATGAACAAAATTTAAACGAATCAAACATCAAAATCTCTTTAAAAGATTTACTAGAGTATTACGGAGAGTGAAGAATAAATGAAAAAGTTTTTATCAATATTGTTGGTAGTTGCACTGATGATATCCATTGTGCTGATAGGATTAATGAGTATAACAGCAAGTGCAGCAACAAGTGACATTGAAGGGTATTATACCTATACTATATCAAACGGCGAAGCAACGATCGTTAATGTTGATACCAACATAAGCGGAAATGTTGAGGTGCCTCAAAATTTCGGAGAATATCCCGTTGTAAAAATTGGATATAAGGCTTTCGCTAATTGCTCAAATATTACTGCTATAACGATTCCTGATTCTGTAAAAGAGATTGAAGGAGCAGCGTTCTTTGGTTGCAACAAACTTGTGGAAATGACAATTCCTTTTGTAGGACAATATGCATCCCCTGTATTCGATACAAGTAAAACCTCTCACGAAGTAAAAGAGCAACTTTTCGGGTATATTTTTGGAACTGAAGAGTTTAATGGATCTAAAGAAATAAGACAATACTATGGTACATATAATAGTACTGGAACTGGGTTGTATAGTTATGTTGATAGAGGAACTTATGCATCAGATAAATATGACCGATACGTGAGTTTTCTTTATGAAGCCAAAAGTTATAAAAAAACTGATTATGACAACAATACCAATAATACAAAAACTACAGTTGATAGAATAATAAGCAAAGCTTTTTATTACAAGATTTTTTCAAATGGCACATCAAGAACAATATGGTATGCTTCAAAAAGCAATCCTTCGAAGCGCGTTAGTTACTTTGTGCCTTCTTCTCTTGAAAAAGTCACCGTGACCGGCGATTATTCGTTATATTTTGGAGCATTTTCTAACTCGGGCTTAAAAGAAATCTATATAGAATCTAAAACCGCTACCATTTCAACTGCCGCATTTATTGACAGTTGTTGGAAGAAAGAACTACCTGATGATTTTTCCCTTCAAGATTACTTTGACGCATTAATACCAACCAAAATACATTGCTATCCCGATTCAAAATTAGAAAAATATTTTTTAGCGGGAAATCTTTACGTTTATTCTGATTACTCAGATATACTTTGTGGGTTTAGACTTGATTATTCTGGTGGTGGATATTATATACCTCCAGAAAGCCCAACAATAGAGCAAATTACTGATGTATCGGTAACATTAACAAAAGATAATCTTATGCAATACAGTTTAAATGGCACTAACTGGCAAGATTCAAATGTGTTTACAGGGTTAAAGCCCAATACGCAATACACATTTTATCAACGTTATAAGAAGCGCACTGATAACGTCACCATTGAAGCCAGCGAAAAAAGTGAAGAGCTAATCGTAACCACAAAAAGCGACTTAAAAAAAATAACCATTGACACCTTGCCAAGTAAACTGTCATATGTGACTTGTACTGATACACTTAGTGTTTTAGGCGGCAAAATTAAGTTGGAATATGCTAATGGTGAAAGCGATATTATAGAAATGAATAGTTCTATGATATCTGGATTTGATAACACTGTATTAGGTTCTCAAACTCTGACAGTCTCTTTCAACAACAAAACGACGACCTTTGATATTGATATCCTTGACAAAAATATTTCAAGCTTTTATTTATACACAACCCCCACAAAATTGATTTATGAGAAGGGTGATGAAACAATTGATGTTTCAGGTGGCAAAATCTGTGTTTATTATAGTAATGCTCCGTATGAAATAATCAAATTAAACCTTTCTATGATAAGTGGATTTGATGGCAATAAACTGGGTAAGCAGTCTATTACGGTTTCTTTTAGAGGGTTAACAAAAACTTTTGATGTTACCGTAAAAGAACATCCCGAACAACCTCTTCCTCCAACCATCAATAGTAAAACAGCAAATTCCATTACACTTACAAAAATTGAGGGTTATGCATATAGTTTAGATAATGCAACTTGGACTACTAATAATGTTTTTTCTAATCTTACGGCTCAAACAAAATACACGTTTTATCAGCGAAAACTTGAAACTGAAACTGAATTTTCAAGTGTATCTAGTTCGGCATTAGAAGAATATACAAGACCATCCTTACCAATATTAATCAGCAAAAATTCCACTAGCATCACTCTTCAAGAAAAAGAAGGATATGAATTCAGTATAGATGGTATCAATTGGCAAGTTAATAATGTTTTCGATAATTTGGAACCCAACAGTCAATATCAAATTTACCAACGCCTTAAAGGATTAGATAATCCTAGTTCCGCATTGGCTGTATCAACCAAAAAGACCCAAGAAGCTCCTAGCAAGCCTCAAATTCAAGAAATGAACGAAAGCACGGTTGTGCTGACCCATATAAATGGGTATGAATATAGCATGGACGGAATTAACTGGCAATCAGGAAACACTTTTAGGCAATTGTCTGTAGGAAATGTAAAGTATTCTTTTTATCAAAGAAGAGCAGCCAATGCTTCATATGATGTTAGTTTACCCAGTGAGCCTGTTATTGTAAAAATCACCTGTACCCAAACCCCAAAACGCGCGCTATTAGAAATGTCAACTAGTACTTCGATTACATTGAAACATTATGCAGGATACGAATATAGTATAGATGGGGTTAACTGGCAGAGCACCACCACTTTTGAAAATTTGAAATCTGGCGTTACTTATAATTTCTATCAACGAATAGCGGAGACTGACGATGTTTATGCTAGCGCTATTAGTGACAGTAGAAATATTATGATACTTTCTGCGGGTGATCTTGATTCTGACGAAGACATATCTGACTGGGATGGAGTTTTGCTAGCAAGGTACCTCGCAGGTTGGAATGTAATAAATTTGCCGGATTCAGTTATGGATATTGATGGTGATGGTGAAGTTAACGACTGGGATGGGGTTATGTTTGACCGTTATCTTGCAGGTTGGGATGTTGAAGTTTTCCTTGGGACCGGTGAAGCCGTTGCAACATATTCTATAAAGTATACTGACGATAAAAACGCCATCAATAATAACCCCACAACTTATAAGTCTGGACAATGTGTTTCACTTCAACCATTGAACAAAGAACATTATGTATTTAATGGCTGGTATTATATGGGAAATATTATTTCGGAACTTACCGGCAAGGAAGGTGACGATATAATCTTAATCGCACAGTGGACTCCTATTCAATATTCTGTCACATATCAAGAACTCAAAGGAAACAACAATGCTTTTAATCCTAAATACATAACTGTTGACGATGGAACACTCGATCTTTTTGATTTGCCTGCTACAAATGGTTACGCATTTGATGGATGGGTAGATGAGAGAGGAAAAAAAGTAACATCGATATCAGTATTAGGTGACGATATTGTTCTTACTGCAACATGGCGTATTGATTCAGCCGCCATAATAGACATCAAGCACAATTATGACACTGAATGTTTTGAAGTCTCTATTAATTATTCACCTGAATTAACTTCAAGCGGAAATTTCCAAATTGTTTTTGAAATAAACATAAAAAATATTTCAGATAAAGATATAGGTTTTATTGCACATACATTCTGGTTTAATTTATATTATCCCGATGGAACTCCGGTTGGAAGTAGTAGTGTTAGTTCTCGCATTATGTATACTCCTGTTGGTGAAATATACAATGATTCTCAAACTATGTATGTCGTCCCAAAGGGTGAATTTGTATTATATATAACAGATTAGGAGAATTTTTATGAAAAGAATAATATCGTTTTTAATTACTTTAATTTTAACATTGACATTGTTTGCCATTCCTGCCTCCGCGGCAGGAACTGGCGCATTTGCGCTTTCAAACGCAGAAGGTAAGCAAGGAGATACGGTTATAGTAAATGTAAACCTTAATTCTAATCCCGGGCTTATCACAATGAAGTTCACTGTATCATGGGACGAGGGTTTAGAACTCACAAGCGTTTCGAACTCAGGACTGCTTATAGGTTGGACAACTCCTGCACCGACAATTAGCTCTCCATATACTTTGCGTTGGGCTGATTCACTTGCTACAGCAAACAATACTGCAACAGGTAAAATTGCAACTCTTACATTTAAAATCAAGGATAATGCAACCGTTGGAAACAAAACAGTTGCCTTAACATTTAGTGAATCCCGTGATGCAAGTGGTAGCAAAAACACCTTCGGTAATACAACAGCAACTATAAAAGTTAATTGCAAAACCCATTCATATGGCGACTATACCAAGCAAAACGACACCAATCACACCCGCACCTGTTCTGCTTGTGGTAATGTTGAAACCAAGGCTCATACTTGGAACAGCGGTACTGTGACCAAAACCGCCAACTGTAAAGAAGCCGGCAACAAGACCTACACTTGTACCGCTTCGGGCTGCGGCGCTACCAAGAATGAAACCATCGCAAAAACCACAAACCATACCTTTGGTGCTTGGAGTCAGACAAAGGCACCTAAATGTACCGAAAAGGGTCAAGAATCAAGAACGTGTTCAACCTGCCAAAAGGTAGAGAAACGCGATGTTAAGGCTACAGGTCACACTTTGGGTTCTTGGACGCAGACAAAAGCACCTTCCTGCGAGGGTAAGGGTCAGGAAACAAGAAGCTGCTCAAAGTGCACTCACAAGGAAACGAGAGATGTTAAAGCTACAGGTCACAAGTTCTCTAATCCCACCATTACAAAACAACCCACCTGTACCGAGACCGGTATTGAAACCGGCAAGTGTACCGCCTGTAATAAAGAAACCAAGAATACGCTTGATGCAACCGGACACAAGATGGGAGAGTTTGTTGTTACCACTGAGCCCACCTGCACTGCCGAAGGCGTAAAGGAAGGTACCTGCGAGACCTGTGGTGCAAAGACAGAGGAAAAGATTCCTATGGTAGAGCACTCCTATGGTGAGGCAGTTGTTACTAAAGATGCGACCGAAACCGAAGCAGGTGTAAAGACTAAAACCTGCACCGCTTGCGGTAACAAGATAGAGGAAGAGATTCCCATGCTAGGCGCATCTTCCAAGCCGGACACTTCTTCTAAGCCGTCAGTCGGTAATGTTGACACCAATGTTCAATCTGATGACAAAACCAAAGACAGCGGAAACAATATGCTTTGGGTGATTATTGCTATAGGTGCAGTTGTTGTTATAGGCGGAGTCGTTACAGTAGTAGTAATCAAAAAGAAAAAGTAAGAGCACACAGGGTAGCTTCTGTGTGTTAAATAAACACTGACCTACAGTATGTTGGTCGCTACAATAAACTGATCAACCAAATTACGCGGGAGGGCTTTTATGCTCTCCCGTATTTTTGTTGAGAATAGTGCTCATAGGGTATGTTTTTACAGCGATTTGAATATAAGTTTTGGGGTGGTGTAAAAAAATCGAAAAAATTGCAAATTTACTATTGATTATAGTACTAATGTTATGTTAAAATGTATTACAGGTAATGCTATGGAAGGGATGTGTGGCGATGGCTGCTTTTTTCAGTAATATCTGGGAAGTGATTTCCGGCTTTTTTGTTGAGCTTTTTACGGCCTTTGCTGACATCCGATTCAGAGATATTATCGATATTCTGATTGTTGCTTTTGTGATATACAAGGCTATTGGCTTTTTCAAAGAAACCCGTGCAAAGGTGCTTATAAAGGGTGTTTTGTTGCTTTTGGGCATTTGGCTTATTGCACAGTGGTTCGACCTTATCAGTATCAAGTGGCTGATGGTCAAATTCTTCGACTACGCCATTATTGCCGTAGCTGTTATCTTCCAGCCCGAGCTTCGACATGCTTTGGAGCGTGTGGGCCACAGTAAGATTGGTAACCTCGGTGTTGTTCAGACAACGGAGGATATAGAACGCGTCACCAAGAGTATTGATGAGGTTTGCAAGGCTTGTGCTTCCATGCAGGAACAGAAAATAGGCGCGTTGATAGTTTTTGAAAGGTCGACACCTTTGGGTGATGTTGCGGCGACCGGAACAACCGTTGATGCTGCACTCTCGCAGGAATTGGTGGGAAATATTTTCTATCCTAAGTCACCGTTGCATGACGGCGGTATGATAGTAAGAGATTGGCGTGTTGCTTCGGCAGGTTGTATTTTGCCGCTGACCGCAAACAACGAGTTGAGTAAGGAGCTTGGCACACGTCACCGCGCTGCAGTCGGCATGAGTGAGGTTTCTGATGCGGTTGTAGTCGTCGTTTCGGAAGAAACGGGTGTTATTTCGGTTTGTATCAACGGTGTTATACAGCGCAATTTCAACCCGATAACCCTGAGAGAAAAGTTGTATAAATGTTTGATAGTTGTTGAAGCTCAAAGCAAGAAGGGCTTCTTTACAAAGCTGTTCCACAAAAAGGATGAGGATAAAAAACCCGAATCCAAATAATTTGTAAATTTTGAAGAAAGGAAGTGACGGTATATGAAGTACAATCCTATGTATTATATTAACAAGCTGTTTGATAATAAAAAGTTCCTTATGGCTTTTTCAATTGTGTGTGCCGTCATTTTCTGGCTTATTATTGATATTTCCGAGAATCCCACAAGGGAAGTGGATTTCCCTGTAAAGGTTACTGTTTCACCCATACAGGGCAACGATGATAGCGATTCGCTGACCGTTATGGGTGAATATCAGGACGAAGTGAAGGTTACTGTGAGCGGTCCGCGCTATATAGTCAGTACCCTTAAATCCGAAGATATAACCGTTAAGGTCGTTTCGTATTCGCACGTCACAAAGCCCGGAACTTATGAGTTGGAGCTTACGGCTAAGGTTGATAATTCAGATTGTACCGTTGTTAAGTGCACTCCGTCAAAAATAAAGGTTAACTACGATTTCGACACTACAAAGGAAGTGCCTGTTGAGATTGATGTTTCGGCTCTGTCACAGTTTTTACCCGGTGATGCTAAGGATTACGAGTACAAGAGCAGTCTTATAAACAATGCAAGTCCCGATGTTAAGGTTGAAATGCTTAATGTAACAGGTCCTTCAAAGATAACCGATACAATTTCAAAGGTGGTTGTATCGCCTATCATATCGACAGGAGATACAATTAACCATTTGACCGAGACCTTTGATAAGGTTGATTTTAAGTTCTATGATGAAAGTAACAATGTTATAGAGGCGTCGCAGTTGGTGTTTGATTCGGATGCATATATCCGCGTTGCACTGTATAAGTTTGTCGATGTAGCATTAACTCCTCAGTTTGAGAATTTGCCTTTGTGCTATTCTTCGCAAAACGGCGGCATGCCTCCGTACAAGCTCTATTATTACAATGCCGAGCAAAAAGCCAAGAGTCGTGAAGAGGTCACGATGTACAAGATAAAGTGTCCTATCGGCATGGCTGACGAGCTTGCTTCTACAGGACTGAAGCTTGAACCTATCAATTTCATGGATGTTACAAAGGACCATACATCAATAGTTGTACAGCCGTTGTTCCCGCCTAATGTTGAATTGGTTTCGGGCACCCAAAATATTGAAGTGGCATTGGAACTTGGCACACTCAGGACAATTGAGCTCAAACTTAAATCTTCGGATATTGCGTTTGAGCATGTGCCGGATGGCATGAAAGCAAATCCGATGTTTGTGGATCAGACGATAACAGTTACGGTTTGTTATGATAGATCTAAAAACACGGAAAAAGAGATCAAAGCTGCCGGCAATGTGTTGTTGAAAGTGGATCTCTCGGGGGTTACCTCTGCATCGATTGTTGAAGGTTTACCTATAACTGTTGTGACAAAGGATGCAACTATTTTTGCCTGGGCAAATAAGATCGAACCCGCTACAACAACAGTAAATGTTGCGGCGAATTAGTAAAACATAACCGACTGCCTGCCGTCTTAGTGGCACGGTGGTCGGTTTTTTGTAGATTTTAAATCACGCATATTGATACCATACATAGGATGTATGGGGTGATATTATGACAGAGGCGATTTTGGGAACATTGGCAATGGTTTTGTGTGTTATTGGTGCGGTAAGCATAATTCGCGGTATTGCTTTAAGGTTAAGTGTTGATAAAAATGCGAGCAGGATATATGCGGTGGTGCTGGGAAAAGAACCCGATATTCAACTCCAAATGCTAATGGAATCGGTCGAGTGGGATTGGGCACTGAAACACGCAAAAATTTTGGCGATTGACGGCGGTTTGAACGATGAAAAGGTTGATTACTGTCGGACTGTGTGCAAAAACAGTGGGATTAAATTTATAGAACATAACGAAGCCGAAGGTTTATTGATGCTTTTTAATAAAATTTGATTTGAAAGAAGGTGAAGCCCATGGAAGAAAAATTGGAAATGATAAGCGGTACGGTTACACGTATTGTTTACAGTAATGCCGCATCGGGCTTCACTGTGCTTGAACTTGAGAACAGCGGATACACCGAAACGGTGGTTGGTAATATTCAAGGAGTCAGTGTGGGCGAGGAGCTTGAATTGACCGGTAAATTTGTGTTGCACAGTACATACGGTCAGCAATTCAAGGCCGAAACCTTTATCAAAACCTTGCCTTCGGGTTCGGCGGCTATTTTGAGATATTTGTCGTCGGGCGCTATTAAAGGTATTGGTCCTGCCACCGCTAAAAAGATTGTGAAATGTTTTGGCGACAGCACCTTTGAGGTTATGGAAAACGAACCCTACCGATTGGCAACTATAAAGGGCATAACCTTGGCTAAAGCAGAGCAAATTGCCGAGGAATTAAAGGGACGCAAATCTTTGAGAGAGTTGTGTATGCGTTTGGCTCAGTACGGTCTTTCGGCCGATGAGTCGGTTACGGTGTTTAAGGTTTTGGGTGAAAATGCCGCCGAAAGAATTGAGCAGAATCCGTATCTTTTGTGCGGTGAGGGTATTGGATTTGATTTTGAACGTGTTGATGATATCGCTAAACGACTGGAAATTCCCGAGGATACGCTTGACCGATTGTGTGCGGGCGTGATTTATGTTATAAGGCATAATCTTGTCAATGGACATACCTGTTTGCCTCAAAGCAAGGTTATGAAGGTCTCGGCTGAGCTGATGGAGTGCAATGCTGCGGCGGTTGACGATGCTTTGGAGGAACTGATTGAAAGACGATTGATATTCAGGCTCGACAAGGATGGGGAAAGTTATGTCGCTTTAAGCGAACAGTTTAACTGCGAACGTTATATAGCTAACCGACTTTTAACCGAAATGACCCTTGGCAACCGCGAAAAACCTGTGACAAGTGCCGAGATAGAACGTGCGGGCAGGGAATTGGGCATTGAGTTTGCCGAATTACAGCGTCAGGCTGTTTGCGAAAGTGTTGATTCTAGTATATTCATACTCACGGGTGGTCCCGGTACGGGTAAAACTACTACGGTTAACGGAATAATCCGTGTTATGGAAAACCGCGGATTAAAGGTATCTTTAGCGGCTCCAACGGGGCGTGCCGCCAAAAGAATGACCGAGCTTTGCGGTAAAGAGGCCAAGACTATCCACCGTTTGTTAGAGGTTGGTACTTCGGATGACGGCAAATCGCATATTTTTGTGCGATGCGAGAAAAATCCGTTGGAATGCGACGCCATCATCATCGACGAAATGTCGATGGTCGATACCGTGTTGTTTGATGCGCTGCTAAAAGCTTTGCGTTTGGGTACACATATTGTGCTAGTTGGTGACTCGGATCAGTTGCCGAGCGTCGGTGCGGGAAATGTTTTGAAAGACCTTATAATGTCCAAACGTTTTCCGTCAATCAGATTGGACAAGGTGTTCCGCCAGGCTATGCAAAGCCTTATTGTTGTCAATGCACACCGTATTATTTCGGGTGAGGAGCTTGTGCTTGACAGTAAGGATTCCGATTTCTTTATGCTTGAAAGCATGACCGGAAGCAAGGCGGCTGAATTAGTTATTGATCTTTGTTGCAGGAGATTGCCCTCTGCCTACGGATTTTCACCGACCGACAGTATTCAGGTGCTGTGTCCCTCCAAGAAAATGGAACTCGGTACCATGAACCTAAATACCATGCTTCAACAACAGTTGAACCCCGCTGTTGAGGGTACACCCGAGATTGAGATTAAGGGAACAGTGCTTCGCAAGGGCGATAAGGTCATGCAGATTAAGAACAACTACGATATCGTCTGGGAAGACGATGACGGCAACGTGGGTGTCGGTGTATTTAACGGTGATGTCGGTATTTTAGAGGATATCGATGTTGCTAACCGTTGTCTTACAGTAAGATTTGTTGACCGAGTTGCACAGTATTCGGGTGAAGAGGTGCAACAGCTTGAATTGGCTTATGCTGTGACGGTGCATAAAAGTCAGGGAAGTGAGTTTGACTGTGTTGTACTGCCGCTTTTGGATTTCCCTTATCAGTTGAAATACCGCAATCTTTTGTACACCGCCGTGACGAGAGCTAAAAAGCTTTTGATTGTGGTTGGTCGACATCAGGTGGTTGAGGCTATGGCAAAAAACGACCGTAAGACCTTGCGTTATACTGCACTTGAAACCATGCTTACCGAAGGTGCACAGCAATGAAACTGATCGATAGGATATTGCAGGTTATATATCCGCCGAGATGTCCGTTGTGCGGTGGATTGTTTGGCAGTGACCAGCCGTGTGAGACTTGCAGTGATGATATTGAAAATCAACGGATTTCGGGTAAGGTTTGCCGGTACTGCGGTCTTGAAAAGGTTCATTGCCAATGTAAAAGCTATCATTATTTGTTTGAAGGTATTGCATCGCCGTTTTACAACCGCGACACGGCACAAAATGGTGTATATAGGTTGAAATTCCGCAATTCACCTTATTCGGCTGATTATTTTGCACATGAAATGGTAGAGACCTTTAATGCAAGGTTCAGCGATATCAGATTTGACCGTGTTTGTATTGTGCCGACTAAATCATCCGATGCCAAGGAAAGGTACTATGATCAAGTTGCACTGCTCGCCAAAAGGTGTGCCAAAGAGTTGGATGTGCCGTTGAAGGTCAAGACTCTCAAAAAGGTAAGAAAGACCGAGCGTCAGCATAAGTTGAGCCACGATAAAAGGCAGGCCAATGTTAAAGGTGCTTTCAAGGCACCAAAAAGGCTTGATGGCGAGATTGTGCTTTTGATTGATGATATCAAGACCACCGGATATACTCTTAATGAGTGTGCGAAACAGTTAAGACTTGCAGGTGCAGATAAGGTTTATTGTTTAACAGCACTGATTACATTAAATAGTTCTTGTAAAACCGAAAAGGTTGAAATATAATATAGGTAAGAAGGAGGCGGTAAAATGCCTATTGATCTTGCGATAGATTTCGGAACACATAAGACTGTGCTTTTGTGCGGTAATAAAATATTGCTTGAACAGCCAACCGTTGTTACGGTTGATAGTGAAACGTGGGAGCCTGTGTGCTTTGGTGACAAGGCTCGCGATATGATTGGTCGTTTGCCTGAGCATCTTGAAACGGTTTATCCCATCCAAAGAGGCATGATTGCCGATTATGACCTTGCCGAACAGATGCTGACCGAGTTTTTTACAATATCGCTCGGAAAAAGACTTATCAAGCCGAGGGTAATTATAGCAATGCCTGCGGGCGCCACCTCTATTCAAAGGCGTTCGCTTGAAAATGCTGCCGAAATTGCGGGAGGCCGACGCGTGCAGGTTATCGACTCGGCTGTTGCTGCGGCTTTGGGCATGGGAATAGATTTTTCGGCACCTTGCGGCAAAATGGTGGTCGATATAGGTGCGGGAGTGACCGATGTTGCCATGCTATCGACAGGCGGTATCGTTCAGTGTGAGTCGGTACCGGTGGGGTCGGATGATTTTGACGAGGCTATCATCAAATATGTCCGAAAAGAGTTTAATGTGCTTATCGGTAAGCTGACCGCTGAGGAAATAAAAAAGCAAATAGGCTCGGTGACACGCCGTACAGAGCAGGTCGTAATCAAAGCAAAGGGCAGAAACCTGTTCACAGGTTTGCCGCAATTATTTGATATTTCGTCGACCGATGTGTATTCTGCCATGAGAGATACTGCAATGGCAATACTTGCGGCAATAAACACGGTTGTCGAACGCACACCTCCCGATATTGTTGCCGATGTTATGCGTGACAAGGTTTATGTTACTGGTGGCGGTGCACTTGTAAACGGAATGGAAGAATTTTTGAGTGAGAATCTCAACACAACCATTCATATTCGTTCAGATGCCGAATATTCGGTAGTACGCGGTGCTAATGTTGCTCTTAAATCACCTAAATTACTGAAAAATATCGACTATCAGTTTAAAAATATTCAGGACTTGATTGTTGATATTTGAATAAACTTTCATTTTTTGGAAACGATAACGTAAAATATTAGGAGGTATTTTACGTTGGAATTTCAAAACAGTAAAACTTATGCCAATCTTTTAGCTGCGTTTGCAGGCGAGTCCCAAGCAAGAAATAAGTACACTTTTTATGCCGCCGAAGCCAAAAATGCCGGCTTTGAGCAGATAGGCAGATTTTTTGAAGAAACTGCCAATAACGAAAAGGAGCATGCTGAAATTTGGTTTAAGCAGTTGCATGGTAACTCGATGCCCACTACGGCAGAAAGCCTTGACGATGCCGCAAACGGTGAGTGGTTTGAATTTTCGGATATGTATAAGCGTTTTGCCGAGGATGCAACCGAGGAAGGTTATTTGGAAATAGCCGCGCTTTTTAAAATGGTCGGTAATATCGAAAAAGAACACCATGAACGTTTTAAGAAACTTAAAGAAAATATCGAGCAGGGAATAGTATTTAAGCGTGATTCGGTCAAAATTTGGAAATGCTTAAACTGCGGTCATATCCATGTTGGAGAAAATGCTCCCAACGCCTGTCCAGTTTGCTCAAAACCGCAGAGTTGGTTTGAGATAAAGGCCGATAATTATTAAATTTCAATTTTTTGAAAAAAATGCTTGCAATTTTGAGTTGACTGTGGTATTATACTTTAGCATTTGATTACATCGGTTTCCTTGCCGATGGGTTTGATGCCGTTTAACGACACCAAAGCGGATGGTCCTCTATCTTTTCGGGTAAACTCCCGACTTCTGATGTATAAAGGTATGAACGTCTGAAAGAAATTTAAGGAGGAAATAAAAATGGATTTCGTTAAAGAGATTTCTAAGGGCATGCTCAAAGCAGAGAAGCCCGAGATCAAGATCGGTTCCACCGTTCGTGTTCATGTAAGAATCGTTGAAGGAGATAAGTCGAGAATTCAGGTTTTCGAGGGTACTGTTATCGCAAAGAATAACAGCGGTATCGCAGAGACCTTCACCGTTCGCCGCGTATCCTACGGCGTAGGTGTTGAGCGTGTATTCCCCGTACATTCTCCTAACGTTGCCAAGGTTGAGACCGTTCGTAACGGTAAGGTTCGCAGAGCTAAGCTCTACTACCTCCGCGACAGAGTCGGTAAGGCCGCTAAGGTTAAGGAACAAATCTGATTTTTGCAGCGAAGGGAACAAGTTAATACTTGTTTCCTTCTTCTCTTTTTATTTGAAAATTTTATGAAAGGTGGGATAAGAGGTGGCAGAAATTAACCGAGAGGAATCACTTCAAGAAGAGATTGTTGAAGAAAATGTGACTCAAGAGGAACCCGTTAAGAAGGAAATCAAGTCTTCGGTTAAACAAACCAAAACCGTTTGGTCGGAGGTTTATGAATGGATAGACAGTGCTGTTATCACTGTAATGGTTATTTTGCTTGCGTTCACCTTTTTGTTCCGCCAGGTGAGAATAGAAGGCGGCTCGATGTTTCCAACGCTTCAAAACGGTGAAAGAGTCATTGTGTCGGATGTTTTTTACACTCCTGAATACGGCGATATTGTCGTTATTTCAAGCGAAGTGTATGATAATATACCTATAATCAAGCGAGTTATTGCCACCGAGGGTCAATGGGTAGATATTCACGACGGCAAGGTTTTTGTCGGTGAGTCCGAGGATAAGATGAAAGAGGTTGGCTCAGAGTTTGTGGGCGAGATCGTAACTGAAATAGCAGTTGGTTCGCCCGAGGTTTACGGTGTGCAGAAATACCCGTTAAAGGTGCCCGAAAACCATGTGTTTGTGTTGGGCGATAACCGAGGTGTTTCGTTGGACAGCAGAACAGCGGTTGTCGGTCTTATTGACCAGCGTCAGATTTTGGGAAAAGCCTTGTACCGTGTTTTTCCGTTTGATAATATAGGAAGTATCTATTAAATAAATGGATGGTGAACTATGAGCGAGATGCAGAATATTCAGTGGTTTCCCGGCCACATGAAGAAAACCGAAAGACAGATCGAGAAGGTTTTGCCGCTGATAGATGCCGTTGCCGAAATTGCAGATGCCAGAATACCCGTCAGCAGCCGTAATCCGGAGCTGTCGGGTATTGTTGCAGATAAGCCGAGGTTGATTTTGCTCAATAAATGCGATATTGCAGATAAATCGGCTACCGAGCGTTGGATAAATCACTATAAATCGCAGGGAATTATTGCAATTCCTATGGACTGCAGGACAGGTAAGGGTGTAGACAATTTTGTCCGCTCGGTCAAAAATCTTTTGGCCGAAAAGTTAGAGGCATTTGACAAAAAGGGTATGACAGGCAAGCCTTTGAGGGTTGCCGTTGTGGGCGTGCCCAATGTCGGTAAATCGTCGTTTATCAACCGAATGTCAAAGATTTCAAAGGCCGGTGTTGCCGACCGTCCTGGTGTGACTCGAGGCAATCAGTGGTTTAAGATAGACGAGCGACTTGAACTGCTTGACACTCCGGGTGTTTTGTGGCCCAAGTTTGATAACCCCAAGGTTGGTGAGCATCTTGCTTTTACCGGTGCCGTTAAGGATGATGTTATTGACAAAGAACTGCTTGCAGTAAGACTGCTTGAGTGTATGTCGGAAGAGTATGCTGACAGAATAATTGAGCGTTATAAGGTCGACCCTGCAGAGTTTTACGATGCTTATGACCTTTTGCAGGCTATCGGTAAAAAGCGTGGCATGATGATGCGCGGTGGTGAGGTTGATTGCGAGCGTGCTTCAACCATGCTGCTCGATGAGTACCGCGGCGGCAAGCTTGGATTTATCACTTTGGAAATGCCGGAGGATGAATAATGCCTGATTTTACATATGAAAATTCGGCCAAGGAAAAGGGCTATAAATTAGTTTGCGGTGTTGATGAAGCAGGCCGAGGCCCATTGGCAGGCCCTGTTTGTGCGGCAGCAGTCATTTTGCCTGACGGCTGTGAAATAGAAGGACTTAACGATTCTAAAAAGCTGACCGAGAAAAAAAGGGAACAGCTTTACCCAGTTATAATTGAAAAAGCGGTGGCTTATTGTGTTGCTTTCGGTACTGTTGAAGAAATTGAAGAGCACAATATCCTCAATGCCACATATATCGCAATGAACCGTGCTATCGACGGTTTGGCACAAAAGGCCGATTTTGCACTGATTGACGGCAACCGTGTACCTAAGGGAATAAGTGTGCCTTGCGAAACGGTGGTCAAGGGAGATAGCAAGTCGTGCTCAATTGCGGCGGCTTCGATTTTAGCCAAGGTCACGCGTGACCGCTTGTTGCTTGAGTATGCCGAAAAATACCCCGAATACGGCTTTGAAAAGCACAAAGGCTATGGAACCGCGGCACATTACGATGCTATTCGTCAGCACGGTGTTTTGCCTATACATCGAATGAGCTTTCTGAAAAGCTTTTTTGAGGGTAAGTGATGGGCAAAACGCAGGTCATCGGCAACGGCGGTGAAGCCTTTGTTGCCGAGTATTTGAAGAAAAAAGGCTACATAATTTCGGCAAGAAACTACCGAACAAGGTTTGGCGAAATAGATGTAATTGCCGAAAACGATGATGAAATTCTGTTTGTTGAGGTTAAAACACGTGCTGAGGATTCAAGGGTCAGACCTTATGAATACGTTAATACACCCAAACAAAGACGAATCATAACCACTGCAAATATTTACCTTCAGCACAACGGATTTGGATTAAAGCCCCGATTCGATGTTGCCGAGGTTTTTGTGTCACCGAACGGCGCAATGAGACTGAATTATTTTGAAAATGCGTTTAGCACAAAAGAAATTTGAGATAAATGTCAAAATATTGTCAAATGCCTTTGACAAAGCGCACATTATGGTGTAAAATAAATTGGTTAGAAAATCTATTTAGCTGTTAGGCGGAATGGAGAAAAGAAATGTTATATACAAGTACAAGAGATGCTAATATTAAGGTTACATCGGCCGAGGCTATTGCTCAGGGTATTTCAAACGAGGGCGGTCTTTTCGTTCCCGAGTGTATTCCTACCCTGACTGAGGCTGATTTTAAGAGAATTGCTCAGCTTGACTATATCGGTAGAGCTAAAGAGGTTTTGAAGCTTTACCTTACCGATTTCAGTGAGGAAGAGCTTGAATATTGCGTAAACGGTGCTTATAACGGCACCTTTGATAATAATGAGCCGGCACCGCTTCATAAGTTGGATAACGGCGAGTATATCCTTGAGTTGTGGCACGGACCTACCTGTGCTTTTAAGGATTTGGCTTTGCAGTTGTTGCCTTTCTTGCTTACCACCTCTGCTAAAAAGGTTGGCAAGGGCAGAACCGTTATTCTTGTTGCTACTTCGGGCGACACGGGTAAGGCTGCTTTGGAAGGCTTCTCGGATGTTGAGAACACCGATATTGTTGTTTTCTATCCCAACAACGGTGTAAGCCCCATGCAGAAATTGCAGATGGATACCCAAAAGGGTAACAATGTGTTTGTTTCGGCTATCGAGGGTAACTTTGACGATGCTCAAAGCGGTGTTAAAAAGATTTTCACCGATGCTGCGGTTAAGGCTAAGTTAAAAGAGAACGGCATGGAATTCTCCAGCGCCAACTCTATCAACTGGGGTCGTCTTGTACCGCAGATAGTTTACTATGTTTCGGGATATTGCGACCTTTTGAGGAACGGCGAAGATCTTACCAATGGCTTCAATGTTGTTGTTCCCACAGGTAACTTTGGTAACATTCTTGCCGCTTACTATGCTAAGTGCATGGGTGTTCCTGTCGCAAAACTCATCTGCGCTTCGAATGCTAATAATGTATTGACCGATTTTATCAATACCGGTGTTTACAACCGCAACCGCGAGTTCTTTACCACTGCTTCGCCGTCTATGGATATTCTCATTTCCTCTAATCTTGAGCGTATGATGTATCATTTGGGCGGTAATAACTCCGAAAGCACTGCCAAGCTGCAGGCAAGCCTTGCAAACGACGGTAAGTATGAAATAAATGCTGATATGCTTGAAAAGCTGCAGGCATTGTATTTTGGCGGTTGCTGTGACGATAAAGAAACCTTGGCAACCATTTCCGAGAAGTTTGAAACTTATGGTTATCTTTGCGATACCCATACCGCAGTTGCCGTTAAGGTTTTTGATGACTATGTAGCCAAAACAGGGGATAGTAAGCCTACTGTTATCGCTTCCACCGCAAGCCCTTACAAATTCTCGGCAAGCGTTTTGAAGGCTGTTGATGAGTCCAAGTGCTCGGATGATGAGTTTGCAATGGTAGAGGCTTTGAGCGAGACCACCAAGACTACTCCTCCTGCGCCTATTAAAGCTCTTAAAGGTGCAACACCTCGTTTCAACAATGTTTGCAACAAGGAAAATATGATAGAGGTAGTCTACGATTTTCTTAAGATAAAATAATTAAAAAGAGGACTGCCTGAAAAGGCAGTCCCGTTTTGCACATTCCGATTACTTCATCTGGAAGGTACCGCAAGCGGTTTCTGAAGATGTCTGTGCGTTGTGATGGACAACCTCGATGCAACCTGCGTCGCAGCAGTTATCTTTGGTGTGATAACGGCAGTTCTCAACCTCGCACTTGATACCGGAAATTTTGCAACCACAATTCTCGTTCATAATAATTCTCTCCTTGAAATCTTGAAATTACCCTATGGATTTTAGGGTGTAATTATTGTGACCGAAAACTTTTAAAATATCCAAAAGGGAGGGTGGCAAATGTCGCTATTTACTATTTCCGATCTGCATTTGTCACTCGGAACCGATAAGCCGATGGATGTATTTTACGGCTGGGAAAATTATGTTGAACGTATTGAGGCAAATTGGAAACGGATCGTGAAAAATGATGATACGGTAGTCATACCTGGCGATATTTCATGGAGCCTTAAGATAGAAGATGCTTTGAACGATTTTAAGTTTATCGAAGCTCTGCCGGGTAGGAAAATATTATTAAAAGGCAATCACGACCTTTGGTGGAACACACTCACCAAGATAAATGCCTTTTTTGAGCAAAACAACATAAAGACCATTCAGTGTGTTTTCAATAATTGTATTGAGGCTGAGGGTGTTGGTATTTGCGGTAGCCGAGGTTGGTTTTTTGACAAACCAGAGGCAGAGAAGAAGATAATTCTTCGCGAGGCTGGTCGTTTGGAAATGTCGCTCAATGCCGCAAAGGAAAAAGAATTAAAACCTGTTGTCTTTTTGCATTATCCGCCTGTTTATGAGGAATCGCACTGCGATGAGATCTTGGATGTTCTTAAAAAGCATGATATAAAAACAGTCTATCACGGACATATTCACGGTTCGGGGCTGCACCGTGTTACGCCTGAACGTGACGGTATATCCTTTAAACTTGTTTCGTGTGATTGTATTGATTTTACACCGCGTGAGATTATTTTATGATTTTATGCTTTAAATTTTCGTCGAAATTCAGTATTTGTTAAGTGATTTTTTGACGGAAATGGATATATTATATAAAATTTAGAAAATATAAGAAAATTTTCAAGAAAACTATGGAAATATTTTTCAATATGTGGTATAGTAATTTGAGAATTTTTGTGGAGGTCTTAAAATGCTTAAGGAATTCAGTAAAAAAGAAACTAACCGTTATGAGCTCGTGATCACTGTTGATGCTGAGAAATTTAATGAGGCTATCAAGCAGGCATATGCTGAAAACGGCAAAAAAATCAATGTGCCCGGATTTAGAAAGGGCAAGGCTCCTATGGGTCTTATCGAGAAATACTACGGTGAGTCGGTCTTCTTTGAGGACGCTCTCAATATACTCTACCCCGAGGCTGTAGAGGCTGCTATTGCCGAGTCCAAATTAGAGTTTGTTGACGACAAGATCGACTTTGATCTCGTTTCCATCTCCAAGGCAGACGGCGTTGAGTTCAAAATCGTTATCACCGTTAAGCCCGAGGTTGAGATCGACGGTTACAAGGGTCTTACCGCAGAGAAGGTAAAGGCTGTTGTTACCGATGAAGAGATCGAGGCTGAGGTTAATGCAGTTGCTGACCGTAACTCCAGAATGGTTACTGTTGAGGATCGTGCCGCCGCTATGGGCGATACCGCAGTTATCGACTATGAGGGATTTGTAGACGGTGTAGCATTCGATGGCGGTAAGGGTGAATCCTATTCTTTGGCACTCGGTTCTGGCTCGTTTATCCCCGGATTTGAGGAGCAGGTCGCAGGTCACACCGCCGGCGAAGAATTTGATGTTAACGTTACCTTCCCCGAAGAGTACCACGCAGAGGAACTCAAGGGCAAGGCAGCTACCTTCAAGGTAAAGCTTCATGAGATCAAGGTTAAGGAAATGCCCGCTATTGATGACGAGTTTGCAAAGGACGTCAGCGAGTTTGACACCTTGGCAGAGTACAAGGCAGACCTTAAGGCAAAGGCTCTTGAGCGTAAGGAAAAGCAGTCTGATGCTGATGTTGAGAATCAGATCGTTGAAAAGCTTATCGAGCTTGTAAAGGCTGACATTCCCGAGGCTATGATCGAGAACCGTGCAAAGCAGAGCGTTGAAGAGTTTGCTTACAGACTCCAGGCTCAGGGCATGGATCTTGGTACCTACCTCAAGTACATGGGCGGTAACATCGACCAGTTTAAGGATACCTTCAAGCCCCAGGCAGAGGCTCAGGTCAAGATTCGTCTTGCTCTTGAAAAGGTTGCCGAGCTTGAGAAGATCGAGATTTCCGAGGACGATCTCAACGCAGAGTTTGAGAAGATGGCCAAGGATTACAATATTGAGGTTGATAAGGTTAAGGCATCTGTTCCTGCTGAAGACCTCAAGAAGGATCTTGCTGTTCAGAAGGCTATGGATGTCATCAAGGCTGCCGCAGTTATCACCGAGGTAGACAAGAAGACCGAGAAGGCTGAAGATAAGCCTGCCAAGAAGACTGCAGCTAAGAAGACTGCTGCCAAGAAGGCAGACGATGCTGACGGTGAAAAGGCTCCTGCCAAGAAGACTGCAGCTAAGAAGACTGCTACCAAGAAGGCAGACGATGCTGAGGGTGAAAAGGCTCCTGCTAAGAAGCCTGCAGCTAAGAAGACCACTACCAAGAAGGCAGCAGAGAAGACCGAAGAATAATTTTTCGGCATTGTTTATAATCTGAAAAACGGTTGCATACTATTTTTTGTGGTAATGCCGCCAAGTTGTTGACCCTGAAGCGGCGGAATAATATTGTTCTGCCGCTTTTTGTTTACTTTAAGGCTTTGAGTGTGAAAACATCAGAGAATTATTAAAAGGAGATATATTATGAGTTTAGTACCAATGGTTGTTGAACAGACCGGTGCAGGTGAGCGTTCTTATGACATTTATTCCCGTCTTTTGAACGACCGTATCATCATGCTTTGCGATCAGGTTAACGATGCCACCGCAAGCCTTGTTATTGCACAAATGCTTTATCTTGAGGGTAAGGATCCCGATAAGGATATCAACTTTTATATCAATAGTCCCGGCGGAAGTGTTTCGGCAGGTATGGCTATCTATGACACTATGAACTATATCAAGTGTGATGTCAGCACCATTTGCATGGGCATGGCCGCTTCTATGGGTGCATTCCTTTTGTCGGCAGGTGCCAAGGGCAAGCGTCTTGCTCTGCCTAATAGCGAAATCATGATTCACCAGCCTTTGGGTGCCGCAGAGGGTCAGGCAAGTGATATTATCATCCACGCCAAGCACATTGAGCAGACCCGTGAAAAGCTGAACCGCATTTTGGCCGAGAATACCGGCAAGCCTATCGAGACTATCCGTATCGACACTGAGCGTGATAACTTCATGTCTGCTAAAGAGGCTATGGAGTACGGTCTTATTGATAAGGTGCTTGAAAAAAGATAATCTGGAGTAAATAATGTCTAATAACAACACTAAAAACCATCCCGTTTGTTCGTTTTGCGGACGTACTGAGAGTGAGGTAGACCACCTTATTGCAGGTAACGGTGTCTTTATTTGCGACGAATGTATTGAGGTTTGTCACTCGCTGTTGCTTGAAAATGATCTTGGACCTGCAAAACCGAAAAAGGGTAAAAAGGAAGACAAGAATAAGGATTTTAAACTTCCCACACCTGCTGAATTGAAGGCTCATCTTGATGAGTATGTTATTGGTCAGGACGATGCTAAGAAGACTTTGGCGGTAGCGGTTTATAACCACTATAAGCGTATTTTCTGTTCTGATAAGAGTGAAGTTGAGCTTACCAAGAGTAATGTTTTGATGTTGGGCCCTACGGGTGTTGGTAAAACTCTGCTGGCACAGACTTTGGCTAGATTTTTGGATGTGCCTATTGCCATTGCTGATGCAACCACTCTTACCGAGGCAGGTTATGTCGGTGAAGATGTTGAGAATATTCTTTTGAGACTTATTCAGGCCGCTGATTTTGACATTGAAAAGGCTGAAAGAGGTATTATCTATGTTGATGAGATAGATAAAATTGCCCGTAAGTCTGAAAACGTTTCAATAACCCGTGATGTCAGCGGTGAGGGTGTTCAGCAGGCACTTTTGAAGATTTTGGAAGGAACTGTATCCAATGTTCCGCCGCAGGGTGGCAGAAAGCATCCCCAGCAGGAGTTTATTCAGTTGGATACCACCAACATTTTGTTCATTTGTGCAGGTGCTTTTGACGGTATTGAAAAGATAGTAGGCAAGCGAATGGGCGAAAGCGGTCTCGGATTTGGGGCAGAGGTTAAGTCCAAGCAACAGATGGAGGCCGAAATTACCTCACGCAAGGTTATCCACCACGACCTTGTAAAGTTTGGTCTGATTCCTGAGCTTGTAGGACGTTTGCCTGTTATTGCGTCACTTGATGCTATGGACGAGGAGACTCTCTACCGCATCATGGTTGAACCCAAGAATTCGGTCATCAAGCAATATGTCGAGCTCTTTAAGATGGATGAGATTGAGCTTGAGTTTGAGGAAGAGGCTTTGAGGTATATTGCCAAGGTCACGGTTGAGCGTAAAACCGGAGCCCGTGGCTTGCGTTCTATTATCGAAAATATCCTTCGTGATATTATGTACACGGCGCCATCCGACAAAACAATAAGCAAAATAGTCATTACAAAAGAGTGTGCAGAAGGCAAAAACAGTCCACGAGTGGAAAACAATCGTGAGCTTAAAACTCAAAAAGAAAAGCCCACAATTGACATTCCTGTGGCGTAAATAATACCAAAAACAGCGGTTTTTTTACCGCTGTTTTGTTTTTGCCAAATAACACAAAAACGTGTAATATTTAACACCAAAACACCTTACGCGATAACCCGAAAACCGCATAAAATAGCCGTTTGTGAGTCACATATTACGATTTGCAACATTCGCAGGATTTGCTTGTTAATATATGTGAAATATTAAGCGACAGACAATTCCGGATTACTGTGCTAAATGGTTAAAAAGTTATCAACAATATTGGTTGTTTCGACAAAATTTTCGTACACCACTCAAAAACAATTGATTTTATCAAATTATGGTACTATAATATACTTGTAATATTTTTAGTGAGTGGTGATATTATGCCTGAATTCGTAATTAGCGGTGAAAGACAAAAATTAATATCCAATTTGGTAGAGAAGCTTCCTTTGATAAGAAAGAAGGTTCGTCTCTCGCAGGATGACCTCGGCAACATGGTAGGTAAGAGCCGTCAGAAGATTTCTGATATCGAGCGTCATGCCGCACCCATGGGTTGGGATACCTACATCGCAATGTGCACCATGCTTGAGTTGACCGGCGCTTTTGATCCCGAGACCGATTCTTGGTATTATAAGGACAAGAGCGTTTGGCTCAAGACCATGTGATTGATGAATTCCAAAAGACGACTGTCAGGAAAACGTAAAGTTTTCTTGACAGTTTTCTTTTTATCTGAAATTTGAGAATTGTTCTCAATTTTTATTGACAAACGCACAAAATATGATATAATTCATAAAATGAGAATTGTTCTCAATTTTGCTAATGGAGTGTATTATGAAGAAAGAATATACAACGGGACAAAAAAAGGCAGTTCTTGACTTTTTTCGCGAAAATTGTGACCGTCATTTCTCTGTTGCCGAGGTGACCCACGCTGTTTGTGAAAACGGCTCGGGCCAAAGCACCATATACCGTCAGATTTCAAAACTGTTCGAGTCGGGTGTTATCCGCCGTTTTGAAACGCCCGATAGCCGAAAGTTTGTGTATCAGTATGCCGATATGCATGAGGATTGCGATAAGCATTACCATTTGAAATGTGTCAAATGCGGTCGGCTTATACACATGGAGTGCCCACATTTGAACGAGGTGAGCCAGCACATAAAAGCCGAGCATAATTTTATTTTGGGCTTCGGTAAATCGGTGCTTTACGGTGAGTGCACATCGTGTGTCGAAAAGCAATAGTCAGAGGAACTGTATGAGAAAAAATTTAAGTATATTTTTGTTATTGGTGCTGCTTGTTTCGCTGTTCGTGGGTTGTAGCAGTGAAACTAAACCAACCGACAACAGACTATCGGTGGTATGCACCGTTTTCCCGCAGTATGACTTTGTGAGGAGTATTGCGGGCGATAAGGTAGATGTTAAAATGCTTGTGCCTTTGGGTACCGAAAGCCATGATTTTCAGCTTGAAAATCTGACGGTTGCCGAATTGAAAACGGTAGCAACGGCTGATTTTGTGATATATGTCGGCGGAGAGTCTGACCTTGATTGGATTACCGAGCTTCGCAACACCGTTAAAGGTGATGCTACATGGTTAGCTTTGACCGATATGGTTGAAACCCTTGAGGAAATCTCGTCCGACAGTATGGAGCATATTCACGACCATGAGCATGACGACCACCATGAGCACGAGGGTCATACTGCTTATGATGAGCATGTTTGGACATCTCCGAAAAGGGTTATGACGGTGGTTAAAGCTATAACCGATGAGTTGTGCAAGCTTGATCCCCATAATGCTGATTTTTACAACGGCAATAGCCAAAGGTATTTAACAGAGCTTGTGCAACTTGACAATGAACTTACAACGGCAGTGGAAAGCGGTTCTAAAAATAAACTTATTTTCGGTGACCGCTTTCCGTTCAGATATCTTTGTGATGATTACGGACTCACTTTTGATGCTTGCTTTTCAGGATGCTCGTCTGGTGTTGACCCAAGCGTTGCGCAGATGACTTCACTAACGAAAAGTGCTATGGAGTCGGATACAAAGGTTATTTTCTATATGGAAAATTCTAACTCGGTATTTGCCGAAAGTGTTGCGGGGAGGGTGGATGGTAAGGCAGAGCTTTTGCATTCCTGCCACACCTTCTCAAAGCAAGAGCTGAAAAATGGTGTTACCTATCTTTCGGTAATGCGTGAAAACATAAACAAAATTGCGGAGGCTTTGAAATGAGCCAATTAACAGTTAAAAACTTGTACCTTGCTTATGAAGGCAAGGCGGTAGTGAAAGGACTTTCATTTGATGTGAACAAGGGTGAGTATATCGCTGTCGTCGGTGAGAACGGCAGTGGTAAAACAACCTTGATGAAAAGTATTTTGGGTCTTATCAAGCCGCAAAGCGGAGAGATACTGTTTTCAGACGGTGCTAAAAGGGGCATTATTGGCTATTTGCCTCAACACACAACGGCACAAAACGATTTCCCGGCATCGGTTAAAGAGGTTGTTATGTCGGCCTTTGCAGGTAAGACAATTTTGCCGTTTTATTCAAAATGGATGAGGCAAAGGGCATATGAAAACATGAGCCGCTTGAATGTCGGTGATTTGTGTGACCGTTCGTTTCGTGAACTTTCGGGTGGACAGCAACAAAGGGTGTTGTTGGCACGTGCTTTGTGTGCAACCGATGATATGCTTTTGTTGGACGAGCCTGTTAACGGACTTGATGTCAATGCAACTGCCGAAATGTATGCCTTGATTTCTGAATTGAACAAGCAGGGTATGACGGTTATTATGATAACCCATGATATAAAAACTGCAAGTGATAACGCCGACAAGATATTGCATCTTTCCAAAGAAGGACACTTTTTCGGAACGTCTGCGGAGTATCTTCTGTCCGAATTTGGTGCTACTTTTTTTAAAGGCGGTGCAAAATGAGTATTTCTTTTGATTTCAGCGTTTTTTCGGGGCGGTATTTTGATGCCTCGGTACTTGTGTATGCCTTGGTTGTCGGCGTAATGACCAGTCTTTGTTCGTCAGCGTTGGGCGTCAACCTTGTGCTTAAAAGATATTCCATGATAGGTGACGGTTTGTCGCATGTTGGTTTTTTGGCATTGGCAGTTGCGGCACTTTTTGAAATATCGGATGAAAATGTGATATATATAACCATTCCTGTGGTCACTGTTGCCGCATTTTTCCTTATGTGGTTGAGCGACAGCGGAAAGCTGAAAGGCGATTCGGCAACGGCACTTGTCTCGGTTGGAACTGTTGCTGTGGGTTACATCATTTTCGGCCTTGCCGAGTCGGGTGCCGCCGAGGTCTGTACGGGTCTTTTCGGAGCATCGGTACTTACTATGAAGGCTACCGATACCGTGTTGTGTGTTGCACTATGCTCGGTGGTAATATTGCTTTACCTCTGGTTCTACAACCGCATTTTTGCCACCACGTTTGACGAGGATTTTGCCAAAACCTCGGGTGTTGGGGCCAAGCGATGCAATATGTTGTTGTCTGCTTTGACCGCCATTACTATCGTTGTTGGAATGAAGCTTTTGGGCTCAATTATGATTTCGGCAATCATTGTTATCCCTGCAATAACATCAATGCGCCTTTTTAAAACCTTTAAGGCGGTTGTTATTAGCTCTGCGGTAACATCGGTTGTGTGTTTTGTGTTGGGATTCCTTTTTGCGGTGACATTTGTTATTCAAAAAAACGACAGCTTTACAACGGGGACCGTTATGCTACCGGTTGGTGCAACGGTGGTTTGTTTCAATATTTTGGCTTTGCTTGTTGCTATTGTCGTTAAGAAATTTAAAACCGGTACAAAAGTTGAGATAAGCACTTGATTTTAAAGTAAGATGTGTTAAAATAAATCATAAATAATCAATGTGACTTTTGATATAGGTCAATGAACGGAGAATGTTAAATGGAAATAACAGTTGGATTAAAGGGAATAGTTCAGGATTATGTTACCGAGAACAATACTGCTGAAGCAGTAGGTTCGGGTGGTCTTAAGGTTTTTGCAACACCTATGATGATTGCACTCATGGAAAAGGCATCATTTATTGCAATAGATGAATGTCTGGATGAGGGCATGACCTCGGTTGGCACAATGGTCAATATTGAGCACGTCGCCGCAACACCTGTCGGTATGATGGTTACCGTTGAGAGTGTTGTCACCGCAGTTGACGGACGAAAGGTAAGCTTTGAAGTGACCGCTTCTGATGAGGCGGGACTTATCGGAAAGGGTACTCATGACCGATTTGTAGTCAATGCCGAAAAGTTTACCGCTAAAACCAACGCTAAAAAGCAGTGATCATTTGTCACCAATTTGGAGAAATAATAATGTTTGAAGCTTGTCTAAAATGGTGTTGTGACCGATTCAAGAGTTTTCTTATCAAGTTTAAATATATTACTCAAAATGGCACTTGCATAAAAAGCTGTCGTTGGATGTTTTACGTGGTGACCTTATTTTGGATTGCGGCATTTTTTGCATACCACATGATATTTGGTGAATACATAGTGTTTTGGCCATTTATTTGGTTCCCTGTATCATGTTTTTTGTATATCGAAACCGCATACTATTCTGCAAAGGATATTACAGTAAACGCGACATTATTAACAAAATATGTAGAAACCGAGCATTACTATAGAAGAGGCAGAAGATATGATGTCACTGAAACGCCTACTTTTGTGTTCAAAACTGACTCGGGCGAGGAAATTAAGTTAAGGTGTACACGAGTCGAATACGAAATGTATAGACCCTATGATAAAGGGGTCTTAAGCTATAAAAAATATCGTTTTCAGAAGTTCTTAACAGGTTTTGTTATAACATAAAAGCAATAATACAAAAGCCGTTCCGATTTTCGGAACGGCTTTTTTGTTACAAAACTGAAACTTGTTTAAAATGTAAATTTATGTTAAAATTGAAGTGCGAAAGGGGATGTTTGAATATGACAAAGATTATTGCTTTTGTTTGCGTGTTGGCTATGGCTTTTATGCTGTGCTCTTGCGGAGATAGTTCCAATACGGAAAACAACAAATCGCAGGTACAAAATTCATCGGAAATAACCTCATCTGAAGTTACGGTGCCATCCGAAATAGACACCCCGAGTGAAACTGTGAGCAGTGAGGCCGCATCTTCGGTTGATGAGCCTTCGTGGATCGATCAGTCACCCTCAGAAGAGCAATCATCAAAGGTTACTTCAAGCTATGTTTTGCAAAATTATGATGTGACGGTAGGGGAATATACCGTCACCGACGCCGAAAACGCAAGGGGTCTTGATAACAAAAAATACGGCTTTAGCTTCGGTGCTGCTAAAGACGGCAAGCCTCATTCGATATCGGTCAACAATCAGAAAAAATTCGATGCTTTCGAGAATATAGAGGCGTTAGCGCTTGATACAGTTTCGACCGATAAGAGGATGTACCTGACCTTTGACTGCGGTTATGAGTATATGAACCTGACCGACGATATACTTGATACCTTGAAGGAAAAGAATGTCAAGGCGGCGTTTTTTGTGACATTGAGTTATATTAAAAGCAACCCCGAAAAGGTCGACCGCATGATAAAAGAAGGTCACATTGTGGGCAACCACTCGGCAACCCATCCCGTGTTTCCTGATATTTCAAGAACCAAAATGGCCGAGGAACTTTATAAGGTAGATGAATACCTGCAAAAGCACTTCAACTATAAGACCGATTATTTCCGTTTCCCAACGGGTGCTTATTCCGAAAATGCGTTGGAACTGGTGACCTCGGTTGGGTATAAGTCGATTTTCTGGTCGGTAGCTCACGGGGATTATGACACGGCCAATCAACCTTCGCTAAAAGAGACCTTTGACACCGTAACGGGTCGATTCCACCCGGGTGCGGTAATACTGCTGCACGCAAGTTCGCAGTCCAACGTTGATACCCTTCGTGATATAATCGACGAGGCCATCGCGCAAGGGTATGATTTTAAAACTCTGGACGATTACTATAATTGAATTTTTGCTTGATTTGATTGGCATTTTTGTTGACTTTCAAACGAAATCATGGTAGCATTTGTATTTATTTAAATTGGAGGTTCTGAAATGAAAAAAAATATTAGCACTACTTTTTGTTGTTGTACTGTGTCTTGGACTTTTTGTTGGTTGTAGCGGTGATGAAAACAAGCCTGCCGACAATACTGCTTCAAGCGTGGTCAGCGACGGCGCTTCCTCAACGGCTGACGTTAAATTTCTTGACGAAAACAACGAAGCAGTTTATCGCATTATCCGACCCGACGGTAATGACGACGTTAATATAATGGCGTCTTTACTGTTTAAACAAATAAAGGAGAAACTTGGCGTCAGTTTGAAGAATGTATCTGACACCGAAGACGGCACCGACAAATATGAAATTCTTGTTGGAAGAACCAACCGTCCCGAGTCGGCTCAGGCAAGAGAATATCTTATTGAAACTGCAGGCGGTCGTGTGAACGACTTTATCATCTGCACTATTGGCAAGAAGATTGTTATTGACGCTATGAACCTTGACGGCTTGCAGGCTGCTTGTATGCATTTTATCGAGAACTTTGCTAAAGCAGAGGGTGTGAAAGGCGGAATTAAATACCTCAACGTTACTGAGGGTACATTCTCCGAGGCCACTGTTAACAATGCTAAGCTTGGAAAGTTTGCATTTGTTAGACCTCGTTTTAACTTTGGTTATGTTGTGCAGAATCAGATTGAGGAAGCCAACAAGTTGCTTATGGAAAAGACAGGTTATTGCCTTGAAATTGTTGAAGACCACAATGCGGCTGTTGAGTATGAAATTGTTGTTGGTAATGCCAACCGCGAAGGTGTTACCGCATTTGCTAATAAGGATGAGTATTCTGTAACCGTTTCGGGCAAAAAGGTTTACCTTAACGGCGGAAGCACCTCTGCAATTGCTATGGCTGTTTCTGAATTTGCAAAAATGCTCTGCGCAGGCCCTGTGACCGATAGTAGCAGTGTTGCCAACGCAAGCTACAGTCAGGCTTTGGCAGGCTATGATAAATCGACCTATTACACCACCGTTTGGGCTGACGATTTTGATGACGCAGTGGGCGACCACGAAACCGGCGTTGACCTTACAAAATGGAACTGGGGTACAGACAGTGCTGAGGGTCATAACGGCAGAACCTCGGTTCGTTCACAGAAGGCAGAGCATCTCCATGTTAAAGATGGTATGCTCAACTTCTATGCCGCTTATGATGACCAGTATTACTATGGATTTAAGCTGGTTACAAGCGGTAGAATGACCTTCCGTTATGGCATTCTTGAAATGAGTGCAATCCTGCCTCATGGCAGCGCATTCTGGATCTCGCTTTGGGCAAACTCCTTGAATACTATGGATGATGTCAGCCCCTCGGCATTTTTTTCCGAGGTTAACGTTGTTGAAATGTTCGGCAACTCCGGCTCAGAGGCTTCCAACCTCCACGGATGGTTGAAGGGTGACGGCAGAGCGATTTATGATGAGATTTGGGCACCTAATGGTCTTGAAACTCACTGGTCTTTGGATGGTAAGTATTCAGCTTACAAGAAGTATTCTTGCCCCGAGGGCAGATTCAATGACGGTCTTCACACCTTTACCTACATTTGGGATGAAAACACCAGTAAGTTTGCTTGCGACGGTAACGTTTACTTTGAACTTGACCACAACGAACAGCCTCACTATAAGGATACCTTCACTCAGCCCATCTACCTCATTTTGAGCCAGGCAACCTGCTTCGCTACCGGCGCAGGTCAGAATATGGCTGACGATGCACCTGAATGGACTGCATCCAACAATTTCCAGATTGACTATGTTCACGTCTATCAGAAGCAGGACGGTGCAAGCTTGCTGACCTATTATTAATTGAATAGAACAAACAGCATAAAAATAAGCCGCAGTGTTTAACACTGCGGCTTTTTGTTGGTTTAATTAAGGTCTTGAGTTTAAAACAAACGTTTTATCAATTAAAGGCTGTCGATGTAACGGCAGGCGTTGATGGCGGCTACTGCACCGTCGGCAGTTGCAGTGGTTACCTGACGAACTGCTTTCTGACGGCAATCACCGGCAACAAAAACGCCGGGGGTTTTGGTAAGGCATTTCTCGTCTGCGTCAATATAGCCGTTGTTGTCAAGTTCGGCAACGTTTTTGAACACCTCGTTTTCAGGCTTCAATCCGATTGCAACAAACATACCGTCAAGCGGTAGTTCGGTTTCGGTATTGTCGGCGGTTTTTAAAAGAGTGATACCGCTAAACTCGGGTGTGTCGTTGATAGCTTTGACAACTGTGCCCAAAATAACCTCAACATTACCGCGTTTCGAAAGGATTTCCTGCAAGCGCTGTTCGCCTGTGAGGAAATCAAGGTTTTGAACAATGTAAACCTTTTTAGAAGTTTCAGACAAAAGGATTGCCTCCTGCAAAGCACTGTTTCCGCCGCCGATGAGAGCAACCGTTTTGTTGGCATAGAAAGCACCGTCACAAACGGCACAGAACGAAATTCCGTCACCGATAAAGCGTTCCTCGTTGTCGAGTCCCAAATGACGGTGTTCGGCACCTGCGGCTATAATAACCGATTTGCACTCATACTCGTTGCCGTCTTCGGTGACAACAACCTTAAAAGCGCCGTTGTCCTTAATTTCAAGGGCGTTTTCAATCTCAACCTCGGCACCCTGAGAAAGCACCTGTTCGGTCATTTTATCGGCAAGCTCACTACCGCTGATCGATTCAAAACCGGGATAGTTTTCAACCTTGGGCGAGGACATTATCTGACCGCCAAAGCCGGCTTTATCCAAAATAAGAACGGTTTTGTTGGCACGGCGGGCATAAACTGCGGCTGTAAGTCCAGCAGGACCTGCACCGATGATTACTATATCATACATAAATTACACCTCGTGATTTAAAGAAATAGGGGAGGGCGCAGAGGCCCTCCCCTACGAATGGGATTGGAGTTTTAATCAAGCGTTGGCCTGGATGAACTTCTTGATGTTGGGAACCATGGTGAATTTTTCAACAGCACCGTCCTTGACAACTACAAGTGTGGGAGCCTGCTTGATGCCCAAAGATTCGGTCAACTGAATGTTCTGCTCTGCCAAAACCTTCTGATAGCTGATGTTGGCCTTGTCAAGCAAGGATTCGGCTATCTTACAGTTGGGGCAGGTTGCCGACTTGAAGAGGTAAATGCCGTCAGCCAATGTGGTGGCAGCCTCTTCACAAGCACAAGCCTCGCCTCTCTCCATAGGACCGTTGTGGGTCAGCTTGGAGGTCGCAATATTATAGGTCTTACGCTCCTTATATTCCTGCGACTTGCCGTCGTTCCAGTTCTTAACGGGACGGTAGTAACCGGTAATACGGCTGTAAACCTCGGTTTCACGGCCGCACTTGGGACAGGTGAACTGCTCACCTGCGATATATCCGTGGTCCTGACATACCGAGTAGGTCGGAGAAATGGAGTAGTAAGGTAATCTGTAATTTGAAGCAATGGTCTTTACAAGGTTAGCACAAGCCTGCCAGTTGGGCAACTTTTCACCCAAGAAGGCGTGGAAAACAGTACCCGAGGTGTAAAGAGTGTGCAACTCATCCTGCATATCAAGAGCAGTGAAGATATCGTCGGTATAACCAACAGGAAGGTGAGAGGAGTTGGTGTAGTAAGGAGTCTCGCCGTCCGAAGCACAGATAATGTCGGGATAGTGCTTGCGGTCATGCTTTGCAAGACGGAAGGAGGTGGACTCGGCGGGAGTTGCCTCGAGGTTGTAAAGGTCACCGTACTGTACCTGATAATCCGAAAGCTTTTCTCTCATGTGATTGAGAACGTCCTTGGCAAACTGCTGGGTTTCGGGTGTGGTCATATTCTTTCTCAACCACTTGGCGTTAAGACCAACCTCGTTCATACCAACCAATCCGATGGTCGAGAAATGGTTATTAAAGGTGCCGAGATAACGCTTGGTGTAAGGATAAAGTCCCTCGTCCAAAAGCTTGGTGATAACGGTACGCTTGATTTTCAGTGAACGTGCCGAAATGTCGAGCATGTGGTCAAGACGCTTATAGAAGTCAGCCTCATCGGTTGCAAGGTAAGCAATTCTGGGCATGTTGATGGTAACAACGCCGACCGAACCGGTTGACTCACCGCTACCGAAGAAACCGCCCGACTTCTTGCGAAGCTCGCGAAGGTCAAGACGCAAACGGCAGCACATTGAGCGAACGTCCGAGGGCTCCATGTCGCTGTTGACATAGTTGGAGAAGTAGGGGGTACCGTATTTGGAGGTCATCTCAAACAAGAGTGCGTTGTTCTCGGTTTCAGACCAATCAAAGTCACGGGTGATGGAGTAGGTGGGAATAGGATACTGGAATCCGCGTCCGTTGGCATCGCCTTCGATCATAACCTCGATGAATGCCTTGTTGACCATATCCATTTCTTTCTTACAGTCACCGTACTTGAAGTCCATACGCTTGCCGCCGACGATGGCATACTCATCCTCAAGGTCATGAGGAACGGTCCAATCGAGGGTGATGTTGGTGAACGGAGACTGAGTACCCCAACGGGAAGGAGTATTAACACCGTAGATGAAAGATTCGATGCACTTTTTAACTGCATCGTAGCTCATGTTGTCAACCTTTACGAAGGGTGCAAGATAGGTATCAAAGGATGAGAATGCCTGAGCACCTGCCCATTCGTTCTGCATAATTCCAAGGAAGTTTACCATCTGGTTGCAAAGGGTTGCAAGATGCTTTGCGGGAGCAGAGGTGATCTTGCCGCTAACACCGCCCAAACCTTCTTCGATAAGCTGCTTCAATGACCAACCTGCACAGTAACCGGTCAGCATTGAAAGGTCGTGAATATGAATATCGGCATTTTTATGAGCCTTGGCGATTTCATCATCGTAAATCTCACTCAACCAATAGTTTGCGGTAATTGCACCCGAGTTGGAAAGGATAAGTCCGCCAACCGAATAGGTAACGGTGGAGTTTTCCTTAACACGCCAGTCGGTGCTCTTAACATACTGGTCAACGATCTCCTTATAGTCCAGAATAGTGGACTTCATGTTACGGAGTTTTTCACGCTGACGGCGGTAAAGGATGTATGCCTTGGCAACATCGGCATAGCCGGCCTGAACAAGGACGGTTTCAACACTGTCCTGAATATCTTCAACGGCTACAATGCCGTCCTCGATCTTGGGTTCAAAGTCAGAAGTTACCTTGAGTGCCAAAAAGTCAACGATATTGTCGTTGTACTGTCTTTCGCAGGCCTCAAAAGCTTTGGTGATAGCATCTGAAATTTTGGCAATGTCAAATTCTACGATTTTGCCGTCTCGTTTATTTACGCGATACATTTTTCTACTCCCCATTTCTTAAAATTCATTTATTTTTATGTGTTTATATATCAACCCCGAATCTGTGCTTCGGGAATAATGACCTTAACAATATTGAGAATTTCGTTGATCTCGTCATCCGAAAAGGTGTCGCATCCACTGCCTAAAATATTTCCTGAATCTCTATATTTTTGCAGGAAATACTTTTTTGTGCCTTTTATCCATTCTGCGATATGTTTAAATTCATTTACAGAATGTATACCTTTTACAACAGTGGTACGAAATTCAAAAGAGATTTTGCTTGATTTTAAAAGTTCAATACTTTTTTCTATTTTTTCTATATCAATCGGGATGCCTGCCGCGTTGCTGTAATTGCCTTTAAAAGCCTTAATATCCATTGCAACGTAATCAACAAGACCGGTTTTTAACAAATTCTCAAGTCGGTCGGGAAGATAACCGTTGGTGTCAAGCTTTACAGAATATCCTAAAGCTTTTATCTTCCTTATATAATCCTCAAGGTCGGGTTGGAGCAGAGGCTCACCGCCTGTGATACACACACCATCCAAAATACCTTTGCGTTTTGTGAGGTATTCCAAAACCTCATCGGCAGATGAGGTGTAGCAGGTTGGTTCGTTTACAAGCGAAGCGTTATGACAGAAAGGGCAACGGAAGTTGCAACCGCCCGTGAACACGGTGCATGCCATTTTACCGGGGAAGTCAAGCAAAGTCAGCTTTTGAAAGCCTTGAATGTTCATGAAAATGCCCTTTCTTTTATTTCAGATAGAAACACACCGAAACATAGGAGGTCGGTGCATTTTACAGTTTAGCATAGATATTGAAACTTGTCAACCCCTAAAACACAATATCTTGTGTTTATACAAAAAGTATATAAAAACATCACCGATATATTGTTACCGATGATGTTTGATGTATTATTATAAAGAACCTCTCATTTTTGATTATCTGTATTTAGCACATAGATTTGTTGAATAATTGGCGTAAAAAAGCCTATGTTTAATATCTTTCAAATATATTTTAAAACATATGGTTGTGCATGTTGTTCATGAAGTTGTTATTAACCTGAACCGAATGATCCATAAAGCGTTGTGCATCGGCAATGTGCTGATGGTGTGCCTGGTCGTGCATAAACTGCGACTGACGCATAAAATCCTCATGCGACTGATTGTTGAAGATGCTGCTATCAAACTTAGAGTAAGGTTGGGACGAGGACTTTTTGCCTGCATACTTTATCGAGTCTTTGATACTGCACAGTATACCGTAAACAACGTAACCGATAGCAATGACAAACACCAAAACGAACATAATAGCTACAACAGGCTGAATGAATGAAAGATTTAACATAATAATTTACCCCTTTTAAATATAAATTTTGTCTTTCTGTAAATTAAGGGGGAATGAAGTGTTGCTTTGGTTTTATATTTTTGAAATAATAAAAAATCAAATCCCCAAAATTTACTGTTTTTGTCTTACAGTAATTAAGGGGATTTAAACTTTGAATCGGTTTTATAATTTTAAAAAATATTTAATTTTTCAAAATTTATTTTACGGTAACATTTCCGTTTTCGGCAGTTGCGGCAAGAGCGTTCAATCGGTCGGATGTGCCTGTAATGGTTATCGGAAGCAGGGTGTCTTTGAAAGTCCACATATCAAAGGTACACATACCGCAATCAAGACAGGTTTCCTGCGGGTTTGCTTCGCATATGTCACAATTTCCACCGCACTGAACATTTTTATCCAATGTAGCATTTATAACAATGGTGCCGGTAAGCGATGTGCAATGATAAAACGCAAAGCTCATATTGGTGACACTCGAAGGAATGTTAGGTGCAGTCACAAGACCTGAATCAGAAAACGCATTATATATAGTTTTAACACCATTAGGCAATGCCGGTACCGTCTTTAATGAATCGCACATTACAAAACAGTTGTTCAAGCTTTGCAACGAAGTGGGTAGATTTTGAACGGTTGTAAGTGAAGTGCAGTTATAAAATGCCTGGTCCATTGATGTGACGGTATTGGGGATTTTGGGAGCGACCTTCAATGCAGTACAATCGGTGAAGGTTTGACACATAGACTCTAGACCGCTTGGCAATTCGGGCGCTGTTTCAAGCGATGTACAACCTATGAACGTGCCGGTCATATATGTCACTTTTTGCGGGATGGTCGGCAGTGTCTTCAAAGAAGTGCATTGATAAAAGGTCGTCGTTAGTTCTGTGGCATTGGTCGAAAGCTTGGGAGAAACTGTCAAATTTTTGCAGTAAGCGAATGTGTTTATCAAAGCATCAACGGGAACCCCACCGATTTCCGAAAGCATATCGGAATATGAGGTTTTGGAAACATCGTTAACCACAACAGCCCAATTACGGTATATTCCCTCTTCATCCCAAGTTAAGGTCACTCCGTCCAGACGGTATGGAATACGAGCATACTTGTAGGTGTAATCGGTGCTTTTTAATTCATCATCAACATTAAGATACTTAACCGTTTGACCTGCATTATAAACTGTACCGTCTGCCGATGTGTAGGTGTATCCCGTAGGTACAGTATAGTTTATTATATTGGTTTCGATAGTTTCGTCTTCAAGCTTTTCGTCTTCATCTTCATGCTCTTCATCAGGTGTTTTATCAGGCTCAATAACCTCAACGTTACCAAAGAGATAGTCGCTATTTACCCATATCGCGGGGCGGATACCCGCGGGTTGGTCGGCACGGATTCCATGAACATGGGTAGAACCTGTTTCAACAACAGTCAAAACATATTCATTGGGATTATAACTATGCACCAGGGTATCGGCATTACGCTCAAACCAGCACACAGAATCGGTATGAATTTCCTCGTCACTTGCCGCTTTTGAATTGGCATATTCTGTGACCTTGGCCATGGCAAGTCCTGTTTCGTCGAATAATGATGAAAGCTCATTATAAGAACTGGGCAGAAAAATTATATCGGTCGTGGTTTTGGTGATTTGACCAAAACCTCCCATAGGGTCGCCTTCAGGGTTTTGAATTACATACTGTGATTGGTTGTCAATAATATTTTTGCGTTCTTCTTGGGTAAACATTGTTGTATTCGCCATCTTGTGTAACATCTGACGAATGGAACTATTTCCCCAATCGGCATTTCCCGACGTATCAAAAGGTAAGTATTCAATACAGTATTTGCTCAACAAAAGAGCGTTTCCGTTTTGCTCTGTAATAAGATACCATTCAATGGGCTCGGCACCGTTCTGGAGGTCGCCGTCCTGCTCATAAACACCCAAAGTGACCCTTTTGTAGTGATCGTCGGCATTGGGGAAAACTATCTCGTTATCAATATCGTTTTCATCATCGCTTGAAGATTCGTCTTTAGAGGATGTTATCTGAGAGGTTGCAGGTTTTTTAGGAGTTTCACCCGAGGTCGGCGTACTGTCTCCGTCCTTGATGTTGTCAGCTATTAAGACGGCGGCAGTACCTCCGCCGATAGTTATAACCGCGGCGGTAACACAGGCAATGACCTTGGTTATGATAGGCAGTGCGGCGATTTTTGCACCAATGCCAACCGCAGTAGTTGTAACTGCGGTAGCCGTTGCAGTTGCAGTAGTTGCTGTAGCAGTTGCAGTAACTGCAGTAGCAGCAACCGCCGAAGCACCGCCAACAGCAGCTCCTGATACCGAAGCCGAAATGGCAGCGCCTGTTGCTGCCGAAATACCGCCTGCAACAGTTTCTGCAGTTGCCAAAGGCATAGCTTCCATAGAACTTTGCAAAATCCAATGAAGAAGAGGGAAGAAGGGAAATGCGTGCAACTTGATGCCGTTTTTCTTTTCATATTCCTCAACCGATGCTTTTATAGCCTTTCTGGCATAGTTCAGACGGCTCTTGATGGTACCTTCCGAAACACCTTGAATCTCGGCAATCTGCTTGACCGAGAGCTCATCGAAATAGTACATGACGGTGGCACTTCGCTGTTCTTCCGAAAGCTCATCCAAAATAGCGAGTATGGTTTTCTTAAAATCATCCTTATCAAGCGCTTCGTCTGGAATAAAGTCGGAGTTTTCTTCCTTCACAGTGTCAAAAATTGTGTCACCGTCTTCGGTCTCATCCACCAAAACGTCCTTTTTCTTTTTGAAATAACGTGTGCATTGGTGGTATGTAATCTGCTTCATCCAGGTCACAAAAGCGGCAGGCTCTTTGAGATTATTGATGGTACTCAATATTTCAACAAAAGCCTCCTGCGTTATATCGGCGGCAAGATCGGAATCCTTGACCGTTTTCAATGCAAAGTAATAGACATTGTCGTAAAACGCGTTGAACAACTCGTTCAATGCGCTTCCGTCACCGTTTTGAGCTCGAGTTACCAAACTCACTAATTGCTCTCGTTCCATACTATACCTCTTTAGAAATGTTTATCCGATGAGCCCCATTTTTGAGGCCCATCGGTTTTTATATTTACTTATAATTGTTTGTCGAAGAATCTATGATGATGCGAGAAAGGTCAGCACCGTAATTTTTAACTGTATCAGCACTAAAAGTAAATTCCCAAACAACGTTTTCTCCGTGGTTAAGAGTTCTGCCTATAGCTGAAATAAAATTGATTGGCGAATTTGTAAATGCGGCATCGGCCAAAACCTGATTATTGCCGTTGGTAAATGTAAGGCGCTTAACCACAACCTTGCTCAAGCTTTCGTTTAAACCGTTAACGATAAAGCACTGTGCAACAAGCTGTCCGTCCTTCCAATAAACGTGGCGGGGATGAATGGTGAGTTTACCATGAGTATAATTGGGATTATTTGTGTTGATGAACTCGGTAACAATGCTGGGAGAGGCGTTAGACGAAGTGTTGTTGGAATGGGATTCATTCGATGTGGATTCGTTTTTAGATGAAATGTTATTTTCAGATACTGTATCTTTGGATGATGTGTTATTGAGTGAGGTGTTGTTTTTGGATGTGGTATCCTTGGAAGAAGTGCCTACCGAAGTGACGCTCGACGAAGAAGTATCTTTATTGGGGGCTGTGGTTGAAGAGGATTCACTTGAAACGGTATAATCATCTTCCAACTCGACATCGGGTAATTCTATTTTTGAGTTGGAGTTAAAATCCAAATCAACGTCCGTGTCTGTGTTTTCCGATGTTTGAGTATCGGAAGATACAATAACAGAACTGTTAGCAGAAACAGAGGGCTTTTTGGAATTGTTACCGGAGTTATTGGTATCGCCGCAAGCAGTGAGACCCATGACAAGAAGTAATGCTGTTGTTAAGGAAATGATTTTTTTCATTTTCGTTTACCATCCTTTTTTGATTTTTTATAGGTGTTATTTTCCTTACATGAACAAAGGGGAATTGAAGTGTCAATAGGTTTTATATTTTTCTAAAAAAATCATTTTTGTTAAGCACAATGATTAAGATAACATATTTTGAGCGTTTTGTCTACATAATAGAATACATATAATCAGAAAATTTGACAAATAACAAAAATATCTTGACAAAGTAAATGTACAATGTTATAATCACTGAAAAGCGTTGAAGATATTAAGTCTTAACGGATTTCTTTTCAGAGAACTGTCGGTCGGTGCGAGACAGTAAAGAAACGTTTTGATGGTCTCATATCCGAGCTTGATGTCTGAATTTTCAGTAAGATGTCACGGTTGGCACCGTTATTGGCCTTGGACTTGTTAGAGTCTATTGAGTGGTCGTGTCCAACACGGCAATACGGGTGGTACCGTGGTTAATGTTCTGTTAATCATCCCGCAGAGATAAAAATTCTCTGCGGTTTTTTTGTATTTACGATTTGTTGCAGAAATGAAGGAGTAAACATTTTATGAAAAGAATTTACATCACTGATTTTTCACTTAAAAACGCAGTAGCTGATAAAGATTGTCAGCTTTCCTTCCGCGATAAGACAAATATTGCAAAAACACTTGATGCAATCGGCGCTGATGCCATTGAATTGGCTCCTGTCAAAAACGTTAAGGAGGATACGGTCGTAAACCGCACCATCGCAGGTATTTACAAGGGCTGTACCGTTAAGATTTCTGCAGGAATGACATCTGAAAGCATAGAAGAAGCATGGAACTGCGTCAGTTGTGCCGAAGATCCTTGTCTTCGTATTGCCGTTCCTGTTTCCACCGTTCAAATGGAATATATTTATCATGTAAAGGCTCCTGCAATGCAGGAAAAGGTTGAGGCTCTTATCAAGCTTGCTAAAGAGAAGTGCGAAAAGGTTGAGCTGGTTTGCCTTGATGCAACCCGTGCCGACCGTGAGTTTTTGAAGGGTATTTGTACTGTTGCTTCTGCTTCGGGTGCAGTTTCTGTTACTCTTTGCGACGATGCAGGCATCATGATGCCTGAGGAGTTTGGGGAAATGGTTGCCGATGTGAAGTCGGTTTGCGATATAAATGTGTATGTTATGCCTTCTGATGCTATCAGTATGGCTGCCGCTTGTGCAGTATCGGCTATTAAGCACGGTGCCGACGGTGTTGAGACCGCCGTGTCGACCGGCTGGCTTTCACCCGAGAAACTTTCGGACATTATGCGTTTGAGGGGTTTGGATATGGGTGTTGAATGCGGTCTTAATGCTGCCAATATCCACCGAGAGGTCGATTCGGTTAAATCTGTTATGAACGGTAAGCTCGGTAATGTTACGGTTACTGCGGATAATGCTAATACCAATATTCGTCTTACTGCTGACAGTGCTATTGCCGACGTTTGCGAGGCTGTGCGCGAGCTTGGCTATGAGCTTTCGCATGAAGATAGCGGTAAGGTTTATGAGGAGTTTAAGCGTGTTGCCGCTAAGAAGCAACGTATCGGTCATAAGGAAATTGACGCTATTGTGGCAAGTGTTGCAATGCAGGTTCCTTCAACCTATCATGTTGAAAGTTATGTTATCAATAGCGGTAATGTTATCAATGCAACCGCAAATATCGTTTTGAGCCGTGACGGTGAAAAACTTTCGGGTATCAGTGTTGGTGACGGTCCTATCAATGCCGCTTTCCTTGCTATCGAGCAGGTTATAGGTCATCACTATGAGTTGGATGATTTCCAGATTCAGTCGGTCACCGAAGGTCATGAGGCAATGGGCTCGGCTTTGGTCAAACTTCGTGACGGAGATAAGCTTTATTCCGGTGTCGGTGTTTCGACCGATATTATCGGTGCAAGCATTCGCGCTTATATTAACGCACTTAACAAGATTGTATATAACGCAAAATAATAAAAAACTTTCTTGTGAAAAGGTGATTTTATGAAACTTTCTTTTTCAACTAAAGATATAAAGGCTCACGGTTTTGCTGAGGTGTGTAACGAGGCGTTGGACTACGGCTTTCAGGGTTTTGAAATATACGATTTAAAGTCCGATGTTGCTACCGATGTCAACGGTCTTTTCAATTCGGTCGGTGCGGCAGGTGCCAAGAGAAAGCTGATAAACCGTCGTTTGTCGGTGCCGGCATTGGTCTATCCTAATCCTGTTGGTAAAAATGCCGATGACACAGATGGGGTAAAGCACTACATTAAAGAGGCTTCTTATGCTTCGGTTCAGAATGTTATTATAACACTTGACGATTCGGCATCTAACGATGAAATCAAGTCGGTTTTGGACCCTGTTATGGTTGATACCGAAAAATACGGCGTAACTTTGCTTTTTGATACGGTCGGCAAATTCGCCAAGACACAGAATGTTATTGATATTATCAATATGTTCTCAATCGGCTTGGTCGGTGCTTCGTGGAATATCCGTGAAACCTATTTTAACGGTCAAGAGGATGCCGAGAAGACCATTCAGATTCTGGGAGCCTATATTAATAACGTAAGAATGGGCGACATGAAGGATGACAAGGCTGTTCTTATCGGTGAAGGTGAACTTCCTGTTGATGAATTTGTTTTTGCACTTCGTTCGTTGAATTATGAGGGCTATATCTCGGTTTTAATGAATGATGAGATAAGCGATACCGATATTGTTTTTACCCATTTTGTAAACTTTGTAAAATCGGCCGCCAAGGAAAACGACAACGGCAAAAAGCTTTATTACAACCGTGCAGGTACCGGTGTTTTCCCTTGGGAGAAGTTTATCACGGTAGATAAGACCTTTTCCGATGTTTTGGATACTATGGTTGATTATTTCCCTGACCAATATGCTTTCAAGTACACAACGCTTGACTATACAAGAACCTATAAGGAATTCAGACATGATGTTGACCGCGTTGCAGCTGCTTTGATTTCTTTGGGTGTAAAGCCGGGTTATCATGTTGCTATCTGGGCAACCAATGTGCCTCAGTGGTTCCTGACCTTTTGGGCAACCGTTAAGATAGGTGCTGTTTTGGTTACGGTCAATACCGCGTACAAGCTGCATGAGGCAGAATATCTGCTTCGTCAGTCAGATACACATACCCTTGTAATGATTGATTCCTGCAAGGATTCTAACTATAAGGAAATTGTTGAGGAACTGTGTCCCGAGCTTAAGACTTTGACCCCGGGTCAGCCTTTACATGCTAAAAAGCTGCCGTTCCTTAAAAATGTTGTTTCCGTCGGCTTTAAGATGGACGGATGTCTTGAGTGGGAAGAGTTTATGGAGCGTTCCGAACTTGTTCCCCAAGAAGAGGTTAATCGCCGTGCCGCCGAAGTAAAGCCCGATGACGTTTGCAATATGCAATATACTTCGGGTACAACCGGATTCCCCAAGGGTGTTATGCTGACACACCGTAATATCGTTAACAACGGTAAGATAATTGGCGACAGAATGGATCTTTCCACTGCCGAACGTATGATGATTCAGGTGCCCATGTTCCATTGCTTCGGAATGGTGCTTTCCATGACCTCGACAATGACACACGGCGGTACACTTTGTCCTATGCCTTATTTTTCACCCAAGTCGTCTTTGGCCTGCGTGCATAACGAGAAGATAACCTGCTTTAACGGTGTTCCTACCATGTTTATTGCGATGTTTGCCCATGCAGATTTTGCAAAAACCGATTTCTCACATATCAGAACAGGTATCATGGCGGGTGCAAACTGTCCTGCCGATTTGATGCGCCGTGCCGCAGATGAAATGAATATGAAGGAAATCATCAGCGTTTACGGTCAGACCGAGGCGTCGCCCGGATGTACTATGGGCGAGGTTAATGAAGATATTGACCACCGTGTTGAAACGGTTGGTTCTGCTTTCCCCGGTGTTGAGTGCAAGATCATCGACCCCGAAACAGGTGCTGAACTGCCGGATGGTGAGAACGGTGAATTTGTGGCCCGCGGATACAACATAATGAAGGGCTATTACAAGATGCCCCGTGCTACCGCTTCTACCATCGATAAGGATGGGTGGCTCCATTCGGGTGATATTGCCTGCAGGACTCCCGATGGATATTATAAAATCACAGGCCGTTTGAAGGATATGATCATCCGCGGCGGTGAAAACCTCTACCCGAGAGAGATCGAGGAGTTCTACCTCGGACACGACAAGGTTAAGGATGTTCAGGTTGTCGGTGTGCCCGATAAGCGTTACGGCGAAGAGGCATGCGCTTGGATTATTCTCAATAAGGGTGAAGAATCATCCGAGGATGAGATGCGTGAGTACGGTAACAGCTTTATGGCACGCCACAAGGTTCCAAGATATTTCATATTTACCAAGGAATTTCCTATGAATGCCGCGGGTAAAATACTTAAGTATAAAATGCGCGAGCAGTCGGTCGAAATGTTAGGTCTTGACAAATAAGGAGATAAATATGTGTCCTATTGTTGACAGTCACTGTCACATTTATCCTGATAAAATAGCCGAACGTGCCGTCAAAAGCATTGGTGAGTTTTACGATATTCCCATGTGCAACGGCGGTACTGTGGCTGATATGGTTAAATCGGAACGCGAGGCAGGCGTTACACACTGCATCGTGTTCTCGGTTGCAACCAAGGTGGCTCAGGTCGAGTCTATCAATAACTTTATAGCGTCCGAGGTCGAAAAATCCAACGGGTTTATGACCGGTCTTGGAACATTGCATCCCGACAGTCCTGATATGAAGGCTGATGTAGAGCATCTTTTGTCATTGGGACTAAAGGGTGTAAAGCTTCATCCCGATATTCAAGGCTTTAAAATTGACGATTACCGTTGTCTTAAAATATATGAGCTGTGTGAAAAATTCGGTTTGCCTGTGTTGCTTCATACGGGTGATAACCGTTATGATTTTTCCAATCCAAACCGCGTGAAGCCCATTCTGGATACCTATACCGAACTTACTGTTATCGGCGCTCATTTAGGTGGTTGGTCGATATGGGATAAAGCAGTAGAGGATTTGGGTGGTTATAAGAATTTCTATGTTGACTGCTCATCTTCGCTTTATGCTATCAGTCCTGAAAAGGCGACCGAGGTCATTCGTGCCTACGGTGCCGAACGTACAATGTTTGCTACCGATTATCCTATGTGGAGTCCTAAAGATGAGCTTGAAAGATTCAATAGATTAGGGTTGACACAAGAGGAAAGGGAACAGATACTTTACAAAACTGCCTCAAAGCTGTTTGGACTATCGCTTTAAACTGATGAATTTTTTTTGAAATTGCGAAAAAACTATTGACAAACCGAATGGTCGGGCGTATAATGTCCTAAAACCGAATAAAAAGGCTATGACGAAGACGGAGTTTTCTTAAAACTTCAAAGAGAGTCGGGGACGGTGTGATCCCGATAAGCGGTAGAATTCTTCCCATCACTTCCGAGCTGAAGACCGAAAGGTAATCCAAGTAGGCTCTTCCGTGACTGCTACGTTAGTGCATAGGACTTGTTGGAGTCCGAAGTGGCGTTTTGACGAACGCAATTTGAGTGGTACCGCGGGTATTGAATTTGTTTTCGGACTCGTCTCAAAGTAAATCTTTGAGACGGGTTTTGTTTTTTTTGTTAAATCACTTGAAAGGAGAAACCGAAATGAGTACAGAAAATACAATGGTGCAGTTGAGCGAGGTCGCATCCCGAATTAAGGAAATGCGTGAAATTATGGGCTGGACCCAAGAAGAAATGGCTGAGAAGACCGAGGTAACGGTTGAAATTTATAAGACGTATGAGTTGGGCGCAGACGATATGCCGTTCTCGTTCATCTATAAGTGTGCTCAGGTTTTCGATATTCAGATGACACAGCTTCTTGAGGGTAAGACCGCAAGACTGTCTTCTTATACCGTAACACGTAAGGGTCAGGGTCAGACCACCGTTGATGAGGATGGAATAACCATCCGCAACCTTGCTCCTAAGTTCAAGGATAAGATTTCCGAGCCCTATATGGTTCGTTATGAATATTCTGCTGATTTGCAAAACCGTCCTATCGACCTTGCTACCCATTCGGGTCAGGAGTTTGACCTTGTTCTGGAAGGCTCGTTGAAGGTTCAGGTCGGTGAACATACCGAGATTTTGAACGAGGGTGACAGTATTTACTACAACTCCTCAACACCTCACGGAATGATTGCGGTTGGCGGTAAGTCCTGCCTTTTCTGTGCGGTTGTTCTTCCCGGCGAGGAAACCAAGGAAGAGGTTGTTACCAAGAGTATTGCAAAAGCACGCTCTACACAGAAACTGGTTTGCGAAAAGTTTGTTAAGCCTGTCGAGGATGAAAATGGTTGCCTTCTCAATATTGAATTCCCCAACCGTGAGGAGTTTAACTTTGGCTTTGATATTGTTGACGGTATTGCCGAAAAGTATCCCGACAAGCTTGCTATGATCCATGTTGACAAAAATATGGTTGAGCGTCGTTTTACTTTCGCTGATATTAAACGTGCCTCCTCGCAGGTTGCTAACTATTTTGCATCGCTTGGCATCAAAAAAGGCGACCGAGTAATGCTTGTATTAAAGCGTCATTATCAGTTCTGGTTCTCAATGGTAGCACTCCACAAGCTTGGTGCTATTGCAATTCCTGCAACACACCAGCTTAAAGACCATGACTTCGAATACCGCTTCAATGCTGCGGGTGTTTCGGCTATTGTTTGCACCTCTGATGATGAGGTTTACAAGATTGTTGACGAGGCTCAGAAAAAGAGTCCTACACTTACCACCAAGATTTTGGTCGGCGGTTCGGCCGACGGTTGGCATGATTTTGATGCCGAATATACTCGTTTCTCGGGCAAGTTCCCTCGTCCTGATGATGCTTCTTGCGGTGATGATGCCGCTTTGATGTTCTTTACATCGGGTACTACCGGCAATCCTAAAATGGCTTGCCACCGTCATACCTATGCTTTGGGTCACTTTGTTACCGCAAAGTATTGGCATTGCTGTGAGCGTGAAGGCTTGCATCTTACCATTTCCGACACGGGTTGGGGTAAATCACTTTGGGGCAAGCTCTACGGTCAGTGGCTGTGCGAGGGTGCTGTATTTGTTTACGACTTCGATCGTTTCAACGCCGCCGATATTTTGCCGATGTTTGCTAAATATAGCATTACTACCTTCTGTGCACCGCCCACAATGCTCCGTATGCTTATCAAGGAAGATCTTTCCAAGTACGATTTGTCTTCCATTCACCATATGACCACCGCAGGCGAGGCTTTGAACCCCGAGGTTTCCCGCCAGTTTGAAAAGGCAACCGGCCTGACAATAATGGAGGGCTTCGGTCAGACCGAAACCACTCTTACCATTGCAAACCTTGTGGGTACAACTCCCAAGCTCGGTTCAATGGGTAAGGCTTCTCCGCAGTATGACATCGATATTGTTGACCCCGACGGAAACTCGGTTCCCACGGGTGAAACGGGTGAGATCGTTGTCCGCCTTGATAAGGGTGATCCTTGCGGATTGTTCAAGGAGTATTACCGTGACGATGAAAAGACCGCCGAGGCTGTTTATGACGGACTTTACCACACGGGTGACACTGCTTGGCGTGATGAGGACGGCTATTTCTGGTATGTCAGCCGTATTGATGACGTTATCAAGTCTTCGGGCTACCGTATCGGACCTTTCGAGATCGAAAGTGTCATTATGGAATTGCCCTATGTTCTTGAGTGTGGCGTTTCGGCTGCTCCCGATGAGGTAAGAGGTCAGGTTGTTAAGGCAAGCATCGTGCTTACCAAGGGAACCGAACCTTCGGAAGAACTCAAAAAAGAGATTCAGCAGTATGTTAAAGAGCATACCGCACCTTATAAGTACCCGAGAGTGGTTGTCTTCCGTGACGAACTGCCCAAGACCATCAGTGGTAAGATCCAGCGTAATAAGCTGTGATATTCTGAATTTGTGTTGCTTTATGAGGTGAGTGTTACGAGACGGTTATCTTTTCTTTTAGTATTAATTCTCGTATTTAATCTTTTGGTTGGTTGCGGTGATACCGGCACAGGTATCACCACAACCGACACATCGGTATCTTCTAACGGTTTGTCATCTGAGAGCACGTCTTCTGTAGATGCCTCATCAAACGATAACGTGACTATTGATCTCGATACTGTTATTACCGAAACAGCACTCCCTGAAAACTACGTTGAGCCAAAGCCGATTCAATATGTGTTTGAAAACAAAACACTTGTTAAGCATTATGCCGATAATATTTCGCTTTATAAATATTGCGGCCATTGGCAGGCTGACGAGAATGATCCTCACACCTTTGTTTCTTATTGGAATATTGCCTATGTTGAGGTGGATTTTACGGGTAAGGCTGTTTATCTTGAGTTTTCAAAGTCTTCCAACATAAACGTAAGTGTTGACGGCGGTGAGTTTGTTCCGTATTATAATGTTAGCGGAATCAAAAAAATCGAAGCCGTATCCGACGGTAAGCATACAGTCAAGATAAAGAACGGTGCTCCGAGCAGTTATTCTATTCAGGACCATATTTATTTTGCGGGTGCATCGGTTCCAAAGGAACAGACCTTGACACGCACCGCGGATAAGCTGCATTACGTTCAGTTTATCGGCGACTCTATTTCAGAGGATAGGCTCAGCCACGCTCACACCTCGGCCGATATTCTCGGTTGGGATTACTCAGTCGCTGCAAAGTCGGGTATTTCGTTACAAACGGGCCGCGGATATTGGGGAACTTCCAATCCGAATATGCTGGGTATCATAGGTGAGTCGGTCGGCATGGAGGATGCTTTCTTTAAGCTCGGATTGCCTCAGGATACTATGTCGGATGAAGATAAACAGCGGTATTATAATTATTTGAATGACGAATCGCTCAATTTTAATTTTAAAACCGGCAAAACTCCCGATGTTGTGTTTATTTTCCTTGGAACAAACGATGGACTGAAGGCTTCCTCAGACCGTGAAGGCTTTGTGCAGCATTACAGCGATTTTGTTGATGAGATATTGAAGGTCTATGGAAATAAACCTCAGATATTCATTATGCAGGCGCTGAGTGCGGTTAATCAGGAACGTTATATCAGTATTGATACGGCAGGCAAGGAGATTGTTGAAAGGCATCCGACTAAGGTGACCTTCATAAACCGTAATACGGTTGATTCGTGGGAAGTTGAGATTAGTGCTGACGGCACACATCCGTCAGCGGATGGCTATGTGACCCTTTCTGCTAGGGTGGCCGAGTTCCTTTGTGAACACGTTAAATAATATTTTACACACGTTTTCGACTTGTTTTGATATTTTTTTTAAAATCAAAAAGTAGTCTTGACAAATGGGGTGTAATTTGGTATAATCCATACATTAAAGGCTTTGACGAAGAGGATGTTGAACCTAAAGTGTTCTCAGAGAGTCAGCGGCTGGTGTAAGCTGACAGCACTGTTTAGCATTTGTAACTTCCGAGCTGAAAGGAAGAAAGCATTTTTTTGTGAGTAGAACCTTTCCGTAACTGCTGCGTAAATGCATAGGGCTTTTTAGAGTCTGAGGGGTACAAAGTAAAACCTTTGTGCAATTTGAGTGGTACCGCGGGATATAAAGTTTTTTATAGCTCGTCTCAAAGGATTCATACTTTGAGGCGGGCTTTTATTATCAAGCTTCCATTTGCCTCAAACGACAACTTTTTTTGGAGGTTTTTATGAAATCAACCGGTCTCGAATTTAAGATTATGGAGATGGCCAAACGTATAGCCGACCTTCGTGAAATCGTTGGTCTGTCTGTCGAAGAAATGGCACAAAAAACCGGCATCAGTGAGGATGAGTACCTCGCTTGCGAAGCAGGTCAGCGTGATTTGAACTTTGCGTTCCTTTACCGTTGTGCGTTGGCTTTAAAGGTCGACGTTACCGATATTATTGAGGGTTCCAGCCCCCGTCTTGCAGGTTACACCGTAACCAGAAGGGGAGAGGGTCAGCGAATTGAGGAGGCTCACGGACTTCGTTACTACAACCTGGCCGCCTCCTTCAAAAACCGTATTGCCGAGCCTTTGTATGTTGTTACCGAGTATAATGAGGCTGCACAAAATGCCGATATTGAGCTTACTGCTCACGACGGTCAGGAGTGCGACATTATCATAAAAGGTGCGTTGAAGGTTCAAATCGGTGACCACGTTGAGATTCTTCACGCAGGTGACAGTATTTATTACGATTCATCGGTTCCTCACGGTATGATTGCCGTTGAAGGTGACGAGTGTTGCTTCTATGCTATCGTTCTTAACCCGCAGGGTGAACCCATTGACCATATGGTTCACGGTGGTGTTAAGGAGTTTACTTTGGCTTCCAAGCGTCCTGCAGTAGCCGTTGAAATGGCTGAAGAAGACCGCGTTTGGGAAGATTTTGTTATTCCCACCGAAAACGAAAACGGAACCATTACAAAAATTGATTTCCAAAACGAGGATAGCTTTAACTTCGCTTTTGATGTTATCGACCGTCTTGGTACCGAAAAGCCTGAAAAGTTGGCTATGATTCACCTTGACCGTGAGCGTAACGAGCGTCGTTTCACCTTCAGCGAAATGAAGCGTTATTCTTCGCAAACTGCTAACTACTTCAAGTCACTTGGCATTGGTAAGGGCGATAAGGTAATGCTTATCTTAAAGCGTCATTATCAGTTCTGGTTCAGTATGCTTGCTTTGCATAAGCTTGGCGCTATCGCCATTCCTGCAACCAATCAGCTTAAAGAACACGATATAACCTACCGTATCAATGCTGCAGGTGTTAAGGCAATCATTTGTACTGCCGATGGTGAGGTTTCAAAAGAGGTTGATTTGGCCGCCCAGCATTGTGACTGCTTGCAGCACAAGATTATGGTTGGCGGCAAGGCTGACGGTTGGAGAAGCTTTGACGAAGAATATTCGCTTTATACCGGCAAGTTCGAGCGTACTGAGGATTCGCCCAAGGGTAATGATACAATGCTTATGTACTTTACCTCGGGTACCACAGGTAATCCCAAAATTGCCGTACATAACTATAAATATCCTTTGGGTCACTTTATCACTGCTAAATATTGGCATTGCGTAAATCCCGAGGGAATCCACTTCACCATTTCCGATACAGGTTGGGCAAAGGCCGCTTGGGGTAAGATTTACGGTCAGTGGTTGTGCGAAACCGCACTGTTTGTTTACGACTTTGACCGTTTTGATGCCGCAGATTTGTTGCCGATGTTCAAAGAATACAATATTACCACCTTCTGTGCACCGCCCACAATGCTTCGTATGCTTGTTAAAGAGGACATTTCAAAGTATGACCTGTCATCTATCGAACATATGACCACCGCAGGTGAGGCCTTGAACCCCGAGGTATTCCGTCAATTCCAGCAGGCTACCGGCTTGCAGATTATGGAAGGCTTCGGTCAGACCGAAACAACCTGCGCATTGGCAAACCTTGTCGCCACCCGTACCAAGGTTGGTTCAATGGGTAAACCCGTTCCGCTTTATGACATTAAGCTTCTTGATGCCGACGGTAAAGAGGTTGCAGTCGGTGATGTTGGTGAAATTTGTATCAACGTTTCCGAAAAAGTACCTTGTGGTTTGTTCTGCGGTTACTTTAACGATAAGGAAAAGACCGATGAGTGCTGGCACGACGGTTACTATCACACCGGTGATACCGCTTGGCGTGATGAGGACGGCTATTTCTGGTATGTCGGTCGTGTTGATGACGTTATCAAGTCCTCGGGCTACCGTATTGGACCCTTTGAAATTGAAAACGTTATTATGGAGTTGCCTTATGTTCTTGAATGTGGCGTTTCGGCCGCACCCGATGAGGTAAGAGGACAGGTTGTTAAGGCAAGCATTGTGCTTACCAAGGGAACCGAAGGAACCGAAGAGCTCAAGAAGGAAATTCAGGCCTACGTTAAGAACCGTACCGCACCTTATAAATATCCTCGAATCGTTGTCTTCCGTCACGAGCTGCCCAAGACCGTCAGCGGTAAGATTCAGCGTAACAAACTGTAATTTATGAAAAGAGTAACGCTTTTTGCCGGTCATTACGGCAGCGGAAAGACCAATATCGCAGTAAACTATGCTCTGCATCTTAAAGAGCAGGGAAAAGACGTGGTTATTGCCGATATGGATATTGTTAATCCTTATTTCCGCACAAAAGACAGCTACGATGTGTTGGAAAAAGCGGGGATTGAGCTTATTTCACCACAATTTGCCAACTCAAACGTTGACCTTCCTGCATTGCCGCAGGAAATGTATAAAACTGTTCAGGACAGAACGAAATATGCTGTCCTTGACATCGGCGGTGACGACCGTGGAGCCTATGCTTTGGGTCGTTACAGACCGTATATTTTAGAGGAAAACGATTACGAAATGGTTTTTGTCGCCAACTTTTATCGACCGCTTACCACCACACCTTCAGAGGCTTTGGATGTTATGCGAGAGATTGAAAAGGCGGCAGGCATCAAGTTCACCACCATCGTCAACAACTCAAACGTTGGTAACGAAACCGAACCCGAGGATGTTTTGTTGACGGTAAAAAGGGCAGAGGAGTTGTCAAAAATTTCGGGCTTGCCCGTGATGTTTACAACGGCCGAAGCACGGGTTGCAGATGCTTTGAAGCCTGCTTTGGAAAACGTTTTGCCGATGAAATTACAAAACAAATATTTTGACATAAAGGGGTAAGAAATATGGCTAAAGTCACATTCGATTCCGATTTGTGCAAGGGCTGCGGCCTTTGTGTCGACGCATGTCCCAAGGGCATCATCGAACTTGCAAAAGGAAAAATCAACAAAAAGGGACATTCTCCTGCAGAGATAACCGACCAATCCAAGTGCATCGGCTGTGCATTCTGTGCAACCATGTGCCCCGATTGTGTTATCACTGTTGAAAGGTAAGGTGAATAAAATGGCAGAAAAGGTACTTATGAAAGGTAACGAAGCTATTGCCGAAGCCGCTATCCGTGCCGGCTGTATGCATTACTTCGGTTATCCCATCACTCCTCAGACCGAAATTGCCGCTTATATGGCAAAACGTATGCCCAAAATCGGTGGCGTTTTCCTTCAGGCCGAGAGTGAGATTGCCGCAATCAATATGGTTTACGGTGTTGCAGGAACAGGTTTCAGAGTTATGACCTCGTCCTCCAGCCCCGGTATTTCTCTTAAAGGTGAGGGTATCTCTTACCTTGCAGGTGCAGATTTGCCCGCACTCATCGTTAACGTTCAGCGTGGTGGCCCCGGTCTTGGTGGTATTCAGCCTTCGCAGTCTGACTATTTCCAGGCTACCCGTGGTCTTGGTCACGGTGACTTCCACCTTATCGTAATGGCTCCTGCATCGGTTCAGGAAATGGCCGATATGACCGCCAAGTGCTTCGATTTATCCGACAAGTACAGAGTGCCTGCAATGATTCTTGCAGACGGTACTTTGGGTCAGATGATGGAGCCTGTTGTACTCCCCGAGCCTACCGAATATAAGCCTGACAAGCCTTGG